>CAXBCI010000039.1:0-37044 GCA_963974065.1 uncultured Hyphomicrobiales bacterium | reverse complement strand
GCACGATGACGATGCCTAACGGCACCGTCATGAACGACAGCGATATGCCCGCAGCCGGTGACACCGCTATGGACATGAGCAACGGCGAAGGCACGATGACGATGCCGGACGGCACTGTCATGAAGGAGAGCGATATGCCCGCAGCCGGTGACACCGCTATGGACATGAGCAATGGCGAGGGCACGATGACGATGCCGGATGGCACTGTCATGAAGGACAGCGATATGCCCGCAGCCGGTGACACCGCTATGGACATGAGCAATGGCGAGGGCACGATGACGATGCCGGACGGCACTGTCATGAAGGACAGCGACATGCCTGCAGCCGGCGACACGGCTATGGACATGAACAAGGGCAACGAGACCATGACAACGGCGGATGATACTGCCATGGATGGCATGGACACGGCTGAAATGGAAATGGCGGAGGGTGGGCTTGCCTTCAGCGATGACGGTGATTTTGACCGTGAGATCACTCTGTCGATGACCGAATGGACATTTTCCGACCTCAACCTTGAAGTGGCAAAAGGTGAACGGATCCGGTTCACGGTGCGCAATGACGGCCAGACTCTGCATGAGTTCATGTTCATGACGATGCCTGCCATGGCCGCGGTGAACTACCGTGCCAAGCGGGCCGACTGGAATCTGCTTGAGCATGAAGCCCTGTTCGAAAAGTCTCTGCTGCTGCCCGGCGGAGAGATTTCCTTTATTGTCGAGGTGCAGCAAACAGGCAATTGGATGTTCATGTGCATGCTGCCATATCACATGCAGATGGGCATGATGGGACAGATGGCGACGCCCGGCTCGGCTATGAACATGTAAGTTCGGTTTGCCGAAACTGGCGGCGGCGTATGATCTAAAGCGCGCCGTCGCCATTTTCAGCGTGGATGCAGCCAGCTTGGCAGGAAGCTGTAGGCATCGCGCTTCATGTCAGGATTGAAACTGACTTTGTGCTCGTTCAACAAGGTCTGCAGCGATCCGTCATTGAACGCATCAAACGCCTCCGTAGCACCGCCAATATGCTAGCCGCCGATGAATATCTGCTGAATTGTCGGAACACCGGTCATCTGCCGCAGCACGACGCGGATGTCGCTACACTCACCCCATCGAGAATTTATTTTTGGGCAAGAGCTTAGGCCGACAGATGATCGATGGCATCCGGATGTGCCTTGGTGTCTGGTTTAAAATGCTTTTGCGGGCGTGAAGATGCGAGAAAGCGACGGTCAATCGAGCCTGATGGCTGGAGCGATTTACCGCAATCTCACCATTCTGCCGAAATATACTGTGTCTCCATGAACTCCAGCATACCTTCATGGCCGCCTTCTCGCCCGAGGCCGGACTGCTTGACCCCGCCAAATGGCGCTGCCGGGTCCGAAACCAGGCCGCGATTGAGCCCGACCATGCCATATTCCAACCGTTCACAAACCCGCAGGGCACGTTTCATATCCTCGGAAAATACATATGCAACAAGGCCGTATTCGGTGTTGTTTGCACGGCGGATGACGTCTTCTTCGTCTGTGAAGCTCTGCAACGCAGCTACAGGGCCGAATATCTCGTCATGCACGCAATCAGCGTCTTCCGAAACATTGGACAGCACGGTCGGCGGATAAAAATATCCCTTGCCGTTCGGGCGCGTTCCACCCAGTTCCACCCTGGCACCCTTGGCAACTGCGTCATCGACAAAGGCGATCACCTTGTCACGTGTATCGGCATTGACCAGCGGGCCGACATCGACCCCGTCCTCAAGTCCATTGCCAAGCTTCAGCGCGGCCATTGCCGCACAGAATTTGGATGTAAAGGCAGGCGCGACAGATTCATGGATGTAAAAACGGTTGGCGGCCGTACAGGCTTCGCCGAGATTTCGCATCTTCGCCAGCATGGCGCCGTCGACGGCCTTGTCGATATCGGCATCTTCAAAAATAATCAGAGGCGCATTGCCGCCCAGTTCCATAGCTGGTTTGACAATCTGATCGGCGGCTGAGCGCAGCAGTTTGCGGCCGACCTGGGTTGACCCGGTGAAGGAGATCACGCGGACGCGCGGATCATGCAGCATATGGTCGACCAGCTTGCCGGAGTTCTTGGATGGCAGCACATTGACCAGTCCTTTGGGAACGCCGGCTTCCTCCAGCAGAGGCATCAGCGCCAGCATCGTCAACGGTGTTTCCGAGGCCGGCTTGATGATCACCGGACAGCCGGCGGCCAGCGCCGGCGCGATTTTTCGCGTGCCCATCGCAGCTGGATAGTTCCACGGTGTCACCAGCACAGCAATGCCGGCAGGCTTGTGTTGGACAATGATGCGTGCGCCGGACGCCGGAGCATGAGTGATCATGCCATCGGCGCGTACCGCTTCTTCGGCGAACCAGCGGAAAAATTCCGCCGCATAGGTCGCTTCGCCCATCGCATCGGCGCGGGCCTTGCCGTTTTCCAGCGTGATCAACCGGGCAAATTCGTCAAGCCGCGCAGTCATGAGCTGCCATGCCTTGCGCAGAATTTCCGAGCGTTCCCGCGGTTTGCGGCCGAACCAATCGGCAAATGCTCCCTGCGCAGCATCAAGCGCAAGATTGGCGTCTTCAATTTCGGCAGACGCGACGGAGGCAAGGATTTCCTCGGTAGCGGGATTGAGGACGTCGAAGCGTTCGCGCGCCGCGCCATCGCGCCATTCGCCGTTAATATAAAGCTGGGTATGTTGCATTGTAGGCTTCCCTGTCAGACGATGTGGCGCAGCGGCTCTTGCATACGCTCGGCGAAGTCAGTGACGAATTCGACGGCGTCATCTTCGCTGAAATGCGCAGCTGTGAAATCCAACCCGATAGACATATCGTCCCGGTGACGCCCGATTGTCAGGACCGGCGCATCGCTGGCCGGCAACTGAACTTCGGTAAGCAATGTTGCGGATAAATCGCGCAGGATGAGCGACGGTTTTGTGTCGCTCTCATCTTCGCGGGGCTCGGAAAGCCGCGCCCGGTCAGGATTCGCAAAGCGCCGCGTGGCTTGTTTCGGAGCGGTGCTTTCGACGATCAGATCGTCAGTTTCCAACCCGGTGACCTTGCGCAGCGCGGACGCAGCGAACCGCAACCAGACAAACCAAGGCTTCAGCTCGATATGACCGTCCTCTGCCATCCAGCGGATGAATTCATCGCACCCTGCCGCGGGAATACGCGCCTGAATATGCATCGCGGCGGATGGCGCAGGACTTTCAGCGGGGGCGGCGCTCGCGGCAGGTTTAGCTGCGGAAACCGATAGTGCGCGGAGTAGCTCCAGATCGGCGACATGGAACGGCTGTGCAACACCGTGTTCGGAGAGGCGTGCAAGATCGAGCCCTTCTTCAAGAGCGATGCGCCGTGCTTTTGGCGAGGCAAGGATGCGGCCGCCGGGATGTGGCGCTGCTTCCTGTTGTGTGGCACGGACCGCTGGTTGCGTCTCCATACGCGTTTGTTGCCCGGAGGGCGGCGCGTCAGATGGTTCAACAGCGGGTGTGGGCGCTGATACGGCACTGCGCTGCACTGGTTTTTCCGGCTTTTGTGCAGAAATGACAGCAATGACGCTGCCGACCGGTACGGCTTGCTGGGCATTGGCCAGAATGGCGGCGAGATAGCCGTCATGACCGGCTTCCACCTCCATCACAGACTTGTCGGTTTCCACCTCCAACAGCACATCATCGGCCTTGACTGCATCGCCTGCAGCTTTTCTCCACGACACGATGAGACCGCTGTCCTGTGCCATTCCAAGAGCAGGCATGATGACGGTTTTGCCGTCCGGCAATGTATCTGGCTCGCTGGCATCAGCTGCTGCCTTGGGTGTGGGGGTTTCAGCGTCCTGCGTTGTTGCCGATATTCTGCCGACCACCTGGCCAACCGGAACGTCGTCTCCGGCAGCAGCCGTCACGTCTGTCAGAAAACCATCAGACTGGGCTTCCACTTCCATGGTTGCCTTGTCGGTCTCGACTTCCATGATTGGGTCACCGGTGTTGACCGCGTCGCCAGGCTGTTTCAGCCAGGCGACCAGCTTGCCGCTGTCCTGTGTCATGCCCAGTGCCGGCATGATGATGTCATGCGGCATGAAACAGCTCTCCCCGCAGGCAAAGCCGGGCGCGGTCCGCAACTGTTTCTGCGGTCGGGACTGTGATGTCTTCCAGCGCTGGCGAAAACGGCACGGGAACGTCCATGGCACCCATGCGCTGCACCGGCGCATCGAGGTAATAGAACGCTTTGTCCGAGATCCGGCTGGCGATCTCGCCGGTGATTCCGTAGCTTTGATGGCCTTCATCAATGACGATGGCGCGTGACGTCTTGCGCACCGAATTCAGGATGGTTTCCTCATCCAGCGGCACAATTGTGCGCGGATCAATGACTTCTGCTGAAAATCCTTCTGCAGCCAGTATAGCGGCGGCTTTCTGGGCGACCTGAACCATTGAGGAGGTGGCAATCAGCGTGATGTCGCGGCCTTGCCGCAGCACCTCTGCCTGGCCGAATGGAATAAGATATTCCTCTTCCGGCACCTCTGCCTTGTCATTATACATCAGCTTGTCTTCAAAGATGACGACCGGATTATTGTCCCGGATTGCAGTTTTCATCAGCCCCTTTGCTTCATAGGCGGATGAGGGCATGGCAACTTTCAGGCCGGGAATATGGGCGACAAGGGCGTGCAACGATTGCGAATGCTGGGCTGCCGAGCGGCGGGTCGCGCCCAGATTGGTGCGCAGCACTAGCGGAACGCTTAATTTGCCGCCTGACATATAGTGCGTTTTGGCCGCCTGATTGCAGAGCTGATCCATCACCAGATACAGAAAATCCCCGAACATCAGATCAACAATCGGCCGCGATCCAGTCATCGCGGCACCCACAGCGATGCCCATAAAGCCGGGCTCGGCAATTGGCGTATCGATGATACGGCCGGTGCCGAACTCTTCAACCAGGCCGGACAGCACCTTGAACGGTGTGCCCGCCTCGGCGACGTCCTCGCCGAGAACAAAGACCGTCGGATCGCGCCGCATTTCTTCGGCGATAGCTTCATTTACAGCCTTGGAAAGCGTTATTTCGCGCATATTTTATGTCCTAAGCGGCGTTGGATGCGAACACATGCATGTCCACTTCATTGATGTCGGGATAGGGCGCCTGTTCGGCATAAGCGACAGCCTCTTCGGCCTGAGTTTTGATGTCATTGTTGAGGGCGACCAGTTCCTCGGCAGTCGCGATCTGCTGCTCTTCAAGCCATTTTCCGAAATTGGTGATCGGATCGCGTTTTGTCTTCCACTCTGCCTCTTCGTCTTTGGGGCGGTAATAGTCGCGATTGATGTCTCCGACATGGTGGCCGTGATAGCGGTAGGTCTTCAGTTCGATGAAGAACGGGCCTTCGCCTTTGCGCGCCCGGGCAACAAGATCGTTGGCAAGCTTGTTGACCGCCAGCACGTCTTGTCCGTCGACCTGATGGCTTTCAATTCCGAAAGCCTCGGCGCGCGCCGTAATGGAACCGGCCGCAATCTCCTCGGTGCGGGTATATTCTGAATAGCCATTATTCTCGCAGGCATAGATGATCGGCAGCTTCCACAACGCAGCCATGTTCATGACCTCGTACCAGAGCCCCTGAGCAGTAGCTCCATCACCGAAGAAGCACACCGTGACATCGTTTTTTCCAAGTTGTTTGGCCGACAGGGCCGCGCCGGTCGCTATGCCCATCGACCCGCCAACAATGGCATTTGCGCCAAGATTGCCATTGGCCTGATCGGCAATGTGCATTGAACCGCCTTTGCCGCGGCAATAGCCTTCCTCCTTGCCCAGCAACTCGCAGAACATCTCTTTGAAATTCGCGCCCTTTGCGACGCAATGGCCATGACCGCGATGGGTCGAGGTGATCTTGTCGTCCACCGTCAAAGCTTCGCAGATGCCGACAGCCACCGCCTCCTGACCGGAATACATATGTGTCAGACCTGGCATTCTGGCTGACAGATAGAGCTGGTTTGCACTGTCTTCAAAGGCGCGGATGCGAACCATCTGGCGGTACATGCGCAGATAGTCCTCGCGGTTCGACTTGTCTTTCTTCCCGGCACTCATGAATATGGCTCCCTAGGCGCTGATCGCGCGCTCCGGCCAACCGGGCCGGGCGCTGTTTCTCAGTAGCGGTTGGCGATTGGCAGGTCCTGAGCGGGGAACAGGCTGATCACTTCACAACCCGTATCCGTCACCACCACTTCCTCTTCGATGCGGGCGGCGGAGAAACCGTCTGTTGCCGGACAATAGGTTTCCAGCGCAAACACCATTCCGGTCTGGATTTCCATCGGGTTCTCGAGGCTGACGGCACGGCTGATAATCGGCCGCTCATGAAGCGCAAGGCCAAGGCCATGGCCGAATTGCAGGCCAAATGCGCTGAGTTCATCGGGAAAGCCGAATTCCTCGGCTTTCGGCCACAGCTTCGCCACCTGGTCGGTGGTGACGCCCGGCTTGATCGCAGCTATGGATGCGTCAATCCAGTCCCGCGCCTTGACATAGGCGTCGCGCTGCGACGGTGTCGATGTGCCGATGTTGAAAGTGCGGTAGTAACAGGTCCGGTAACCCTGGTAGCTTTGCAGAATGTCGAAGAACGCCTGATCGCCGGGGCGGAACAGCCGGTCGGTGAAATTGTGCGGATGCGGATTGCAGCGCTCGCCGGAAATGGCATTGATGGCCTCCACATCGTCAGAGCCCATTTCGTAAAGCATCTTGTTGGACAAGGCGACGATATCGTTTTCACGAATGCCCGGCTTAAGCTCTTCATAGATCATGTGGTAGACGCCATCGACCATTGCAGCGGCCTGGGTCAGAAGCTGGATTTCGTCCCAGTTCTTGATTTCACGGGCGCTGAGCATGATCTGCTGACCATCGACCACATTGATGCCGGCTTCTTTCAGGGCAAAGAACATGGCTGTTTCCGCGTAGTCGACGCCGACCGGCATATCGATCATCCCTGCGTCGCGGATCAGACCGGCAATTTCTTCGGCATAGCGCTTCATCAGGCCGAAGGACGGCGGGATCGTCCCACGCATTCCGACGACACCTGCGCGGCAGTGATCATCGACAAGCCAATCGGCATATTTCCTGTGGTGAACTGCTGCAGAGCCGAAGTCCCAGACATAGGGCGCATCATCGCCGGTCAGCAGGCAGAACCGGCACATCTTGTCGCGTTCCCATTCGCCGATCTTGGTGGAGGACACGTAGCGGATATTGTTGACATCAAACAGAAGCAGTGAGCCGCAATCGGATGCCTTGAGGGCCTGGCTGGTCCGGCTCAGCCGGTAGCGCCGAAGCCGGTCATGGTCAATGCGGCGCTCAAAATCAACGGATGTGTGACCCCAGGCCGGAATACGGCCTTCCCATTTCCAGTGCGGTTCAAGGTCTGCCGGTGTCAGGATATTCGGTGTGAGGGCGCGGTTCATGTCGGGTCTCCTGGGCGCTCAGGCCCGTTTGGGAAAAATGTGTTTTCGCCGCCTGTTTCCATACAATGACGGGCGGCTGTGCAGGACGGGCGAACCGCGTCACTGCATGATCATGCCGCCATCGATCATCAGCAGCTGGCCGGTCATGTAATCGCTTTCGTCAGAGCAAAGGAAAGCGGCGGTGCCTCTGACATCGTCCGGTGTGGAGAGCTTCTTCATCAGGATCATGGTCTGCGCCAGATGATCCATCGACTGGCCTTCCTTTTCGAACATGCCGATCTCGACCAGATCCTTGTCGAGTTGCTCCCAAAGTTCGGTCTTCACCACGCCCGGACCATAGCCATTGACGGTGATCTTGTGTTCCCACAACGCCTTCGCGCCGCCGATAATCATGGCCAGCGCGCAGTATTTGGAACAGGAATAGGGCACCACATCGAGAAAGGCAGTCCGCGAGACGATCGAACCGACATTGAGGATTTTGTAGGGATGATCCTCCATCGGCCCCTGCTTGATCATCTGCTTGGCGGCTTCCTGCATACCGAACAACATGCCCTTGGCATTGATGTTCATGATCAGGTCCCAATTGTCCTCGTCAATATCGAGAAACATCTTCGGCTTGTTCACGCCTGCATTGTTGAGCATGATATTGATGGACCCGAACGCGTCGCAACAGGCGGCAACGGCAGCGGTATGATCCGCCCGCTTCGTGACATTCATTGCCACGGCGATAGCCTTGCCATTGTCTGCGGCATTGATCCGTCCGGCGACGTCGTTGACACCGTCCAGGTTGATGTCGCCAAGGCAGACATTAGCGCCTTGCGCCGCAAAATATTCTGCGTTGCTGGCCCCCATGCCCTGGGCTGCGCCTGTGATCAGAATGTTCTTACCTTTGAGCCGTTCGGTATCCATGGGTTTTTCTCCTAATTGAAACCGCTTGTTGCTATGGCGTGATCCGCCCGCTTCTGTGCCTGCTGCAGCGCCTCTTTCGGCGTGATAAGGCCGCGCAACATGTCGTGAAGTTCTTCGCCGCAGATTTGAATGATGTCGCTGATTTCAGGCACGGGCGGGCGCGGCCAGAACTGCAATTCGTCGCGCCAGGACATGCCGTCCACGGCTTCGAAAATTGGCGATGAGCGGCGCACCTCCGGGTCCGATGCGACCGAATATCGCGGATTGGTCCGGCTGCCATTCTGGATGAAGAGTTTCTGCGCCTCGGCCGATGTGAATACGATCAGCGCTTCGGCCGCCGCCGCGATACGCTCCCGCGGCAGGTTTGCCGGGATGCCCATCACATAGCCGCCGACCGGGGCGACCGTTGCCGCCCCCGGACCACTGGGATGCGGCAGATAGCCGGTGTTTCCGGCAGCCGGTGACGAGGCATCCAACTCAAAATAAGGAGCCAGAAGCGTATAGCCGTAAGCCATAGCGATTTCTCCGGCTGCATAGGGGCGAACACGCTCATACCAGGACATCGACAGGACATAGGGCGGGGAATATTTCAGCAGTTCCATTAAATATTCGGCGGCCGCAAGACCTGTTTGGGTATCAATCGTTGCGCGATAGGGTCTGGAATTCAGATTATCTGTGTCGAAGGCACCGATTTTTCGATTCAGATCGATCACCGGCTGACCAAAATCGGCAAGCGCCATGAGGAATGTGTGGCCGAGCGCCGTTCCGCGCGCTGCGTTCCAGGCGACGCCGTATTTGCCGTGAAGCGGATCGTGGAAGGCCTTAGCGGCGGCAATGACATCGGCAGTGGAGCGCGGTGGCTCCAGTCCGGCTTTGGCAAACAGATCTTTGCGGTAAAACAGCAATTCAGGAGTGGTTTGCGCCGGAACACCGTAGGCGCGACCGCCCCAATGTGCAGCCTGCCAGCCCGCGGTATGGAAGTCGGCAGGATCAAGCCGCGCAATATCCAGCACCTCGTCAAGTGGCATCAGAATGCCTTTTTCAACGAACTCGCCGATCCATGGCAGGTCGACTGCCACAATGTCATAACGGCTGGATTTGCGTTCGCCATTCTTTAGGGCTTCTTCCCGCAACCGGTCGATCGAAAAGGCACGCTGATGGATTTCGGTTCCCACAACCTGCTCAAATTGGCGCTTCAGCGCATCCATCACCATGAAGGTCGGATCGCCATGCACGAGGACACGGACCCCACCGGGCAGCTTTAATGGTTGCGCCAGCACTTGAGGTGGCGGAATTGTCTGCGCAGCCATATAGGAGCCGCCAAAATAGTAATCCTGTGTTTCGGTCGAGTTGCCTTTCGGGCCGAAACTGACCTCTGCAAGGCGTTTCAGTCTGCCGGTCAATTGCATCCACGAATCCAGCAGCTTTTCGCTTGGATGCAGAGAAAAAGTCCTCCCCGAACGTGTCCGTGGCCTGCGGTCAATCAGTCCTTCGTCAACCATGTCAGTCATGCGCCGCGAAGCAGTAGCGTAGGGCACGCCGGATGCTGCGATCAGCGATGTTGGGGTGACCGACTTGGCTTCCAGATGACTGCGGATGAGATGAATGGACATGAGCAAATATGGATTGGGCGCCAGAATATCGATCACGTCCTCAAGCTCATCGGCGAAACTCTCCAGAAATGTAATCATCCTGAGAATCTCGTTTTTGTCCTGAGGCGATAAGGAAATCGCCTTGGCGCTTGCTCCTCCCATGTTTCCGTACCCTTTGATGTGGGAACGTTGTCCCGCAGACCTCACAAGGAGATCCCGGGCTTGTTTTTTTCGCGCATTCATGGCGCAGTCCTCTCAGAGTGTTCAAGTTGTTGATCTGAGCATACGGACAAAATATCCATATTGGATAGAAAAAATATCAAAATGGATAGAATTTGGACTGAGGCGGGTGCCGGATGTTTTGCACTGTAGTAGCGCGCCGTTTCGAACAAACGGGCGGCGGTTACCCGGCATGGGAGTTCCCGGGAAGTTACAAAGCCGGGATGTTACAAAAGACGTCACAGTAAATCCGAAGCAAAGTTTCGGGAGGAGATTGAAATGAAAATCCGCACCATTCTTGCCAGCGCCACAGCCATCACAGCTATTATGATAGCCGGTAGTGCCGCCGCGCAAAAAATGACAATTGGCATCACGCAGAACAATGTCGGCGTGGACAGCTACCAGACCACTTATGAAAAGGCTTTTATTGAAGCTGCGGAAGCGAACCCTGATGTTGAGGCCGTCGTGCTGGATGCTGGCGGCGACGTCGCACGGCAGATCGCGCAGATGGAAGATCTGATCCAGCAGAAAGTTGATGCAATTATCATCTGGCCGACTAACGGCAAGGCCGTCATTCCGGCAGTCCGCAAAGCCAAACAGGCCGGCATTCCGGTGATTGTGACGAACTCGAACATTGCCGAAGAGGGCTTTTCCTTTGTTCGCTCGTTCTCCGGTCCGGACAACATCACCCAGGGTTCCCGCTCGGCGGAAATCATGTGTGACAAATTCAAGGAAATGGGTACTGAAAACGAAGCCAAAATCCTTCAAATTTCGGGCCAGCCGGGCTATACCACCGCGATCGAGCGGGCCAAGGGCTTTGAAGACCGCCTGCCGGAAGTGTGTCCGAATGTGACGCTGGTCGAAACCCAGCCCGGTGACTGGAACCGTGAAAAGTCCCAGAAGGTCATGGAAGCGTTCCTCGTCAAATATGACGACATTGACGGTGTTTATTCCGGCGATGACAATATGGGCGTTGGCGCACTCAACGCTGCCAAGGCAGCCGGCCGCGTCGGTGACATCATCTTTGTTGGCGCTACCAACTTCGCTGTCGGCTATGAGGCCATGGAACGCGGCGAATATTGGGGCTCGATCTATCAGTCTCCGGTTGATGATGCGAAAGCTGCGTTGAAGACTGCGATTGATGTGCTGAATGGTGACGAGATTCCCTTCCTCAACTATTTCGATACGCCAAAGATCACTCAGGACAACATGACCGAGTTTACCAAACCGGTATTCTGAGGATCCTCCCTGTGGGTGCGGGGCGTCTGCCCCGTGCCCGTTTTCCTGCAAATCGGGAGAGAGATATATGACTGGCGTTTCGAATAAGCGCCTGACGGGCCGGTCATGTATTGTGACAGGTGCTGCTCAGGGGATCGGCCGAGCCATTGGTGAAGCCTTGCTGGATGAAGGTGCAGATGTCTGCTTTGCCGACATCAATGCCGACATGGCGCAAGATGTCAGCACTGCCAATCAGGTGCGCGCCGCACGCAATGGCGGAAAAGTGACCTTTGCCGGCGTCGATGTCACAAAACGCGGTCAGGTGCGCGACATGATCGCCAAGGCGGTTGATGTTTTCGGCAAGCTCGACGTGAAATTCAACAATGCCGGCATCAACAAACCCTTGAATTTTCTTGATGTCACAGAGGAAAACTGGCGCTCAATCATGGATGTCAACGGGCTGGGCGTGCTGATCGGCATGCAGGAGGCAGCGCGCCAGATGATTGAACAGGGCGCCGGCGGCAAGATTATCAATACCGCCTCCATTGCCAGCCGCCAGGGTTTCGACAATGTGGCACCCTATTGCGCCTCCAAGTGGGCTGTGGTGTCATTGACACAATCCGGCGCGCGGGCTTTACGCAATCACAATATCACCGTCACGGGCTTTGGCCCCGGCGTCGTTGCCACCGAGATGTGGCGGCAACTTGACCGGGATCTGATGGCAATTGGCGCTTCGCAGCGTGAAGGCCAGGCGATGCAGGAATTTTCCTCGGAAATCCTGCGCGGCCGGGTTGCCACTCCGGCCGACATCACCGGAACAACAACGTTCCTGGCGTCGAAGGACAGTGATTACATGACAGGGCAAATTGTGATGATCGACGGGGGCATGACTCTGGTCTGAGAATCAACTTACGCTTTGTCACGGGGAGGAAACAGATAATGGCGGATGAACGGCTGAAGACAATCGGGACCTTCTTGGCCCGGCAGGGCATCCTGGTGGCATTCGTGATCTTCATGATTGGCTTTGCCTTGTTGAACGACCGTTTTCTGGCACTTGACAATGTCATGGGTGTGGTCCGGTCTTCGGCGATAGTGGGGGTCATGGCCCTCGGCGTGACCTTTGTTGTGATCAGCGGCAACCTTGATCTGTCGGTCGGCTCGATGATGTCGTTTTCGACCATTGTCGTGCTGGATTTGCACGACAAGATCGGGCCGGAACTTGCCATTCCCGTGATGTTTGCCATGACCATGGCACTCGGTGCGCTGATTGGTTTTCTGGTCGGGTACCTGAAGCTCAATTCCCTGATTGTCACGCTTGGCATGTTATCGGCCATTCACGGTCTGACCCTGACTTATAGCGGTGGCAAGAATATGGATATTGCCGACAAGGAGAACACCTGGTTCAGCGCTGTTGGCCAGGGATCGGTTCTGGGTGTGCCAATTCCCATCGTGATATTCATCTCTCTGGCACTCGTTCTGACTTTGCTGCTGGCGAAAACACCGTTCGGGCGCAAGGTTTATGCTGTTGGCGGCAATGGTGTCGCAGCAACATTCTCCGGTATTCGCCGTGCCCGTGTTGTGTTCATGACTTACCTTATTTCCTCGTTCTGCGTAGCAACTGCCGGGCTGCTTCAGGCGAGCCGGTCGATGGGCAGCCAGAACACGGTCGGGCAGGGACTCGAACTGGAAGTGCTGGCGGCAATCATTCTGGGTGGCGCATCATTGCTTGGCGGCTCCGGAACCGTGTTCAAAACCGTGATTGGTGTGCTGATCCTCGGCTTTATCCAGAACGGTCTGCTGCTGGTCGGCCTGGAATTCTACGTTCAGTATGTTGTCACCTGGTTCATCATCATTCTCGCCGTCTGGCTGGACATTGCTGCAAAGCGTGGCCGCCTGCTGTCGCCGATCGCTTAGGGGGCGAAGATGATCAACTCAAACCGCAAAAAGCTTTTCAAGCGCGGAGCCATCTGGGGCTTCATCATTCTGGAACTGATCTTCTTTTCAGTGGCCGGCAGTTTCCTGTCGCTTTCCGAGACCCAGTTCATGGATATCGACAACATGCTGCTGCTGCTCAAGCAGTCGGCACCCATCGGTATCATCGCGCTGGGCATGACGGTAATCATGATCAACGGTAATATCGATTTGTCGGTGGGCGCGATCTTTGCTCTCTGCGCTGTTGTCATGCTGGATTCGCAGACCTGGCCGGTGTTCGCCGCGCTCGGCGAAGTGTGGGTCATCCCGATTGCCTGGGGCCTGGCCTTGATCACCGGTATGGCACTGGGTGCGATCAATGGTCTGATCGTCTGGAAAACCGGTGTCGATGCCTTCATCGTCACGCTCGGCGCCATGCTGGGCTATCGCGGCCTGATTTTCATGTATAATGGCGAACAGCCGACCTTCCAACTCAACTGGACGCTTGTCGATATGGCTGAAACCAGCCTGTTCGGCCTTGAATTTCCGGCAATCGTACTCATTGTCGTGACGCTGATTATCTGGCTCATGATGACGCGAACTGTCCACGGCCGAAATGCCTATGCGGTTGGTGACAACCGCGAGGCTGCCGTCAATGCGGGTATCCGCGTCGGCCCGCATATGCTGATCAATTTCATCCTGATAGGGTTTCTCACTGCCTTGTCGAGCGTTGTCTTCTATTCCGCCAGCGGTTCGGTCAACCCGAATGATGGCGAGCTGTATGAATTATGGGCGATTACAGCCGTCGTGCTTGGCGGCACCAAGCTGACCGGCGGCAGCGGTTCGATCATCAACACATTTGGTGGCGTCATTGCCATCCAGTTGTTGCGCAAGGGGCTCGGCCATATTGGCGCCGACACCGAAACCGTGAACCTCGTCATCGGCTTGATCCTGATCGCAGTTCTGATCCTGGATCGCCAGTTGAACCTCAAGGGCAGGGAGGAACTACGGACATGAACACTCAGGTAGCGGCACTTCGTCTTGAAGGCATTGTCAAAACCTTCCCCGGCGTGCGGGCGCTGGATGATGTCAGCTTTGAGGTCATGCCAGGTGAAGTTCATGCCCTGTTGGGCGAAAATGGTGCAGGCAAGTCAACCCTGATGAAAGTGCTTGCCGGGATGCATCAGCCTGATGAAGGCCGGATATTTATCGAAAACCGTCAGGTGACAATGCGCACGCCATTGGAAGCCAAGGCGCAGGGCATCGTGCTTATACATCAGGAGCTCAGCCTGGCAGAAGAGATGTCGGCGGCTGAAAACATCTATCTGGGCGAGTTGCCGCGCAAGCGTTTCGGCATCGTTGACCGAGCGAAACTGATGGCTGACGCTGGGGCGATCCTGAAACGGCTGAATTGCGGGTTCGGTCCCGAAGTCACCGTGGGCGATCTGTCGATTGCCAACAAGCAGATGGTGGAAATCGCACGTGCTCTGACCGTTGACGCCAAGGCGGTGGTTTTCGACGAGCCGACCGCGTCATTGACCGACGCGGAAAAGGTGGTGCTGTTCGATATCATTTACGATCTGAAGGCGCGCGGCGTCGGTATTGTCTACATCTCACACCGGATGGAAGAGATTTTCACTGTCTCCGACAGGATAAGTGTGCTTCGTGACGGCACCTATCGCGGCACCCTGAAGACCAGCGAGACCAATGAGGACGAGATAACGCAACTGATGATCGGCCGCAGCCTCGATTTGTCCCGGAACACGGGTCATATCAAATTCGGCGATGTGGCGCTGGAAGTCAAAAATCTGTCCTGCGGATCGCTGTATGACGATGTCAGCTTCAAGGTGCATAGTGGCGAGGTCGTCGGTTTTTATGGTCTCGTTGGCGCCGGACGCACGGAGATTGCCGAAACCCTGTTTGGCCTGCGCGCTCCAACAGGCGGCACAATTCATCTCACCGGCAAACAAGTCAAAATCCATTCACCGGTAGCCGCGATCGAGCATGGCATCTCCCTGGTGCCGGAAAACCGCAAGGAGCAGGGCCTCGTGCTTGGCATGAATTGCCGGGACAACATCACCTTGCCCCAGGTGGATGACCTGACTGCAGGACCCTTTGTCTCGGACGGCGCGGAATTGGCGATTTTCGACCGCTATCGCGACAAGCTGGAAATCAAGACACCGAACTGGCGTCAGACAGTCGGAAACCTGTCCGGCGGCAATCAGCAGAAGATCGTCATCGGCAAATGGCTGTCAATGCATCCCAAGGTGCTGATCGTCGACGAGCCGACGCGCGGCATTGATGTCGGCTCGAAATCTGAGATCCACAATCTGGTGCGCGATCTGGCGAAACAGGGATATGCGGTCATCGTGATTTCATCGGAAATGCCAGAAGTGCTGCATGTCTCCGACCGGATTATCGCCATGTATCACGGCCGCATCATGCGCGAATTTACCGCCGCAGAAGTCACCGAGGACAGCCTTGTGCAGGCGATTTCCGGAATTGCCGACAATGGCGAAAAGGCGGCCTGAGATGAAATTGGGCTTTGCTGGTCTGGGTCGCATGGGCCGCCGGATGGCGGCCAATTGTGCCAATGCGGGCATGTCCGTCACCGTCTGGAACCGCAGTCCGGAGCCTGCCGAAGCCTTTGTCGCGCAAGGTCTTGGCCAGCGCGCCGCCAATCCGACTGAGCTGGCAGGCGCTGTCGATATTGTGGTCTCGATGCTGGCAAATGATGAGGCAGCTGAACAGGTTTATCTTGGCCCTGATGGACTTATATCCGCAACGGGCGCAACCACCCTGGTCGAAATGGGAACCATGAGCCCCGCGCTCATTGCAAAGATCGGACAGGCCGCGGATGCAGCCGGAAAGGCGTTTTGTGACGCGCCGGTATCCGGCGCGACCGAAGCTGCGCAGGATGCCAAATTGCTGATTATGGCGGGCGGCAAACAGGCCGATTTTGCTGTGCTTGCACCTGTTTTCGATGCCATCGGGCGTCACACCGTCTGGCTTGGAAAGCGCGGCGATGGCGCAGTGATGAAGCTTGCCGTCAACATGCTGATCCACGGCCTAAACCAAACGGTTTCCGAAGCGCTGACTCTGGCTTCCGCGTCTGGCATTGACGATGCGCTGGCCTTCGATGTGATCGAAAATTCGGTTGCGGCAGCGCCCATGCTGTCTTACCGCCGGCCGGTCTATCTGGATGAAGCCGCACACGAGGTCACCTTTACGGTCGATCTTGCCGCCAAGGATGTCGGTTTTGCACTCGATCTGGCGCAGAAAAATGGCGTCGCAATGCCGCAGACGGAAGTCACGCTGCAGGTGCTTCGCTCTGCAATCGCTGCCAATTTCGGCAGCCGGGATATGGCTTCGATTTTCAATTTCATGAAGGGTAAAACACGATGAAAGCGATCCTGTTTGTCGGCGGCTGGGAGGGCCATTCTCCAACGGAGTTTGGCGAGTGGTGCCGGGATATTTTGCAGGCCGAAGGATTTGCAGTGGATATCCATGACAGTTTTGCGCCCTTGGCCGAGCCTGAGAAATTGACCGATGTCGATCTCATCGTACCGGTCTGGTCGAGTGCCCGCTCATCGCATCAGGCAGAATTCGGCAATATGACGAAAGCCGAGGAGGACGGCCTGCTCAAACTGATTGCCGAAGGATGCGGTATTGGCGGATGGCATGGTCATATGGGCGATGCGTTTCGCGACCGGCCAACCTATCATTTTCTGATCGGCGGTCAGTTCGTCGCCCACCCGCCAGGCTGGCCGGATAATCCGGTGCCTTCACAGGATTTTGTTGATTACGATGTGACGATTACGCGGCCCGGCGATCCAATTGTCCAGGGCATCAAGAGTTTTCGCATGAACTCGGAACAATATTACATGCTGGTTGACCCTTCGAACGAAGTTCTGGCAACGACGACCTTTTCCGGCGAACATCTGTGGTGGATCGAAGGAACCGTCATTCCGGTGGTGTGGAAGCGGAGATGGGATCAGGGGCGCGTATTCTATTGTTCCATCGGCCATACGCTTGAAGATCTGAAAGTGCCCCAGGTCACGGAAATCATCAGACGCGGTCTTGTCTGGGCGGCGCGCGCCAGCGGTTGATGTCGCGCAAAATCTGATTGCGGCCAAAAGTCTATCAGATAGTGGCGTTGCTCCACGTCACTATATACTTGTCAAACCTATTGACATTTGAAGCATTTCACGGAAACTCTGCCCAAAGTGGGTGTTGACGGCTCACCATCTGGTCAGGGGGAGTCCTTCATGAGTCAAAATTCCGGTTATCTGGCGCTCAGCGTCGATTCACTTGGCGCGCGGCTGAGCAATATCGAGGCGATCACCAGACGGATCGGCGCGGATCCGGCTGCCTGGACCATCAAAGAGGTCGGTGACGGAAATCTGAATCTGGTGTTCGTTGTCGAAAGCCGGCATGGAACCGTCATCGTCAAGCAGGCATTGCCCTATGTCAGGCTGGTCGGGGACAGCTGGCCGTTGCCGCTGTCCCGCGCTTTTTACGAACACGAAGCCCTGACCCGGCAAAATCAGCGTGATCCGGGATCGGTACCGCAGATCTATTATTTTGATCGCGATCAGGCGCTGATCGTTATGGAGTATCTGCAGCCCCACACCATCCTGCGCGAGAAATTCATCCGCGGCGAAAAAGTTGTCGGCCTCGCCGCAACCATGGGCCGCTACAGCGCCCGGACCGCTTTCAGGGGCTCGGAGCTGTCGATGAAAAGCAGCGACAAGAAAGCCGATGTGGCGATCTTTGCGGGAAATGTCGAGGTTCCGGCAATCACCGAAGCGCTGATCTTTACAGATCCCTATTTTGATGCCGAGATGAACCATCACACTGCTGGTCTTGATCCGGTTGTCGACAAATTGCGCTCCAACGTTGAGCTGAAGCGACGCGTCCAGTCGATGTTGATGCGGTTTGCCTCCAACACCGAAACCCTGCTGCATGGCGATCTGCACTCCGGCTCGATCATGTCGACGGATCGGGAAAGCCGCATGATTGACCCGGAATTCGCCCAATACGGACCCATGGGGTTTGATATTGGCATGCTGACAGCCAATTATCTGATGGCCTATTTCAGTCAACCGGGGCACCGCCAGGCCAAGGAACTGGAGCCCTATCAGGACTGGATCCTGTCGGTCATTGTCGAGACCTTTGACGCTTTCACCACCGAATTCGAGCAGCTTTGGAAAACCGAGCGGACCGGCATGCTTTATCCAGCCTGTCTGTTCGAGGATCAGGGCCATTCCTCTGAACCGGCCTGCAAGGCTGTTCTGGCCGATATCTGGCACGATGCGTTGCGTTTTTGCGGCATTGAGATGCACCGCCGTGTACTGTCGCTGGCGCATAACGCCGATTTTGAACGGATCGAGGACACGGCGGTCCGGGCGCAGCTGGAAGCGCGTAATCTGATGATGGGAGCCGAGCTGATCCTGCAATCCGGCCGCATAGCCGACACGGCAGCGCTGATAGCTCTGGCGCGGAAATACGATAAGGAGACAATCCTGTGAAAGTAGATGGCACACATTACCGGTCTTTGTGGTGGAACCACGAAAAAGACGTGCTGGAAATCATCGATCAGCGCTGGCTGCCCCATGACTTTCGCATTCAGGCGGTTGCAACGCTGCAGGACTTTGCCGACGCAATTGTTCAAATGCGCGTCCGGGGCGCTCCGCTGATCGGCGCGACAGCGGCCTATGGCATGGCGCTTGCCATGCGGCTTGACGCTTCGGATCAGCATATGGATGCGGCTTGGGAGTCTCTCAACAAGACAAGGCCAACCGCGATCAACCTGCGCTGGGCTCTCAACAGGTGTCGCGATGCACTGCGCCCTTTGGCTGAAGCGAATCGCGCTGATGCGGCACTGAAACTGGCTCACGAGATCGCTGATGAAGATGTCGGGATCAACCGCAGCATCGGGCAAAACGGGCTTGCGCTGATCCGCGAGATTGCCGCGCGCAAGCCAGCGGGCGAGCCGGTGCGCCTGCTGACCCACTGTAATGCCGGCTGGCTCGCGACAGTCGACTGGGGCACAGCGACCAGTCCCATGTATGAGGCTCATGATGCCGGCATTCCGATCCATGTCTGGGTTGATGAAACGCGGCCCCGTAACCAGGGCGCGCTGACCTCCTGGGAATTGGGCAGCCATGGCATCCCGCACACCTATATTGTTGACAATGCCGGCGGCCACCTGATGCAGCACGGCATGGTCGATATGGTCATTGTCGGCACTGACCGCACGACCCGGCGCGGCGATGTCTGCAACAAGATCGGAACCTATCTGAAGGCGCTGGCGGCCCGTGACAATGGCGTGCCGTTCTATGTGGCGCTGCCGTCACCGACCATCGACTGGACAATTGACGACGGCCTCGCCGAGGTCCCGATCGAAGAACGCGATCCGATGGAAGTCAGCCATATTCAGGGCGCTCTGGCGGATGGTACAATTGGAAGTGTGCAGGTTGCGTCGAACGGCAGTCCCTGTGGAAATCCGGCGTTTGACGTTACACCCAACCGGCTGGTGACAGGTCTGATCACGGAACGCGGCGTGTGCGAGGCGACGCCAGAGGCGCTTGCGGCCATGTTCCCCGACCTCAGCAAAATAGAGAAGATCGCTTGACGAGCCAACTCAGCACAGCGGTGGAAGACGCGCCTGAGATCAAATCGCGGGGCGCGGCCGAGTTGCGCGCCGAGCGGCAGGAGGAGGCCATTCTGGATGCAACATGGTGCTACTACCATGAGGGCCTTAACCAGAACCAGATTGCAGACAAGCTTGGGCTGTCGCGGGCGTCGGTGGTGAATTATCTCGCCGAGGCGCGCCGCCGCGATTATGTCCGCATCAGTCTTGACCCGGATATTTTTCGCAGCCACCAGCAGGCCAGGGCGCTTGTCGTCAAATTCGGGCTGAAAGATGCCAGCGTCGTGCCGGCGGCAGGCCAGCGCACCGCCGAGCGGGTGGCCCGGATGACCGCAGACTGGCTGCCGCAATTGCTGGCGCCCGGCGACCGGCTGGGCGTGGCCTGGGGGGAGACGATTTTTCGCGTCGCCGAAGCTGCAGCGCCGCAGATTCTCGAAGATCTGACGGTCGTGCAACTTGTCGGCTCGCGCCCGGCTTCCATGGGTTTTGCCGCTGAAACCTGCTCGGCCACTCTGGCGCAGCGCTTTGGCGCCCATTGCATCAATCTACATGTGCCGCTGTTGGTGTCCGACGCCGATTTAGCCGCACGGCTCAGATCAGAACCTGTCATTGCAGAACAGTTGCAGGCAGTTGCTGCCTGCAACAAGGTGCTGTTTGCCTGCGGCACCTGCCATGCGGACAGTCACATCGTCCAGACCGGAATTTTGAGCGCTGCCGCCCTTCAAACCTATGTCGCAAAAGGCGCAGCTGGTGTGATCTGCGGACGTTTGATCGACAGCTGTGGCAGACATATGCCAACAGAAAACGAGGATCGGATGCTGGGAGTTTTGCTTGAACAGATGCAAGGCAAGGACATGGCACTGCTTGCCAGCGCCGGCCTGGACCGTGCTGACGCTGTGCTGGCAGCGCTGAATGGCGGCTTTGTTACTCATCTGGCGGTTTGCAGCGCCACTGCCCGACACCTGCTGGAGGCAGACGCATGAACCCTGATCAGACCGACACGCAGCAATTGCGCCAGTCCATAATCGACGCCTGTCTGTCGATGAATCAACTTGGCCTCAATCAGGGAACCTCAGGGAATATTTCAGCACGCTGCGCCGACCGCATGCTGATCACGCCATCCGGGATCGCTTATGAGGTTCTGACCCCGGATATGCTGCTGTCGCTGCCGCTGACAGGCGGTCTGGATGATCCATTTGGCAGCGAATCTCCGGCGGCGCTGAGGCCTTCCAGTGAATGGCGGTTTCACAAGGCCCTGTTGCAGAATCATGATGAAATGGCCTTTGTGGTTCACGCCCATCCGGCCTATGCAACAGCACTTGCCATGATCCGCAAACCGATCCCGGCCTGTCACTACATGATTGCCGCTTTCGGCGGTGACAGTCTGCGTGTTGCCGATTATGCGATCTTTGGCAGCAAAACACTGGCTGAAAATGTACTTCATGCAACCGCAGAGCGGCATGGATGCCTGATGGCCAATCATGGCGCTCTGGTTCTGGGCGAAACCCTGGCACGTGGTCTCTGGCGCCTTGGAGAGCTGGAAGCGCTGGCGAAGAGTTATACGCTGGCCCAACTGCTTGGAACGCCCGCGATTCTGAGCGCTGCAGAAATCGAAGAGGCTCTGCAGGCATTTTCCGACTACGGATTGAAGTAAGGCTGAGGCCGATCCTGATCCGGCCATCCGGCCGCGCCAACACTTACGTTTTGAACAGCCGGTATATCGCCGGAATCACCAGCACGGTAAGGGCAGTCGAGGACAGCAGCCCGAACAGAAGCGATATGGCGAGCCCCTGGAAGATCGGGTCAACCAGGATCACAGCAGCACCGATCATCGCCGCAATCGCAGTCAGCAGGATCGGCTTGAAGCGTGTCGCCCCGGCCATGATCAGAATGTCAAGATCGACGCGCCCGTCAGGGTCGGCATGGCGGATGAAATCCACCAGAAGAATTGAGTTGCGCACGATGATCCCGGCCAGCGCGATAAAGCCGATCATCGACGTCGCCGAAAATGGCGCATTGAACAGCCAGTGACCGCCGATGATGCCGAGAAAGGTCAGCGGGACCGGCGTCAGGATGACCAGCGGCAGCCGGAAAGAGCCGAACTGCGCCACGACCAGCACATATATGCCGAGCAGCGCTACGGCAAATGCTGCGCCCATATCGCGGAATGTGACCCAGGTCACCTCCCATTCGCCATCCCACAGCAACACCGGCGTGTCTGTGTTGTCAGGCTGGCCGTTCAACCGGATTTCCGGTTGCTCAAGATCCCCCCATGCCGTGGCGTCAAGCTGGTCGGCGACCGCCAGCATTCCATAAAGCGGGGCCTCGAAATCGCCGGCCAGTTCGCCGGTTACCATCACGGCATCATAGCCATTGTGCCGGAACATCGGATATGAGGCGCGTTCTTCAGTAAGTTTGACCACATCGCCCAACTCGACAATTCCGCGCCCGCCAGGCACCGCATTGGCCGGTACCGGGGTGGACAGCGCACGTTCGTCCATGACCTGATCAGCCCTGGCGCGGGCAATGACAATCGGGATCGGGCGGCGGCCTTCGCCGCGGTGCGAATAACCCACAGTGGTGGAGCCGGTCAAAAGCCGCAATGTGTCGAGCGCATCACGTTCCTGAACCTTGAAGAAATCCATATCGCCGGCCAGAAGCTCAGCCCGCAGCCGCCGGGCAGGTTCGCCGGAACTGTCGTCGACATCGACGATATAGGGGACCGCTTCAAAGGCGTCGCGCACTTTGCCCGCGACGGCCCTGCGGGTCTCCGCGTCAGGTCCGTAAATCTCGGCCAGAAGCGTAGAAAGAACCGGCGGGCCGGGCGGCGGTTCGACCACCTTCAGAACAGTGCCGACAGGAACCTCAAGCACCTTCAATCGCTCGCGCAAATCCAGCGCGATGGCGTGACTGGGCCGCTCACGCTCTCCTTTTGCCACAAGGTTCAGCTGCACCTCGCCCAGTTCCGGGCTCTGGCGCAGAAAGTAGTGGCGCACCAGGCCATTGAAGTTGAACGCTGCGGCAGTACCGGCATGGGTCTGCGCCGACAGGATTTCGGGCAGTGCCAGCGCCAGACGCGCGGCGTCCTGTACCACCGCATCGGTGGCCTCGACCGTAGAGCCCTCAGGCAGGTCGATCACGATGGCCAATTCGGATTTGTTGTCAAACGGTAGCAGCTTCACCGTCACATCGCGGGTGAAGAGCGCGCCCAGCGATCCGAATGACAGAACCGCAACGATCAGCAGAAACAGCGCGCTGCGCCATTTGCTGCGCAACAGCGGCCGGGCAATGGCAGCATAAAACCGGCCCAGCCGGCCACCGGGATGGCTGTCCTCGCCAGCGTGGCGGGCAGTCTCCGCCGGTCCGGCGATTTTCAGCATCAACCATGGTGTGATCATCACGGCGACAAAGAATGAAAAGATCATCGCGGCCGAGGCATTGGCCGGGATCGGGCTCATATAGGGGCCCATGAGCCCGGAGACGAAGAGCATCGGCAACAGCGCCACCACGACTGTCAATGTCGCCACGATGGTTGGATTGCCGACCTCTGCGACAGCTGAGATGGCCGCAGAAAGCGTCGTTTGCCCGGCACGTCTCCCGGCCCAGTGGCGCGCGATGTTTTCAATTATCACAATCGCATCATCCACCAGAATGCCGATTGAGAAGATCAGTGCGAACAGCGAGACGCGGTTCAGCGTGTAACCCATGATCCAGGAGGCAAACAGTGTCAGAAGGATTGTGACCGGAATTACGACAGCTACGACGATTGCCTCGCGCCAGCCGATTGCGAGCAGCGCCAGCGCCACGATCGACACGGTCGCAAGACTAAGATGAAACAGCAACTCATTGGCCTTTTCATTCGCGGTCTCGCCATAATTACGTGTGATCTCGACGTCCAGACTGTCGGGGATGACCCGGCCTTCCATCGCCTCGACCCGCTCCAGGATGTTATCGGCGACCGTCACTGCATTGGCACCTGCGCGCTTGGCAAGAGCCAGCGTTACAGCGGGACGGCGGATGACTTCGCCACTGGCATCACGCGTCAGGGTGGCGACATGTTGTTCATCAAGATCAGCGACGAAGGCGACATCGGCAACGTCGCGGACATACACGGTACGCCCATCCCGTGTGGTCAACTCCAGATTGCCGATCTCGTCAGGGGTCGACAGTGTCTTGCCGATGATCAGACCGATCTGTTCGCCGGCATCGCGCTGCAATCCGGCGGGCGAAGCACTGTTGGCGCCCGAAACCTTTGCTGCCAGCTGTTGTAACGTCACCCCGTATAGCGCCAACCGTTCCGGATCGGGGGCAATGCGCAAGGCTTCATCGGTGGCTCCGACCAGATAGGTCAATCCGATCTCGTCAGTCCTGGCTAGCTCGACCTCGACCTCGCGCACGACCCGTGTCAGATCAGCGGCCGTCACCTCTTCCTGCCCCTCGGCAGGTGAGAAGGTCAAAGTGACGATGGCCACGTCATCGATCCCCCGTCCCACCACCAGCGGTTCGGGAATTCCAACCGGGATCCGGTCGAGATTGGCCAGAATTTTGTCGCGCACCCGCAGAATTGCAGTATCCGCAGATACTCCGACCAGAAAGCGAGCAGTTACCATCACCTGATCGTCGCGGGTTTGGGAATAGACATGCTCGACCTGATCAAGCCCCATGATGATGGCTTCCAGCGGCTCCGTGATCAATTTCACTGCATCAACGGCTTTCAGCCCATCGGCGCGGACCAGGATATCAACCAGCGGAACCGAAATTTGAGGCTCTTCCTCGCGCGGCAGTGCGGCAAGAGCAATCAATCCCATGGCCAGCGATGCCAGCAGCAACAGTGGCGTGAGCGGGGAAGCGATAAAGGCCCGGGTCAGACGTCCGGCAATGCCTAGCGCGCCACCCGGTTCACCATTAGAGTCACTCATCCTCTGTCACCACCACATCACCGGCGGACAGGCCGCTCAGGATTTCGCGCCAGACGATGCCGTCCCGGTTGACCGAGCCGCCGGGAACCACCGCTCGGCGCCGCGTACCACCCTGGCTGCTTTCCACGGTGACAAAATCAAGCCCGCCCTGGCGGCTGAGTGCATTTGCGGGGACCAGAATGGCCAGCCGCTTGCCAACCGGCAGAAGCACAGGCAGACGTTGGCCGACAAAACGGCTATCCAGACCGTCGACTTCGACATCCGCCTGCACACGGCCGTCTTCGATCTGCGGGTAAAGTTTCACCAGCCGCCCGGTGCGGCGTTCGCTGGCCAACCCGGAACTGCCAGCACCCAGTTCGATTTCATCACCCTCCGCCAGAGCTCCGGCATGACGTTCGGGCACTGCTAGGCGCAGAAAGACACCACCGCCACCAATCACCGCCGCAGCTTCGCCTGGTGCTACGACTGACCCGCGCGAGATCGGTACCGACAGAACCATGCCCGCCTCGGGAGCCAGAATTGCACCTTCCACAATAAGCCGTTCGTTCACCAGCCGCTCTGACTGCAGACTGCGCTCCTGGCCTTCCAGAACATCGACGGCGGTCTGCAACTGATCAAGCCGTTGGGTGGTAATGACACCGCGCTCTTTAAGCTGCTGGCCACGTTCAAGGTCGGCACGTGCGGTTTCGATCTGCGCAGACAACGCCGAGATCTGCGCATCGATCGAAGCCAGTTGAAAGACGAGCTTGTCGTCCTCGACCATTGCGATGCGCCCGCCGGCTTCAACTCTGTCGCCTTCGGTGACATCAAGTTGGGTAACAGTCCCGCCGATGCGCACCCGTGCCGGCACCCGGTTGCGGGCTTCGACCTGACCATAGACTGCTTTCCATTCCACGATGGTGCTGGGTACCAAAGTCAGAGATTCGGCTGCGCCCGGCGTACTCGCCGTGAGTGCCACAAAAATAATTGCAAGAAACCGCATCGTTGCCTCATATGAATTTGCCCCAGCAATGCTACAGCTTTAGGATGACAAAACAAGGTTTCTGTCTGTGGTGCATTGACCTCGATCAACCCGGTTTCGTCGGAGGGTGCACCTGCAGCAACAGCACGGTCGTTGCGCAATAAAGCACAATAGAAACCAGCGGCACGCAGCAAATTCGGCCGCCGTTGGGGTTGTCTGCAAGATAAGCTTGACTGCAGGCGATTGCGATTCGACAAACTCCTGACGGGCCAGCTGCAAATGGAGAATGAATTGGCAATGTTGAAAACCCGAACCTTTTGTTGCTCGTATTTGCCTCCGGGTCGCCGGCTGGCGTTGTTCGGCCTGGATATGGACTTCCACCGGGCCATCGTTGCCGCAGCTCACAATCCCCCGCTGCAGGAAACCCATAACCAGTATAATGCCCGGCTCTGGCGGGCTCGGTTTGTGTCGTCGCAGCGGCATGCTAACCGGGACATGCAGATGCGCAAACATCAGGACATCGTCGACGCATTGCTGGCCCGCGATGGACAGGCGGCCGCGGCTGCGTTGCGCAATCACCTCAACAACGCGATCAACAATATCGCGACCGCGTTGAAAGAACGGGCGGCAAGCTGACATGATGAAGCCCGGCGAGATCTCGACACGGACGACCAACCATTTGCAGCGCCATCAGATGACAGAGTGCGGTGGCGCAGTGCCGTCTGAATATTCCCCTTGCTGCGGCGCGCCTCCGCGCAAAACCTATAGAACACAGCCACCAGTGCATCCCGTCACCTTTGCTGCGGCGTCTGAAGTGTCCCGATCCGGGATCGTCGACATTCCCGGCGGGCAAGGCCACCTTGGGACCAATTCGCCCGAACTGCCGATTGACGGTGAGGCTCCGCTAAGGACAAAATCAATAAAACCGTTCCGCATCGACGCCACCGCCGTGACCAATGCGCGCTTTCGCGAATTTGTAGAGGATACCGGCTACAGGACAGAAGCCGAAACACTCGGTGATTCCTTCGTTTTTGAAGCGTTGCTGCCGAAGGATGCGCCAGATGGCCCCCGCGTCGCAGCCGCTCCCTGGTGGCAGCCCCTGAAAGACACCAGTTGGCGATGTATTTATGGTCCGGGAAGCGAAGACGCCTGTGATCCTGAACACCCCGTGGTGCATGTGACCTGGAATGACGCAAATGCCTTTGCCAGCTGGGCAGGGGGCCGGTTGCCCACCGAAGCGGAATGGGAACATGCGGCGCGCGGCGGATTGGGCGATGTCCGCTTTCCCTGGGGTGACCAGGAGCCGAACGATCAGGATTTCTTTCCCTGCAACATCTGGCAGGGCGTGTTTCCAAAGACGAACCTGACACTCGATGGATTTTTCAGCACAGCGCCGGCCCGCTCCTTCGCGCCGAACGGCTTCGGCCTTTACAATATGGTGGGAAACGTCTGGGAGTGGACCTCGCAGCCCTTCAAGGTGCAGTCGCTCAAGAAATCCGTGCAAAAGGCACATGCTGGCAAGCAGGGCTTCAAGCTGAGCAAGGGCGGATCATTTCTCTGCCACGCAAGCTATTGCTACCGCTACCGGATCGCAGCGCGCAGCGGCACATCGCCCGATAGCTCCACATCGCATCACGGATTTCGCCTGGTCTACGACGTGTGAGCCGTAGGTGATTCACTCTGGCTGTGGCTACAAGTGTCATCCATCTGAGTGCGAGCGCGCATCCGCCGAAACCGACGCAGTTTTTGACTGTAACGAATGCTGCCAGAAAGCGTCCACTCTCATAATGAATCCTTGTTCGGCTGCGGCGTCTTCGCGCCTTATTGATACAACACACTGTCGCAAAACTGGTCCGCAGCAAGTGAAGGAGCGCAAAATGTCCGATTCAGGCCCGACAAAAGACGAACCGGACAAGGTTGAACGCCGCGATTTCCTGTATTTGGCAACCGCCGCCACGGGCGCGGTCGCGACAGGTGCTGCCATCTGGCCATTGATCGATTCCATGAACCCCGCAGCGGACGTTTTAAGCCAGTCGGTCATTTCCCTCGATCTGACAGATGTGGCTGTGGGGTCGCGGATCACTGTCACATGGGCCGGCAAACCGGTTTTCATCTGGCGCCGTTCGCCTGAGACCATCGCAGAGGCACGGGCAACGCCGCTTGATGCGCTTGTCGACCCGGTCGACAAGACTGCCGAAAATCCCAACAACAGTCAGGATATGCCAGCGCTGGATGAGAACCGGGCTGCAGATGAGACCGGTGAATGGCTGGTCGTGATTGGAATTTGCACCCATCTGGGTTGCGTGCCCCTGGGCCAGGACGGCTCCAGCATCGGAGATTTTGGAGGCTGGTTCTGCCCCTGCCATGGCTCTCATTACGACCGGTCCGGCCGCATCCGCAAAGGGCCTGCGCCGCGCAATCTTGATATTCCACCCTACAGTCTTGGGGCCGATCTGATGCTGACTATCGGCGTCTGAACTTATCCAGGCGCGTCACGTCAACGCACTCCCGGTTACCGCCCAGCTGCCTGAGTCTGGCTGAGCCTGGGTAAATTCGCCTGTAATCACACACTGTATCAACTCCGCCTGGCCCAATAAGGGTCAGGCGGGCATTTCGATGGATGTTCATTCGGTCCCTCCGGGAAACATGAAAGTCTGGTAACTCCAATTCCATGATCCGGACCGAATGGACAACCTGTTGAGCGCTTACAGCTAGTTTTCCGAACCTTCCGTTGCTGGGTCATTGTCAAGCGACGCGAATATGTCCGGGTTCTCATCACCTTCCACGTAGAGATAGCCGGCAAGACCACGTTCGGCGCGGGACAGCGCGTGATCGACCAGCACATAGCGCCCTGGCACATCGCATTTGAACTCCACCATTGCAGCACCGCCGGCCGGAACGGTGATGGTCTGAACGTTTTCCAGCGGTGGCGTTTGCAAGGACCCGTGCAGATAGACCCTGTCGAAGATTTCACCGATGACATGGAACGATGAGATGTAATTGGGACCACCGACACCGAAATAGATGCGCACCGTCTCACCGACTTTTGCCTGCAAAGGATAGTGTTCGGTCAGAGCGCCGGTATGGCCGTTGAAAACCAGATACTCGGCCCGCTCGTCGATCAGCTTCTCGTAGCTTTCGTTGAGCAGGCCCGTGGTTCCGAACCGTTCTTCAGTATAGATCTCGCCCTGCATGACGTAGTACTCGCGATCGACCGGCCGCAGCCCGCCCTCGGGTTCCACGAGGATCAACCCGTACATGCCGTTGGCGATGTGGAGCGCCACCGGCGCAACCGCACAGTGATAGACATAAAGACCGGGGTTGAGCGCCTTGAAGCGGAAACTGTAGTCTTCACCCGGCCCGGGCGTGCCTAGCGCGGCCCCTCCGCCGGGGCCGGTCACCGCATGCAAATCGATATTGTGCGCAAACCAGCTCTCTTCATTGTTCTTCAGATAGACCTCAACCGTGTCGCCGACCCGGACCCGCTGGAAAGGTCCCGGTATCTTGCCATTGAAAGTCCAGAACCGGTAGCGGGTATTGGTGTCGAGATGGCCCTCAATCTCGATCGTTTCGAATTCCAGCCGAACAGTGGCGGGTTCCGTCCGGGTGATCGGAGGTGGCACATTCGCAGGGTTTTGGCTGATATCGGCCATGTTTGGGTGGGTTGGGTTGGCACTGTAGATCCGGTTGCCGGCGGTGCTGAAGGCACCGGCGTGCGGGCTGCCGATCGTATCGGCAGACTGGGCAGCTGCAGACGAAGCGCCCAGCATGCTGCCGACCGCCAGGCCGGCAGAGCTTGCCAGCAGATTGCGTCGACTGACCGGTACAGCGAAACCCTTCTCATGGCTCAAAGCGGCCTCCTGATCGGCCGGGATATGATTGGTTTTATCGGACATGACGAACTCCTTGGTTGCTCCGAATGATGTCTCGACGATAGCTGTTTCAAGAGTGCGAACTTTGTTCTAGATCAAATCCGGATCAATTCTTCATGGGATCCATTCAGAACCTCAGTCGCCGCAAACTCATCGCGGAGGCGCAGAGAAAGGACCGATCAGAATCCCGGCGAGCGGATAGGGCATGGCGCAACAACTTCGGCGGAAAGTTTTTGGTTTTTGATGACCAAATGGTTCAAGCGAGTTTTCACAGAAGCGAACTGCCGCAACGCTGCAAACGGGTACTCAGGACGCTCATTCGGGAACGCAGACCTTGAAACGAACCTGCCTATCTTTTTGGCGGTCAGAAGCGGCATTAGCCCGCAAAGGTGTAATGGCCAAAAGTCCGCGCGCATGCCGGAACCGGCAATGTCGACATCGTGGTCGAATTGCAGCTTCTGGCGGGCATAGAAGCGGAACGGAGGCATGCGATTAACAGCATGAGAAATCCACTAAGCAGCACACGAAATTGTCAAGATTGTCCGCTTCTGTTTTCAGCGCAGACTGTTATAGTTGCCGCCAATATTAAATCCGCGGGCCCCGGGTCTGGCAAGGAAAAGTTTAAAGAAATCATCAATTTGTGAAGCGAACGGGAAAAATCATGCATAATGCACCCTTGAGTTTAAAGCGTATTGCCGGGCTGGCGGCCCTCGGTCTCGTGTTACTTCTGGCGCTACCCGCCCAGAAGGCCCTTTCACATGAATTCGTAGTTGCGTTGAGGGCCGTCGGGATGGAGCAGGAAACGGTTCTGCCGGATGCGCTCAGAGGGTTCCTGCTGGCGACAGCGGAGCAGGACGGTCACGCAGGTGAGACATCGAATGGCCACCTTGGCGGCCTGGATGTGTACATCCTTGCGCAGCCCGACGGCCTTATTGCCGGCATTCCGGACCTCAAAACCGCGCCCGGCGACGGACCGGACATCATTGTGGTGATCGGTTCCAACGACGCCGTCGCCACCGAGATCGAAAAGACCGGTAGTGACAGCGTGGTTATCTCTCCCGGAACGCTCTCCAGCGCCAACAATTGGCCTGTGGATAACACTCAGGATCCCGTCGGTTTCGCCGCCCGTTACGCGTCTGCTTTCAGTCAACCGGCCAGCCGCTGGGCCGCTGAGGGCTATAACGCTGCTCGCCGCATCGATGCTGCCATCCGCTCCCTTGGCGGAGTGAGCAACCGGGCCGCGCTTGAAAGCGCCTTTGCAGCCAGCGCCGACGGCATTCAGTGGTAAGCAAAGCGGCCACAAACACATTTGTGATCAAGCTCCGGCGCGCGGCCGGTACGCTGCAGGGCTGGTGGATGATCCTTGCCAGTATCGCAGCTGCGGTGCTGCTGACCGCTGTTCTCGTAATGACCGGGCTGGACTGGACCTATTTCGTCCTGGTTCAGAACATGGATCTATCCGGCCCGTTGATGGTTGCGGACGGTTTTGGGTATGCGTTTCCCGTACTGCTTTCTGGCGGCTTGATGCTGGCCGGCGTGCTGCGGCCAGGGCGAGGCTACGGTCTTGCCGGAGTGACGGCGCTGATTGCTGGGAGCCTGGCATTGGTGATTTCCATGACGCTGAAGGCATTTTCAGGGCGGGCTTCACCGCCCCATCACAATTTCGGTCTTGACCTTGCCAATGCCGACAACAGCGCTGCGTTCAAATTCGGATTCATGAATGAAGCGATCCTGGGCGGCTGGCCATCGTCCCATGCCGCCGTGGCGCTTGCGATCGCCGTTTCCGTTGCGGTGGCGCTGCCCGGAGCGCGCACTCTGCATATTGTCAGCTTTGCTTTTGCAGCCTTCATCGGCATCGGCGTCACCTTCGGCTTTCACTGGCTGTCCGAATTCCTGTCCGGTGCGCTGATTGGCGCAAGCATCGGGATCTGGGTGGGCAGCCTGGCAGCCATGCGCGGAGTTCAACGCAAGCGCTGATAACGTCAATCAGGGCACAGTCCAAAAGGCGTTGCGCGGGCAAGCACGGAACCAAGGCCGGATAAAAACGTTTTCCCAGACGCTCAATCAAAGGAGAAGGTGGCTATGGCTCCACGTGCATTGTGGAAAGGGCAACTTCGTTTGTCGCTCGTCTCCATACCGATCGAAATTTTTTCGGCAACGAAGAGCAGCGCGCGCGCGACCTTCCGCCAGATCCACAAACCCTCCGGTAAACGGATAAAATACGAGAAATCCGTGCCAGGTATCGGCCCGGTCAAGGCGGATGAGATCGTCAAGGGCTACGACATTGGAGAAGATGAATACATTTTGCTGGATCCTGATGAGATTGACGCGATAAAGCTTGAAACGAAGAAGACCTTCGAACTCGTTCAGTTTGTCGACGCCTGCGAGATCTCGCCACTCTACTTTGACAAGCCATACTATATCACGGCCTCCGACGATCTGGCGCAGGACGCTTACCGCGTTGTGCGCGATGCATTGCGGGCGGCCGGTAAGGTAGGCATCGGGCAGGTGACGATGCGCGGCAAGGAGTATCTTGCGGCGGTCAAACCGTGCGGAGATGGATTGCTGATGGAGACCCTGCACTATGAAGACGAACTGCGCGCTGCCGATGAGGTCTTCACCGATATTGAAGACGATCCGGCAGACAAGGATCTGCTGGACGTTGCCACCTCATTGATTGACCGCAAGACGGCACCGTTTGATGCGGCAGCCTATTCCGACAAATACGCAGAAGCCATGCAGGAGCTTCTGAATGCCAAGATCAAGAACAAGAAAACGCCGCGCGTGCGGGCCGAAGAAGGCGCAAGCGATAGTGGAGACAATGTCATTGATTTGATGTCAGCGCTGAAACAGAGCCTGAAGGACGCATCCGGCAAGAAGAAGACACCGCGCAAAAAGGCATCGTGAATGGCGCAAAGGTCAGACAGGCTGCAGGCATATAACAGGAAACGGGACTTTACCCGAACCGCTGAACCACATGGCGACGTTGGCGTTGCCCGGTCGGACCTTCGATTTGTCGTGCAAAAACACGCAGCGACGCGCCTGCATTACGATTTTCGGCTGGAATGGGATGGCGTTCTTCTCAGTTGGGCCGTCACCAAAGGTCCTTCGTCTGCATCAACTGAAAAACGGCTGGCCGTCAGGACGGAAGATCACCCGCTGAGTTATGGCGACTTTGAAGGCACAATCCCGAAGGGCGAGTATGGCGGCGGGACGGTAATGCTGTGGGACACCGGAACCTGGGAGCCCAAAGGCGACGTCGATGCAGGATTGAAGGATGGCAAGCTGAAGTTTTCACTTCAAGGCGAACGCATGCAGGGCAACTGGACACTGGTGCGCATGCGCACACAGGAGAAGCGCGAGAACTGGCTGCTCATCAAAGAACGCGACGCATTCGTCCAGGACGATCCTGACGCACTTGTCAGCAAGTCAGAGATTTCAGTCGCTTCGGGCAGGAACATGGAGGAAATAAAATCTGATGCCCCCTTCAAGATCAAGTCAGTGAAATCGCCGAAGCGCACTCTCAAACGGCCCCTATTTGTCAAACCGCAACTTGCCACGCTTGTCGATCAGGCACCAGAGGGCGACGAGTGGTCCCACGAGACGAAATTTGATGGCTACCGCTGTCTGGCAGCGCTCGGGAAGGGCGGTGCGCGGTTCTACACCCGCTCGGGCAAGGATTGGACAGACAAATTCCAATCCCTGGCAGACGCATTTGAATCTTTGCCCTGCAAATCTGCTTTGCTTGATGGCGAGGTGATGGCGGCAAAGATCGAGGGATCAGCCTTTTCCGCACTGCAAGCCGCCCTCAAGAACGGTGGTTCGCTGGTCTATTTCGCTTTCGATCTTCTCAGCATAGATGGCAGTGATATCAGAAAGCGGCCATTGTCTGAGCGCCGTGAAAAACTGGCTGACTTATTGACAGACCGCGCTGCAACCGGCGCGTTGCAACTGACTGAAACAGTAATTGGAGACGGTGGTGCGATCTTTGCGGCAGCCTGCGCTTCGAAAGCAGAAGGCATTGTCAGCAAGCGCATTGACGCGCCCTACAGGGGAACGCGCAGCAAGTCATGGCTCAAGGTAAAATGCACGCGCCGGCAGGAATTCGTCATCGTCGGCTATAGGCCGTCTGACAAGACTGGCCGGTCTTTCGCATCCCTGTTGGTAGCCAGTCATGAAGATGGCAGGTTGCGCTACAAGGGCCGGATAGGCACCGGCTTCTCAGAGGACGACATTACGTCTGTGTCCAAGGCAATGTCGCCGCGCAAAACGTCCTCTGTAGAAGATGTGCCATCTGATATCGTGCGCGAGGCGATCTGGGTCCGGCCTGATCTGGTAGCAGAGGTGGAATTCGCCGAGTTCACCGGCGATGGTTATGTCCGGCATGGCAGTTTTCTGGGGTTGAGAGACGATAAAAGCGCGGCTGAGGTGAGGGTCGAAGTGCCAAAAAGCAAACCAAAGGAGACCATTGTCGGTGGAATCCGGATCAGCAATGCCGACAGGCAGGTTTTTCCTGACGCCGGGTTTACCAAGGGTGACGTAGCGCACCACTACGAACGGGTCGGCGCGCGCATGATTGCTCTGGCAGGGCATCGTCCCTTGTCTTTGTACCGGTGCCCGTCCGGAATTGATGGACAGTGCTTTTTTCAAAAGCACGGTGGTGGCGGCATGCCCGATGCACTGGCGCGGATTGAAATTACCGAAAGTAATGGTCAGGCCGACCAGTACCTTTACGCGACCCGTCCTGAAAGCCTGATTGCAGCGGCGCAAATGGGCAGCATCGAGTTTCACGTCTGGGGTGCGCGCACCGATCGGCTTGAAAGACCGGACAGGCTGGTGTTCGATCTGGATCCCGATGAGGGCCTTGAGTGGACGACTGTTCGCGATGCAGCATTGCAACTGCGCGGCAGGCTCGCTGATCTGAGTCTGTCATCGGGCGTTCTGTTAACCGGCGGAAAAGGTGTGCATGTCTGGCTTGCGCTGCGGCGGACGCGCAGTTGGGAAACGGTCAAATTGTTTGCTAAAACCTTTGCCCATGTCATAGCCGCGCGAGATCCTGATCATTTTACAGCGACGATGTCCAAGTCCCGGCGAAAAAACCGTATTTTCATCGACTGGTTGCGCAATGAGCGCGGGGCCACTGCCATCTCTCCCTATTCGCTACGCGCTCGTCCAGGTGCTCCTGTTGCGGTTCCGGTATCGTGGCATGAATTCGAGAAACTCGACACCAAAGCTGTGTTTACCATCTCTGATATGGAACAGCGTCTCAAAATGAACTGCCCCGCTCTTGCGATCCAGAGCGATCTGCAAAGTCTGAGCGATAATGTCGTGGATGCCTTGCAGGATTGGGCGGAAAAGTCCGGGTGAAACCGCTGGGTTTAACCCTTGCTCAACCGGCGGATTGAAGTGCCAGCATAAAGCCGGGCATGTTAGCGATCCGGCTTTCGCTAGCCTGGTACGAAGGCAAGCTCAAAGCGGAAACCTTCTGGCAGGAACTCGAATGTCACTTCGGCTGACAATTCCACTTTGAGGACACGCGTAATCATTTTTGTTCCGAACCCCTGCCGTGTCGGAGGAGTAACCGGAGGGCCATTCAACTCCTGCCATACCAGCCGCAGACGCTTTGCGTTAGCTTCGCCTTCCCAATTGAAGTCCAATTGCACAAAGCCATCAGCTTGAGACAAAGCGCCATATTTCAGAGCGTTGGTAACAAGCTCATGAAATGCCATGGAAAGAGATGCAGCTTGCTGCGGCGAAAGCCAGACATCAGGTCCGGAAATCCGACACCTCTCCACCCCACCGGCTTCGTCGGCAGTCAACCGCAGGAGCGTGCGCAATTCCGCTTTGCTCGAATTTGTTTGCACGAGCGCATCGTGGGCAGAAGAAAGCGCCTGCAGCCGGGCATTGAACTTTTGCATCGCATCGGCAGGCAAAGTCTGTCTGGCAATTCCGGAAACCACACTCAGCGTGTTTTTGACGCGGTGCTTCATCTCTTCAACAACAACCTGGAGATGGCGTTCTGTTTTCTTGCGTTGGGTTATGTCACGCAGGACAACGGACCAGTTCTGCGTATCTATAGCAGCGCTTTCCTCATTAATTGGTGCCACCGTAATTTCAACGTCATGACCGTGAATGGTCTTGGCCTCGAAATTGGCTGTCCCGGTCTCCGTGCAAGACATCAGAGCCTGCTCGAACCAGTTAGAATTTCTGTCCAATTCGATGATCTGGTCGACGGGTAGACTGAGAACTTCATCAGCCGTCTGGCCAATCAAACGTTCCGCACCGGCATTCCAGCTACCGATAGTTCCCGCATTGTTCACCCGTACGATTGTATCTGGTGAACTGCGCACGATGGCAGCAAGTTCGTCAGCATTTCGGCGTGCTATGCGAAGCTCTTCCTCATAGACGCGACGCTCTCGGGCATCAAAAATCGTATAATCAAATCGTGTATATTCACCGTCGGCGTCGCGCCGGGCGACACCACTCATGAGCACCGGAAGCGCGGGTCCATCCGGGACGGAGAGGGCACAGGAGATTTCCCGTACGAAACCTTGAAGCCGCATCATGGGTGCGATGTGAGTTTCGTAATACATTTTTCCGGGCAAGGTCAGAAGTTCCGGGAACTTCAACTGTCCTTCCACCGTGTCGGGAAGCAGCCCCAGCCATCGCGTTAGAGTCGCATTGACATGTTGAATTTCTCCGTCCGGGTTGGTTACAACAATAGCGCATGGCCCATCTTCGGCAACCTCAGCAAAAATATCCAGCCGCCTTGTATTGCTTCCACCCACATTCAACATTGCGCAAGGTAAGGGCGCATGGCTGAAATTACGTCATTTGGCGCGGTCATGTGAGGAGCGTGACCAGAGGCGTGTAGAATCTGCAAGGTGGTGCCTGGCACGTGCTCGCGCATCCAGTCGGCAACTTGCAACGGTACCAGCATGTCATCGTCGCAATGCAGGATCAGGGAGGGGCACCTGGCATGCCCGAAATCGGCCCTTCGATCAGCGAAGAACGTGACATGACCAAAATGTTGAGCAATCACCGGATCGGTCTGGCAGAAACTTTGTGTCATCTCTTCAGTCGCCGGCGCACCAGCAGGCTGACCGGTAATCGTCGGCGCCATGTGTTTCGACCAGCCTAGCAGGTTGCTGAAAAACAGGTTTGTTTTCTTCCGGTTGGGCGTTTGGTGTGGTTTTGTGTGATTTGGCGGTTTTTTTACGATCTTCGGGTCTGATAGTATGGCTTCGTGATGCTGTGTTTCGGCCTTTCGCCGGTTGTTTTACCTTTATCGGTTCCCGCGGTTGTTTTCCCCCGGTTGTTTTCCCCCGGTTGTTTTCCCCCGGCTGTTTTTCCCCGGTTGTTTTTCTATGTCGCCGCAGCC
>CAXBCI010000038.1:0-37712 GCA_963974065.1 uncultured Hyphomicrobiales bacterium | reverse complement strand
TAATGGGCGCCGCGTTGACTGCCTTGCCGATGAACTGATCTGGAGCATCAAATGGTTCAATGTAACCATGAAACGCTCTACGACACGTAGCGCTTCACCGGATTGGGTTACACGGTATCATTCCGCGCAACCACTTCTTTTGCCGATTACGAATGCACAGGACCCATTCCGGATTTCGGATGGAGCACGACCTGCGTGCCGACCGGTACCTTGTTATATAGCTCTACGACCTGGTCGTTGACCAGCCGCGCGCAACCGTTGGAAACCGCTACGCCGATGGTTCGCGGATCGTTGGTTCCGTGAATCCGCAGAAACGTATCGCCCCGTTCCTTTGTGAACAGATAGAGTGCACGAGCACCCAGTGGATTGTTGATGCCGCCGGGCATACCATCGGCATATCTGGCATAATCGTCCGAGTTGCGTTTGATCATGTCGGGCGTCGGTGTCCACTCCGGCCACTCTTTTTTGGCGCCGACAAAGAAGGTGCCCGAATGATACAGATTACCGCGCCCGACGCCGACGCTGTAACGCAGCGCTTGGCGGCCGCCAAGATGCAAGAACAACCAGTACTGGTCCGGGAACACGTCAATCGTGCCGGGTTCAAAGCGTTGGCGCATGGAGACCACGCGTGGCATATATTTTTCCGGCAGGACGTATTTCTCTCCCGCCTTGTGTGCTTCCGCAGACTTCAGCCCCACGGTACCCGCTGCCAGCACAGCCCCTGCGGCCAGCAATTGACGACGACTTAGCATATGCAACTCCATTGTGTTCGATAATGTTATCGCGATTGGCGCTGGCCGCCTGCACTATCGCATGACAATTCCATCAAAGCACCATCCGTACCGGCCACAGGACGGCGTTTCGTATTATCGGAACGATAACCGCGCGAGCTGCATCATGCAATCAGAATGTCCGATGCGGCCGGAGAGTTTTCCGCACGTCAGCACTTTCCGCGTTGGCGTTGTAAAAATGGGACTATGTCGTGGCGTCAACCAGCAAATCTGCAATTTCGGAATTTTCAGGAATACAGGCAGCAACCTGCTAGGCGGCTTTTGAAATCACCTGATTGCGGCCGGCTTCCTTGGCGCGGTACAGGGCTTCATCAGCGCGTTTGAGCATGGCCTTGGAGGAATCATGGCGTCCCATGAACTGGGTGATGCCGAAGCTTGCCGTGACTTTGACCTTCGATCCGTCGTCATTGATGATGAACGGCACTGACTCAATTTCCCGGCGCAGACGTTCGGCCGCCAGAACCGCCACATCCAGTTCGGTTTCCGCCAGAACGCAGACAAATTCCTCGCCGCCAAAGCGGCAGGCCAGATCGGATCCACGCAGGCTGCGCCGGATGCGATGCGAAACTTCCTTCAAAACCACATCACCTACGGCATGGCCATGAATGTCGTTGATGGTCTTGAATTTATCGATATCCATGATCATCACGGACAGATCGCGCTGATAGCGCAGCGACTGGTCGATCAGCGTTGCCATCTGGCGTTCCAGAAAACGCCTGTTTTGCAGCCCGGTCAACGGATCTATGACCGCAAGCTCCAAGGTGTTTTCCATCTCCAGACGCATTTCACGCAGCATCCGGTGACGGCACACTTCGCGGCGCATGCGGGCTGCCAGCTCACGCTCCTGATAAGGCATCATTACGTAATTTGTTGCCCCCAGTTCAAAACTGCGCTGCAGCCGCTTTTCGTCTTCCGGCTTCGCGACAACGAGGGTGGGCAAGTGGCGGTACTCGGTGGGAGCCTTCAATTGTGACAGAAACGCCAGCGGATCTGAAGAAGTATTGGACAGCCCGACAATGACCGCATCCCAGTCACATGAATGCAGCGCGGCAGAAGCGTCTTCCTCGGTCAGGACCGTCTTTGTGACCTGCTCCGCAGCCAGGCTTCTGGTAATTTTGTCAGCTGCGATCGGATCATCATCAAACACCAGAATCTGACCGTTTCGGCCATCATCAAACGATTCAGCGCCCTCGTCGAAACCGTCAATACCCGCGTCATGGCTTGAGACCCGGCGAAGCGCATTTATGCTGTGGGTGCGCATGTCTTCCAGCGCCTGTTTCTGCGAGGCAAGATTGCGAATCCGGCTGATCAGCGCAACATCATTGACCGGCTTGGACAGAAAATCATCAGCCCCGGCATTGAGGCCCTTGATCCGCGAGGCCTCATCTTTCAATGCGGTCAAAAGAATGATCGGAATATCCCGGGTTGCAGGATCGGATTTCAGGGCACGGCAGGTTTCAAATCCGTCAAGGCCGGGCATAACCACATCCAACAACACCACATCGACCTGATTGTTGCGGCAATAGTCCAGTGTGTCCAACCCGTTGGACAGAGATTTTACCGAATAATATTCTGCTGTCAGCCGGGCCGACAAAAGCTTCAGGTTTGCCGGAAGATCATCCACTGCCAAAACGCGTATCGACATAGTCGGTTCTGTTTCTCTTCAACCAGGCGGCCGGCCAATACCGGCGTTTTAACCGGTTGCGGCAGGCAGATGCTGGGTTACCACATCCAAAAAATTTGCGACTGAGATAGGCTTGGAAAGATACGCCTCACAGCCAGCTTCACGAATTCGGTCCTCGTCTCCCTTCATTGCAAAAGCGGTGATGGCAATCACCGGAATTTCGCGCAGATCCTCGTCTTCTTTCAGCCATTTGATCACTTCCAACCCCGAGACCTCGGGAAGCTGGATATCCATCAGAACCAGATCCGGCCTGTGCTGCCTTACAAGTTCAAATGCCTCAATGCCGTTGCGGCTTTGCAACGTATTGTAGCCATGGGCTTCAAGAAGATCATTGAACAGCTTCATGTTCAGTTCGTTGTCTTCTACAATGAGTATGCTCTGTGTCATGGACTATCCGAATAATTCCCTAAGGTTACCTAAACACCGGGTTAAAATCTTGTCAGTGCAGCAGATCGTGGTAGAAATCCGCTTCAGACTCAGACCGGCAAATCAGTATTCTTCCAAATAACAGACATTTCGTTACAAAACCCGGACATTATGAAACAAAAAGGCAACTTGGACGGCTCAAACAGGGAAAGTTCTGAAGCCACGGCTATTCAGGCGCTTGGCTTTCTGGCGCAGGACAATACCGTTTTGGAGCGCTTTTTGTCGGTCACCGGAATACCCCCGGACAGGGTTCGTCAGGCCGCCGCCACGCCAGGTTTTCTGGCAGGAGTCCTCGACTATATTATGCAGAACGAATCGTTGCTGCTGACATTTTCTGCCAATCATAACGTTGATGCTGAGACCATCGTTGCTGCTCACAGATGTCTGTCCGGACCAAATTCCGAATAGCACGATCACAGGAGACTTGAATCATTCTGTCCGATAATACGCGTAATCAACTGGAAGAATTCGCATTTTCTGATCGCCCGCTATTGGTCTGCGATGTCGATGAAGTGGTGCTGCACTTTGTGCGTCCGCTGGAAACCCATTTCGGCAATCACGGCTACGGCTTCAAGGATCAGGTGTTCAAGCTCACCGGCAATATCCGCGCGCTGGATGGCGGCCCGGACGCGCCCGATGAAACCGTGTTTGCCATGATCCACAGCTACTTTGCGGTTGATGCCCACAAACAGTTTCCGGTCGAGGGTGCTGTCACCGCGTTGAATGATCTGGCGCAAATCGCCGATATCCTGTTTCTGACAAATATGCCGTCAGAATACCGCGAAGCCCGGCAGAGATGCCTGTCCGGTCATGCCCTGGACCATCCGGTGGTGACCAATACCGGACCCAAAGGCCCGGCTCTGGCGTATCTTTGCGAAAGAGCGTCCGGCCCGGTCTGGTTTCTCGACGACAGCCCGCTCAATCTGGTTTCGGTGGCCGCAGATGCGCCGCAGGTGGAACTGGTTCATTTTGTCGCAGATCCGGTCTTTCTGGAACTGGCGGATCATGTCCCGACTGCACGACTGCGCACGCGGTGCTGGACCGAAACCCATGCATTGATCCATACTGAACTGATGCAAGCGGTGTCGAACTGAACTTCCATCCATATGCTGTGGCATTTCAGGCAGCCCTGCATGCGCAACACTTGTTGGGCCAAGAGCGATGACGATGAAAGGTGTCTGCCGGAACTGTTTTGCGGTTGACCGGTTTGCTCAATCCGGCCCGAAGCCGCGCTGCAAGGCTTGCGGCAGCCCTCGGGTCGTGGCCCATGCCGAGCTTCTTGATCTGGCGATTGCGCATGTCGATTGCGACGCCTTCTACGCCTCTGTGGAAAAACGTGACCGGCCCGAGGTGCGCGATCAGCCGGTGATCATCGGCGGTGGCCGGCGCGGTGTGGTTTCAACCTGCTGCTATATTGCCCGCACCTTTGGTGTGCGCTCGGCGATGCCGATGTTCAAGGCGACGAAATTATGCCCGCACGCGGTAATCATTCGCGGCGACATGGAGAAATATGTCCGCGTCAGCCGCCAGATCCGCGCCCTTATGGACGATCTGACACCAGCCGTTCAGCCGATATCGATTGACGAAGCTTTCCTTGATCTGACCGGTACGCAACGTCTGCATCATGCCAGCGCGGCAGAAACCCTGGCGCGATTTTCCCATAAGGTCGAGCAGCAAATAGGCATCACCATATCGGTTGGTCTGAGTCACAATAAGTTTCTTGCCAAGATCGCCTCGGATCTGGACAAGCCGCGCGGCTTTGCGGTGATCGGCGAAACGGAAACTCTGGCGTTTCTGGCGCGGCAGAATGTCAGCCTGATCTGGGGTGTCGGCAAAGCCATGCAGAAAAAACTCGCGGCTGACGGCATTCACACGATCGCGCAATTGCAGACCATGGAAGAAGCCGTACTTGGCAAACGCTACGGCTCCATCGGCCTGAGGTTGGCGCGGCTGGCCCGGGGCGAGGACACCCGCAAGATCGAAGCGCGAAGCGCTGCCAAAAGCGTCAGTTCGGAAACCACCTTCAACACAGATCTGGCCACTGCCGCAGAGTTGCAGCCGATCCTGCGTCGTCTGGCGGAAAAAGTCTCGGCACGGCTGAAAGAAAAGAGCATTGCCGGCGGCACATTGGTGCTGAAACTGAAAACGGCCGATTTCAGGCAGAGGACGCGAAACCGCGCCCTCGGCGATCCCACCCAATTGGCCGACCGGATTTACAGCGAAGGCGTGTCGCTGCTGAAAGCGGAACTGGACGGCACCAGGTTCCGCCTGATCGGCATCGGTGTGTCTGATCTGGTTGACGGCCGCTTTGCCGATCCGCTGGATCTGGTCGATCATGGCGCCAAAAAACGCCGCGCAGCAGAACTCGCGATGGACCAGATCCGCGCCCGCTTCGGCCGGGACGGCGTGGATCTGGGTCTGACATTCCAGGCCAAGGACCGCAAACCCAAAGATAAATCCTGAATCTGCCCGTCCTGAAGCCGGTCCGCCCTGTTCTTAAAGGCGATTGTTGGTGTCCGGGTCAAAAAAATGCAATTTGGAAGAATCCAGGCTCAACGAAACTGTCTCGCCAATCGCAACGCCAAGGCGAAGGCTTGAAATGACGCCCATTGAATTTCCGTTGATTTCAACTACCAGGAAGGTTCTGTCGCCGGTGTTTTCCAGCGAAGTCACAATCCCCTTCAAGCCATCCTCACTGGAACTGGAGAGCGTAATATGCTCTGGACGGATTCCCAGCGTGACGGGACCGGGGCGCAGGTCAGCCCGGCCCAGTTGCAATCCGGCACCTTCATAGACGAATTCCAACCCGGCCTGCCCCTCTGCCACCACGCCATCCAGGAAGTTCATCGACGGAGAGCCGATAAAGGACGCCACAAACCGGTTTTGCGGTGCATCATACAGCTCCAATGGCGCGCCGAACTGCTCAACCTTGCCATTATTCATCACGATCACCCGGTCGGCCATTGTCATGGCTTCAATCTGGTCATGGGTGACATAGACAGAGGTGGTGCCGAGTTTGCGCTGCAGATCGCGAATTTCCGCGCGCATCTGAACGCGAAGCTTGGCATCCAGATTTGAAAGTGGTTCGTCAAACAGGAAAACTTTTGGCTGTCGCACCAGCGCCCGGCCCATGGCAACGCGTTGCCTCTGGCCACCGGACAATTCACGCGGCTTGCGTTTTGCAACTGCCCCCAGATTGAGCATGGCAATGGCGGTATCGGTCGCGCCTTCAATGTCGCGGCGGTTCCATTTTGCCAGTTCAAGCGGAAAGCGGATATTTTCGGTGACAGTCATATGCGGATAAAGCGCATAGCTCTGGAACACCATTGCAATGTCCCGTTCGCGCGGCGTGCGGTTTCCCACCTCCTGACCGTCGATGAGGATCTGCCCGGCAGTGGCCGATTCCAGACCGGCGATAATGCGCAGAAGCGTCGACTTTCCACATCCGCTTTCACCGAGAACAGCAACAAATTCGCTGTCTTTGATAGCTGCATCTATGCCGTGAAGCACTTCCACATCCCCAAACGATTTTCGGATGTTCACCAGGTCTAAAGTAGCCATTCTAGGTGCCTTGTCCGGGGTGGATAGCCAACCGCTCGAAAGCTTCATCCGGAGCCTGGGACGCCTGCATCAGGCGTCGCATGACATCAACAAGCTGGCTTTCCAGACCGGCGTCTTCGATCGGCCGGGTCTGGCCGGGATCGCTGGTCAGATCGTAAAGCGCGGTGTGGCAGTCCGTCATCGCACCCGGTCCATGTGAATGATACCAGCCCGGATTGTCCGCAACCTTGATGCGCAGCACCGGCCAGCCCTGCGCAAACTCCAGATCATCAATTAATTCGATGTCCCCGAACTCGTCTTTGGAAAAGGAACACAGCATATGGTTCGGCATCAGGGTATATTGATACAGCGGCTGATCCAGCATGTTTTCCGGATAGCGGAAATAGCTGTGCTTGCCATCGGTCAGATTGATTGCACCGCCGAAATAACCGAACAACAGCGCTTCATGATTGGCCGCATCCGGGTCCTGCAGCAGCGGAAGCACCGATATTCCTGTCGCCGCTGCGGGCACAGGCGCATTATGCGCCTCGCAGAATGTTGCTGCAAGATCAGGTGTTTGCGTCAGAGCGCTGCGCCGTTCGCCGGCGCAATTCGCATGGTCCGGATGGTACACCAACAACGGTATGCGGGCGATTTCGGAGTAGCAGGGCATTCTGTTTTTCGCCCACCATTGATGTTCCCCCAGCAGAAAGCCGTGATCGGTCGAGACCACCAGCATGGTATCGTCCCACATCCTGTTTTCGTCCATTAGATCGAGGATCCGGCCAAGCTGCTGATCACAATGTGACATCAGCGCCATGTAATTGCGTTTCATTTCATCGTTTTCAGGAGAGCGGCCCGAATGGGGGCCATAAGGCGGCCAGTCTCTGATCTTGCCCTGATAGTCGGATTGGAATTTCTGGCGATGATCTTCAGGGGCAAAGAACGGCTCGTGGGGATCAAAAGTTTCAATCTGCAGGAACCAGTCATCAGCGGCCTTGTTGGCATTCAGGAAGGTACAGGCCGCATTGAAACACTGGGTTGACGGAAACTCTCCGGTTTCCTCAAGATGCGACCGATTGGCCATGTAGTGAAATGGCAGTGAACCGGTTTTCTCGTTAAACTGATCGGCATGGTAGCGCGCCTGCCAGTCCGCCAGTGGCGCATCAATTGGGGCCTGCCACTTGTCGCCTTCCTGGCCGCGGACAAATTCGAAGCTGGAATATTTGGTGTGATAGTTGCCGGCCCCTTCTTCAAAATAATGATAGTGATCGGTAATCAGATGGGAATAGACCCCGGCTGTGCGCAGCTGGTCGAACACAGACTGATCGAATGGCTCAAGCGGCCCCCAGCTTCTGTGCATGAAACTCAACTTGCCGGTTTGCAGATCCCGGCGCGCGGGAATGCAGGGCAGACTGCCGACATGATGCTGATCAAAGGTGACTGCCTTTTCCGACAAACGGCGAAAATTCGGGGTATGAAGCAGGTCTGAACCATAGCATTCCAGAAAATGCCGGTTCAGGGAATCAAACAGAATAAAAATCGTCCTCATGACATCGTCTCGCATTCGCTGAGGGCTGTTGCATTAAGCCGTATTTTAAAATTGTAGATGCGATCGTCTCCGGGCTTGAGAACAACCATTTCACTGGCCGTGCGCGCGTCAGCCCGGCTGCGCTGGCCGGTGGTACAAGGCTCCAGCCCAATTCCGTAGGTGCCCTGACCGGTCATCCGCAAAAGCTGCAGAAACGGAAGTGATTGCCGGTCAAATTCCAGCCCCAGCTGCAGCCCGTTGCGAGGGTTGGAAATCGTGCAAAGCCCGGTCTCCGCTTCGCTGTCCATGGCGAATACCGAGAGGTGGTTCTGCTGCTCTGGTTGCGGCACGGGAAACGCCGACAGCGGATCACCCTGCCCCCAGATCTGCTGTCCATTGTGGACCCTGACTTTCGTTGCCTCGGCCACCAGCGGATGACCGATATTGAAATGATAAAGCATCATATGGCTCATATCGGTCGGGCCGGTATTGACCACCCTGTCACGCATCGAAATCTGTTGCCCGCCAAGCGGCACCTCAATTCTGCGCCGCAGCCTGAGACTGCCATGAAACTGCATGGTTTGAACGATTTCCCCTTCGCACCAGAAATAGGGAATGTCGGCCTCTTCCTCAAATCCGTAAGATATCAGCCGGGCCGGTTGATGCGCGCCGGAGCCATGCAGGGGGTAATCAAATTTGTCATTCGGGAAAGAACTCTGGTCGTCCAGTGTATCAGTTTCCGGCTGGCGAATATGATCAAACCCGCAGGTGCTGAGAAAGCCGTTATTTGCCCGCAGGAAACCCTGCCCCTTGTCGGAAAACGGGTTCAACAGCCAAGGTGCCCTGTAGCCGTTCTGGCAATGCCAGGAAACTGTGACCCCGTTCAGTGCAAGTCTTCCAAGATCAAAACCCCGGTCGACAATCACTTCCAGTTCAAGCCCACCACCCGAGCGGATTTCCAGCACCCGGACACCGCGTTCAGCGCCATTCTCCAGTGTTACAAGACGAATGTCGCCATAGCCTGCAAGATCCGGATAATATTTCCGCAATGCGGCAACATCCGGCGGAATTTGTGTTGCGCTGTCATAACTCATTTAACAGCCCCGGCGGTCAGACCCTTGACGATGAAGCGCTGACCGAAAATCAGGGCCAGTAACGCCGGAATTGCCGACAACACGGAAGCGGCTGCCATCTGGGTATATTTGATCTCTTCCTCCTGAACATACTTCGCAATCGCCACCGGCACGGTTGCGGTTCTGTTGTTGGTCAAGGCAAGAGCGACCGGAAACTCGTTCCAGCTGAAAATGAACACCAGAACCGCAGTTGCGACGATGCCCGGCATCATGATCGGCACAATCACGCGGCGCAGCAGGGTCAGAAATTTTGCACCGTCGACAAAGGCAGCCTCTTCAAGTTCGCGCGGAACCTCACGAAAAAATGCAATCAGCAGCCACAGCGCCATCGGCAGGTTCAATGTGGTGTGGGCCAGCGTAAGCGCAATCAGATCGACACTCAGATTGATGGTCCTGAACAGCTCATACCAGGCACTGGCCAGCGACACGGCAGGCACAAGATTGAACAACATCGCCCAGACCAGAAAGGCATTCAGAACCCATCCGGGCCAGCGCATTCGCAGCAAGGAATACCCCGCCAGGAATGAAATGATGATGACCAGAGCGGTGCTGACACCGGCGACAATCAGACTATTGAGGAAATTTTGCGGATAACTTGATGTGCGATCAAACAGAACCTCGTCGAAATTATACGAAACAGGCGAAAATTTGATATCCCCCATCAGCAGGACGATTTGGGTTTTGAACGCCGAAAGTGCGATCCAGACAAACGGACCAAGGGTTATGATAACGGCGAGTATCATGGCTCCGTGCAAAAGGATCTTATCGGAGCGCAGGCGCGGTGCGTTATTTGCATGTGTCGTCATCTGGCCACGTCCTGTCTGCTTCGAAACTGCAGTGCAATCGCGATGACCAGAGCAACGGAAAATATCACCGTGACTGAAATGGCAGAGCCATATCCGGGATTGTCCTGCAGAAAAAAGCGCTGATAGATGGTAAAACTGATGACTTCCGTCGCCGTGCCGGGGCCGCCTGATGTCAGCAGAAATATTTCATCGAAGACCTTGAAGGCTATCACCGCCCGGAAAACGAAGGTGGTGAATATGGCGGGCCACAACAGCGGCAGGCTGACGCGGCGGAATTCCTGCCATGCAGTTGCCCCGTCCACCTTGGCAGCCTCGGAGACATCCTTGGGAAGCCCTTCAACCGCTGCCAGCAGCAGCAGGAACGAAAACGGTGTCCAGTGCCATATGTCGACCACAATGACAGATGCCAGAGCCAGACTTGGCGAGCCGAGCCAGTCAATGGCTGGAATCCCCACGACATCCAGTGCCTGATTGATAATTCCAAATTGAAAATTATACATCAGCCGCCAGATCGCACCGATGATGATCCCCGGAATCAGAATAGGCAGGATGAAGAGTGTCCGGTAGGTGCGGGAACTGGTGCCCAGCGACGAGCAACCCAGCGCCAGAGCGAGGCCCAGTGCAACCTGACAGCTTGTCGCAACAACAACCAGGATCAGCGTGTTGACAATTCCCGCCTTCAGCAGCGGATCATCTGCAAGCGCCCTGTAATTCTCGGTGCCCACAAACTCACGCTGCATAACGCCCCCGGTCCAGGAAATTTCCATGAAACTGAGGAAGAAAAGATTTGCCACCGGTAATACGGCCAAGGCCAGAAAAACGGCGACTGCCGGAAGGACGGATCCATATTTGGGACCCCACCCTAAACTTACTGAATTCATAGCATTCTGGCTTTCCGGTTAAGGAGCGTTCAAACCAAATGATTTTAGCAAAGAGCTGGCTGCTCTGGGTTGCTGGCCGGAAAAGTTTGGGCCCCGTCCGACACTATTGCAACGAACGGAGCCCTGGGAGGAGACTTTATTTCAAATCTTCAAGACGACCCGTCTTGTAGCCGCCGTCAGACAATATTTTCTCCATGTCTTTGGCCATTGAGTTGAGTGCCTCCACAACCGTGATTTCGCCTGCCACGGCCCGATTGAGACCAAGCTCCATGACAGCGGCAAGTTCTGCGCCCTCAGGAATTGTCCACAGACCCTTGGCTTGCGGCGAGGCTGTGCGCATCGCCAGCATGTAGCGATTTTCCGGCTTTTCGGCGAAGTCGGATTCATAGGCAGCTGCGCTGACCGGTGCACCGCCCATTTCAGCATAGGCAATCTGTGTCTCAGGGCGCTGGAACCACTTCAGGAATTCCAGGGCCGCGACCTTCTGCTCGTCTGCCAGATTCTTGGGAATGCCAGCCAGCCAATGGCCTAGGGCCGGTGTGGAGTCGAACCCCTCCGCATGGGGCAGTGTTGCAAAATCGATCTTGCCGGCAACTATCGATTTATTGGGATCATCCATTTGCGACCAGGCGGCGACCGGCAGGACCGAATGAGCCGCCTTGCCGGTGACGAGAAACTGGATCAGGTCGCCCTGTGTCAGGCTGGCAGTGTTTTCCGGACCAGCTTCCTTGGCCAGCTGGATATAGGTTTCCAGTGCCTTGCGTCCGGCTTCGCTGTTCAGCGTGACAAAAAAATCGCCATTGGGCTCATCGCGAAAGAACGACCCGCCATGGCCCTCCAGATAGGGGAAGAAATCCCATGTGACGGACACCGTTCCGCGGCTGGCGCGCTGGACAATGCCGTACATCTCCGGCGGATTGTGCAGAGCCTTGGCATTGGCAAGCAGATCCTCGAATGTCTCCGGTACTGTCAGGCCTTTTTCGTCGTAGAGATCTTTTCGGTAGAACAAAAGCGTGATGTTGGGATTGACCGGGACCGTCAGAAGCTCGCCGGTTGCCCGGTTCACCGTCTTGTTTTCAGCGTCGAACCACGGCGTGTCGCCATAGGTGTAGATCTGGGGATCCAGTTCGAAGTCGGGATCGATGTTTTTCAGAGGCTCCAGAAATCCGCCGTGATACATCTCAGGATAGAAAATTCCATTGATAATCAGCAGATCATATTCGCTGGTCTGTGAACGTACAGCATTGCGCTGCTTTTCCAGACTGCCGGCATAGGGATTTATGTCAAGGGTGACTTTGTTGCCGGTTTCATCCTCGTATGCCTCAACAATGGCAGCAAAACCCTCCAGCCATGGCGACTGGTTGATGACCACACTGATCGGTGGTTGCGTCTGGGCGTCAGCGGCCAGAACACTCACCGAAAGGGCGAGCGCCGCCGAAGTCGCTACAAGAAATGATCTGCTGAAGACGTGTCCAATATCCATTCTCGTTTTCCTCCCGAAAACTGTTTTCTGCAAAACATCATTCCATCAGCAGATAGAAAAACAAGCTTCTTTATGTTTGATTTATATAACTTTCTGGAATATGAAAATTTAAAGGGGATCTCGGTGATACATTTGCGGCAGCTCAAGCATTTCCTGTCGGTTTTTGATCACGGCAGCTTTCTCCAGGCCTCTCGGAACGCGAATATCAGCCAACCCGCCATCAGCAAAAGCATTCTCTCTCTGGAGCAACATTACGGTGTCACATTGTTCAAACGCCTTCCACGAGGTGTCGAACCGACCACCTTCGCGATCGCTCTGGAACAACATGCCCGCCGGATCCTGCTGGATTTTGAACGCTCCAACTATGAAATGTCGATCATGGCACAAGGCTCGCTCGGCCTGGTGCGGGTTGGCGTTGGGCGATCATTCATTCGCAGTGTCAACGATGCGATTCTGGATCTGCATGCGCTCCACGAAGGCATCGACTATTCTGTCATGACGGATCACGCTGACAGGCTCCACCAGGCGCTGTTGGGCAACCGGGTTGACCTTTATGTCGGCATGACAAACCGGGTACTGCACGACCAGTCCTGTCTGGTGCAGAATATTTTTTCCGACAAATATGTCGGCCTGTGCAACGCCGATCATCCCTTTGCCGGTAAATCCGTGCCGATAGATGATCTGCTTCTGCACAAATGGATCGTGCCTGAAATTGAGGAGGCAGGCCGAACCGCGCTGGAGGCCTATTTCGCACTTCACAGGAAGCCGAAACCAACATTTAAAATCGTGACCAACTCAGATGACGTGATTTATCAGTGCCTGCGGCAGACGCATCTGCTCAGTGTAATGCCGGAAAGCAGCCACAATGACACTGAATTCAACAGCCTTGCCCGGTTTTACCCGGTCGAGTTCAACTTCAGACGCAATGTTGGCATAGTCCGAAGGCGCAACTTTTCGTCCAGTCCGTTGATTGAACAGTTTATCGGCCATCTGAAAACCAGATTGATTGCGTTAAGCAACCGGGTTGGCGGCTCTGTGACGCCTGCCGACACCTAGCGCGGCGCGCGCATCATTCTATCTGTTCAGTTGCAGGGATCGGCCGCGAGAACATCGAGTTTTTCCAGCTTGGCTTTCAGAATCATGTCACCATAATCCATCGTGATATTCCTGCTGATGCCATTGTCATGCATATCAAAGCTGGTGACGTAATTCGGCAGCGGCTCACCGCCCGATCCCTGATCGAAATAACTCACCGTAACCGGCCAGAATGGCGTTTTGGCCAGTTCGGCAACCGACAATATGCCCGTCTGGTCCGCAGCCGCCAGAGAGTGCTTCGGGCCAATCAGGCTGGTTGCGTCAAAGATCTTCCTGCCCTGATCGGAGCCATCAAAAATCACCTGCTGCAAAATCTTTTGGCCGTCCATCGCCGCCGAAATCAGCTTTTCGAATTGCTGAGTCGGAAAAATGGCCGTTCCGGGAAAGGTCAGAACCTCCTCCTCCGGCTTGGTCAGACCAACAGAGATTTCATCATCATCCCGGCTGGCAAAGCCCTGCACCTCATCGACCTTGTTGTTGTTGATGAAATTGGAGGAGGTGAAACTGAATGAATTGCCGTCTGCTTCTTCAAATGTAGCCACCCGGAAATCCGTCACCGCAGCGGTTCCGTCCTTGTCGCCCAACCGCGTCACAAAGCGGTAATTCACCGCATATCCGTCGCATTCCGAGCCGGTCAATTCGTACACCATACGGCCATTGACATCAGCGACGGACGCGCTTTCGTTCGCCTTCAGCAACGAGATATCATAGACCGCGCGGTGCGGCACCAGCGACACCGCGCCCGCAGAGGAAAGACCGGCGCCTGACAGCACCAAAACGAGTGCCGGCTGCAAGAAATTCAGTTTCATCACGAAAGAAATCCCGTATTGTTTCAAAATGGCGACGCGTCAATCAGACTATTTCGATCCGGACCAGACACCAATTAACTGTGGATCGCATTGCCACCCTATGACAAGTTAAATGCAACGTGCCGATGGCATTTGCACAGCCGCATTGCGGTTCACTTCACTGCTGACAATCAAGGATATAATTTATGTCAATCGAAGATCGCCTGAAAGAAATGAATATCACATTACCCAAGGCCGCCGCACCCGCCGCAAATTATGTTCCTTTTGTCAAAAGCGGTGATTACCTCTACGTTTCAGGCCAGATCCCGATGGGAGCAAGCGGTCTTGAATATATCGGTAAGCTTGGCGAAAATACCAGTGTTGAGGATGGTCAGGCTGCCGCCAAACTGTGTGCACTCAACATTCTGGCTCAGGCGAAGTCTGCTCTGGGCGAGCTTGAAAACATCAAACAGCTGGTAAAACTCGTCGGATTCGTCAACTCGGCGCCGGACTTTGTCGACCAGCCGAAAGTGATCAATGGCGCTTCCGATTTCATGGTCGAGGTGATGGGCGACAAGGGCCGCCATGCGCGTTCCGCAATTGGCGTCGCCGCACTTCCGTTTGGAGTGGCTGTCGAAATTGAAGCCATATTTGAGATATAGCATCCCGTGACCGACACCGCTTCCCTGTTTGCAGTTCCCATCGCCCACCGCGGTTTGCATGACAAATCGCAAGGCCGTGTGGAAAACTGCGAAAGCTCGTTTCAGGCGGCTATTGATGCAGGATATGCCATCGAATGCGATGTCCGCCTGTCCCGGGACAATCAGGTCGTGGTTTTCCACGATGATACGCTTGGCCGCGTCACCAAAAGCAAGGACGTTGTGAAGGAGCTGTCGGTTGCCGAATTAAAGGACATCGCATTCAAGGATGGCCCGGACCGGATTCAGACCCTTCAGGAATTGCTGAACCAGGTTGATGGCAAAGTCCCGCTGATCATTGAGCTGAAAAGCAAATGGGACAAGGATGAGGGGTTGGCGCTGCGCGTTGCCGAATCCATCGGCACCTATTTCGGTCCGGTTGCCACCATGTCATTCGATCCGGTTCTGGTGGCAGCGGCCCAGCGCTGGCTGCCACATCTGGCCAATGGCATTGTATCGGAGCATTATCGAGATATCGAGCACTGGAAATTCCTCAGCCGGTTTGAACGCTTCAAGCTTTCCAAATTGTTGCACTGGCCTTGGACAAGACCGGACTTCATTTCCTACAACATCGACGATCTACCGCACCCGGCAGTTGCAATGTTCGAGAATCTGATGAGTGTTCCGGTGATCTGCTGGACTGTGCGCACGCCGCAGCAGGCAGCCAAGGCGCAAAAAATTTGTGATCAAATCACTTTTGAGGGTTTCGATCCCAATTCTGCGCCATAAATAGAAACCATGGCATCTGACCACAAATCCGCTGATCTACCCAACACTGTGCGAGTCCTCTCCAGCCTGTCTGAGATTGGCCGCGAGGCATGGGACGCATGTGCAAATCCCGGCTGGACCGGCAGCAAACCGCTTGAATCAAAACCTCAGGAAATTCCCTATAACCCCTTCCTGTCGCACGATTATCTGTGGTCGCTGGAAGAATCCGGCTCGGCTGTTGCCAAGGCCGGCTGGTATGCCCGTCATCTGGTTCTGGAGACGCCTGGCTGCGCACCGCTGGCCGTTGTTCCGGCCTATTTGAAAACCCACAGCCAGGGAGAATATGTCTTCGATCATGGCTGGGCCGACGCCTATCAGCGCGCCGGTGGGGATTATTATCCCAAATTGCAGATTTCGATCCCGTTCACGCCAGTCACCGGCCGGCGGATGCTGATAGCCGACCGCACGCGACAAAAGCAGATTGAAACCCTGCTGGCAGCCGCCATTCAACAGGTAACGGTGCAGTATGAAGCCTCGTCTGCACATCTCACCTTTCTCACTGAAAATGAGTGGAACGCCCTGTCGGACCACCAGTTTTTGCGCCGCACTGATCAGCAGTTCCACTGGCAGAATAATGGTTATGGCTCATATGAAGAGTTTCTCGCCGCTCTGTCCTCGTCAAAGCGCAAGGCGTTGCGCAAGGAACGCCGCAAGGCTCTGGAAAATGATATCGAGATCGTGTGGCTGACGGGAAGCGATCTGACCGAACGGCACTGGGATATCTTTTTCGATTTTTACATCGACACAGGCAACCGCAAATGGGGCTCACCCTACCTGACGCGGCGCTTCTTTTCCCTGATCGGTGAGCGCATGGCCGATCGGATTTTGCTGATCATGGCCAAACGCCATGGCCGCTACATCGCAGGGGCTCTGAATTTCATCGGATCCGACACCATCTACGGCCGGAACTGGGGTTGCCTGGAAGATCACCCGTTCCTGCATTTTGAGCTGTGCTACCATCAGGCCATAGATTGGGCCATTGCCAATGGCTATCAGACTGTTGAGGCCGGAGCCCAGGGCGCGCACAAACTCGCGCGCGGCTATATTCCGACCACCACCTATTCAGCACACTGGATTCCGAATTCCGGGTTTCGCAGCGCGGTGGAAAATTATTTGGAACAGGAACGCCTTCATGTGAAACTGGAGCAACAGGCTCTGACGTCTCATACCCCGTTCAGGAAAACCGATTGAGGACCAGCATGACCGCTTATGACCCGGACAACATCTTTGCCAAAATTTTGCGTGGTGAACTGCCCAGCCACAAAGTCTTTGAGGACGAAAAAACCATTGCCATCCTGGATGTCATGCCGCGCGGAGACGGCCATGTTCTGGTTCTGCCCAAGGCTCCGTCCCGAAACCTGCTGGATATCGATAGCGAAGATCTGAGCGCCGTCACGATCACCGCACAAAAGCTCGCCAAAGCGCTCAAGAAAGCCTTTGATGCTGATGGCATCACCATGCAGCAATTTTCCGAAAATGCCGGCGGTCAGGTTGTGTTCCACACCCATTTTCACGTCATTCCTCGGCACAGCGGCGTCGCCCTGCGGCCCCACACCGGCGAAATGGCCGACCCTGATCTTCTGGCAAGTCAGGCTGAAAAAATCCGCGCTGCACTCGCCTGACAGTTTCTGCAGCAGGCTGAGACGCTTTACAGAAACAGCGCAGCCAGAAGAACAGCTTCCGCCGACACGACACCGACGAGAATATTGTTTTTGCAGAGCCAGAAAGCAATCATTCCGAAAGCCGCAGCACCAAGGCGCAGCAGCACTGTTGTATCGGCCAGCGGACCGGTCGGAAACAGAATGAGTTTGGAGATCACCGCAGCAATCAGGGCGGATGCAACAGCCTTGACCCACAGCAACAGCTCGGAATCATCGCGCAGCGCGCCGCCGACAAAGACCCCCAGCCACCGCCATATATTGGTTGGCAGCGATCCGGCCAGCAAAATGAAGGCATATGGCCACCACCATGCCTCCAGACTGGCAAAAGTCAGATTCATGCCGGTTTCGCCCTGCTGCGGATCAGCCTGTCGATGAAAAATGCCAATGTTCCAGCCAGCAGCCCTGACCACAGCAGATCAAGCTGAACGCCGGTCATGTAGATCAGCGGGCCGAAGACCAGACCGAACAGCAAGGCTAATTTGTCGGATGGAAGTCTGGCTGCGGCGGTCAGTGACGTCAGAAAATAAATCGGCGTCAGAAACAGCAGCGCCCCACGCCAGGCATCCGACAGCTCCCCCGCGAGAATAAAACTGGCCACTGTGACGATGGTGTTGCCGACCGTCAGACTGGAAGCAAATCCGATAAAATAGGCGCCGCGCCCTTCTCTTGGCAGATGCGGCAGCCGGTTCATCGAAACGATCCAGGCGGTAATCGCGACAAATTGCGACATCAGAACCAGCGACAGCCGGGTGCTGGACGGACCGCGCACCACCGGCACCCAGGCTGCAACCATCGGCGTCAGACGGACCGATGCAAGAGCCACCGCCAGGGCGACAAGGCCGATGCTGGTTCCCGCAGCAAGCGATCCGGCCAGCACCACTTGGCTGGGAAGCGCCCACACCGTCGCCGTGGTGAATGCCGCCTGCGGCAACGTCATGCCGGCCTCCCGGGCAAATGCGCCAAAACCGACATAACTCATCATCAGAATGAAGGCAGGCACCGAGACAATGCCGCTCATGCCGCGGAAATACCAAATTATCCGGCCGGCAGGCGGGTCTGATTGCAGATTGTCGGGTGTGAGGTTCGCTGATTGAGAATCCATTTTTTCTGGATAGCATGACCGCGGAAAAGTCACACAAAAAAGCCGCGTCCAGGACGCGGCTTTTTAACTGAGGCTGCACTGAGGCGTGTTATTTGGCCGGCAGCGGAACTTTCGGCACCGACCCTGCACCACCACCCGGCTTTTTGCCATCTGCTTTGGATTTCGCTGCGCTGCGCTTTTTCGGCTTGGCAGGCGTCGGTTCTTTCTTCGGCTTCACCGGAGCATTTTCGACAACGGTCAGATCAAGAACCGTCTTGCCGTCAGCATTCACCTTTGTATCAACCTTGACGGTGCCGCCTTTCTGCAAATCGCCGAACAGAATTTCTTCGGCCAGCGGACGCTTGATGTTCTCCTGAATGATACGTGCCAACGGCCGGGCCCCCATCAGCTCATCATAGCCGGCATCAGCCAGCCATGCTGTGGCAGCTTCCGACAGTTCAAACGTGACGCCGCGATCTTCCAGCTGCGCTTCCAGCTGCATGACGAATTTATCCACAACCTTGTAGACAACTTCCCGGGGCAGACTGCCGAATGGAATGATGGCATCCAGCCGGTTGCGGAATTCCGGCGAAAACAGACGGTTGATCGCCTCTTCATCATCGCCCTGGCGCTTTGTGGAGCCAAATCCGATTGCATTTCTGGCGGCTTCCGAAGCACCGGCATTGGTGGTCATGATGATCACAACATTGCGGAAATCGATCTGTTTGCCATTATGGTCGGTCAGTTTGCCGTGATCCATGACCTGCAGCAATATATTGAACAAATCGGGATGGGCTTTTTCCACTTCATCCAGCAGCAGAACACAATGCGGGTTCTGATCAACGCCATCCGTCAGCAGGCCACCCTGGTCGAAACCGACATATCCGGGGGGTGCCCCGATCAGCCGCGATACTGTATGGCGTTCCATATATTCGGACATATCGAAGCGCAGCAACTCAACGCCCATCAGCGACGCCAACTGGCGCGCAGCTTCGGTCTTGCCAACGCCGGTTGGTCCGGAGAACAGATAATTGCCGATCGGCTTTTCGGGATCACGCAGCCCGGCACGGGACAATTTGATGGCCGATGACAGGGCTTCAAGTGCCGCGTCCTGACCATAAACAACCCGCTTCAGATTGGTATCGAGCGCCCTCAGGACCTCGGAATCGTCTTTCGAAACCGATTTCGGCGGAATCCGTGCCATGGTCGCAATGGTGTCTTCGATCTGTTTGACGTTGATCGTCTTCTTGCGGCGGCTCAGCGGAACCAGCATCTGTGACGCACCGGTTTCATCAATCACGTCAATAGCCTTGTCCGGCAATTTGCGGTCATTGATATAGCGCGCAGACAATTCCACCGCAGCTTTCAGAGCATCATTGGTATAGCGCACCTTGTGATGATCTTCGTAGCGCGACTTCAAGCCTTTCAGGATGTTAATCGTGTCCGGGATACTCGGTTCGTTGACATCGATCTTCTGGAAACGCCGCACCAGGGCGCGGTCCTTTTCGAAGAACTGTCGATATTCCTTATAGGTGGTCGAGCCGATGCAGCGCATGGCTCCGGCTGCCAAAGCCGGTTTCAGCAGATTAGAAGCGTCCATAGCGCCACCCGACGTGGCGCCGGCACCGATGACAGTGTGAATTTCATCAATGAAGAGAATCGCACCTTCATAGTTTTCGATCTCTTTCATCACCTGCTTCAGGCGTTCTTCAAAATCGCCGCGATAGCGTGTGCCGGCCAGAAGTGTTCCCATATCCAGCGAAAACACAGTCGCAGCCAGCAGGACTTCCGGCACATCGCCTTCAACGATGCGTTTCGCCAGTCCTTCGGCGATGGCAGTTTTGCCGACGCCCGGATCACCCACCAGAAGCGGATTGTTCTTCTGCCTGCGGCACAGAACCTGGACCACCCGCTGCACTTCACTGTCACGGCCGATCAATGGGTCAACTTTGCCCTTGGCTGCCTTTTCGTTGAGGTCAACACAATAGGCCGACAAAGCGTCCGGCGTTTTCTTGTCTTCGGCCTCGTCGGATTCCACCGTTGTGGCATCTTCGTCTTCCGCGCCGGTGACAGGACGCGGTTCCGACATGCCAGGCCGTTTGGCGATTCCGTGGCTGATATAGTTCACCGCGTCGTAGCGGGTCATATCCTGTTCCTGGAGAAAATAAGCCGCATGGCTTTCCCGTTCAGCAAAAATTGCGACCAGAACGTTTGCGCCGGTCACTTCCTCGCGGCCGGAAGACTGGACATGTATCACCGCCCGCTGAATGACGCGCTGGAAGCCGGAGGTCGGCTTGGTATCGACATCGGCATCGGCAATCAGATTGCTCAGTTCCGTATCGATATATTCCATCAGATTACGGCGCAGCAAATCGAGGTCCACCCCGCAGGCACGCATTACGGCGGCCGCATCGGCATCATTCGTCAACGCATGAAGCAGATGCTCCAGCGTGGCATATTCCTGTCGCCGCTCATTGGCCTGAGCCAGGGCGTTGTGGAGGGCTTTTTCCAGACTTCTTGAAAAGGACGGCAAGTTAAATCCTCACTTCTTTTCCATAACACATTGCAAAGGGTGCTGATGCTTGACTGCAAGGTCCATCACCTGTGTAACCTTGGTTTCCGCCACCTCAAATGTGAAAACACCGCACTCACCGACGCCATTTTGATGCACATGCAGCATGATCTGGGTTGCTTCTTCCTGCGTCTTGCTAAAGAAGCGTTGCAACACATGCACGACAAATTCCATCGGCGTAAAATCGTCGTTCAAAAGCAAAACCCTGTAAAGGCTCGGCTTTTTAACTTTCGGTTTCGTCTTGGTGACGACGACTGTGCCGGAGTCACTGTCACCATCATCATCTGAGCTGCCGCGATCAGGGTTGGTCATATACAATCGCTGCTGTCTGCCTTTAACTGTGCCGGACCGGCCATGGTCGGCTCTGAAATTTCCCGACCAGCATACCACCAGTCGTTCGTCGTGTCTGATTCAAAAACGCAACACCACGAAAGTTTCACCGCAAAAAGCCTAACTATTTTCGTGAAAACACCCCAAGACCTTTTTCGGTCCCATGCGACCGGCACTTCGAGTTGCTGCTCAAGAAACTTAATATAGGCGCAGGCACTGCGATTAAAAGTCCCCCGAAACGCAAAAAGCCAACCCTTGCGGGCTGGCTTAATGGGACAGATCGTCAGAACTGCCAATCGGAAGTAAAGCCTTGGGAAGCCTTACTTGCTGAAACGTGCAAAAGCCGATTCAACAGGGCTGTAAACGGTCTTGGACAGATCCGTGAACATTTCGCCCAGTTTGGTCATTTCGCTGACATGGGACTCGTAAGCGCTTTTTGCATATTCGGTCTGAGCTTCGACAAATTTGTCAAAGCTTTTTGCGCCGAAAACTTTTTCTGCAGCCTGAGTGCCGTCTTCAAAAGACTTTTTGGCGTAGTCAGCAGTTTCGGTTGCAATAGCCTGAACCGACTTTGAGACGGTTGACAGGTTTTCAGTTGCCAGGTCCATGGATTCTTTGGCCTGCTTCTGGATCTCGTCAATGTTCTGCATCATGATATGTGCTCCTTCAATCGCGCAGTTAATCTGTTTGCCTGACCGTTATATATGCAGTGCAACATGATTTGTCCAGTAATTTTTGTGCGCTGCACAAAAAAATATTTTGGCCGGATTCAATAAAATGCGCCGCAGCTTTACGGTTTCGTAACTCTGTTTTTTGTAAATTGATGAAAATTTGAATGAACGCGCTGCGGACCGCCTTGTCGCCATGATAGGGCCATTTTAATCGGTGCAACACTGGGTTGCTCGAAGCAAACAAATTACCGCTCGCAAACAAATGGGTGCAAATCGTGCTGATGTATGTGTACTCCAAGCTGAAAAATACAGCTGAGAACCTTATTAAAACGGCCTTTATAACAGTGATGGTCGCTGTGGTTGCTTCTGTCTCGCTGACAGCCACTGCAAATGCCAATGCAAAATATGCCGGCATCGTGATTGACGTGAAAACAGGCAAGGTCCTGTATTCCGACAATGCCGACAGTCTGCGTTATCCTGCCTCTCTGACCAAGATCATGACGCTTTATCTCCTGTTTGGAGAACTCGAGGCCGGACGGGTCAGCCTCAATACCAGGATGAAAGTGTCAAACCGGGCTGCCGGCCAGGCGCCTTCGAAACTTGGACTCAAGGCAGGCAGCACCATCCGCGTCAAAGATGCGATCAGTGCGCTGGTTACAAAGTCTGCCAACGACGTCGCGGTTGTGATCGCTGAACACATCGGCGGAAGTGAAATCAAATTCGCCTCCATGATGACCGACACTGCACGCTCGATCGGCATGAAAAAAACCACTTTCAAAAATGCGTCCGGCCTGCCAAATGGCGGTCAACAAACCACTGCGCGTGATATGTCAACTCTGGGCATCGCGATCCAGGATCGCTTTCCGACCTACTACAAATATTTTTCAACCCGCACATTTTCATACGCTGGCAAGAACTATCGCAACTACAATCGCTTGCTTGGGACGGTCGAAGGTGTTGACGGCATCAAGACCGGTTACATCCGGGCCTCAGGCTTCAATCTGGTGACATCGGTTAAGCGGGATGGACGACAGATCGTGGCCGTGGTGATGGGCGGACGCACTGGCAAGTCCCGCGATGCCCATATGAAAACCTTGATCGGACGCCATTTGAAATCCGCATCCACCGGTGCTCGTGTGACCGCAAAGTTGGCGTCGCAGCTCGCGCCGGTGCCCCGCGCCCGCAATGTCGCCGCAGACGCGGCCCTGGCTGCAACAGAAGAATTTGTACCGCAAGTCACTGTCGATGACATCGTCACTGCAAGCATTTCGGGAAACTCTGCTTCTGCAGAACCCGAAATGGGCAGCCGCGATGATTATGATTCACCGGACCTTCCCGATGGCTGGAAAATTCAGATCGGCGCTGTGCCGAGCGAAGAAGCCGCCAATATCTTGCTGGGCAGTGCCATGAATATCGGCACCAGCCACCTGCGCGGCAAGGTTCCCTTTACGGAACCCGTTATCAGCCGTGGCAAGACCCTGCATCGTGCCCGCATTGCCGGATTTTCCGACCAGGCATCTGCGCGCAAAGCCTGTGTTTATCTTGAAACGAAAGACTTCCCCTGCCTCGCACTGCGTTAGTCGCACTGCATTAATACTGGCAGGTTCCCTTTAAGTGTATTGTGTACTGGGATTAGATCATGCTTCTCGACGAGACCTATCCGTTAGCGACCCGACATCAACATTCGACAGCGCGGTCCTTCAGCGCCCGGATTGAAAAGGCCTATGATCAGGCGACTACACCTGATGGCCCAAGGTTCAAATTAGCCGGATTGAGACACAAACCGGGCGAATTGTTGAATTTCGTGCGCTGCCACAGCGCCCGCGCCCGCCGCCACACGCTTCCCACACGCAAGCTGGTCATCGAGTGCTACGCACCAGACGGGGCGATGGCGGTGGACATTTCGTTTGGAGATTCCCGGCACGGAGCATAACGCGTTCCAACTGCCGTTTACTTCTGAAGCCCGGCTCCGGCCGGGTTTTCTGCATCCTGCCCGCAGACAGCTGCGCCAGCCGCCTGCTCCCCCCTTGATAGACCACAATCCAAGCGCATCGTTTCTATAAGAAAAAGCTGGCACTGGCTTGTGGATTTCCCTAGATCATTTCATGGTTTGCGATGCCGCTTGCCGACACACCCCCGTCTGTTGTGAGAACCCTGTATGACATCGATCACCGCCTCGGCCTCGATCCTCGAAAGCAACACGTCCGAGCCGCACGCGATTTACGGCTTTGAGCGATGGGGCCGCGATCTCCTGACCGTGCTGAAAAACGGCGATGTGGGCCTGAAAAACCCGTTGAAACCCGACACGGTGCCGATCAGCCTGCCCTCCATCATCCGCGATCTGGAGCAGCGCGGCATCCATGCTCCGCTGCTGTTACGGGTCAGTTCATTCCTTGACAATGAAATCCGCTCCATCAACACCGCGTTTGAGACCGCCATAAAACAGGCCGGCTATCGCGGCGTCTATCGCGGCGTGTTTCCCATCAAGGTCAATCAGCAGGCACAGGTCATCAGGCAGATTGTTGATTTCGGCCGGCCCTATTCATTTGGTCTTGAAGCAGGTTCCAAGCCGGAACTTGTCATTGCCCTGGCCCAATCGCTGGAGCAGGACGCGCTTGTGATGTGCAATGGCGTCAAGGATATGAAATTCATCCGCCTGGCAATCCTGTCACGCAAGCTTGGCTTCAACACGGCGATTGTTCTGGAAAGCCCCAAAGAGCTGGAAACAGTCATCGAGGCCTATCAGGAACTGGGTGTGGAGCCGCTGCTGGGCGTGCGTGTGAAACTGTTCAACCGCATCGGCGGAGACTGGGCAGAAAGCTCTGGCGACCGTTCGACATTCGGCATGAATACCGATCAGCTGGTATCGGTCATTGACCGGCTGCGCGATGTCGGCCTGCTGCATTGCCTGAAATTCCAGCATTCGCATCTGGGCAGCCAGATTCCCGACGTCAATGATGTGCGCCGGGCCGCCGTCGAGGCATGCCGCTATTTTGTTGATCTGACAAAAGAAGGCGCACCGCTGACCCATCTCGATCTGGGCGGCGGTCTGGGTGTTGATTACACCGGTGAAAAGAAAGCCTCAAAAAGCTCGATCAACTATTCCATCATGGAATATTGCGAAAACGTGGTCGAGACAGTCCGTTACGCCATGGATGAGGCGGGGCTCGAACATCCGACCCTGACCACCGAAAGCGGCCGCGCTATTTCCGCGACATCATCGATGCTGATTTTCAATGTTCTGGAAACCACGCTTTACGACAGCGGCGTCCCCAGCAAACCCGAGCCCTCCGACTACCATTATGTCAAGGATCTGGCGGCAATTGAAACCTATCTCGAGCCCAAACGTCTGCAGGAGTGCATCAACGATGCCAGCTTCTACCGCAACGAGCTGCGAAATCTGTTTCTGCGCAACGTCATCAACCTGCGGCAAATGGCCCGTGCCGAGCGGATTTACCTGTATCTGATGTCGCGCATTAAATTAGTGGCTCATGAAGCGGAACATTCCACCGAGATAGATGAGCAGCTCGATGCGCTTGCCGATATCTATCACTGCAATTTCTCACTGTTTCAGTCGCTTCCCGATGTCTGGGCGATCAATCAGCTTCACCCGATCGCGCCGTTGCAGCAGTTGAATGAAGAGCCGACGCGCCGCGCCATTCTGTCGGATATCACCTGCGATTCAGATGGCAAGATTGATGAATTCATTCTGGCGGACGGCCTCTCCCCTTCGCTGCCAGTGCATGAAGTAACGGACGAGCGCCCCTATTATCTTGGCGTGTTTTTCGTCGGCGCCTATCAGGAGACCCTGGGCGATCTGCATAATCTGTTTGGCGATACCAATGTCGTCACCATTGAATTGCGCGAGGACGGCCACTTCGATCTGCTGCAGGAAGTCGAAGGGGATACAATTGCCGAAGTTATGTCTTATGTAGAGTTTGATCCGAAAGACTGTGTCGACGATTTCCGTAAGCTGCTGGACCTTGCAACCTCGGATAAGCGGTTGAAGTCGTCCGAACGCAAGTTGCTCATCGCCACCTACCGTGAAGCGATCAACAGCTATACCTATTTCGAATAATCCCGCATTGGAGGGCACAAGATGACGAAATTGACCGGAAACACTTTGGTCATTGGTGCAGGTGGCGTCTCGTCAGCTGCTGTCCACAAAATGGCGATGAACCCGCAGATTTTCACGAAAATCACCCTGGCGAGCCGTCGCAAAATCAAATGCGATGCCATAGCGGACGCGGTCAAACAGCGCACCGGCGTCACTATCGAAACGGCGCAAGTTGATGCCATGGACGTTTCTGCTGTGGTCGGACTGATCCGCAGCAGCGGCGCCGACCTGCTCGTCAATCTGGCTCTGCCCTATCAGGATCTGAAATTGATGGATGCCTGTCTGGAAGCAGGCATTCACTATCTGGACACTGCCAATTACGAGCCCGAAGACGAAGCAAAATTCGAATATCATTGGCAGTGGGCCTATCACGAGCGGTTTGAAAAAGCCGGGCTGACTGCGATTCTCGGCTCCGGCTTTGATCCCGGCGTGACCTCCGTCTTCGCAACATGGCTGAAGAAGCACAAGCTGGATACCATCCGTCAGATCGACGTGCTGGATTGCAATGGCGGCGACAATGGCAAGGCCTTTGCCACCAATTTCAACCCGGAAATCAACATTCGGGAAGTCACCGCAGATGCCAGGCACTGGGAAAACGGCAAATGGGTCACCTCTCCTGCCATGACCCACAAGGTGGCGTTTGATTTCCCCGGCGTCGGCACGCGCAACATGTATTTGATGTATCATGAAGAGCTGGAAAGCCTGAAAACCCATATGCCGGAGACAGAACGCGCCCGCTTCTGGATGACATTTGGCGATGCCTATATCAATCATGTCACGGTACTGCAGAATATCGGCATGACCTCAATTAAACCGGTGATGCATGACGGTGTTGAAATCGTCCCGCTGCAGTTTCTGAAAACTGTTTTGCCGGACCCCTCAGACCTGGGCGAACTGACCAAGGGCAAAACCTGCATCGGTGACATTGTCACCGGAGAAAAAGACGGCAAGGAACAGACCTTCTACATTTACAATATCTGCGATCATGAAGAATGTTATGCGGAAGTCGGCAGCCAGGCTGTGAGTTACACCACTGGCGTGCCTGCGATGATCGGCGCTGCTCAGATCATCACCGGTATATGGCTGAAACCTGGCGTGTGGAACATGGAACAGCTTGATCCAGACAACTTCATGGAGATGCTCAACACACAGGGACTGCCCTGGCAGGTCCACGAACTGGACGCTCCGGTCGACTTTTGAAGATGGCTGGCGACACTTTGATCATGCAGACAATGGCTGGCGATCCAGGCAGCTTTGCCCGATTCGATCTGTCCCGCGTTCCCAGCCCCTGCTTTGTCGTCGATGAGGTGGCGATTGAACGCAATCTTGCGATTCTGGCGGATGTTGCAGAGCGCTCCCAAGCGAGGATTTTCCTCGCACTGAAGGCCTTTTCGATGTTTGATCTGGCGCCGCTTGTCGGGCGCTATCTGTCCGGCACCTGCGCTTCGGGCGTTCATGAAGCGCGCCTTGCCCACGACAAATATCACGGTGAGGTCGCGACATTTTCTGCCGGTTACAAGCCTGCTGATTTTGACAGCATCATTGCCTATTCAGACCACATCATTTTCAATTCACCGGCCCAGAAGACCCGGTTTTTGCCGCAGATAGAAGCCTCTGGGAAACCAGTTCAGATTGGATTGCGCATCAATCCTGAGCATTCTGAAGGTGAGATCGCAAAATATGATCCCTGTGCCCCCTGCTCCCGGCTTGGCACACCGGTGTCCCAGTTGAACGACGCTGTGCTGGCAGGCATTGACGGTCTGCATATGCATACGCTCTGCGAGCAGGGATTTGAGCCATTGCAACGCACCTGGGATGCAATTGAGAAGAAACTCAGTCTCTGGCTCGGCCAATTGAAGTGGATAAATTTCGGCGGTGGCCATCACATCACCCGGGCCGATTATGACCGCGATGGTCTGGTGGCTTTCATCCGCCGGATACGTGCGCGCTATGGTCTTGATATCTATCTGGAGCCTGGCGAAGCGGTCGCGCTTGATGCCGGTATATTGGTCGGTGAAATTCTCGACCTGCCGCAAAACGACATGAATCTGGCGATCAGCGATTTGTCCGCCACCTGTCATATGCCGGATGTTATCGAGGCACCCTATCGTCCGGCTCTTCTGGGTGAGCGTGCGGCCGGAACCGGCCCGCTATACCGCATTGGCGGCCCTTCCTGTCTGGCTGGCGATGTCATTGGCGATTATACGCCGGCGCTCCCGTTCGAAATTGGCGCGCGCATCGCCTTTCTCGATCAGGCGCATTATTCCATGGTCAAGACAAACACCTTCAACGGCGTGCCGCTGCCGTCAATTGCGGTCTGGAACTCCGACAGCGACGCGTTACGTATAGTCAAACAATTTGGCTACAGCGATTTCCTGGAGCGCCTCTCGTGAGCGATTTTCTTGACAGTGAACTGAGCGGCTCAGAACGCGATCCGGCCACATCCCGGTTCACAATTATTCCGGTTCCGCTGGAACGCACGGTTTCTTACGGGTCCGGTACCCTCAAGGGACCTGAAGCTATTCTGGAAGCCAGCAACGAGTTGGAACGCATCTGCCAGATCGGCGAGTTGGTTCTTGAGCCGTGCCGGTTTGGCATCGACACCCAACAGCCGGTTGATTGTAGCGGTCCCATGCCACAGGTGATGGAAGCTATCAGCAAACGGACTTTTGACGCGGTGTCGAATGACAAGCTGCCGGTGGTGCTGGGCGGCGAACATTCCCTGTCGTATGGCGCAGTGATGGGCGTGCAAAAAGCCGTTGGCCGCCCGTTGGGGCTGGTCCAGATCGATGCCCATGCGGATTTGCGCGTGGCCTATCAGGGCAACCGGCATTCTCATGCCTCTGTCATGCATCTGCTGGCCGAAGAAGGCGTGCGTCTGGCGCAATTCGGCGTCCGTGCCTTGTGCCGGGCGGAAATGCAGAGCCGCCGGGACAACAATGTGTTTCATGTCGACAGCGAAACACTGGTCACCGGCAACATTCATCAAATTGCCCTGCCGGATGATTTTCCACAGGATATTTATGTCTCATTTGATGTTGATGGTCTCGACCCGTCCGTGATGCCAGCCACAGGCACACCGGTGCCCGGCGGGCTCGGTTTTTACCAGGCGCTTCATCTGGTGGAGCACGCGCTTCAGGGCCGAACCTGCGTCGGGCTGGATGTTGTCGAACTGGCACCGGACGGCAATCCGGCCTGGGACTTTACCGCCGCCCAGATTGTCTACCGCCTGATGGCCGCCACGCTTTAAAGCAAGCCGAGTTCCAGAAGTTCGGTGCGCATTGCATCGGGCATATCTTTCAGCGCCTGGGTATCCTCTGTCAGATCGGCAGGCACGTCTTCTGTCCTGAAATAGCGCCATCCCTGAAATGGCCGCTTCGGCTGCCACTGGGTCGGCCTGACAATCTGTTCCATCACCAGATCACACCGGCTGATCCCGGCCGAATCGGTAAAGGGCCGGACATCAAGCAGCCTCTGGCGCGCCTGCACATTGCCCTTGATGACCCAATACAGCGATCCGCCATCCAGCAATTCATCGCGGCGTTTCGGCATCATTCTGGTTGTGTGGGCATGTTCCGGCTCAACACCGGCCTGTTTCGCCCGGGCGGTGCGCTGCGCAATCCACTGCTCGAGATCTTCGAGCGATTCCGCACCAACGCACAATTTGATGAGATTAAGTGGCATGAAGCGATCAACTACCGGTTTGAAGAGCACATGTGTTGCTGACGTGAGAATCTCTGACCGGGGTACCCTATCACGGCTGTTGCGATGAAGAGAACCGGCCGGGATGTGCATAAGTCAGAGCGGACAGGCGCGGTAGCAATTCAACTGCTTTCAGGATTTTGACGGTTCGGTCTCGATTGGCAGCTCCGCCGCAGCCCAGGCGGTAAAGCCGCCAGCCATATGAGCCAGCCCGGTCATCCCCATATCCTGCAACGCTCTGGTGGCAAGCGCAGAGCGCCAGCCAGAGGCACAGAACAGAATGAAACTGTCATTCTGGCTGAAAACCTCGCGGTGATAGGGGCTTTCCGGGTCTACCCAGAATTCCAGCATACCGCGCGGTGCGTGAACTGCACCTTTGATCCTACCGGATTTTACCAATTCACGGACGTCGCGGATATCAATCAGCACAGGCGGGTTTTCCCCGGCCAGGCGTGTTTTCACATCAATTGGGGTCAGGGCAACAATTTCGGCTTCCGCTTCGGTAACGAGATCAGCAGCAGTTCTAATGATTTTCTGCAATTTATCTCACCACCGGGAAAAGCCCAGGGTCTGGACTCAATTAGGAGATTGAATTCAGACCCTACTGGGCAACGACAGCAACCGGTGCCGAAGCGGGGTCCGATTCAGAATTGCTGACGAGGAAGAATATCAGTAGCACGCAAGCTGAAACACATAAAGTCCAACGGGCCGCGCCCCAACAGGAGGCACCATTCTGTTGATACATATTTTGATCTTCTGTTGACTACGACAATTCTGCAGCCTCGCACCAGCCCTTCAGGGACAATGATTGCTGCAATGCAGCGTGGCATTTAGACTTTTTTAACACATTGTGCAAGGCCGAATTTTGCAATGCAGGTTTCTGCCAATCCGACTTGTGTTTTGACGCTGCGGGCTGCATTTTCATCAGATGAATATATTTGCAGGCTTAGCGCCAATGGACGTCATTGCGGTGTTCTGGTTTATCACCAGTTGGGCCGTCTATTCCTTTCTTCTGGATCATTCCAGGATGAAGGAAAGGTCACTGTCCGCAGCCATGGACAAACAGCGCGCGCAATGGATGCAGACCATGTTGAAGCGCGACTTGCGCATTGTCGACACCTCGATCATGGCTGGTCTGCAACAAGGCACCGCTTTCTTCGCGTCGACTTCAATTTTTGCGATTGGCGGTACATTTGCACTGTTAAGCTCGACCGAAGAGGTTCTGGCGGTGTTCAGCCAGTTGCCCTACACCATTGAAATGACACGGGCGGAATGGGAAACCAAGGTGCTGGGCATGCTGCTGGTCTATGCTTATGCGTTTTTCAAATTCGGCTGGGCCTATCGTCTGTTCAACTACGCTTCAATGCTGATCGGCGCTGTTCCGGCCAGGGACGAATGCGAGAGCGCTCTGGCAAAATCCGCCATTCTCAGTGCGACGGAAATGACAATTCTGGCAGGAATTCACTTCAACCGGGGTCTGCGGGCGTTCTTCTTCGCCATGGGATTTCTCGGCTGGTTCCTCGGCCCGCAAATTTTCATCGTGACGACCACCTATGTGCTGCTTGTGCTGATAAGACGTCAGTTCTTTTCCGCTTCACGGCGCGCCGCACTGCACAGCCTTGAAGCAGGTAATGACACATGACCGATTTGGACAACCGGATCGACACTGCAATTCTCGAACACCTCGCGTCTTGCGCTGCACACAAGACCATCTGTCCCTCTCAGGTTGCCCGTGCCCTGGCCGGTTCCGATGAAAAGCAATGGGGGCTGTTGATGAAACCGATCCGGGCCCGGGCCATTGCGCTGGCCCAAGCTGACCAGCTTGTGATCAAACGCAAGGGCAAGCCTGTTGATCCCAATGAAGGTTTCAAGGGGATTTACCGGCTCGGCAAGGCACCGCACCACAATACCTGATCCGGCTCGCCAGTTAGCACGAAATTGAAAGCTGACTATTTAATGTCGCCAGCAGACGCAACAACCTTGCCGACCAGACCGTAATCAATCGCTTCTTTGGCGCTCATCCAGTAATCCCGATCGGTGTCTTTTTCGATCCGCTCGATTTTCTGGCCGGTTGCATCAGCAAACATCTTGTTCAGGCGGTCGCGCATTTTGATGATTTCCCGGGCCTGAATTTCAATGTCGCTGGCCGCACCGCCGGCACCACCAGATGGCTGATGCAACAGAAAACGGGTGTTGGATGTGGCAAAGCGGTGCTTTTTCGGCACGGATACATAAATCAGAGCGCCGGCACTGGCCACCCAGCCGGTCCCCAGAATATTCACCGTCGGTTTGATGAAGCGGATCATATCGTGGATCATATCGCCGGATTCAACATGGCCGCCCGGTGATGACACAATCACCAGGATCGGATCATCTGAAGCCTGCGCCAGAGCAAGCAGCCGCGCCGATACATCCCGCGCCATATCCTGCGAAACCTGACCAGTTATCAACACCGTGCGCGCATCAAACAGATATTTGTCGACCGAAGGCGATTTTTCCTTACCATCTTCCTTGGACTTCTCATCGTCATCGTCTTCAAATCGGGCGGGCATATCAGCGTGGGTCATGGAATGGTTCCGTAAATGAGGCGGGAATTTCGTTGTTCCGATATGGCACTTGGGTCGAGTCGAAACAAGTGAAAGATCGCAGATAAGCCCGATCAATCCTTGTTTACGCCAACAGCAGGCGCCGGTTACAAAACCGTTGCACCTGCTTGCCAGCCGTGTAGTTTGGTACAAGGAAACGCTGAGGAAGAAACAATGGATGTAAGAGCAGCTGTCGCTTTTGAGGCCGGCAAACCACTGGAAGTCACCACGGTTCAGCTAGGCGGACCCAGGGCTGGCGAAGTTCTGGTTGAGATCAAGGCAACCGGGATTTGTCATACCGACGAATTTACCCGATCAGGTGAAGATCCAGAAGGCATTTTTCCTGCCATTCTAGGCCATGAAGGCGCTGGTGTGGTTGTCGAAGTCGGCGCTGGTGTGAGATCTCTCAAGCCGGGCGATCATGTCATCCCCCTGTACACCCCGGAATGCCGCGAATGCGAATATTGCCTGCATCCGAAGACAAATCTCTGTCAGTCTATCCGCACAACCCAGGGCCAGGGTCTGATGCCGGACGGCACATCGCGGTTTTCCATCGATGGCGAGCCAATCATGCATTATATGGGCACATCCACCTTTGCCAATTACACGGTGCTGCCGGAAATCGCCTTGGCAAAGGTCCGCAAGGACGCTCCGTTCGAGTCAATCTGCTACATCGGCTGCGGCGTCACCACCGGCATTGGCGCGGTCATCAACACCGCCAAAGTCGAGCCGGGCTCAAACTGCGTAGTGTTCGGTCTGGGCGGCATCGGCCTGAATGTCATCCAGGGCTGCAGACTCGCAGGGGCCAACATGATTGTTGGCGTTGATCTCAACAACAGCAAGAAGGAATGGGGCGAGAAATTCGGCATGACCCATTTCGTCAACCCCAAAGAAGCGGGCGATGATCTGGTGTCCTATCTGGTCGATCTGACCGGCGGCGGCGCAGATTATTCGTTTGAATGTATCGGCAACACCAATGTCATGCGTCAGGCACTGGAATGCTGCCACAAGGGCTGGGGCGAATCCATTATCATCGGCGTCGCCGGTTCCGGTCAGGAAATCTCCACCCGGCCGTTCCAGCTGGTCACCGGCCGCTCCTGGCGCGGAACTGCTTTCGGCGGCGCCCGGGGCCGCACCGACGTGCCCAAGATCGTCGACTGGTATATGGACGGCAAAATTCAGATCGATCCGATGATCACCCACACCATGCCGCTGGACGACATCAACAAGGGTTTTGATCTGATGCATTCCGGAGAATCCATCCGCAGCGTTGTTCTTTACTAGAACGCTTTGACAAGAACAGCACATGATCCGGGAACAGGTATGCCAGAGTTGAAACTGATAGAACAACGCCGCTCTCACGGCGGTTCCCAGCGTGTCTACAGCCATTGGAGCGACGCCTGCCAGTGCACCATGACATTCGCGATTTTTCTGCCGCCGCAGGCAGCTGACAGGCCCTGCCCGACCCTGACCTATTTATCGGGCCTCACCTGCAGCCATGCAAATGTCATGGAAAAAGGCGAATATCGCGCAGAGGCCGCCCGGCACGGCTTGATTGTCGTATGCCCCGACACAAGCCCGCGCGGCGACGGCATTGCCGATGAGGATGTCTACCATTTCGGCAAAGGCGCCGGCTTTTATCTGAATGCGACACAGCCGCCTTATGCCGCTCATTACAATATGGAGCGCTACATAACCGAAGAATTGCCGCATCTTATCTCTCAGAATTTTTCTGTAAGCGACTCAAAGGACTCCATTTTCGGCCACTCAATGGGCGGCCATGGAGCCTTGACACTGGCGCTGAAACATCCCGGCCGTTATCGCTCGGTTTCCGCCTTTGCGCCGATTGCCAACCCGACCACCAGCGAATGGGGCAAATATGCGTTTTCCAAGTATCTTGGCAATGATGACAAGGCCTGGCGGTCGGCCGATGCAGTTGCACTGATTAAAGATGGCCATCACGTCGATGAAATCCTGGTGGATCAGGGCCTCGCCGATGAATTTCTAGAGGAAAATCTGAAACCGGATGCGCTGGAAGCAGCCTGCCGCTCAGCTGGCATCACCCTGACGCTCCGGCGACACGAGGGCTATGACCATTCCTATTATTTCATTTCCAGCTTTATGGCTGACCATATCGCATGGCATGCGGAGCGGCTTGTTGGGTAACGCGGTTCGGGCTCTCCAGCTTCAACACAAAATACAGATAGAGACAAATAAAGACGAACAGATAGATCGTTTCAAGATTACAAAGGGATGTTATCGTGCTTCTTCCACGGATTTTCCAACTGCTTGTTGCGTAAAAGACGCAGTGACCGAGAGACGCGACGCCGTGTCGAGTGCGGCATTATGACATCATCAATATAACCGCGTTCAGCCGCTACGAAAGGCGACAGAAAGCGCTCTTCATATCCCTTGGTGTGTTCTGCGATCCGTTCGGCATTCTCGATATCCTTGCGGAAAATGATTTCCACAGCGCCCCTGGCACCCATCACAGCGATTTCGGCACTTGGCCAGGCATAGTTTACATCGCCGCGCAGATGTTTTGATGCCATCACATCATAAGCGCCGCCATAGGCTTTCCGCGTGATGATCGTGATTTTCGGAACTGTCGCCTCGGCATAGGCGAACAGAAGCTTCGCACCGTGCTTGATCAGCCCGCCATATTCCTGCGCCGTTCCCGGCAGAAAGCCCGGAACATCGACAAATGTGATGATTGGAATGTTGAAGCAATCGCAGAACCGCACAAACCGCGCCGCCTTCCGGCTCGCATCACTGTCCAGCACGCCCGCCAGCACCATTGGCTGATTGGCCACCACGCCAACCGTGCGGCCCTCCATACGGCCAAAACCGATTACGATATTGGCCGCGTGTTTTTCCTGAATTTCAAAGAAATCGCCGTCATCCAACGTTTTGACGATGAGTTCCTTCACATCATAGGGCTTGTTGGCGCTGTCGGGGATGATGGTGTCGAGCGATGGTTCGATCCGATCCGGATCATCCTGTGATGTCAGTTCGGGTAGGCCTGAGATATTGCTGGCCGGGAGAAAATCCACCAGCCGCCGGATTTCCAGCAGGGCTTCCACATCATTGTCGAACGCGCCATCGGCAATCGATGATCTGGTGGTATGAATAGAGGCGCCGCCCAACTGCTCGGCAGTGACTGTCTCATTGGTTACCGTTTTGACCACATCCGGTCCGGTCACGAACATGTAGCTGGTATCGCGCACCATATAGATGAAATCGGTCATGGCCGGTGAATAGACATCGCCACCCGCACATGGCCCCATGATCACGGAAATCTGCGGAATCACGCCGGAGGCCAATACATTGCGCTGAAACACTTCGCCATAACCGCCCAAAGCTGCCACGCCTTCCTGAATACGCGCCCCACCGGCATCGAACAGGCCGATGATCGGCGTGCGGTTTTTCAGTGCCATATCCTGAATCTTGCTGATTTTCAGAGCATGTGTTTCGGAAAGCGAACCGCCGAAAACCGTAAAATCCTTGGCAAACACAAAGACCGAACGGCCATTGATCGTGCCCCAGCCAGTAACCACGCCATCGCCGGCAATCCTGGTGTCTTCCATGCCGAAATCAGTACAGCGATGCTGTACGAACATGTCGTATTCTTCAAATGAATCTTCATCGAGCAGGACCTTCAGCCGCTCGCGGGCTGTCAGCTTTCCCTTGGCATGCTGGGCTTCGATGCGCCGCTTGCCGCCACCAAGCCGCGCATCGGCGCGGCGGGCTTCCAGTTCAGCCAGTACAGATGTCATAGAATTCCCAGTCTGGTATCGTGCCTGCAACAATAGTGAACAGGATTACCACGCAAAACAAGACAACGAGAAGATAATCATTGGTCTGACAGATGGCCGGCGGCCAGAAGCGCAACGTCAAACTCGCGTCGCCGGAAGGCGCGCCTTGCCTCAGCTTCTGCGTCCGTGCCCCATTGCGAGATATTCCAGTCTTCATCCACATGCGCCGCTGCCCAGGCTGCATCACCTGACAGCGCACCATCTGCTGCTGCCAGTGCGATCAAAACCGACCCGGTCAGTGACGTCATGACCTGAAGACCGGCCAGACAGAGCGGATCTTTCTTGTAATTTTCCACCAGAGCGGAAATCCGGGCCACGCTGTCTGCCGGCTGCTCCAGATACGTCAGGCCTTCAGCGAGCAAAAACCGGGTCTCATACCGAGCCTTGAAAAAGTCCAGAACCGGGTCCCAGTGCTGGCTTTGCAAAGCCACCAGATCATCCGGCTGCCCGGCGCGGTAGAACACTAGATCGCTTTTTGCAAAGGCCGCAGTGTCCTGCGCCACCGCATCCAGCGCGCTTGCGACACCGTCAATTGCCGAATTGGCCAGCCGCGTGAACGGCATCTGCATCGGGTTGATGTGCTCTTTCTGGGCGGCCCACTCCTTGACCAGTTCATCGGCAAAGGCGGCATGAGTGATGGCCAGCGGCTGTTTTGCCGGTGTACGGGCAGGACGCCCGTCAAGCAGCAATTGAGAAGCCCCGTCACGCTCGGCAAGGCTGGCTTCCTTGTAAAAGCGTTTCGGCAATTCCGGAGCCAGGTGTTTTTGCGCCCGTTTGACCGGGTCCGAATTGGATAAGGTCACGGTCTCTGGCCACTCGGATCTTTCAGCAGGTGGCTCTGAAGCTCGGCAAATGTATCGAACACTGCGCTGGCACCGGCCTGCATCAGCGCTGCTGGCTGGTGATAGCCCCAGCTCACGCCCAGTGCCTCTATTGAAGCGTTTCGCGCCATCATCATATCGAAGCTGGTATCGCCGATCAGGACCGTATCAGCCGCGGCCACACCGGTTTCCTGCAAGGCCTGCTGCACCATGGCGGGATCCGGCTTGGACGGCGAGTTATCCGAAGTCTGAATGGTGACGAACCGGTCCTGCAGGGAATGCAACTCAAAAATGGCATCGACGCCGCGCCTCGACTTGCCTGTTGCAAGGCCCAGCAGCACGTCGTCCTGTGCGGCAAGTGCGTCGAGACAAGCCTTGGCACCCTCATAGAGCGGCTCGTGATAATCCGGATCACTGCGCAACTCGAAGAAACTCTTGCGGTAGGCCATCACCAGCTTTTCGATGGGATGATCCGCATCGGTCAGATCAGTCATGGCTTCATGCAACGAACGGCCAATGATCGCCAAGGTGCGCTCACGGGAGGGCGGCTCCAGATCAAGTTCCGCGAAGGCTTTGCCCATGGCCGCTACAATCATGTGCTGACTGTCAACCAAAGTGCCATCGCAATCGAACAATATCAGGCGCATGGGACTAGAATTCTTCCTCATCGATCATGCCGTTTTCCTCGTCAAAGCCAAGCAGGTTGAATGTCTGCTTGATATGCGGTGACAAG
>CAXBCI010000037.1:0-37848 GCA_963974065.1 uncultured Hyphomicrobiales bacterium | reverse complement strand
CTTGAGAAGGCACAGAGCGGCACGGTCATCGTTGACGGCCGCGTCATAGACAATGCGGCCAGATCCGTCGAGGCGGTTCGTCGCGACGTCGGCATGGTATTCCAGAGCTTCAATTTGTTTCCACACCTGCCCATTATTGACAATTGTACGCTGGCACTGCGCCGCGTCAAAAAAATGCCGCGGGTGGACGCGGAGAAAATTGCGCGAAAGTATCTCGACAGAGTTCACATACTCGAACAGGCCGAAAAATATCCAGCCCAGCTTTCCGGCGGCCAGCAACAGCGCGTCGCCATTGCCCGTGCCTTGTGCATGGAACCAAAGGTCATGCTCTTTGATGAGCCTACATCTGCCCTTGACCCTGAAATGGTAAAGGAGGTCCTCGACACAATGATCGAACTTGCGAAGGACGGAATGACGATGATCTGCGTTACCCACGAGATGGGTTTTGCGCGCAAGGTTGCGGACCGTGTATTGTTCATGGCCGACGGGGAAATCCTTGAAGAGGCGACGCCGCACGCGTTTTTCAGCAAGCCGAAACACGAGCGCGCCAAAGCGTTCCTGGGTGAAATCCTCGGGCATCAATAGCCGCCTGCGAATTCCAACGCGCGAAGCTTCGCTCTAAGAAAAGCATCACCGGGGATCAGATTCTCCGTTCAACCCCCCATCCTGACACAATTGAGAGATCATATCTCACCTGCTATAGACGGAAAAAATTTGCGAGGCTGAGACGTGGCAGGACATCATCATCATATGGACCCGGATGCGGGGGATGCGCGGGTTTTCTGGGCGGTGGTGGTCAATCTGGGGCTGACGGTTGCGCAGATCATCGGCGGGATTCTGTCCGGCAGTCTGGCCCTGCTGGCCGATGCGCTGCATAATTTTTCCGATGCCATTTCGCTGATCATCGCATTTCTCGCGCGCAAGATTGCGCGCCGCCCGGCCGATGAAAACATGACCTTCGGCTATGGCCGGGCCGAGATTGTTGCGGCGCTGGTGAATTACACCACCCTGATCGTGATCGGGCTGTATCTGATTTACGAGGCCGTGCTGCGGTTTTTTGATCCGCAGGGTGTCGATGGCTGGCTGGTGATCATTATCGCAAGCATTGCCCTGGTGGTTGATATTGCCACCGCGCTGCTGACCTATTCGCTGTCCAAGCAGAGCATGAATATCCGCGCGGCCTTTCTGCACAATGTGGCCGATGCGCTGGGGTCTGTTGCAGTGATTTTCGCCGGGACATTGATCCTTTTGTATGACTGGCGGCTGGTGGACCCGATCGTCACCCTGATGATTGCCGGATATATTCTCTGGCAGTCCTTCGTTGAAATCGGACCTGTTATCCGCATCCTGATGCTTGGCAGTCCGCCGGATACGGATATCAGCGCTATTCTGGCAAAAATGCGCGCCACCAACGGGGTTGACGGTGTGCATCATCTGCATGTCTGGCAGATGCAGGAGCATGAACCTGCCATCAATGCGCATCTGATTATTACCGAAGGCCAGTGGGGACGCGCTGATGCCATCAAGACAGCGGTCAAGCAGACACTTGTGACCGAGTTTGGAATTTCCCACACGATCCTTGAAACCGAATGCTGCCGCCATGCCTGCACCCAGCCCAGTGTGGTCGGCCATGAGCAGTCCGAGGGCCATCGGGATCAGGATACAGCCGCTGCTGTCAGATCGCTGCATCAGCATTGAACAAAGCCTGCCCATCTGGTGCATGTACGCGTCTTGCAATCTGCAGTGGAACCGACTCGGTGATAAATTCCTGCAGAATTTGCTGTGGAAATCTTCCGCTTGACTCTTTCGTCAGCTCTCCTGTTAAATAGAACAAATCAGGAACATTAACGGGGAAAGATGTGCGGCACGGCTCTGCGACAGCGCTGATAGATCATTTGCATACGCGTGATCAAATCGGAGGCCGGACTCAGGCTGGGGCCCAAGCTTGGGCTGAGACTACTGGGGCTGAGAGGGGGAATCGGGCTCAATTGCCTGCTGCGCTGAACGCACAATTAATGCCTGCCAGCCGTCTGCTGCCGGACAGTCCGGCTGCGGCAGAGGATGAATTGGCCGCCTTCTTTGAAACCGGTCTGCCGCCCGGCAGCCTGCATGAAGTGCGCTGCGCGCAAAGCCGGGACGCCGGGGCTTTGACAGGGTTTGTATTTGCCCTGCTCAGCCGCATGACCACACGCGCGTCAAAGCCGGTGCTGTGGATATCGGCCCCCTTTGCCGATACCGCCAATATGACACTTTTTCCGCAGGGGCTGGCCGAGTTGGGTTTTAATCCGCAGCGGCTTGTCATGGTCACACCGCTTTCTGTCAAACACGCCTTATGGGCTGCTGATGAAGCTGCCAGATGCACCGATCTGGCAGCCGTCATCCTGCATGTTCAGGGCCATCCCAAAGCTTTGGACATGACAGCGACGCGGCGCCTCAATCTGCGTGCCGGGGACAGCGGCACACCGGTTGTTGTTCTGCGCCAGAGCAGCGAAGAGGAAGCTGGTGCCGCCACCACACGGTGGTGTGTCAGCCCGCGCCTATCCCGCGAGGCGCAGCCGCATCTGCCGGCCCTATTGGGCGAGCCCATTGGCCATACAGCGCTTTTGGCTCATCTGGAACGCAACCGGCAGGGTGCAACCGGCAGTGCCTCTATCACCTGGAACCACCAAATCAGAAAATTCAGCCATGTCCGAATTCAAACCACAGACCACGCCGGACCGCCCGCAACGGTACCTCAGCATCGCTCTCCCGGACCTTGCGACCGACCGGATCAGCCGCCAGCTCTGGGGCAGATCGTGGCGCTTCAGACAGCACTGGAACGGCCAGGCTGAGTGTCCGCCGCTTGGCGTTATCGCTTCTGTCAAAAACGCCTTGCGCCTGAGCGCGCTCAACCCGGCGGCCAGAAAGGCGGGACTGTATAGATACCAGGCCCTGGCAGATGCCCGCGCCATTTTGCCGGCTTTGGAGTGTCATCAGGCCGATGACGCTGCCGATGCTGCGCTGCTGGACGCCCTTGCAGACTGGTGCGAGCGCTATACGCCTTTGCTGGCGGTGGACACGATCCATGGCCTGCCCGGTCTGATGCTGAACATTACCGGTTGCGCGCATCTGTTCAAGGGTGAGGAGAGTTTGCGTCAGGATATGATTTCCAGACTGACGGCCCAGGGATTTGCCGCCAATATCGCCGTCGCCTCCACGCCGGGGGCGGCCTGGGGCATGGCGCGCTATGGTAACCCGGCCGCGTCCCGACTTGTTGCTCCTGGTGCGGAAAAGGAAAGGCTCGCCCCCCTGCCCCTGGAGGCGTTGCGCACGGAGCCGAACACCATTGAAGAGCTGAAACGGGTCGGCCTGAAAACCATCGGCTGCATCATGGATTTGCCGCGCGGGCCGCTGTCCCTGCGCTTTGGCCGGACATTGCTGCGCCGGCTCGATCAGGCGCTGGCCCGGGAGGAGGAAACCATTTCGCCGCGCATCGCTGTGGCGGAGCTGGTGTCGGAACGGCAATTCGTCGATCCGGTTTCCTTGCAGGATGATATCAGCCGCACCATCCTGTCCCTTGCCGGAAATCTGAAACCTGCCCTGGAAAAGCGCGCCGTCGGAGCGCGGGTTCTGGTTCTGAAACTGTTCCGGGTCGATGGGGAACGGCGCATGCTCAGCGTTGTCACAGCCAATCCCGAGCGCGAACCGGCCCATATCGGCCAATTGTTTGAGGACCGGCTGGCCAGTCTGCACAGCCCCCTGGACGCCGGTTTCGGTTATGATCTGATCCGCCTGGAAGTCGGGGCAGCGGAACCCATGGTGCAGCAACAGGCCGATTTTGTTGCCAAAGTGCCGATGCAGGATGGCTATAATGCCCTGATCAACAGGCTCGGCGCGCGGCTTGGCACTGACCGCGTTCAGCGCTTTGCCGTGAATGACAGCCATATTCCGGAGCGCAGTTTCGCGACGATGCCTTCGATTCACCAACCCAATATGCGGGCCAGTATGCGGCCCAGCACGCAAAACAGCTCAAAAACCGAGCGGATGCCGGGAGAGGATGATTTGTCGCTTGCAGAGCCTTCGCAGATGCAGGCATTCGACATACCGCTCACCCGGCCGGTTCTGTTGCTGAACCGGCCCGAGCCCGTAGAGGTGATGGCGGAAATACCGGAAGGGTTGCCGCAGCGCTTCCGCTGGCGCAGGGTGCTCTACGAAGTTGCCGCCAGTGAAGGGCCGGAACGGATTGCCTGCGAATGGTGGCGCGATGGCCGCCAGGCGCTGACACGGGATTATTTCAAGACCGAGGATCGTGAGGGCCGCCGCTTCTGGCTGTTCCGTCAGGGGTTGTATCAACGCGAAAGCGGTCGCCCGCACTGGTATATGCACGGGCTTTTTCCATGAGTGCGCAACCATCCGGCCTGCCCTATGTCGAACTTGCCGCCGGCACAAATTTTTCCTTTCTGCGCGGTGCCTCCCACGGCGAGGAAATGGTTTTTGAGGCCGCCAGGCTGGGCCTCTGCGGGCTGGCCATCACCGACCGCAATTCCCTCGCCGGTGTGGTGCGCGCCCATATGGCGGCGAAAGAGGCGGGCCTGCCTTTTGCGCCGGGCTGCCGGCTGGTGTTCACCGATGCGACGCCGGACAGTCTGGTCTGGCCGGTCAACCGCCAGGGCTGGGGCAATTTATGCGAATTGCTGACACGCGGTAAAAGACGCGCACCCAAGGGAGCCTGCTATCTGCAGCTCGATGATCTTCTGGAGTTAGGCGACCAACTTATAATGGCCCCTGTCCTGCCCGCACGGTTTACGGAAAAGACCGGGGCTTTTCTGCGGCAAGTGACCAGCCGGTTTGGCGGCAATGTCTATCTGGCCCTGACCCGCACTTACGGCGTTCATGATGACCAGCGCCTGAAACGGCTGGCGCGCATCTCCGAGACTTACAAAGTGCCACTTCTGGCAGTGGGGGATGTGTTGTATCACACGCCTGGGCGGCGGCCCCTGCAGGATGTTCTCAGCTGCATCCGCGAAGGCCGGACACTGGCCACTATCGGCACAATGCTGGAACCCAATGCCGAGCGGCATTTAAAAGCCGGCGCGGAGATGGCACGGCTTTTCAAAGGCTATGAGACTGCGGTCACCGCCTCTGTCGCGGTGTTCAACCGGCTGCAGTTTTCGCTTGATGAACTGCGCTATCAATATCCCGATGACCCGGTGTTTGAAGAGCTTGGCGGGCAACCCATCCCCCCTCAGATCGCGCTGGAACAATTGACCGCGCGCGGGGCCAAAGCGCGCTTTCCGGACGGCGTTCCGACCAAGGTGCAGGCGGCTTTGCGTCATGAAATGCGCCTGATCAGGAAGCTTGATTATGCCTCCTATTTTCTGACTGTTTATGACATTGTGCGCTTTGCCCGCAGCCGGGGTATCCTGTGCCAGGGACGCGGTTCTGCTGCCAATTCCAGCATCTGCTACTGTCTGGGCGTTACCGAGGTTGACCCGGTCAAAGTCGATCTTCTGTTTGAACGCTTTATCTCTGAAGAGCGCAATGAGCCGCCGGATATCGATGTGGATTTCGAGCATGAGCGGCGCGAAGAAGTGATCCAGTATATCTACCATAAATACGGACGGGAAAAGGCCGGCCTTGCCGCCACCGTTATCACCTACCGCTCGCGTTCGGCCATCCGGGATGTGGGCAAGGTGTTCGGCCTGTCTGATGATGCAATCAGCGCGATTTCCGGCACCAGATGGGGCAGCGGATCAGCTGCCATCAGTGATGAGGAAGCCCGGCGCGGCGGCCTCGACCCGCAGGACAAGCATTTGAAACAATTGCTTGATCTGGCCAATCAGATCATCGGGTTTCCGCGTCATCTGTCCCAGCATGTCGGCGGCTTTGTCATCACCCGTGACCGTCTGTCGTCGCTCATCCCGATTGAAAATGCCGCCATGGATAATCGCACCATTGTCGAGTGGGACAAGGATGATCTGGAAAGTCTCGGCATGCTGAAAATCGATGTGCTGGCGCTGGGTATGCTGACCTGCATCCGCAAGGCCTTTGATCTTCTCAAATGTCATTATGGCCGTCACGAAACCCTGTCTTCCCTGCCCCAGGAAGATAAGGCCACCTACGACATGATCTGCCGGGCCGATACGCTGGGCGTGTTTCAGATTGAAAGCCGGGCGCAGATGTCGATGCTGCCGCGGCTGCGGCCGAGAAATTATTATGATCTTGTCATCGAGGTCGCCATTGTCCGGCCCGGACCGATTCAGGGAGATATGGTGCATCCCTATCTGCGCCGCCGCCAGGGCAAGGAAAAGGTCAGTTTTCCCAAGGACGAATTGCGACAGGTTCTGGAGAAAACGCTGGGCGTTCCGCTGTTTCAGGAACAGGCCATGAATATCGCCATTGTCGCGGCCAATTTCACCCCGTCTGAGGCTGACAAGCTGCGCCGCGCCATGGCCACGTTTCGCCGTGTCGGCACGATTGGCAGTTTCCAGCGAAAAATGGTGGGAGGTATGGTCGCCAATGGCTATGAGCGGGAGTTTGCCGAACATTGTTTCAAGCAGATTGAAGGCTTTGGCGATTACGGTTTTCCGGAAAGCCATGCAGCCAGTTTCGCGCTGCTGGTCTATGTGTCCTGCTGGCTGAAATGCTATTATCCCGACGTGTTCTGCGCCGCTATCTTGAACTCGCAGCCGATGGGCTTCTATGCCCCGGCCCAGCTTGTGCGCGATGCCAGAGAACATGGTGTGGAATTGCGCCCCCCCGACATTAATCATTCTCAATGGGAGACAAGTCTGGAGGCCGGTGCCACTGCACAGACAATCGCGCCACAGCATCGTGAGATGGCCGGTCTGGCGCAAAATCAGTTTGCCGTGCGCCTTGGCCTGAGCCGGGTCAAGGGCCTGAACAAAGACCATGCCGGGCAACTGATCACCCATCGCGGCCAGGGATATGACAGTATGCGTGACATATGGCTGCGGTCCGGCCTGCCAAAATCAACTCTGGAACGGCTGGCGGAAGCGGATTGTCTGCGCTCTCTTGGCATGGATCGCCGCGCCGCGCTGTGGGCGGCCAAGGCCCTGGATCCTCTCACCAGCGAAGAGCGCCTGCCGCTGTTTGCAACAGATGCTGACACGGTGCGCCGCAACGAGCCGGATGTGCAGCTTCCGGCCATTCCGTTGGGCGAGCATGTGATCCATGATTACCGCTCTCTCTCCCTGTCGCTGAAGGCCCATCCGGTTTCATTCGTCAGACAGAGGCTTGAGGAGATGCGTTACCGCCAGAGCGTGGTGCTGAATACAGCGCGGTCAAATTCCTTCATTCGGGTCGCCGGGCTGGTACTTGTGCGGCAGCGCCCGGGCACGGCAAAGGGGGTGATTTTCGAAACCATCGAAGATGAAACAGGCGTGGCCAATATTATTGTCTGGCCGAAGATTTTTGAAAAATACCGCGCCACTGTCCTGGGGGCCCGCTTTGTCGGCATTCATGGCAAGGTGCAGACTGCTGAAGGCGTGACCCATGTGATTGCCAACCACCTTGAAGATCTGACCGCACTGCTGTCCGAGATTTCCGACGCAACCGACCATCTGGAGCCTCAGGCCAATGCCGATGAAGTGCGGCGGCCACAGCAGGATGCGCGCGACAAGCGCGCCCGTGCGGAGCGCATCGAACAGTTTGAAAAAGACGTCAGGACGCTGCGCCGCACAAACCCCACTGCCAGCCCAGTTGCGGGCCGCGCCACGGCGGCAAATTTACCGAAAGGGCGTAATTTTCATTAGAGTCTTTATGAATGTGCTCTACACAAAAGACCCTGAGATGTCCGGCACCCGGCTTTTTTCATAGACAAGACGGCCATTCGGCAGATCATTGTCAAACACCTTGCGGTTGATGTCAGCCTCTGACAGCTGGTGCGACAGCCAGCGCTGGCGCAGGCGATGCTCCAGTTCAGCTTCATCCACCTCAACCAGAATGGTCAGATCAAACAGCTCGGCCAGCTGCCGCCACGGCGCTTCGTCGAGCAGCAGATAATTGCCTTCAACCACCACCAGCCGGGCAGTTTTTTCAATCAGCGCCGCACCAGCACGGGCGATTTCCAGGTCCCGGTCGAATTGCGGCACCGCGATCACCGGCTCCCGGTTGGCCCGGAGCCGCTGCAAGATGGCGATAAGACCGCCAACATCAAACGTATGCGGCGCACCCTTTTGCGCCTGCCAGCCTTTTGGCGTCAGAACCCGGTCATCATAGTGATAGCCATCCATCGGCAGCAAGGCAGCCGCGCCGCTGTCAGCGCTGTTCAGCTCTTTCACCAGCCATTCGGCAAGGGTAGATTTGCCCGAAGCGGGCGCGCCGGCAATCGCCACAATATGCCGGTCATCACCAGAGCAGCCAGCGCCCAATGGGCCCGATTTGCAAAGCTCGGTCAGTCGCGCCAGCAACTCAAGCCGGTTCAGGGCATCAGGCATACAAACTCCCATCAGTGTCCGTTGAGATTATCCCAAGGAAATCCAAACCGCCAGCAGAGACAGACTTGCCTCAATATCCGCGCGCCCTGTCAACCAGATGGGCCAGGGGTTTTCCAGCCCGGTGCGCCTGTACCTGACGCGCAATCAGATGCGACAGGGCCTTGGGACTGCTGACCGCTGCCGCATGAGGTGTGATGATGACATTATCCAGGCTCCAGAGCGGGCTGTCCTGGGGCAGCGGTTCCACTTCAAACACATCAAGGCTGGCACCTATCAGCACTTTACCGCGCAAGGCGGCAACTAGATCGGCTTCGACCTGAATGCGCCCGCGCCCGGCATTGATGAAAACCGGCCCGCCGAGCGGCCCGTCTGATCGCAATCTGTCAAACACGGTGTTGTCGATCAGAGCTTCGGTGTCTGTAGTCAGCGGCAGAAGACAAACCAGGATATCCGTCCCGGAGAGAAATTCATCCAGACCGTCGGCACCGTTAAAACAGCTGACATGGGGCACGGTTCTGGCTGTCCTGCTCCAGCCGCGCAAAGCGAATCCAAGCCGATGCAGAATGTCAGCCGCATCGCGTCCCAGTTCGCCAAGACCCATCACACCGACGCACACTTCTGCGGCCGCCGGTTGCTCCAGATCCCGCCAGAGGGATTTTTTCTGAAACTCCAGATAGCGCAATTGCTGGCGGTGATGCAGCAGCACCTGTGCCACCACCCATTCGCTCATGCGACCGGTCAGATCAGGATCGACAATACGAGCAATGGCAACCTCCGGCAGGCTGTTATCGCGCAGCAGATGATCCACGCCCGCGCCAAGCGAAAACAGGGCCTTCAAATTTGGAAACCGGTTCAGCACACCGCTCTCAGGCGCCCAGACCAGAGCATATTCCACCGCATCAGGGTCCGCCACATCGGGATAGATGACAATCTGCTCGTCCGGCAGAACCGATTGCAAGGCAGCTGCCCAGGGTGCCGGGTTCCAGCCATCCATAAGGACCAGAATGCTCACACTTTCTCCCTCAGACTGCCAATTCAGCACTACCGACTGCCGTAATGTCAAAGGCAGCAGCCATCAAGGCCTTGGTATATTCGTGCTGCGGCGCGTCGAATATCTGTGCCGCAGGTCCGCGTTCAACAACCTTGCCAAGACGCATGACGATGACTTCATTGGCCAGCGCCCTGACCACTTTCAGATCATGGCTGATGAAGAGATAGGCCAGATTGCGCCGCTTCTGCACGGCCCGCAGCAAATCCACCACCTGCGCCTGAACACTCATATCAAGCGCCGAGGTCGGCTCATCCAGCATGAGGAATTTGGGTTCCAGAACCAGCGCACGGGCGATGGCGAAGCGCTGGCGCTGGCCGCCGGAAAACTCGTGCGGGTAGCGGTGCCGCATCTGCGGATCAAGCCCAACTTCATGGAGAACGTCAGAGACGCGCTGCTCGCGCTCCTGACGGGTCAGATCGGGGAAATGGATCACCAGACCTTCTTCGATAATGGCGCTGATTGACATGCGCGGACTGAGGGACCCGAACGGGTCCTGAAACACAATCTGCATGTCCTTGCGCAGTGGGCGCATTTCCCGGGAGGATTTCCCCTGGATCGAATTGCCCAGCAAATTGATGCTGCCCTTTGATGAGAGCAGCCGCATCAGGGCAAGGCCAAGCGTGGTTTTGCCGGACCCGCTTTCGCCAACAATGCCCAGGGTCTGACCTTCGCGAACCGTCAGATCAATGCCATCGACAGCCTTGATGTTGTCGACTGTCTTGCGCAGAAATCCGCGTTTGATCGGAAACCAGACCTTGATGTCCTGTCCCGTCATCACCGCAGGGGCGCTGGGATCAAGCTCCGGCGGATCGCCTTTCGGTTCGGCGGACAGCAAATGCTGAGTGTAGCTGTGCTGCGGATTCTGAAAAATCTCCTCGGTCGGCCCCTGCTCGACAATCTCGCCATCGGTCATGACGCAGACCCGGTCAGCGATTTTGCGGACAATACCCAGATCATGGGTGATGAACAGCATCCCCATTCCCATGCGGGTTTTCAGATCCGCCAGCAATTCCAGTATCTGCGCCTGAACGGTAACATCGAGCGCCGTGGTTGGTTCATCCGCAATCAGCAGCTTCGGCTTGTTGGCAAGCGCCATGGCGATCATGACGCGCTGGCGCTGACCGCCGGATAATTGGTGAGGATAGGCCTGCAGCCGCTTTTCCGGATCGCGGATGCCGACCTGATTGAGCAGTTCAATTACCCGTGTGCGCGCTTGGGCATCGGATGCGCCCTGATGCAATTTCAACGTTTCGCCAATCTGGCGCTCCACGGAATGGAGCGGATTGAGCGATGTCATCGGCTCCTGAAAAATCATCGAAATATTATTGCCGCGAACGTGCTGCAGATCCTTCGACTTTGTCTGCATCAGGTCTTCGCCGTCAAACAGGATCGAGCCGCGGGGATGGGACGCCGGCGGATAGTGCAACAGTTTCAGCACCGACAGGGCGGTGACCGATTTGCCGGAACCAGATTCGCCCACCAGAGCAACCGTCTCGCCCTGATTGATATGAAACGATACGCCGCGCACCGCATGGATGATCTTGCCGTCAACGGTGAAATCGACATGCAGATCATCCACTTTCAGCAGAGGCCCGATCGCCTTGTCTTGCGCCATGTCCGCAGCCATCAGGAAAATGTCTTTCTGGGATCAAATGCATCCCGAACCGCTTCACCGACAAAAATCAGCAGGCTGAGCATCAGTGAAATCACAAAAAATCCGGTCAGCGCCAGCCACGGCGCCTGAAGGTTGTTCTTGCCCTGCGCCAGCAATTCGCCGAGCGAGGGCGAGCCGGGCGGCAGACCAAACCCGAGAAAATCCAGAGAGGTCAGGGTGGTGATCGAGCCGTTGAGGATAAAGGGCATGAATGTCAAGGTTGCGACCATCGCGTTGGGCAGCAGATGGCGCCACATGATGGTCAGATTGCCCACCCCGAGAGCGCGCGCGGCATTGACATATTCGAAATTGCGGGCGCGCAGAAACTCGGCGCGCACCACCGCCACCAGACTGACCCAGGAAAATAACAGCAGAATGCCGAGCAGAATCCAGAAACTGGGGGTGATGATCGCCGCCAGAATCAGCAACAGATAGAGCGTCGGGACCGACGTCCATATTTCAATAAAGCGCTGGAATATCAAATCCGTCCAACCGCCGAAATAACCCTGAACCGCACCAGCGGCAATGCCGATGATCGATGAGAAAATCGTCAGGATCAGCCCGAACAGGACCGAAATGCGGAACCCGTAAATCAGCCGCGCCATGACGTCGCGGGCCTGATCGTCGGTGCCGAACCAGTTCCAGTTGCCGATTGAGCAACTGGGATTTTCAACACCACCGGGATAACGCTGGCAGCGTTCCTCCTTGTCCAGCATCCAGGAGGGCGGCGATGGCGCGGGCGTTGGAATTTCATTGTTGACGGTGCGGTAGGAATACCGGATCGGCGGCCAGAGAATCCAGCCATTGGCTTCAATTTCCTCCAGAACAAACGGATCGCGATAATCCGTTACCGGCAGAAAACCGCCGAATTTTTCCTCCGGATAATCGACAAAGACCGGAGCCAGAAATTCGCCCTGATAGGACACAAGAAGCGGTTTGTCATTGGCGATGAATTCTGCAAACAGGGTGACGAAAAACAGCACCAGGAATATCTGCAGGCTCCAATAGCCGCGGCCATTGCCCTTGAAATTCTGCCATCGTCTCTGATTGATCGGCGAGAAACGGCTTGGCTTTGCCGGCGTGACGGGAACAGCCTGCGTCGCGGATGTAGTGACTTTCGCATCCATGCCCTACACCTCCCGCGATTCAAAATCGATCCGCGGATCGATCCAGGTGTAGGTCAGGTCCGAAATCAGACCGACCACCAGACCGATGATCGAAAAGATGTAGAGATTTGCAAATACCACCGCATAGTCCCGGTTGAGGACGGATTCAAAGCTCAGCAGCCCCAAACCATCGAGCGAAAAGATCGTCTCGATCAGCAGCGAGCCGGAAAAGAAAGCGCCGATGAAGGCGCCGGGGAAGCCGGCAATCACAATCAGCATGGCATTGCGGAACACATGGCCGTAAAGAACCTGACGGTGAGACACGCCCTTGGCCCGCGCTGTCATGACATATTGTTTGCGGATTTCATCGAGAAACGAGTTCTTCGTCAACAAGGTGGACGTTGCAAAGGCCGCCAACGCCATGGCGGTCAGCGGCAGCACCAGATGCCAGAAATAATCAAGGATTTTTTCAAACAGGCCGAGTTCCGCGAAATTCTCCGACGTTAGCCCCCGGAGCGGGAAAATGTCCCAGAAACTGCCGCCGGCAAACAGCACAATCAACAGGATCGCGACCAGAAATCCGGGGACCGCATAGCCGACAATAATAAGGGAAGAGGTCCACACATCAAAGCGGCTGCCATCACGCACCGCCTTGGCAATGCCCAGTGGAATGGAAATGCCATAGGAAATCAGCGTCATCCACAACCCGAGCGAAATCGACACCGGCATTTTCTCCTTGATCAGGTCGATGACACTGACATCGCGGAAATAGGAATTGCCAAAGTCAAACCGGACATAGTTCCACAACATCGTGAAAAACCGCTCCAAGGGCGGCTTGTCGAAGCCGAAATCCTTTTCCAGTTGGCGGATGAATTCCGGATCGAGCCCCTGGGCACCGCGGTAGCGTGATGTAATCGGATCGCTTTGTCCGGACTTCTCCAGATTTGCGTCTCCCACCGAACCGAAATCACCGCCGGATCCGGTGATCCGCTCAGTCGCGGAAATGGAATTTCCCGACAGTTTTGCAATCACCTGCTCAACCGGACCACCGGGTGCAAACTGAATGATGGCAAAGGTGATCGCCATAATTCCGAGTAGCGTCGGGATCATGAGCAGAATGCGTTTGAGAATATATGCGGCCATAGATTTATCGACTCAAGCTTCTGTTGATGCGTCAGGTCGCCTTGGACCACCAGGTGGTTTCAACAGGAAAAGAATAATCAGGCTTATTGTCCGGCCATTCATATTTATCCCATACCGCGACACGATGACTATCCGAATACCATCCGGGAAGCCAGTAATGGCCAGCGCGGACAACCCGGTCAAGGGCGCGCCATGCAGTCTGATGCGTTTCGCGGTCTGCCGCCGCCTCAACTTCAGCAATCAGGGCATCGACCACCGGATCTTTGACACCGGCCCAGTTATTGGCGCCTTCCGTGTCGGCTGACCGGGACGAGAACAATTGCTCGGCGGACGAAAATGGCGTTGCTCCCAGCGACATTGCCGTTCCCACCATATCATAGTCGAACGCCGCCGAGCGCGCCTGGAACTGCGCCGGGTCAACGACCCGGATCGTCGCCTCAACGCCGACGGCGCGCAGGGATTCGACGTATTTGCCGTAAACCCGCTCAAAAACCGGCGAGCGCACCAGGATTTCCAGTGTCAGTTGCTGCCCCTGGTCGTTGAACAGCCCGCCGTCACGGCGTTGCCAACCCGCCTCTGACAGCAGTTCAGAGGCGCGCCGCAGCAATGTCCGGTCCCGGCCGCTGCCATCGGAAACCGGGGGAACATAGGCTTCGCCAAATACGGCTTCCGGTAGTTGGCCGCGAAACGGCTCCAGTAAAGCGAGTTCAGCACCTGCCGGCACACCCTCGGCCTTGTAGACAGACCTTTCCACGAAGGACGTAACCCGCGAATAGGCGTTGAAAAACAGGTTTTCATTGACCCATTCATAGTCGAAGCTCAGCACCAGCGCTTCACGGGTTCGGGGATCGGAAAATTTGGAGCGGCGCGTATTGATGAAACTGCCCTGAAAGCTGGGTCGCCGTTCCGCCGGAAACAGGACTTTTTTCACTCTTCCATCAAGAACGGCCGGAAAATCATATTCCGTCTCCCAGGTCTTGGAAGTGAATTCCTCGCGAAAGGTCATGCTGCCCTTCTTGAAAGCTTCAAAGGCGGTCTGGCGTTCGCGATAGAACTCAACGCGGATGACGTCAAAATTTGCCTGACCGCGCATCAATGGAAGGTCTTTGGCCCAATAGTCCTCAACCCGTTCATATTCCACAAACGAGCCGGCATCAAAACGGCCTACTCTATAGGGTCCCGAGCCAAGCGGCGGGTCCATTGTCGATGCAGAAAACTCCCGATCGGCATAATAGGCTTTCGAGAAGATCGGCGCGCCCGCCACTTCGAAGATCAGACCGCGCGACTGGGTGCCGTCCAGTGTGACGAGAAGATGAGCCTCGTCCAGCGCCTCAACGGCAGTAACCTTGCGGAAACTCTGGGTAAAATCCGGATGCCCGTCATGTTTTAATGTGGTCAGCGAATAGGCCACATCATGGGCGGTCAGGGATGAACCATCGTGAAATTTCGCCTCAGGGCGGAGGCTGAACAGAAACCTGTTTGCATCGTCCGAGACCGTGACACCGTCGGCGACAAGCCCGTAGGCCGCATCTGCCTCGTCGCCGGCACCTCCCATCAGACTGTCGAAAATCAGTTCAAGCCGGGGTGGCGCGTCCCCCTTGGTGACATATCCGTTCAAGGTATTGAAGGTTTGCGGATTCTGGTTGTGGGACCAGCTTCCAGGCGAAAGAACGAAGCGTCCGCCTTTGGGTGCGTCCGGATTGACATAATCAAAATAGGGGAAATCAGCGGCATATTTCAGATCGCCGAAAATGGAAAGGCCGTGACGCGCGGCCTGTCCCGAAAAGCCCTCAATGTCTTTGATCGGAGTTTTCGCAAACACCGGACCAGCGGCCAGAGAGAAGGCTGCTCCGGCTGCCAGAGCGAGCCCTTCGCGCCTTGTTATTACGGCATCAGTTCCGGTTGGGCGAATGCAGCGCTTCATTTCGCAGCCTCAACCATTGCTGCCTTTTCCTCATCATACCACCAGATAGTGGGGAACGCCGGCTCGTTGTAATAGGGCAGCGTTTCAGGATGCGAGAAGCGATTCCACCGCGCCGTGCGTGTTTTCAGCAGCGTCCAACCGGGAATGATATAGTGATTTGCCAGCAACACCCGGTCCATGGCTTTTGTTGCGGCAATCAGCTCTTCACGATCTTTAGCAAAGATAATCCGCTGGATCAGCTTGTCGACAGCCGGGTCCTTGATGCCGGCCCAGTTGCGTGCACTTTCCTGATCGGCGGCTTCAGAACCGAAATATTCCAATTGCTCATTTCCAGGCGACAGGGATTGTGCCCAGCCGGTATAGATCAAATCAAAGTCGCGGCTGCGAACCCGGTTGACCCATTGCGAACTGTCGACGATGCGCACGGCCAGATCGACGCCGATGCGGGCAAAATTGGCTTTGAGGCGTAACGCCACTTTTTCAAACCGGTTGCTGTTCAGCAGATACTCAATCGTAAACGGCTCACCTGTAGTGCTGTTCACCATCTTACCGTCTTTGAGCTCGTAGCCAGCCTCACGAAACAGACGGACAGCTTCGCGCAGATTGTCGCGATAGGCGCCACTGTCTCCGGCAACCGGATTTGTAAACGCGGTCGTGAAGACTTCCTCGGGCACCTCATCACGTACAGTTTCCAGGATTTCCAGCTCAAGTCCTGTCGGCAGACCGGAGGAGGCAAGTTCGTCGCCGTAGAAATAGGAATCGATGCGTTCATACTCATCGAAGAAAATGGTCTGGTTCATCTCCTGGAAATCAAAGGCATAATTCAGAGCCTGGCGGACACGGGCATCCTGAAATTTTTCACGACGCAAATTGGGAATGAAACCGATCATCAGGCCGCGCCCCCGATCATCGAAAGCCTGCTTGATCACCCGGCCATCCTGAACGGCAGGAAAGTCATATCCGGTCGCCCAGACCCGGGCGGTGCTTTCCACGCGGTAATCATAATCGTCGGATTTAAACGCCTCCATCTCAACCACCGAATCGCGAAAATATTCGTAACGGATGCGATCGAAATTGTTTTGCCCCACATTCACCGGCAGATCTTTGGCCCAATAATCCTCGACGCGGGCATATTCGATGGTGCGCCCGGGCACGACTCGCGAGATTTTGTAAGCGCCACTGCCGAGCGGAATTTCCAAGGTTCCCTTGGTGATGTCGCGCGTCTCACCTTTTTCGTCAGTGCCTTCCCACCAGTGTTTCGGCATCACCATCAACTGACCGACAATATGCGGCAATTCCCGGTTGCCAGTCTGGTCAAAGCTGAAGGTAACCTCATGCTTGCCGTTGATTTCAACACCGGTCACATTCTTGTAGTAATTCTGATAAATCCGGTTGTTTTTGGTCAGCGTGTCAAATGACCATGCGACATCTTCGGCTGTCAGAGGCTCGCCATCATGCCAGCGGGCAGCTGTATTGAGTTGAAACGTTACGCTTGAATAATCATCCGGATAGCGCATCTGTGTGGCGATCAACGGATACATGGCAGAAATTTCATCCATCGATGACGTCATCAAAGAATCGTAGATCAGGCCAACGCCGATGCCGAGATTTCCCCGTTGCGGCACGGAATTCAGCGAGTCGAATGTACCATCCGTCGACAACCGCACAATGCCGCCTTTCGGCGCCTGTGGATTGACATAGTTGAACTGGGTGAAATCATCAGGATATTGCGGCGAGCCAACCAGAGCTGTGGACTTTTTCCACTCGCTCATGACCTGGGCATTTGCAGGGGCGATAAACAGCAATGACATCAGGAGTGTGGCACAGACAGCCACAGGACCGACACGGTTTTGCTGCTGGCTACCGTCGGAACACCACTTCAATCGCTCAATCAATTTCGTCAAGTTCAGCCTCCTCATAATTCTCACTTGCTCATCCACAATGCCGAAACATCGCACTCCCCTGCTTTATTTCTATAGACCCCAAGTCGGATTCGACTAGGGCAAAGGTGACTTTATGACGAAAATTTAAGCGTTCAGATGACTTTGCGGCTGCATTGAGGCTTTTGACCCGGATTGCCGGACCGCCGGTGAGACACATTCGGCAGCCTTGTCTTGCCAACTATATCGAGCATGTGATGCCGTCGGGCGGGATGAAACTCCACCATTAAAGATGCAGAATCTCAGCGCGCAGTTCTGCCAGGCCAGTGCCTTTTTCGGACGAAGTGAGCAGAATTTCCGGATGTGCCGCCGGCCGCCTGGCTATGGCGGCGCGGGTCCTTTCCAGGCTGGCTTCAAGGTCGGTGCCACGCGGCTTGTCCGCCTTTGTCATCACGATCTGATACGATACGGCGCTCTGATCCATCAGATCGAGTGCCTTCTGATCCGTGTCCTTGATGCCATGGCGGCTGTCGATCAGCACATAGGCCCGGCGCAGATTGGGCCGCCCGCGCAGATAGGAATAGACCAGCCTTGTCCAGGCCTCGACCTGCCCTTTCGGGGCTTTGGCATAGCCATAGCCGGGCATATCGACAATGGTAATATCGTCATTTGTGAAGAAGTTCAGTTCTTGGGTCCGTCCCGGCGTGTTGGATGTCCGGGCAAGACCGTTCTGTCCTGTTAAAGCATTGATAAGACTTGACTTTCCAACGTTTGACCGCCCGGCAAAGGCAATTTCAATGCCGTCATTCTGTGGCAGTTGAACCAGTTTGGCGACACCGAGGACAAAGCGCCAGGGCCTGGCAAATGCGAGGCGGCCAACCTCCACTTGCTCTGGCGTGAAGCTTGGTTCAGCCGAGGATGATTGTGTGCTTTCGCTGCTCATAATTCCGCCGCTCGTTGCAATGCGTCCAAGTCGTTGCCGCAGATCGCGGCGAGATTGCGAGTGATTTTTGCCGCGTCCCAGTTCCACCAGGCAATCTGGCGGAGCTTGTCGATGACCTGTTGATCAAAGCGAAGGCGCACGATCCGGGCCGGGTTACCCGCTACGATGGCATAGGGTGGCACAGAACGTGTCACGACCGACTGCGCGCCGACAATCGCTCCATCGCCAATAGTCGTGCCGGGCATGATCGTTGCCTCGCGGCCGATCCACACATCATTGCCCACGACGGTGTCACCTCGCCCGGTTCCCGGCCATCCGGTGCCAAAGTCCCAGCCGCGGCCCATGGCAGCAAACGGATAGGTGGAAAAGCCATCCATCGGATGATTGGCCCCGTTCATTATGAACTGCACGGCTGTGGCGATGGCGCAGAAGCGCCCTATAATCAGCTGGTCACCAATAAAATCGAAATGGTATCTGACACATTTCTGCACGAAATGCTCAGGACCATCAGGATCATCGTAATAAGAATAATCACCGATTTTGATGCGCGGATGGTCGACCAGTGGACTGAGAAAGCCCAGTTGCGGGAATTCCGACAGAGGAAATGCCAGTTCCGGGTCCGGCCCCAACCCGGCATCGAGATCCGCCGGGCTGGTGCTTTGATCGGGAATGTCTGCAGGCATTGCAATCTCGAATCAGATGGGTTGCTGTAACTTCCGTCAATAGATCAGGTCTGCAAAGAGCGAGCAAACAGCGCGCTCCTCAGAGACAACCCGGTTTGAATCCCATCACCGGGCCTATCAGAGTTGGCGGATGCGGCAGAAGAATGATTTCACGGCCCTCAAGCCTTTTCCTTCTGCTCCTTGCCACCCAGTCCGAGCGCCTCTTTGGTGTTCTTCCATATCTCGACAGGCACACCCTGGCGGCGCATGATAAGGGACTGCTGAAAGATCGACAGGGTGTTGTTCCAGGCCCAGTAGATCACCAGGCCGGCAGGGAAAGAGGCCAGCATGAATGTGAATATCACCGGCATCCAGGTGAAGATCATCGCCTGGGTTTTGTCGGGTGGCATCGGGTTCAAACGCATCTGCACGAACATTGTGACGCCCATGACCAGCGGCCAGATGCCGAGCATCAGGATTTGCGGCGGATCCCAGGGAATGAGACCGAACAGATTGAATATGGAGGTGGGGTCAGGCGCTGCCAGATCCCGAATCCAGCCGAAGAACGGCGCATGTCGCATTTCAATGGTGACGAACAGCACCTTGTAGAGGGCAAAGAAAACCGGGATTTGCAGAACGACCGGCAAACACCCGGCCAAAGGATTGATTTTTTCCTTTTTGTACAATTCCATCATCGCCTGCTGCTGGCGGGCACGGTCGTCTTTGTAGCGTTCACGCAATTCGGTCAGTTGCGGCTGGACCTTCTTCATATTCGCCATCGAGGCGTAGGATTTGTTGGCCAGCGGGAAGAATAAAATTTTCAGCACCACAGTCACAGCCAGAATGGCGAGACCAAAATTGCCGATCAGTTTGTAGAGCCAGTCGAGCGCCACAAACATCGGTTTCGTGATAAAGTAGAACCAGCCCCAGTCAATCATCAGATCGAATCGTTCAATGCCGGGATTATCTCGGTAGCTGTTGATAACATTGACTTCCTTGGCACCGGCGAACAGGCGCGAAACATGGTCCTTGCTGCTGCCGGGGGCAATTTCAACCAACTCACCAAGAAAGTCTGCCTGAAAGGAGTCGCGATTATTGGCGTTGCGATAGAAGAAGCGCGGCGTGTATTTCTCGCCCGGGGTCGGGACAATGGCAGCCGCCCAGTATTTGTCGGTCATGCCAAGCCAGCCATTGGTCTCAGGAGCGTATTTCAGTTCGCCCTCATCCATCAGATCGTCATAACCGACTTCCTGGAGACCCTGCTCGCCAATATAGCCGATGAGGCCTTCATGAAGGATGAAAAAATTCTGGGTTTCCGGAATGCCCTGACGCGTGACCAAAGCATAGGGAAACAGGGAGACAGACTGTGATCCGCTGTTTTCAACCGTGTCCGCAATCGTTATGAGATATTCCTCGTCGATCGAATAGACCCGCCTGAACACCAGGCCCTCGCCATTGTCCCATTCAACAGTGACCGGCGTGGATGAGGTCAAACGCTCGCCGTCGACCAGCGTCCATGCGGTCTGGCCTCCAGGCACGGCAGTCGTAACGCCCTCGGCCGGCACCCAGCCGAATTCAGCATAATAGGGTTTGGCGGTTCCCGACGGCGAAAACAGCTGAATGATCGGACTGTCAGGATCGATCTCCTCGCGGTAGTTCTTCAGCGAAAGATCATCAACCCGGCCACCGGCGAGATTGATCGATCCGACCAGATCCGGTGTATCAACGGGAACGCGCTGACTGGTCTGCAACACCGTCTCGCGTGCCGCGCCTGCTGGCGGGGTTGCTGATCCGGGCGCGGTGCCTGCCGATCCCGGCGTGGGTACAACGCTGCCGCCCGCTGAGGGCGCAGGTGTTGCCGGCGTGCCTGCGTCGGTTTCAACAGTTTGTGCCTGGCGCTGTTCTGCAAGCCGACGGGCATCTTCCTGTTGCGGACCCCAGAGGAAATACTGGGCCGCTATCAGAACGACAGCGGAAAGCGCAACGGCGAGTATAAGGTTTTTATTGTCCTGCATGAAGGGTCCAGCTGTTAGGCAACATCATTAGGATTGATGCCCTGCTCTTTAAGGGGAATTTTATCGATTGGCGAGTGGTCTTCACCAGGTTTCTCGGGTTTTTTACCAGGTTTGCTCTGGCGGTTGCGGATTTGAACTGAAATTTTGTCGAGCGCGCGGGCCAGATCATGCTGGATTTCAGCAAACGGCATTGTGAGAGCTGCCAGACGGCCGACCACGACATAATCCGTATCAGGCCGAAACTGCGAGCTCTGTCCGGCTGCAGCGCTGGATTTTTCGAGCAGGCGCACAGCTTCCCGGAGGCGGCGCCGGACGCGGTTGCGCACAACTGCGTTTCCAACTTTTCTGGTAACCGTAAATCCAAGGCGGGTGATGCCACTGACTGGACCATTTGCGGGTTCGTCCTGGCCTTCCGGCTGGCGGTGCCATGCCTGTAGTACAAGGGCGCGGCGCACTTGTTTGTGCCCCCGCGCCACACGCAGAAAATCAGACCGTTTTCTAAGCCGCTCCATTCACCTGTTGCCAACCATTGCTGGTCGCTCCCGGCCGGATTCCACCGCTGAGCCGTGTTCAGGCCGAAAGGCGCTTGCGGCCCTTGGCCCGGCGGGCAGCAATAACGCGGCGGCCACCACTGGTTGCCATGCGTGCGCGAAAACCGTGACGGCGTTTACGAACCAGTCGGCTCGGTTGGTAGGTACGTTTCATCGATCCATTGCCGCAATGAGAGCGGCCCTCTTAAAAGTCTATCACTACGTCGCGAGACGGGAAATACTGCAGGCAAAGTTGTTTCAGCATTCAACGGAGCTGATATTTGCCCAAGTCAGCGGGCTTATAGGCAAGTTTGATGTCAAAAGTCAATTGATGTGGCGGCAGAATTCCGCAAATCGACAGGTGTGGCCCGATCACTTTGCCAGGCGAGTCATTCACAGCTGCGTGAGACCCGATGGCGCGTGAACTCACTTATGGGTGAGACTCGCTAATTCCGCTTTCGTTTTAGGGGCAGAGCGTTATTTAAAGGCTGGTTCCTGCTCCAGAAGCTGGTCGGAACGTGGCACTTCGGACACTCACGTCACCACGCAACACTTGATGATCTTGAAAAGGGGCACCTATGATGCTGTCTGAACCGCTTGATGAGCAATTGCCGATGGATGATGCCCCAAAGAAAAACAAGACACCAGATATTTTGAAACGCTGGCTGCCGCTGATCGCAATTGCGGCGTTCATGATTTTTGCGTTTTCCATGGGATGGCATAAAGCGCTCTCCATCAGTGCCCTGATCGAAAACCGGGAAAGACTGGTAACATTTGTCGCTGAGAACTTCGTCCTGACTCTGTTGGGTTACATGGCGCTCTATGTTGTGATTGTCGTGCTGTCGCTGCCGGGAGCGGGTATTTTGAGCATATCCGGCGGCTTCCTGTTCGGCTGGCTGGTCAGCGGGTCGGTCACCATACTTGCTGCAACGGCAGGTGCCACACTTCTGTTTCTGGCAGTGACGACATCATTCGGAGCGGCGCTGCGGGAAAAGGCCGGGCCCTGGATTGTCAGACTGAAAGCCGGATTCGAAAAAGACGCATTCAACTATCTGTTGTTTCTGCGCCTGGTTCCCGCGTTTCCGTTCTGGCTGGTCAATCTGGCACCAGCGATGCTTGGCATCAAACTCTCGACCTATGTGACAGCGACATTGATTGGCATTATTCCCGGCTCGTTTGCCTTTGCCTTTATCGGCGCCGGACTGGACAGTGTTATTGAAGCGCAAAAAGCCGCCAATGCCGATTGCATCGACAACAGCGCATGTGCCATCGAAATCAGCACCAGTGATCTGGTCACGCCGGAAATTCTCGCCGCGCTTGCGGCACTCAGTGTGCTGGCACTGATTCCAGTTATACTGAAACGGCTGCGCAACCGCAGGACCGCTTAACCTGAAACTTTGGAAAGATTTGAATTATGGGCGAAATCCTCACTCCTGACATCTGCATCATCGGCGCGGGCTCAGGCGGCCTGTCTGTGGCGGCAATCGCAGCGGCCTTTGGTGTGTCCGTAGTCCTGATTGAAAAAGGTAAAATGGGAGGGGACTGCCTGAATTATGGCTGTGTACCGTCGAAAGCCCTGATCGCGGCTGCAAAAAGCGCCGATGTGATTCGCCATTCGAGCCGCTTCGGACTTCATGTCCCCGATCCGGTTGTCGATTTTCAGAAAGTTCATGACTACGTGCATTCCGTGATCGGCGCGATTGCGCCGAATGACAGTGTTGAACGCTTCACTTCAATGGGGGTTCACGTCATTGAAGGGGCGGCGAAATTTGTCAATCCGCGGATCGTCGAGGTCAATGGCACGCGCATTCGCGCCCGGCGCTTCGTGGTGGCCACCGGTTCCAGTGCAGCCGTGCCGCCAATCAAGGGCCTGCAGGATGTGCCGTTCCTGACCAACGAAACTCTTTTCGAGCGCACCGAAGCACCGGACCATCTGATTATCATCGGCGGCGGACCGATCGGCATGGAAATGGCCCAGGCACATCGCCGTCTTGGCGCGCAGGTGACCGTGGTCGAAGCCTTCAAGGCGCTGGCACATGACGATCCGGAACTGACGGAAATCGTCATTGACAAGCTCCGGCAGGACGGCATCACCATTCGCGAAAAGGTCAAGATCGCCCGGGTCGAGAAAGCCGGAAGCGGAATTGCCGTGGTGCTGGAGGCAGGCGATGAGGAAGAAGTCATCACCGGAAGCCATCTTCTGGTCGCTGCCGGGCGCAAACCCAATGTGGAAGGCCTTGGGCTGAAGGATGCCCGCATCCGCTTTGACCGTGCCATCAAGGTTTCCAAAGGCTTGCGCACATCCAACCGGCGGGTTTATGCAATTGGCGATGTTGCCGGCAGTCTGCAATTCACCCACATGGCAAACTATCACGCCGGTCTGGTGATCCGCGCCATTTTATTCCGGCTGCCGATCAAGGAAAACCGCCATATCATTCCCTGGGCGACCTATACCGATCCGGAATTGGCTCATGTCGGGCTGGCAGAGGAACAGGCGCGCAAAAAACATCGTGGAATTAAAGTGTTGCGCTGGCCCTATGCGGAAAACGATCGCGCTCAGACTGAAAGCAAAACCAATGGTCTGATCAAGGTGGTGGTGAGCAAAAGAGGCAAGATTCTCGGCGCATCCATCGTCGGCTATCAGGCCGGTGAAATGATCAATATGTGGTCACTGGCAATTTCGCAGAAGATGAAAATCGGCGCGATTGCCGGCTACATTGCGCCTTATCCGACTGTCACGGAAATCAGCAAACGGGCGGCGGTCACAAATCTGTCCGGAGCCGCCCGTAACAAATGGGTACAAAGAATCATTCACTTCATGCGGCGTTTTAACTGAGCCACGCTGCAAATGCGCATCGGTTAAAGGCGACGGAACGGGTTATGAAGTGGATCGCATCTGCTTTGGCGCTCCGGTGGCCATGTCGGTGCCGGTATAGGCCAATCCGGCCTTTTTCCATGCTCCGAATCCCCCCGCCATGTGGGCGATACGATCAAACCCGGCCGCCAGATAGGCTTCCGCAGCCTTCCTTGATCTGACGCCGGAGCCGCAATGAAACACGATTGGTTTGCCCTGCTGATCCGGCATGTGTTCCGGCTTGAAAGCCTGCATTGGCGCAAGCAGTGCTCCATCAATGCGTTCCAGCGCGAATTCCTGCGGCGTGCGCACGTCAATCAGAATGATTTCATTGGCGGAAAATGCCTTTTGAACTTCTTCAGCACTCCAATTTTCCAGGACGCCGTTTTGTGTGGTTTCCGTTTCCATAGCTCGTCTCTTTCAAGATCGTTGTTGAGCGAAATTTAGTTGTTCGGACCGGCTCCGGTTTACAGGATCACCAGACGGGTCCCTCTAAACCGGTCGTTGGTCAGAACCGGTTCAACGGTATTTTGAGATAGGCATGTCCGTCACTTTCAGAATCCGGAGCGCGCCCGGCGCGCAAATTCATCTGCAGCACATGCAACATGCGATCCGGAAGGGCCAGCGTTGCGTCGCGCTTCTGGCGCTGATCAACATAGGCTTGTTTCGCAACACCGCCGCCAATGTGTTCGTTGCCGGCGCGCTGCACGGCCACTGTCGCTTCCCATTCCGGATCGGGCCGGTCGTCAGTTCCATAATCATGGCCGACGAACAGCCGGGTTTCGTCAGGCAAGGCCAGAATAGCCTGTAAGGTGTCGTACAGCACGTCTGCCGAGCCGCCGGGGAAATCCGCCCGTGCCGTGCCGACGTCCGGCTGCATGAAGGTATCATGGACGAAAGCGGCGTCCGTGCCGATCAGATAGCTGATCGAGCCGAGTGTGTGGCCCGGTGAAAACATCACCCGCGCCGGAAGTGATCCAATCTGGAAGCTGTCGCCGCCGGCAAACAGATGGTCGAAATCCTGCTCTGGGTCAAACGCATCGGGCAGGTGATAGAGGTCGCGCCACAAGCCAGCGATTTCTGTGACTTTTTCGCCAATGGCATTGGGTTTTCCCAAGCGATCCTTGAGAAATGATGACGCCATCAGATGGTCGGCATGGGGATGTGTGTCGAGTATCCACTCAACCTCCAATCCCTCGTGCTCGACATGGCGCAGAATGGCCTCGGCGCTGTCGCTATTGATGGAGGCGCTGGCCGGATCAAACGACAGCACTATGTCGATCAAGGCAGCTTTCTTCGTAGACAAATCAGCAGCAAGGTACTGAATGCTACCGCTGTCCTCGTCGTAAAAACCTGTGATCTGTGCCGATCCCGGTCCGCGGGAGGAACTGGTTCTTGTGGTGCTCATGGTGGTGTCCTTTCGGGGATAACTCCAATCGGGAGCAAAGGTTCCTTGCGTTTTTGGACCGGATAATTGCCTTGTCACCGTGGTTCCTGGACCGTACTAGAGCGTTTCACGGTTACATTGAACCATTTGATGCTCCAGATCAGTTCATCGGCGAGGCAGTCAACGCGGCGCCCAATACGTTTCGGGGCGGTGCATCGGGCAAGTTGGCTAACGCTGTCCGGTGGGCTGATCTGGAGCACCGAAGGCCGGATTTGCACGCCCGCCGGACGTCGTTACACTCCACTTGTGGTCATAAAGACCACGGCGCGAAGTGTGCCTCGCCGACAAACGAGCAAAACCGGTCAAATGATTCAATGTAACCATGAAGCGCTCTAGATTGTCCCGACGGTCTTCAATTTGCACAGCGGATGAATCTCAGCTTGTGACATGACAGTGGTCTGGGAGCGGAAGCGTTCGATGATCGAACGGACCTGGGGACGGATCGAAGGTGACGTCAGCAGCACCGGCACTTCGCCGGCTTTCGCGGCGCCTTCAAAACGTTCCTGCAGCGTGGTGACGAATTCCTGCAGTTTGGACGGTGCCATTGCCAACTGCCGAGCATCGCCTTCGCCTATCATGGCGTCGGCAAAAGACTGCTCCCATTGTGGCGACATCGGAAGGATCGCTAGATATCCACCCGGCGCCTTGTGAGCATTGCACAATTGCCGCGCCAGCCGGACCCGCACCTGCTCCGCCATCCATTGCGCAGACCGATTGCTCCCCGCAGCTTCTGCAACACCTTCCAGAATGGAAGGCAGATCGCGAATTGAAATGCGTTCGGCCAGCAGGATCTGCAGCACCCGCTGCAGGCCGCTCATGCTGATCTGCGAGGGAATTATATCGTCGGCCAGTTTCTTGTGCTCACTGGGCAATTCATCCACCAGCTTCTGGATATGGGCATAGCTGAACAATTCGGCAATATTGGTTTTGATGATTTCCGTGAGGTGCGTGATGAGCACGGTGGCAGGGTCAACGACGGTCAATCCCCTGGCCTCGGCATCATCATGCAATGCAGCCTTTACCCATGTTGCCGGAATGCCGAAGGTGGGTTCGGTGGTGTGATGACCGGGCAGACTGATCTTGCCGCCGGCAGGATCCATCACCATCAGATGATCGGGATAAAGCGTTCCGCTGCCGGCTTCGATTTCGCGGATCTTGATGACATAGTCGCCCCCGGTCAGCTGGATATTATCGAGAATCCGCACCGAGGGCATGATGAAACCAAGATCGAGTGCCATCTGCCGGCGCAGCGCCTTGATCTGGTCGCTGAGCATATCCTGGCCAGCGGGGCCGTTGATGAGCGGGACCAGACCATAGCCCAGCTCGACGCGCAGTTCATCCATTTTCAGGGCTTCGGTGATCGGCTCTTCCTTCGGCGCGGCCTCGGCCAATTCAGCCACCTGGACAGCTGCCGCTTCCGCCACTTCCGAATCCTGCCGGCGCGAAGAACGGCGGGCAAAGAACGCCGCGCCCAGGCCCAGAGCCATGAAGGGGATGAATGGCAGTCCGGGCAGGAACGCCATGGCGATCATGACAAAAGCCGACAGTCCCATAGCCTTGGGATAGCCCGACAATTGTCTGACCAGCGCCTGGTCGGCCGCGCCCTTGACGCCGGCCTTGGATACCAGCAGGCCGGCAGCGATCGACACGATCAGCGAAGGGATCTGGCTGACCAGACCATCGCCAACAGTCAGCAGAGTGTAGGCACGGGCCGCATCTCCGGCAGACATCTCCATCTGCGCCACACCGATGATCATGCCGCCTATGACATTGATGAAGGTGATCAGCAGGCCGGCAATGGCGTCACCACGGACAAATTTCGAGGCACCATCCATGGCACCGAAAAATGAGCTTTCATCTTCCAGATCGCGGCGCCTTGTCTTGGCTTCGCTCTCGTCAATCAGTCCCGCAGACAAATCAGCGTCTATCGCCATCTGCTTGCCGGGCATGGCGTCCAGACTGAAGCGCGCGGCAACTTCGGCGATACGGCCCGAACCCTTGGTGATGACGACAAAATTGACGATCACCAGAATGCCGAAGACAATGATCCCGATGACAAAATTGCCCTGCATGACAAAATTACCAAAAGCCTCGATCACCTTGCCGGCGGCACCGGTGCCCTCATGCCCGTTGGACAGAATCAGCCGGGTCGACGCCAGATTCAGCGACAGCCGCAACATGGTTGCGATCAGCAGAATTGCCGGGAATGAGGAGAATTCCAGCGGTGTCTGGATAAACAGCGCCGTCATCAAAATCAGCACCGAAAAGATAATTGACAGAGCCAGCAGCAAATCAAGCACTGCCGAGGGCAGCGGCATGATCAGAACCAGGATGATAAAGATCACTGCAAGTGCAAGCCCGAGATCGGCTCGTTTGGCAAGCTGATCAAATCCGGGCCATTTGAATCCGCCGGTCGACGCTGCGCCGGTTACGCCCTGACGTTGGGTGGTATCGCTCACAAATCAGCCTTCACGAGATAAAGGCAGGAACACCGCGCTGTCCCCCCGGTGCCGTAATATCCGCGCCTTCATCTGAATACTGATTCAGTTTGTTGCGGAGAGTGCGAATTGAAATTCCCAGAATATTCGAGGCATGAGTGCGGTTGCCAAGACAGTGATCCAGTGTCTCCAGAATCAACTCGCGCTCGACATCGGCCACTGTGCGGCCCACCATCGTGCGTGCCGTTGCCGCAGCCATCTGCGCAGCGCTGCCGCTGGCACTGAAGGCCGCTCCGGCAGACGCGGATTGAAGTGGTATATTCAAAGCCGCTTCCGAAATGGCTTCGTTGCCGGACAGCAGCACCGCCCGGTGAATTGCATTTTCCAACTCGCGGACGTTGCCCGGCCAGGGCGCTGCCATCAGCACCTCTTCGAGCTGGGCTGTCAGACGCTGCGAGGGAAAGCCATTTATCTGGGCATATTTTTTTGCAAAATGCCGTGCCAGAATGACAATATCCTGAGGCCGTTCGCGCAATGGTGGGATGACCAGATTGACCACATTCAGACGGTAGTACAGATCTTCGCGAAAGCGGTTTTCTGAAACCGCCTGCATCAAATCCTGATTGCTGGTTGCCAGAATCCGGATATTGACTGCGATCGACCGGTTGCCGCCGACCCGGTCAATGACCCGTTCCTGCAGCGCGCGCAGCAATTTGGCTTGTAATCTGAGATCCATCTCGCTGATTTCATCAAGCAGCAACGTGCCGCCATCAGCTTCCTCAAACTTGCCGATGCGCCTTGATCCGGCCCCGGTGAAGGCACCTTTTTCATGTCCGAACAATTCTGATTCCAGTAGCTGATCGGGAATCGCAGCACAGTTGAGCGAGATAAAAGGCGCGCCCGCCCGGCGTGATTTGGCATGAATGTGTTTGGCAAAAACTTCTTTGCCTACGCCCGATTCACCGGTGATCAGAACCGTCGCGTCCGATGGGGCAATCTGCTCGGCCAGATCGATCAGGGCCTTGGATTTGGGATCTGCATAGATCACATCCGCGCTTTCGCGGGCCACTGCGGCGAGAATGGCCGCGATCAGTTCCGGCTCCGGCGGCAGGGGAATATATTCCTTCGCGCCGGCCCGGATAGCCGCTACTGCCACTTCCGCATCAGGATCGATTCCGCAGGCAACAACATCAAGATGGATTCGCGCCCGGGTAATGCCATTGACCAGATCGGCAACGTTGAGCATCACATCGACCATGACCAGATCGAAGCTCGTGCCACCGTTCAGCACCTGCAGGGCCTGCAGAACGGATTCGGCATGAACCACCCTTGCGCCCTCTGCCATGGCCATTTTCGTGGCCAGGGTCAGTTGACCGTTGAGACTGCCGATAATCAAAATACGCATTTCAATCCCTAATTGTCTGTCTTGATAATTTCAGTCATCGTGACGCCGAGTTTGTTGTCCACCAGCACCACTTCGCCACGTGCCACCAGCCTGTCATTGACATAGATATCAATCGCTTCGCCGATCTTGCGGTCCAACTCGATGACCGTGCCTTCGTCGAGTTTGAGCAATTCGCTGACCGGCATGCGAGCGCGGCCGAGAATGGCGGAAACCCGCACCGGCACATCAAACAGCTTTTCCAGATCGGCAGCAGTTCTGGGCGTTTCCGGATCCACTGAATCGGATCTGTTGGTGGAAGCGCCGTGGTCGTCGAGCGGCAGGGCGCCGGACGCTTTGTCAGTTGTGTCACTCATCAGAGGGCCTCGAAATAATTTGTTATGGTTTCACGCAGGGCGGCTTCCGCTTCACTGCGGTCGCGCACCAGATGACCTTCAGACCATTCAAGCCGCAGATCGGCGAGCGTCCAGTCCGGGTCGGTTTTGATGATCAGGCGGCCGGAAAATCCTTTTTCATCGAGAAAGCCTGTCACCTGCGGTGCAATTGCTTCAGCGATCTGCTCAGGCAGATACAAAATGAGATGCGGCGTATCAGACAAAGCGGCCAGTGCGTCCTTCAACAACGCTTCGACTTCGGCAAAGGGGTTTTTGGCTAGGGCCGTCTCGGCCAGATGGCATCCGATTGTGTAGGCCAGGTCGCAGGCTTCGCGCTCAAGCTGTTCCCCGAGACTGTCTCTCATGGCAAGAAGTTCTGCGGCCCGACCGGACAATCTGGCAACTTCCTCTGCCATCTGTTTGGCAGCAGCGGCTTCGCTGGACGCGCGCCCTTTGGCTTCGCTGTCCGCCCGTGCTTCAGCCAGTTCTGTGCTGTGTTGTGCCTGCAATGCCATCTGGTCGGCCTCCATTGCTTTGAGGCGTTCCTGCAGGGTCAGGGCATTGGCCGACAGATCAAGGTCAAATCGGAACGGGACTGAATCTGTAATTGTTGCATCCATAATGTGCCCGCCGGTCTAGTAAACCAACTCGTCCTCTCCCTGATTACCGGAAATCGTAATTTCACCGCGTGAAGCCATATCTTTTGCGGTGTTGACCATGGCGCTTTGGGCTTCATCGACATCTTTCAATCTGACAGGGCCCATTGCCTCCATGTCATCACGCAACAATTTGGAAGCGCGCTGGGACATGTTTTCGAAAAACAAATCGCGAAGGCCCTCGCCTGCACCTTTCAGTGCCAATGCCAGTTGCGGCCGTTCGATCAGACGCAGCAGACCCTGTATCGCCATGCCTTCCAGTTTCGCCAGATCATCGAAGGTAAACATCAGGTTTTTGATTTTTTCTGCCGATTCTTCGTTTTCCTCCTCCAGAGACGACATGAAGCGCGCTTCGGTCTGACGATCAAAACTGTTGAAGATATCGGCCATGTGTTCATGCGGATCGCGCTTGCTGCCGCGCGACAGATTGGCCATGAATTCCACCCTCAAGGTCTGCTCGATCTTGTCGAGGATGTCGGTCTGGACCGATTCCATGCGCAGCATCCGGTTAATCACTTCCAGGGAGAGTTCTTCCGGCAACAGGCTGAGGACACGGGATGCATGATCGGATTTGATCTTGGACAGAACCACAGCGACCGTTTGCGGATATTCATTCTTGAGGAAGTTGGCCAGCAGGGATTCCTGAACATTTGAGAGTTTTTCCCACATGGTGCGACCGGCCGGCCCGCGGATTTCCTCCATGATGGATTTGACCTGATCGTCAGGAAGAATTGAAGCCAGCAGCCGTTCGGTCGATTCATAATTGCCCAAGACGGCGCCCTTGGCGGACAATTTGGCAACAAAATCAACCAGCAGATTTTCCATCATGGTCGGGGAGACTGGCCCCAGTCGGGCCATCGCCAACGAGATCTCCTTGATTTCCAATTCATCAAGCCGCTGCCAGACTTCCGCGCCGTACTCACCGCCCAAGGACAGCAACAGAACCGCCGCACGGTCTGCGCCATTCAATTTCCGGTTCACCGCATGTTCAGAAATCTGAAGCTCGCCGACCGCTGCCACGTCACTCATTACGCGGCCTCCTGCAGCCAGTTGCGCAGAATGGCAGCCGCATCGTCAGGGCTTGTCTGCACCATCTCGCTGACCTGGCGCACCATGTCTGCCCGCGCCGCGCCCGTCGCCTGAGCTTTTTCCAGCCGTGGATCCGGGCTGCCGGGCTGAATGACTTCGCCACCCTCCTGTCCGGCCGGTTGAGCCGCGACGGCTTTGACTTCCACCTGCTCCGGGCTCAGGATTTTGCGAACTAAAGGCCGCAACACAAACAGCACCAGCAACAGGGTCATGAGAAGCATCACACCCAGTTCGGCAAACTGCATGACATCACCAGAGGAGAAATCGAAGAAGCCCGGTTCGACAAGCGCCTCCGCCGCAGGCGCGGCATTGGAAACAAACCGCATATTCACAACTTCGACCTGGTCGCCACGCTGTGCATCGAACCCGACTGCCGAGCGCACCAGAGTTGCAATCTGCTGCAATTGCTCATCGCTGCGCGGGGTATAGGTCAGATCGCTGCCCTGCTCCTGGGTGTAAATTCCATCCACCAGAACTGCGACAGACAATTTGCGCAGGCTGCCGGCTTCGGTGATTTCCGTGGTGGTGGTCCGGGAGATTTCGTAATTGACAACTTCTTCTGAGGTTTCACGGGCGGAGTTCGATCCGTTGTCACCGTTATTGTCCCCAGCTCCGGGTAATTCATTGCCGACTGAAACTCCTCCGGCAGCAACGTCTTCTGCAGCATTACTGGCTTCGGAGCGGGATTGAGATGATCTGACAACCTGACTTTCGGGATCATAGACATCTGCAGTCTGTGTGATGCGGTTGCGGTCCAGTTCAGCAGTGACCTGAACCCGGGCGCGGCCATCTCCGACAACCTGAAATACGATCTCCTCAACAGCGCGGCGCAGGCGAGCCTCCTGTGCTTCGCGCTTTTCATCCAGAGCACTAAGCATGGCACCACCGGCCTGAGTATCCTCGCCATTCGCCAGTAATTGTCCTGATTCATTGACAATCGACACGCGGGATGGCTTCAAACCCGGAACTGCCGAAGCGACAAGCTGGCGGATGGCCTGAATCTGGCTGTTGCTCAACTCACCGCGTACTTTGAGCGCAATCGACGCTGTTGGCGCTTCTGTGTCGCGCTGAAACAATTGCCGTTCGGGGATGACCAGATGCACCCTGGCCTGAGTGACACGTTGCAGGGCGCGAATTGTCCGCGCCAATTCTCCCTCAAGGGCTCTCAACCTGTTGATATTCTGCACAAAGCTGGTCGCGCCCAGCGTGTCGCCACGATCGAAAATCTCGTAACCGACGCTGCCACCGGAAGGAAGACCGCTTTCTGCAAGAGACATACGCAGCCGCAGAACATTTTCCTTCGGCACGAGGATGATGCCCCCCTCATTGCGCAGATCATAGACAACAGCCTGACTTTCCAGTTCGTCAACAATCGCCGCCGAATCTTCGAAGCTGAGATCAGTGTAAAGCGGCACCATGTAAGGCGCTGTGACACGGGAAATAATCAGTGCAAAAAAGCCCATAAGAACGGCGGCAACAACGCCCATGGCGGCTAATCGCACAACACCTATCGATTTAATGAAGCGGGTAAGTTCGAGCACAAAGGAACTCTATTTGCGGGGTTAATGGTATGGCTGGCCAGCGAGTCAGGGCCAGTAGGTAAAAATTACCTACCTAAGGGTAAACAAGTCCTTAACAGGAATTAAGAAAGGGTGAATCAGCCGGGCTCACGACACTGCCGGGCCAGATTTTCAAGATCGCTACAGTGAGTCAAAATAATGAGCTGAATGATTGTTCTATTGAGCCTGCCAGCGCCCGCGTGGCGCGAAACCACTGGGATGAAGGCACAAAAAAACCGGCGTTGCCGCCGGTTTTTTCAATTTGTTTTAGTTCAGCGATACTGCTGAATGCGCGTCGTTCGTAATCCTGCCAGACCATGGCTGTCTATCGATAATTGCCAGGAAAGAAATTCCTCGACCGTCAAAGTATAACGGTTGCAGGCTTCTTCCAGGCTCAAAAGACCACCACGAACAGCAGCCACTACTTCGGCTTTGCGGCGAATGACCCAACGACGAGTTGAGGCCGGAGGCAGGTCAGCAATAGTAAGTGGCGACCCATCGGGGCCGATCACGTATTTGACACGCGGTTTTATGCGATCGGTCATCAGTACTCTCACACTCAAATCTGATGTGACCAGACCAGGCGACTTTAGCGCTCACGCCTTAAATTTTGCCTAAGGTGACTGTAAGGATTTGCTAACAATTTGAACCGTCTGAAAAGCGGTCGGCCGCAAGCGCTGCTGCAGGCTGACAACCAACTGCAGTGCAAGCGGAAAAGGCCGTATGAGCGGCTGTGTTACTGAGTCAGTTGGACAGCTGTCAGCGAGGTAATGGGAACCCGTGCAGTACCCACAAGCAGGGCTGAGGGAGATGTCTGGAAATCGACGCCTGTCACTTTTCCGGAAATCGCTGTCGATACCTTGACCAGTTCGCCAGCCGCATCCCGTGCTTCAACCGTGATACTGTAGAGACCCTCGGGTGCAGACGCGCCGTCATTTGTCTTGCCATCCCAGACATAGGTTGATTTGCCCGCTTCCAATGTTCCCTCGTCATTGTAGACGATGGAGCCGACTGCATTGCGGATGGTGATCTGTGAATCGCTTGCAAAGCGGGTTGCCGACAGATTCCATGTGGCACGTCCGTCCTGCAGCGTGGTCGCTGACCCTTCGGCCGAAATCGTCTGTCCCAGATATCCGACCAGGCTCGTGGCCTCGTTCGAGGCACTGAGGGCAATAAGCGATGCCAGCGAGTCATTGGTCTTGATGGCCTGCTCAACGGATGAGAACTGCACAAGTTGCTGGGTAAAATCATTCGCGTCCAAAGGTTCCAAAGGACTCTGATTGCGCAATTGTGCGGTCAGAATCTGCAAAAACTGATCATAGCTCTGGATCAGTTCCGACTGGTCCGTGCTGGCCGCGCCATTATTGCCTGCTGTGCTCGCCAGAGCACCAATTCCGCTTACGTCCATGTGTGTGCTCCAAATGTCATATCGAAAGGTCAATCCGGCTGGACATGCCGATCAGAAAATTGCGCCCGTGATAGGCATTGGCAATCACGCTTGCGATTTCCGGCGATATTGTTTCCGCATCATCCGCCTCCAGGTGTCCAAACTGTCCGTGCGGGCCGTGGTCAAATCCGTCCTGACCGTCGGTGCCACGATCCTGATGAGACTGCTGAAATCCCATATCACCTGAGGATAGCGGCATTCCCGAACCGGGCCGATCCGCGCCGCCCGACGCTGCCAGATGAGGATTGGATGCCTGCTGGGCGTTCAAGGCCTGCGCCGGGTTCGCCGCATTCTGGCTTTGCGCGGTGGTCTGGCCCTGCGCTGCATTCTGTGTTGCGTTCTGGGCCGGATTTTGAGTTTGTGACTGACTTTGTCCGAAGCGCTGGTCAGAGGCATTGTTCATCGCGGCATCTCCGCCACGCGCCAGCGAACCTGCCGCCTTCAGCGCGACGGTCAGATCACCGGTGCTGGTGGTAAACCCCTGCGCCTTCAATGCCTTTTCCAGGCCGGCCATGTCTTTTTGCAGCAACGCCAGGGTTTCCGGCTTTTCGACCAGCATCTGCGCAGTCAGATTGGAATTGGCACCGACGTTCAGGCGGATGGTTATTGTGCCCATCGATTCAGGAGTAAGACGAATGGTGAATTGATTCTGGCCCTCAGCCTTATAACGCGCCATCTGCACGGCAATATCCGCTGAATTGATTGACGGATTGGGTTTGCCGGTGGCGTCAGACGTAGACGCCTGCGGCGATTGTCCTGTCAACATCTGCGGACGCGATGGCAGAAATGGCAATTGCGGCTGAGTGGCATTTTGCGCCGCTGTCTGCGGCGCGGACTCAGAGTGGATGCGACCGGTGGCGGTCGGCAGATCTGTCTGGCCGGTAAAGGCGGCACCGGATTTCTGACCCTGAGATCCGGCAACTTCATTGGCCAGCACCAAACCGGCTATACGCGCCAAAGCCGGGTCGCCCTTGTTTGCGTCCATTGTGGCAGTGATGACTGGCGGTCCATCGACAGATCGGCCAGCCTGCCCAATTGGCTGCCCAGTCGTTTGTCCAGTCGTTTGTTCTGGCTTATGTCCGGATCCCTGTCCGGTCACAAGTCCGGGCATAAGTCCGGTTTGATCCGGCATTCGGCCGGTTGCCAATTGCGAAAACGCTTGAGCGCCTTGTGCCGGGAATGTGGCTCGTCCCGGCGCGCCGTTGAGAACTGCGTTCGCATCGGGACCGGAAAGCTGCCCGGTCGTTATGTTGGGGAAATTCTGCAGCGCCGTAGACATGCCCGGAGGCAAATCGGCTTGCGGCAGCGCAATGAGTGCAGGAAGTGCGGTGGGTGGTTGCAAGCCGGATTGCAGCCACGCAGCAAAACCGCCCTCAGAACCGGCTGGCGCCGGGACTGAAGGTCCGATTATTCCGGTCTTGCCAGTCTGGCCAGTCTGGCCGGACTGCCCGGACTGCGATGCCTCCGCAGCAACCTGCGGAAGCGAGGAAACAAACATAACCCACTCCAAAATGCCGAAACATGTCTGAAACATGACTGGCACAGCTTCTATGCAAACCAAGGGCCAGATGATCTTTCTATTTTTCTTCAATTTTTTCAGTCAGATAAGGAAAATGGCATAAAGTGACCCCTGCGGATGCGGCAAAAATTACCGGCCCATGCGGCAATTGCCGCCGCATTGCCCGCCAGATTACCATGTCTGATTAAGCGGGCCGGTCTTGCGTGGCTGCACAGATCAGCCTAAAACGCCGCCAAATGACCGGAACCGCTTGGGTTTCGTCATTGTCGGACTATATGCATGCTTTGCATATGAACTCTCTGGACCTTTGTGATGCTGAACAGTCTTGATTTACCGGGAAAGCCGGAAGACACGCGCATTGTTGTTGCCATGTCCGGTGGCGTCGATTCCTCGGTGACCGCCGCCATCCTGAAGCGTCAGGGCTATCAGGTCATCGGCATGACGCTGCAACTTTATGATCACGGCGAAGCCACCCACAAAAAGGGTGCCTGCTGCGCCGGCCAGGATATTCATGATGCGCGCCGTGTCGCCGATATGCTGGATATGCCGCATTACGTGCTGGATTATGAGCAGAAATTCCGCGAGCAGGTCATCAATCCTTTCATGGAAAGCTATGTGGCGGGGGAAACTCCGATTCCCTGCGTGGCCTGCAACCAGACCGTTAAATTTTCAGATCTGCTGGAAACCGCCAGAAGTCTGGGCGCTGCGGCCCTGGCCACCGGGCACTATATCGGCAGCCGGCTGCGCGCTGACGGGCATCGCGAATTGTACCGTCCGCTCGACCATGACCGGGATCAGAGCTATTTCCTGTTTGCCACCACTCAGGAGCAACTCGATTTCATCCGCTTTCCGCTGGGTGGCCTGAGCAAGGCTGAAACCCGCCAGATTGCCGAAGATCTGAATTTGCATGTGGCGCAAAAGCCGGACAGCCAGGATATCTGCTTTGTGCCGTCCGGCAGCTATGCCGATGTGATTTCGCGGCTGAAACCGGATGCTGCGGAAAGCGGCGATATCGTCCATGTCGACGGCACCGTGCTTGGCACCCACAAGGGCATCATCCATTATACGGTCGGTCAGCGCCGCGGCCTTGGCATATCGGCCGCCGATCCGCTCTATGTGGTGGATCTGGATGCAGCAACGCGCCAGGTTGTGGTTGGCCCGCGTGCGGCCCTGGCAACGTCGCTGGTGCATTTGCGTGATGTCAACTGGCTTGGCAGTCAGGCGCTTTCAGAGCTGCCGGAAGATGGTCTGCCGATCCTGGCAAGGCTGCGCAGTACGCGTCCGCCAATGCCGGCAACGCTGTACGCTTCTGCCGACGGCATCAGTTGCAGGCTGAGCGAACCGCAGGACGGCATTTCTCCCGGACAGGCCTGCGTGTTTTATGAAGATGACAGCGCCCACAGCCGGGTTCTCGGCGGCGGATGGATCCGTTCAACCGAGCGCCCTGCGCTTGCTTCAACAGTTGCAGAACCGCAGGATGTTGCCCGTAAAACCGCAGCTGATTTCCTGATTGCCTGACCCGGCCCCAGTCCTCCGGGTGACCGGAACCGGTTGATCTGAAAACGCTGCAACGAGAGCGCTTGACACCAATGCAGGCGGCCCTTTATATGCGCCTCATCGTTGAACAGATAACGATTTCCAGGCGTCCCGCCTGTGTCCCGGATCGGGGCGGAGTAGCTCAGCTGGTTAGAGCAGCGGAATCATAATCCGCGTGTCG
>CAXBCI010000036.1:0-38749 GCA_963974065.1 uncultured Hyphomicrobiales bacterium | reverse complement strand
CCCGCCACAATACCGACTATGATCGGGTTTCTGACGAGGCTCAGCGCCATGGTGCTGAGGGTTTCCGCGAGGCTGACATGCCCATCCGACAGGCCATCGAGCCGCAACGCGCGCTGCTGCAACAGGGTGCCGGCCAGCATCATCAGGGGCAGATGAACGGAAATCAACAGAAATACTGCGGCAACGCCTTCATCGCCATAGGCGGTGAGCACAAGCGGAATGGCGATGAGAACGGTGTTGGCGAAAGCAGCCGAGAAACCGGCAACCACACCTGCTCGGGCATCGCGGTGAAACACATTACGGATCACCAGCGTGCCAAGTGTCCAGGTGACAACGACACCGGAAAAATAGCTCGCCCACAGGCTCCAGGGCTGGGCTCCGGCAAAGTCGGCGGTGGCGATGGTGCGGAAAATCAACAGCGGCACGGCGATGCGAAACACGAAATCAATCAATCCGTCGCCGGTTTCCGGCTTCAGATAGGCGCTGTGCGCCGCCAGCCAGCCAAGGCCAATGAGACCGAAGACCGGCAAGACAATTGTGACAATCAGTTCCAAGGAGAGGACCTTAACAGTGAAGATGTCCTGTTTATCCGGTTCGTTCCGGCAATGACAAGGACTCATGCTGAAAATTGCCCCCCAAGGAACCGGCAGAGACAATTCGCCGGACATGCCCAGGGATGCGTTTTTTGCTGGCTAGTGCAACAAATGGTATGCATCACCTCAGGCCACAATTACAAGACTGCCGAAGGGTGTGACATGCTACTTCCGGTGGTGACGGCCACGATAGAAATGCGCCTGTCCCGTGGTGGTGCATGGCCCTTCAAATAACTAGACCGTTTCCTGGTTGCATTGATCCATTTGATGCTCCAGATCAGTTCATCGGCAAGGCAGTCAACGCGGCGCCCATTACGATTCGGGGCGGCGCATCGGGCAAGTTGGCTAACGCTGTCCGGTGGGCTGATATGGAGCACCGAAGGCCGGATTTGCACGCCCGCCGGACGTCGTTACACTCCGCTTGTGGTCATGAAGACCACGGCGCGAAGTGTGCCTCGCCGGCAAACGCACAAATCCGGTCAAATGATTCAATGCAACCAGGAAACGGTCTAGACATTCATGGAATAGGCACTAGGCTGGCTGAAAAATGAGTGATTTGCCTGCATTTTATACCCGTTCCGCGCACCGATCCGGGACGCATCAATGCAAGGGCAACAGGGGAGCTTTTATGAGCCTGGCGAAAGACAAGAACCGTGACGGCATCATACGCGCTGTCAAATCCGTATTTACGAAAAGCGGGGAACGGTCACTGGCGGACTTCGCCGGACTTCTGTTTGATAATGGGGCCTCGGAAGACCTGGCCGGATTTTCCACCGGTGAGCTTGCCGGGATTGTCCGCGATGCTCATGCCGCCCTGGCGAAGCGCAAGGCTGATTCAGCCAATATCTCAGTTCATCCTTCGAATGCCCGACCCGGCGGGCTGACGGTCCAGGTTGCCAACAACAATATGCCGTTTCTGTTCGACAGTGTGATGTCGGAACTGCAGAAAACCGGCGTTGACATTGCCCTGGTATTGCATCCGGTGCTGTCGGTCACCCGCGATAAAAATGGAACTCTTGAAAGCCTCAAAGCGGATCACAAGAAGACCCAGCATTCCCGCGCCAACCGGGAAAGCATGATCCATATTGAAATTGACGATCTGCCCGGGTCAGACGCAGTCGATGCGTTGGAGAAAAACCTGCATCTGGTGCTGAAGGATGTCCGCATGGCGGTGCAGGACTGGAAGGCGATGCTGCTGCGCCTTGAAGAAACCATTCTCAATTACAAGACCAACCCGCCACCACTTCAGGAAAAAGAAATTGATGAGGCCATCGCTTTCCTGGAATGGCTGGTCAATCAGAATTTTACCTTTCTCGGCATGCGGGATTATGCCTTTTCCGGCGGTCCGAAGCGGGGCACCCTGAAGCGTGTCAAAAACGGTGGTCTGGGCATATTGAGCGATCCGGAGGTGCGGGTATTGCGCCGGGGCCGGGAACTGGTGACGATGACGCCGGAAATTCGCGAATTCTTCATGACGCCGGAACCGCTGATCATCACCAAGGCCAACGTCAAGTCACGGGTACACCGCCCGGCCTATATGGACTATGTCGGCGTCAAGACATTTGATGATAAAGGCAAGGTGTCAGGTGAATTGCGCATCGTCGGGCTGTTCACCTCAACCGCCTATACCCGATCTGTCAAACAGATTCCGATGCTGCGCCAGAAAGTTGAAATGCTGCTGGAGAACTCGGAATTCGACAAGGACAGCCACGCCGGAAAGGCGTTGCTGAATGTGGCGGAAAGCTATCCACGGGACGAATTATTCCAGATCGATTTGAAAACCCTGTCGGAATTCGCCGACAACATCAGACAGTTGGATGAAAGGCCGCGCTTGCGCGTCTTGTCGCGGCTGGACAAATTCGACCGGTTTGTCTCTGTGCTGGTCTATGTGCCGCGCGACCGCTACAATTCGACAGTGCGCACCCGTATCGGGGAATATCTGAAACAGGTCTATAAGGGCCGCCTGTCAGCCTACTATCCGGCTTTCCCCGAAGGCAACATGGCCCGCGTCCATTTCATCATCGGGCGCTCGGAAGGCGAGACACCAAAGCCGGCCCAAAGCGAGTTGGAAGCTGAAGTCGGCAAGATTACCCGCACCTGGGATGATGATCTGAGAGCCGCACTGGGCAGTGCCACTGCAGGACATTTCGAAGGTGCATTTCCGGCGGCCTATCAATACGCATTTTCCGGCGCCCACGCGGTGGAGGATATTGCGCGACTGGATGCCATGGGAGAGGCGGAAAATATCTCGATATCCTTCAGCAGGGATGCCGGGATGGCGGAAGACCGCGTCAGCCTGAAAGTCTATTCCGCCGGACAGGCATTGCCATTGTCGAACCGGGTGCCATTGCTGGAAAATATGGGTTTTGCTGCACTGAACGAGCGGACCTATCAGATTACCCCGGCCGAGCGCCCGATTATCTATCTCTATGACATGACGTTGCAGGCCAATTCAGGCGCGTTCAGTCTGGAAGCGCTGGGCGACAAACTGACGGAGTGTTTCCTCGCCATCTGGCAGAACCGCGCGGAAAATGACGGCTATAATGCCCTGATCCTGAATGGCGGAATTGCCTGGCGCGACATTGCGCTGCTGCGCACGATCTCGCGCTATCTGCGCCAGACCCGAATTCCGTTTTCTCAGGACTATATGTGGTCGACACTCAACCGCTACAGCGCCATAGCCGCAGAACTGGTTGCCCTGTTTCACGCCCGGTTCGATCCGGAAAAGGCCGATCCGGCAGTTGAAGATACCCTGTTCGAGCGGTTTCTCACCGCCCTTGATGATGTGGTCAGTCTCGATGATGACAGGATTTTACGGCGCTTTGCAAATGTCATCAAAAGCAGTGTCCGAACGAATTTTTACCAACAGAATGACGATGGCAGTCCGGAACAGGTGATTTCGCTGAAGATCGATTCGCGCAATGTCGAAGATCTGCCGCGACCACGTCCGTTCCGCGAAATTTTTGTCTACAGCCCCCAGGTGGAAGGCGTGCATCTGCGCTTCGGCAAAGTCGCGCGCGGCGGGTTGCGCTGGTCCGACCGGGCGCAGGATTTCCGCACCGAGGTGCTCGGTCTGGTAAAAGCCCAGCAGGTCAAGAATGCCGTGATTGTTCCGGTTGGCTCGAAGGGCGGATTCTACCCCAAGCAATTGCCTGACCCACAGGCCGGACGCGAAGCCTGGTTTGAGGCCGGTCGCACCGCTTACATGACCTTCATCAGCAGCCTGCTGGCGATTACCGACAATCTGGACGGCGACAAGGTGGTCCCGCCGCAAAAAGTGCTGCGCCATGAGCCCGATGACCCGTATCTGGTGGTCGCCGCCGACAAGGGCACCGCCACTTTTTCCGATACCGCCAATGCCATTTCACAAGCCCATGATTTCTGGCTGGGCGATGCGTTCGCATCGGGCGGATCGGCCGGCTATGACCACAAGAAAATGGGCATTACCGCCCGCGGTGGCTGGGAAGCGGTGAAGCGGCACTTCCGCGAGTTGAACCGCGATATTCAGAGCGAACCCTTCACGGTGTGCGGGGTCGGTGACATGTCGGGCGACGTGTTCGGCAATGGCATGTTGCTGTCGAAGGCGACAAAACTGCTGGCCGCATTTGACCACCGCGATATTTTCATTGATCCCGATCCAGATTCGGGGACGAGTTGGGAAGAGCGCAAACGGCTGTATAACATGGGCCGGTCATCGTGGCAGGACTACAATACCAAGCTGATTTCCAAAGGCGGCGGCGTCTTTCCGCGCAGCGCGAAGTCCATTGCCCTTTCAGCTGAAATGAAAGATCTGCTCGACATTCGGGCTGACAAGGCAACCCCGAACGAAATCATGGTGGCCATTTTGAAGCTGGACACGGATCTGTTGTGGTTTGGCGGCATCGGCACCTATATCCGCGCCAGCACGGAGTCGGATACAGATGTCGGTGACAAGGCCAATGACGCGATTCGTATTTCGGCACCACAGGTTCGGGCCAAAGCCATCGGCGAGGGCGCAAATCTGGGCGTTACCCAGCGCGCACGCATTGAATATGACCGGCTCGGCGGCCGGGTGAACACAGATGCGATTGACAATTCAGCCGGCGTCAATTCTTCCGATATGGAGGTCAATATCAAGATCGCGCTGGGAGCGGCGATCCGCAGTGGCAGGCTTGATCTGAAGAAGCGCAACCGCCTGCTGGCTTCAATGACAGATGAAGTGGCAGCGTTGGTGCTGCGCAACAATTATCTGCAGACCCTGTCTTTGTCGCTGAGCGAATCCGAGGGCATGGAAGATTTCGGCTTTCAGGCCCGCTTGATGCATCAGCTCGAGGGGCGCGGCCTGCTCGACCGGGTGGTGGAATTGCTGCCGGACGACGCCGCCATGCATGAGCGCCAGTCAGCCCATGAACCGCTGACACGTCCGGAAATTGCAGTGCTGCTGGCCTATGCAAAAATTGTCTTGTTTGACGATCTGCTGGCTTCCGACGTGCCGGATGATCCCTATCTGGCCAGGGAATTGTTCCGTTATTTCCCACAGAAAATGAGCAAGACCTATGTCGATGAAATCTCGGGACACAGGCTGCGTCGCGAAATCATCGCCACCATGCTGGCAAACTCGCTGATCAACCGGGGTGGAGCCACCGTTCTCACACGAGTGAGCGATCAGACCGGCGCGGCAGCGTATGAAATCACCCGCGCCTTTACAATTGTGCGCGACAGTTTCGGATTGACGGATCTGAATGAGGACATTGATGCCCTGGACACACTGATTGACGGGCAGTTGCAGTTGGAGCTCTATGCCAATATCCGCACGCTGTTGATCGGTCAGATTATCTGGTTTTTGAAAAATGCTGATTTCAGCTCAGGCATTTCCAGTGTCGTTGAGCTTTTCGGCAACGGCATCGGTACCCTGCGTGGCAAGCTCACGCCCTATCTGCCGGATTATCTGGAGGAGCGGGTGGCAGAAACCAAGGCGCGTTATCAGGAAGGCGGTGTTCCTGAACACCTCGCAGGACGCCTTGCCACCTTGCCGCTGGAAGCCATGTTGCCCGATATTGTGCTGGTTGCAGAAAAGAGTGGCCGCTCGCTGCAACATGTCGCCAAGGCCTATCTTGACGTTGCCGGGATATTCAAACTCGGTCGTCTGGATGCAATGGCGCAGAATATTGCCATCACGGAATACTTTGATGGTCTGGCTGTGCAGCGCGCCAGGCAGGTTCTGGGCGAAGCTCACCGGGCAATCACAATGGACGTGTTGAAGGCCATACCGGACGGAAACGTGGATGCGTCGCTGTGGATGGCGGGGCACGAGGCCAGTATCAAGCGCACCATACAGGCAGTTGAAGAGATCGTGGAAAATGGCACGCTGACTGTTTCCAAACTGGCGGTCGCTGCCGGTCTGCTGTCCGATCTGGCGCAAAACTGATCGCGACCGCAACGGCGCAAACATGTCGGCAGCACAACGCGCCGGGGATGGGTTCATGATCGTTTCCAGACGGGGCATCTTCGGCTGGCTGATGTTCGACTGGGCGACACAGCCGGTATTCACCCTGATCACCACCTTTATCTTTGCGCCTTATTTTGTCGGACGCTTTATCGGTGACGGCGTCGCGGGTCAGGCCTATTGGGGCTATGCAACTGCGGTGGCTGGCGTGCTGATTGCAGTGCTGTCGCCGGTCCTCGGCTCAATTGCCGATGTCACAGGCCGGCGCAAGCCGTGGATCGCCGCATTCTCGGTTCTGCTGGTTTCAGGAGCGTTGCTGTTGTGGTTTTCCGCACCTCTATCAAACAGCGCTGATGGCGTCGTCAGCATGCAGACCGGTGCCATCCTGCTGGTTCTCCTGGGCTATATTCTGGTGACCATCGGTGCTGAATTTTCCACGGTTTTCACCAATGCAATGATGCCGGATCTGGTGCCGCCAGAGCGTCTTGGCCGGCTGTCAGGCACCGGCTGGGCAATCGGCTATGCGGGAGGGCTTGCATCGCTGGTCATCATGCTCGGATTTCTGGTGGCCTCGCCCGAAAGCGGCCGAACACTGCTGGGCATGGTGCCGCTATTCGGCCTCGATCCCGGCCTGGCCGAAGGCACGCGCGCCAGCGGACCGCTGACTGCATTGTGGTATGTGGTTTTCGTACTGCCCTTGTTTCTGTTCACGCCGGACACGGTACGGCGGCGCGGCATCAGCCTGCTGTCTGCGGCGCGCCAGGGCATCGGCGATCTGGTGACGCGCATCAAACAGGCGCGTCAGGACAAGAAGCTGTTTCTCTATCTGCTGGCGCACATGCTCTATGTTGATGGTCTGATTGCACTGTTTGCATTTGGCGGAATTTACGCACAAAGCGTGTTTGGCTGGGACACGACCAAACTCGGCCTGTTCGGAATTTTCCTCACCATTACCGGCGTGGCCGGGGCACTGATCGGCGGGCGTCTCAACGACCGGCTGGGTTCAATTGCCGTCATCAGAGGCAGTATCATAATTCTGATCCTGTCGTCCGTCGCAATCCTGTCTGTTGAAAATACTGCCATTTTATTCGTTGTGCCGGTGTCCGGCGGCATCGCCGAATTGAGTTACTATCTGATCGGTGGCGTGATCGGCGCGGCGGCCGGCCCGCTGCAATCTGCCAGCCGCACCTATCTGGCGGAAATCACCGAACCTGCAGAGCGCACCAGCGCCTTTGGATTATACGCCATGGTCGGCAAGGTGACGAGTTTCGCCGGTCCGCTGGCGGTCGGCCTGCTGACGGCGTTCTCACAATCCCAGCGTATCGGCATCAGCGCCCTGATCGGGTTCCTCATTGCCGGCTTTGTGGTTCTCGGCTTTGCTGTCAGTGCCGGAAGTGCCGCACGCCGGTAAACACCATTGCCAGCCCGGCTGCATCGGCTGCATCAATGACCTCCTGATCGCGCATTGATCCGCCGGGCTGAATGACAGCAGTTGCCCCGGCCTCTGCTGCGGTCAGCAAGCCATCGGCAAACGGGAAAAACGCATCAGAGGCGACAACCGAGCCCTGTGTCAGGGTCGCGGGCACGCCAAGGGCTTCGGCCGCGTCTTCAGCTTTGCGTGCGGCGATGCGGGTTGAATCAACCCGGCTCATCTGTCCCGCCCCGATGCCCACTGCGGCACCGTTTTTGGCATAGACAATGGCATTGGACTTGACGTGTTTTGCAATTGTGAAGGCGAAGCGCAGATCGGCAAGTTCTTCAGGTGTCGGCGCACGTTTAGTCACCACTTTCAAATCCAGATCCGCGGCACAGATATTATCGCGGCTTTGAACCAGCAAACCGCCGGCCACCGATCTGATCATCTGTCCACCGGCGCGCGGGTCCGACAGGCCGCCTGCGGACAACACACGAATGTTTGGTTTTCTCGCCAGAACAGATTTCGCACCCTCATCAATCTGCGGCGCGATAATGACTTCGGTGAAGGTTTTCAGAATCTGCTCGGCGATGTCCGCGGTGAGAGTCTGATTGAGCGCGACAATGCCGCCAAAGGCCGATACCGGATCGCAGGCCAGCGCTTTGCGGTAGGCTTCACTCAATGTGCCGGCAGTGGCAACGCCGCAGGGATTTGCATGTTTGATGATGGCAATTGCCGACGTGTCCGCAGGGTTGAATTCGCTGACAAGCTCAAAGGCCGCATCGGTGTCATTGATGTTGTTATAGGATAGCTCCTTGCCCTGCAGGGTGAGCGCTGTGGCGACACCATTGCGCGGTTCATCGCTGCGATAAAAAGCTGCCTTTTGATGCGGGTTCTCACCATAGCGCAACTGCAGATGCCGCGTGCCACCAAAGGCCCGTTCACTGCCCAGTTGATCATCCAGCTGGGCGGCAAACCAGGTGCTGATCGCGGCGTCATAACGGGCAGTACGGGCATAGGCACGTGCCGCCAGCTTCTTGCGCGCCTGCAGCGTCAGGCCACCTTGTTTGGCAATGGCATGTCCGACCATTTCATAGTCATCCGTATTGGTGACGATGCAGACATAGCCGTGATTCTTTGCCGCAGCGCGGATCATCGCCGGGCCGCCAATATCGATGTTTTCCACCGAATTCGCGTAGTCGGCTCCGGATGCGACGGTTTTTTCAAATGGATACAAATTCACCACAACCAGATCGATCGGCGATATGCCGTGCTGCGCCATGGCCTTGCGGTGATCCGGATCATCGCGTAATGCCAGCAGCGCGCCATGGACAGAAGGGTGAAGCGTCTTCACTCGGCCATCCATGATTTCCGGAAAGCCCGTCAGCGATGAAATGTCGCGCACCGGAATGCCGGCATCAAGGATGGCTTTATAGGTGCCTCCGGTTGAGATCAGCTCAATCCCCTGATCATGCAGCGTCTGGGCAAAGGGGATAAGACCGGTTTTATCGGAAACAGACAGCAGGGCGGTTTTGACCGGGACAATATCCGGAAATGTAATCGCTTTGGCGATGGGCGCAGACATGGGAAGGCTCGCAATGAAGGGTGACGGAAAGTGCGCCCTGCTTACGGCAGCTAAGCGTCTTTGCCAACTGCTTCATCATCGGATTCCGCGTCATCAACCGGTTCTGGCTCATCGACAAAATTCGGCTCTGCGGCGTAATTCTCTTCTTCCAGCCGCATGGCCTCTTCCAGATCCACTTCCGACAGCGGGCGCGAGCGGGCGCTGCCGGACTGCACGAATGACCATGTCACCGAATTCATCTTGCCGGCATTACCGTAAATTACAATCTGTTCGCTGCGCCGATGGCCGAATGTCTCGGACATATAGATGCTTTCTTCCAGCGCAATGTCGACGCCGGGCGTGGCTTCAAATTCCCAGGCATCGCCATTCGGCAAAGACAGAAACACGCTTTCGCCGCTGGATGTCATACTGGCGGACACACCGGGATGAATGTGAAACCGGATGGCGAACTCGTCATAGCCTTCGATAGGCCGCCCGGACAGGGTGTCGACACCGAACAGGCTCTTGCCGTCCTGCTCCAGAATAAGCGTGCGCTCATGGACCAGACCGAAAAGCGCAGCGTAACCGTCATGGCTCATGACCAGTTCATGACCGCGCGCGTTTTCATAGATGGTCGAGCGGACATCCTCCGGCCCCGAAATGACCACCGGGCCAAGCCATTTTTCTGCACTGGAATCGGTCAGGAAACGGGCCGAAGATGTGTCGTTCAGGCCCAGGGTGCTGTGAGCAGCGGTCGAACGGGTCATATGATGCCAATCAGCAAGATGAGCCGATGGCGCACCGCAATTGGTTATGATTCGCTGACGGGCACTGGAAAACTCAAACGACAGCGTGCCGGCATGGGCCTTTTCGCTGAGGCGCATTGGTGGTGTACCACCGGTATCGGCAATAAGAATTGTACTGCCGGCTTCCATCCGGCTGTAACCGGTATGTTTGGCCTGCAGAACCGGTTTGCCGCGCGCATCATCATAGGCCAGCAATGTGGCGATGAGGTCGGATTTGGTGCCGCCCATCCCGTTGAAATGCGCAAATGCACCGTCGCCGTGGCGGAAAAAGCGCAGCATCGGCATCATCCGGTCAATCGCCGTCATGATCGCCTTGGTCGGCTCCAGGCCTCGGGCGGTGAAGGCCTGCCGCAAGGGCAGCAGATCGGTGAGGATATCGATGATCACGGCAGGCGAGCGGCTGATATGGCCGCCATCGGGCAGTATCTGCGCGTTCAGCTCTTCATCCAGACGTCTGGCGCTGGTGCGCGAATAACGTTTCTGACCGGACATCGACAAGGTTGCAGCCGCCAGCGCGATGGATGCCTTCAGGCGCGGCATACCGGGCGGCAACTCGTTGACGATGCGGCGCAGATAGCGCACCTGGCGGTTGAGAGATTTCAGGAAAGTGGAATAAAATTCGTGATCACTGCCCTGCAGAACCAGCGGTGACTGGGCCAGCCAGGCCAGAATGCGCGTCGATGTGACATCATGTTCCCAGGCTAGATCGTTCCATCTGCCGTGAATTTCAATCCAGTCTTCAACCAGTTCACGGGCAACCTGACGGGCCGCCGGATTATCTGTCGCCTTGAGGTGCCGCAGCCAGGAGAAGCCGTTGATTTCCCGGCCCCACTCCAGGGTCGGCGGAATAACCTCGAACGGCGAATAATTGGGGGCCTCAACCACCTCGCCGGCAAACACGAATGTGCCGTCAATCAGTTCCGAGGCGATTGTCGGGTCCGCAGTGCGCACATCAGGTGGCGCAATCAGCAGCCGCTCGGGCGCAGGTCCGCCATAACGCCAGCGGTACATCGAACTTGAATGGAAACTGCGCTTGAAGGATTGTGTGGCGGCGCGCAACACCACTCCAGACAAGCGGAAGCGTCCGGCGAAGACGCCGGGAACTCTGACTTCGACCATTCTACGCGCGTCTGCCAACCACGAAATCCTTTGGGTTTAAAATTGCATGCCGGAATAATTGCCGCCAACAGCAGTTACAGCAGTTACGTTAAGGGTGCACTAACCGTGTTACAAAAAATCCGTCAAGGCCAGCTGGCATGTCAGGCGTGCTTCTGAAGACACCATTTGCAACGGTTAACGGGCTGCACAGGGCGGTTTCATTTGTGCTGATGGGATCGATCTGAAATCCGAGCTCGTTCTGCACATAATCCAGATGGGATTCGCCCTCTTCTGCGAGCAGCGAACAACTACAATACAGCAGAATTCCGCCGGGACGCAGTAATTTTGCCGCTTTGGCCAGCATTTTACGCTGCAACTCGGCCAACTCGTCAATCTGTTTCCGGGTTTTCAACCAGGGAACATCCGGATGCCGGCGGATCGTTCCGGTCGCTGAACAGGGGGCATCCAGCAAAATGCCGTCGAACACCGGCTGCTCGTCCATATCAAGCAGATCAGCGGCGACGATATCCACCTGCAGATTCAGCCGCTGCATGTTTTCACGCAGTCTGACGAGGCGTGGCTCTGAAATATCAAGCGCAGTCACCTTCGCACCCGCCGCAGCCAGTTGCGCCGTTTTTCCACCGGGCGCGGCACAGGCATCCAGCAGATTGGCGCCGGAGATTGCAGCGCGGCGGTGCAGCGCCTGCAACAGCAAATCAGCCGGCACGGACGCTGCCGCATCCTGAACCCACCATGCGCCGGACTTGAAGCCGTCCAGCTCATACACTTTCGTACCCGGAGCGAGACGCACGGTGTGATCGCCGATGAGTTCGCCATCCAGCCGCTTCGCCCAGCCTTCAGCATCCTTCCGGATAGTCAGATCAAGTCCGGCCCGCTGCATGTTGGCCTGCATGATGGCGCCGGCCTTTTCCGCTCCGTACTGGCCGATCAGCATTTCGCGAAGCCAGTCAGGCGCATTCAGCGTGGCATCAGGTTGAAATTCATCCCGCTCGCGCAGAATACCGCGCAATATGCCATTGACCAACGGCTTGAAATGTTTGGCTTTGGGGTCGGATGCAGCGGCGTCGACGGCCAGCGACACGGCCGCATGATCGGCGACCTCCATGAACAGGATCTGGGCAACAGCGGTATAAATAACGCCGGGAAGATAGGGCGCAGATGGCGGCATCCGGCCGGTCAGGCGCTTGCTGACCAATTGCTCGATTTCACCGAAATGGCGCAGGGTGGTGGAGGCAATTGCCCGCGCCAGTGCCTTGTCCTGCGGTGTCAGACGCGCGTAGCCACTGTCTTTGCTGTCTTCCAGCAGTGCATCGAGCGCCGTGTGTCCGGTGATGATCTGTCGCAGCAGATGGGCGGCCACCTTGCGTGGCGCCAGGCCCGGCGAATTGCGCCGCCCCTGATTGTTTCGGCCCTGATTATTTCGGCCGTGATCATTTTGGCCCGATTTGCCGTGATCCCGCTTTTCGGGACTTGAACGATGCGGCTTTGTGGTGGAGCCACCTGCCTTGGAATTACTCACCCCCAGGGACCGGTATCTGGCGGCCGGCCACTGCGCCGGGTCTGCGTTTGATCGGCTGTGTCATAAGTCGCGTTCCAGTCCTGGTCCATTGCCCGCAGTGCTGCAATACGGTTTTCCGTATCAGGATGGGTGGAAAACAGATTATCCATCCGCGCACCTGACAGCGGGTTGATGATAAACATGTGAGCAGAAGCGGGATTGCGCTCCGCCGTCACATTTTCAAAGCGGCCGACTCCACGAGCCATTTTGGCCAAGGCAGAGGCCAGCCACATCGGATTATCACAGATTTCCGCGCCGCGCCTGTCAGCAGCATATTCGCGGGTCCGGCTGATCGCCATCTGCACCATTGCGGCAGCCAATGGCGCAACAATCGCCGCGATTATGACACCGAAAATGCCGATACCGTTATTGTTGCGATTGCCACCAAAGAAAAGCCCGAAATTGGCGATCATCGAAATCGCACCGGCAATGGTTGCAGTCATCGTCATGGTCAGCGTGTCGCGATTCTGGATATGGGCAAGTTCATGGGCCATGACACCGGCCACCTCTTCCGGCTCCAGAATCTCCAGCAGGCCGGTGGTCGCGGCTACAGCTGCATTTTCCGGATTGCGGCCGGTAGCGAAGGCATTGGGTTGCGGATTCTTGATCAGATAGACGGCAGGCATCGGCAGATCCGCCGCTTCGGCCAGGCCTCGAACAATGGCGAAGAATTCCGGAGCATTTTCCTCATGCGCTTCCACCGCATTGTGCATGCGCAGCACCATCTTGTCAGACTTCCAGTAGCTGAACAGGTTCATTGCCAGAGCAATGAAAAACGCAATCAATGCGCCACCGGTGCCACCGATGAGATATCCAACGCCCATAAACAGGGCTGTCAGAGCAGCCAGCAGCATGGCGGTCTTGGCGAAATTCATGATTGTCAGCCTTAGAAAATCCAGATCCTGCGACCAAATTGGGCAAACAAATGTGACTTTGCAAGTGCCCCGTGCCGCCTTATATCAGCGCCATGGATAAAACAGCGGATGAATCAGGCCTGACCCCGGTACCAGTGCCGGAAAATGCCACAGAAGCCACCGAATCGGCACGGGCGGACACCGGCGAAAGCCAAGTTCTGCCTGCAGAGGCGGAACGCGCTTTGGCCGAAGCAGCGGCCCGCCGTGACAAAGCCGCTGCTGCGGCAAAAAACCTGCCGCTCGAGAAGGGCGGCCGCGGTGGCCACGACCCGGCGCGTTACGGCGATTGGGAAATCAACGGTCGGGCCGTTGATTTCTAAGGTTCTTCTGCGCTTACTTGTTGGCGCGATTGGCAATCAGATCATCAACCACTGACGGATCCGCCAGGGTGGAGGTGTCGCCAAGGGAGCCGGTCTCGTTTTCGGCAATCTTGCGCAGAATACGGCGCATGATTTTCCCGGACCGGGTTTTCGGCAGGCCCGGAGCCCATTGCAGAATATCCGGCTTTGCAATCGGTCCGATTTCCTTGCGCACCCAGTTCTGCAATTCGGTGCGCAATTCATCGGATGGGACGTCACCCTCCATCAAGGTGACATAGCAGTAAATTCCCTGACCCTTGATATCGTGCGGATAGCCGACCACGGCCGCCTCTGACACTTTGGGATGGGCGACCAGCGCGGATTCCACCTCAGCAGTGCCCATCCGGTGTCCGGAAACATTGAGCACATCGTCGACACGGCCCGTGATCCAGTAATAGCCGTCTTCATCGCGGCGGCAGCCATCGCCGGTGAAATAATAGCCCTTGAAGTGTTCAAAATAGGTCGAGACGAACCGGTCGTGGTCTCCCCACACGGTGCGCATTTGCCCTGGCCAGGAATCCTTGATGGCGAGAATGCCCTCGGCAGTGCCGTTCTGGAGCTCTCCCTGATCGTTGAGAATGACCGGCTCGATGCCAAAGAAGGGAAAAGTCGCCGAGCCGGGCTTGGTTGCTGTTGCGCCCGGCAGCGGGGTAATCAGAATGCCGCCGGTTTCGGTTTGCCACCATGTATCGACAATCGGACATTTGCCTTTTCCGACAATCTGATCATACCAGTTCCAGGCTTCAGGATTGATCGGCTCGCCAACCGAGCCCAGCAGTTTCAGTGACGACAAATCGCATTTTTCGACAAATTCATTGCCCTTGCCCATCAAGGCGCGAATCGCGGTGGGTGCGGTGTAAAACTGGTTTACCTTGTGTTTTTCACAGACCTGCCAGAAACGCGAAGCATCGGGATAGGTCGGCACGCCTTCAAACATCAAAGTCGTCGCGCCGTTGGCGAGTGGGCCATAGACGATATAGGAATGGCCGGTGACCCAGCCGACATCGGCCGTGCACCAGTAGACATCACCATCGTGATAATCGAACACATATTGGTGTGTCATGGCAGCGTAGACAATATAGCCGCCGGTGGTATGCACCACGCCTTTCGGTTTGCCGGTCGAGCCGGAAGTATAGAGAATGAACAGCGGGTCTTCCGCATTCATCGGCTCTGGCTCGCATGTGTCGGAGACACTTTCTTCCGCTTCATGCAGCCAGACATCGCGGCCCTCCTGCATGACAACATCGCCGCCGGTGCGTTTGACGACGAGTGCTTTGACGTCTGATGAAACCTTGTCCAGCGCCGTGTCGACATTGGCTTTCAGCGCAGTATTGCGACCGCCCCGGGGCGCTTCATCGGCAGTGATAACCAGTTTTGCCTGGCACCCGGTGACACGGTCGGCCAGTGCATCGGGCGAAAAGCCGGCAAAAACGATCGAATGTATTGCGCCGATGCGGGCGCAGGCCAGCATCGCATAGGCCGCTTCCGGGATCATCGGCATATAGATGATCACCCGGTCGCCTCTGCCAACGCCAAGGTCTTTCAGCACATTGGCGAAGCGGCAGACATGGCGGTGCAATTGCCGGTAGGTGATATGGTCTGATGGCGCATCCGGGTCATCCTGTTCCCAGATGATCGCAGTCTGGTCGCCGCGCTTCGCCAGATGCCGGTCGATGCAATTGGCGGACACGTTGAGCTGACCATCTTCAAACCACTTGATGGAAACATCCTCATAGGCAAAGGAGGTGTTTTTCACTTTGGTGAACGGCTTGATCCAGTCGATCCGTTTGCCATGCTCAGCCCAGAATGTCTCGGGATCATCAACTGATGCCTGATACATTTTCTGGTAGGTTTCTTGATCGATATGGGCTGAACCGGCCCAGCTTTCAGGCACCGGATGAAGTATGATTTCGCTCATGGAATGTCCTCCCAGACGGAAAATATGAAATGCTGTTCGTGCCGCCATTATGCAAAGCTATGCGATAGAATCCAGTCATGCCGTCTGAAACTTTGGTAGCGCAACTTTCGTTCGATGTCTTGCGGGCGTTCGGATTACAGGCCGCCCATCTTGCAGACCAGCGCCCACTCATCAGGCCGCACCGGCTGCACGGACAGCCGCATGGATTTGACCAGCGCCATTTCGGCAAGCTCCGGCGTTGCCTTGACATCGGCCAGCGATACCGGCTTTGGAACATCTTTTACGGCTTTGATGTCGACGCATTCCCAGCGCGGGTCGTCGGTGGTGCTGTCGGGGTGTATTTCCTTGCAGACTTCCACAATTCCGACCACTTCCTTGCCTTCATTGGAGTGATAGAAAAAGCCAAGATCGCCGATTTTCATCTCGCGCATGAAATTGCGCGCCTGATAATTGCGGATACCATCCCACTCCTCGCCCGCCTTTCCTTTTGCTTTCTGCATCTCCCAGGACCATTTGAAGGGTTCGGATTTAAAGAGCCAGTAGGCCATAGATATCTCCAGACATTTGCTTCAGGCAGCAGGTGAACCAATGGCCCATTTCCAGGGGTGAATTTCGACACTCTCAAACAGGTCAACAATGGCATAGGGATCATTCGGCAGCAGGGCTTCCACATCGGCACGGCTGTCAGCTTCCACAATCAGCATCGAGCCGATCATGGTTTCATTGTCAGCGGCCAGCAGCGGCCCGGCGACGGGCACCGGGGATTTTTTCAGCCACGTCACATGGTCCGGACGGGTCTCGATCCGCAATTGCGTGTGTCCGGGTTTGTCTTTGGCATAAACGATAAAATACATGCTGTGTGTCTCTCCTGAGCCGTGGTGCACGTCACAATTTTTCAGATTTCAGCGGCCGGTCCAGCAAGCGGTGAATCGCCGCGCCGATTCCGATCGTTCCTTCAAGGATTTCTGATACGGTCTGAAGGATCGGCAAATCAAGACCTTTCGTGCGCGCCGTCCGCGCTGCAATGCTGGCGGTGAAGGCGCCTTCCGCCAGTGGCACCCGCCCCTCCAGCGCATCACCAATATCCAGAGTGCCCGCTCCCAGACCGTACCCGAAAGAAAAATTGCGAGACTGGCTGCTGGAACAGGTCAATACCAGATCGCCAAATCCGGACAGTCCCATGAAGGTTTCGGAGACTGCGCCATGGGCCACACCATAGCGCACCATTTCAGAAAAGCCTCGCGCCATCAGCGCCGCCCCGGCACTGGCTCCCAGAGCGCGCCCGGCTGCAATGCCGCAGCACACCGCCGTCACGTTTTTCAGAGCACCGCCGATTTCAACACCCGTCAGATCATCTCCCGCATAGGGCCGGAAGGACGGGCTTGCCAGCATCTGGCAGAGCGCTTCCGAGCGCGCCATTGTGTCTGCGGCAAGGGTGACTGCGGTCGGCTTACCGGCAACAACATCGACGGCAAAACTTGGGCCGGACAATGCCGCCACAACCTGATTGGGACGCAAGTCGCGGATAATACCTGCCGGCAGAAGACCGGTCTGCCGCTCTATGCCCTTGGCGCACAGGATCAGCGGCTTGTCGTCGGGCCAGACATCCATCAACTGCGCAAACACCTGGCGCGATTGCTGAGTGGGCACGACCATCAGCGCAGTATCGCAATCCGCCAGCGGCTGCATGGTGGCAGAGGCCAGAAGCTGGTCCGGCAGCTTGATGCCGGGCAGATAGGTCTTGTTTTCGTGCTCCCGGTTGATGTGCTCGACAATTGCCTCGTTGCGCGCCCACAACAGTGTCGCCGCCCCGGCATTGTGTGCGGCAACAGCCAGTGCCGTCCCCCAGGCCCCTCCGCCGACGATGCCGACCCGGTTTGCTTTGCTCATACCTTGGCTCCTGCCCTGCCATGGCCGATCATGGTCGGCGCCTTCATGTCGAGCGGCCATCTGGCGCGCGGCGCCAGGGAAAAATCATGGCTCTCGCCGGCAGAAAACCGTTCCAGTCCGGCCCAGGCGATCATCGCACCATTGTCGCCGCACAAATTCAAGGGTGGCGTGACAATCCGAGTGCCCAGCCGGTCGGCCATCTCCGTCAAATGCGTCCGCAGAACCATATTGGCGGCAACGCCGCCGGCCACAACCAGCGGCAGGGATTGGCCCATCAGAACAGATTGCAGGTCGGCGCGCTGCATCGCCAGTTCCCAGGCCCGGACCAACCGGTCCTCGACGATGGCGGCCACGGTTTTCTGGAAGCTTGCGCAGAGATCGGCGACGGCCTGATCTGTCAGCTCGCCGCTCTTCAAAAGCGCGCTGGCTTGCTGGCGCACGGCTGTCTTGAGGCCGGAAAACGAAAAATTGGGCGGCATCGTTCCGCGCAATGGCATGGGAAAGTTGAACCGGTCAGCGTCACCGGCAAGGGCAGCGCGCTCTACTGCCGGACCGCCCGGATAACCCAAACCCAACAATTTTGCGGTTTTGTCGAACGCTTCGCCAAGCGCATCATCAATGGTACTGCCAAGCCGGTCATAGCGGCCCAATCCGCTGACCAGCAGAATCTGCGAATGGCCACCGGAGACGAGCAGCAGCAAATAAGGATAGGCCAAGCCGTCGCTGAGCCGCGCCGTCAAAGCGTGACCTTCCAGATGATTGATGCCGAGAAACGGCAAATCATGTGCCAGCGCCAGGGCCTTGGCTCCCATCAGCCCGACAATCAGCCCGCCTATCAGGCCCGGACCGGACGAGACCGCAATCGCATCCAGCTCGGTAAAGTCGCTGTCGGCTTGATTCATCGCCGCCATGATGACGCTGTCAATCGCCATGACATGAGCGCGGGCGGCAATTTCGGGGACGACACCGCCAAAGGCTGCGTGATCGGTCTGACTGAGCACAATATTGGATAGAATGCGGCCGGTTGGCGTGCCGTCAGGGCCGATATGACCGTCGACAACCGCAGCGGCGGTTTCGTCACAACTGGTTTCAATGCCGAGAAGGCGCATGTTGAATTTCCAAAATTGCGCTTGGGACCTTTGTCACAATGGTCTATGCAACAACGCGAAAACCGTTCGCGCATCTGCGCTACCACCTAGCATTGCCCCTATGACGCTGCAAACAAAAGCTGATAAGCTCCTGAAGCCGACCAACACCGAACCCTTGCGGATCGGCACACGGGGCAGCTCGCTGGCCTTGGCGCAGGCCCATGAGCTGCGTGCCAGGTTGATGGCGGCGCATGATCTGAGTGAAGATTGCTTTGCGATTGACGTTATCAGCACTGCCGGCGACCGGATTCAGGACAGGGCGCTGAACGAGCTGGGGGGCAAAGGCCTGTTCACCGAGGAGATCGAAGAGCGGCTTTTGTCCGGGGATCTGGATATGGCCGTGCATTCCTCGAAGGACATGCCGACCGTTCTGCCCGACGGGCTGGAACTGTCGACGATTCTGCCGCGTGAAGACCCGACAGATGCATTTCTCAGCCACAAGGCAAAATCGCTCGAAGATCTGCCGTTGGGCGCAGTGGTCGGCTCGGCAAGCCTGCGCCGTCAGGCGATGATCAAACGCCTGCGGCCGGATTTGAAACTGGTGAATTTGCGCGGCAATATCGAAACCCGGATCCGCAAGCTGGCCGATGGTGTCGTGGATGCCACATTGCTGGCCGCGGCCGGGCTGAACCGGGTCGGTCTGTCCCACCACATTACGACACGGCTTTCAATCGACAACTTTCTGCCGGCCGCAGGGCAGGGCGCCGTCTGTGTCGAGGTCTGCAGCAATGCTGCTGCCATCAAGTGGTTCCTGGCTCCGATCCATCACCGTGAGACCGGTCTGTGCCTGCTTGCCGAGCGCGCCTTTCTGCGTGAGCTGGATGGATCGTGCCGCACTCCGATTGCCGCCTTTGCCATGATCGAAGACGATGTCATGGCATTTAGGGGTCTGGTTCTGTCAACAGATGGACAGGAGAGCTATGAGGTCACGCGCAAGCTGGCCGCGCCTGATGAAACCACCGCTGCTGATCTGGGCACCGAGGCCGGAAAAGCGATCCGTGACCAGGCTGGCGATGAATTTCTCAGCGCCATTGTCAGCAGTCTGCTTGTGTTGGAAACGCGCTGAAAAATTGTGCAAATATGACACGATCCAAGTTGGAAACCGCATCTGACGCAAAGCGCCTGAATCAGGATGGTGCGGATCTCCGGCCATATATCTGGGTGACAAGACCCTGGCCACAGGCCGACGCCCACGCCGCTGCGCTGGTAGAACATGGTCTGAGACCTCTGCTCAGCCCGGTTCTCACAATCCGCAAGCTCCCTGTTTCGAAGACACCACCGCTGCCGCCGGAGTATATTGAGGGTCTTATTTTTACCAGCCTCAATGGAGTTCTGAACTTTCCGCAAGACTGGATCGCGGCGTTTGCCGGCCATCCGGTATTCGTCTCCGGAACTGCCACATCGGAGGCCGCCAGACAGGTCGGATTTGCTGACGTGCATGGCTCCACAGGTGAAGGCAGCCGGGGGATGCTGGATTTGGTACGCACAACAATTCCGGCTGGCAAGACTGCTACCGCGCCGGCAATTCTCTATGTGGCTGGGGCCACCCGCACGCCGTATCTTGAAGACGCTCTGGCTCCCGATTACGCGCTGACGCTTCTTGAAACCTATCAGGCCGAGCTCGCCGAGCATCTCACTCCCTTGGCCAGCCAGGCGTTTGCCGCTAATCAGGTCATTGCCGCCACTCTGTTTTCCAGCCGGTCTGCTGGCCATGCCGCAAAATTGTTGCGAGACAGCTTTGGCGCGCGCGCTGATGATCTATTGGAATCTCTGCTGGCAGTCTGCATTTCACCAACCGTGGCGGTCAAAGCGCGACAATATGGCTTCATCAGAATTGCCACTTCAGATATCGAATCAGTCGATTCCGTCACAAAAAAGTTAGTTGAACAACTTAAAAACAGCGCGAAACCGACCAATTTGTTATGAACCGTTCGATTCCGCGCAACACCTTCTTGTAACCCACAATTCCAACTGCTTATATCACGACAGTCAATCAATCTGTTCTGAGTTTTGGCCCGCAGGATCGCGTTCGACAGCGCGCCGACCTTAATCAGAACAGCACACCACCATGCCCATTGCAGGACATGGTGCCAGAGGGGAACACGAGAATGGTAAAACGGCCGCAGCGCCCGACATCAAAACCGGGATCCACAGGGTCAGCCCGTTCCCGTAAAACAAAAGCGCAGAATGAGTCCCGTTCCACAACAGGCAATGCATCCCGGTCAGCTGCGACCAGTTCTGCTGCAACGCCAATTCCAGGCGGTAAAACACAGCTGACGCCAAAGCCGGCCACCATTGATCTGAAACCTGTTGATATCAAAAAGCCGGCAACCGTAGCCCCGGCAGCGGTCAAGCCGGATACCGGACCGGCCAAATCAGCCGCAGCGGCCACGCCTGATCGCGCTGTGGACAGCAAGGCGGCCGATGCGACCAAGCCTTCGGCATCGAAAACCGAAGCGTCAGTCACTTCAGGCAAGCCGACTTCGTCCTCCGCTTCCTCTTCTGCCGCTGCACCTTCTGCTTCGGCATCTTCGTCGTCCTCTTCTGCAACCGGACCAAAGACCACGGGAAGACCCAAACCGTCAGAACCGGCACCAAAGCCCGGCGCTGCTACGGCGGGCGTGGCGCGAACGCGCAGCCAAAGAGGCGGCAGCAGTATTCTTGCCATGGTTCTGGCTGGGGGCGTCGGCGGTATTCTGACATTGCTGGGTGCCTATGCGTTGCTCGGAAGTGGTATTCTGGCAAACAGCGGCCTTCTGGCTGATTATGACACCACCGCGACGGACACACAGATTTCCGAACTTGCAACCAGCGTCAGCGGATTGTCGGAACAATCTGCCACACTGTCCGACCGGATCGAGACTCTGGCGAACCAACCCGCAGCCCCCGACGCATCCGCAGCCTCCGACGTATCCGCAGCCCTTGTGGCTGAGATTGAGGCGCTTCAGGAACGGGTAGACGCTGAACTGGCGTCGAATCAGAACGCACTGGATGGCGCCGGCACAACGCTGGCGGATATGCAGTCAAGCATTGATGAACTGCAGCAGAGACTATCCACAAACTCGGAGGAGACCGCGGCACAGAATCTGGCCATGACGGACGCGCTCACTACACTGACCGAACGGCAAAATTCATTGGAAACTTCTGTCGCCAACGGAAGTGCGGGCGAAGCACCCGCATTGGCCACTTTGGAAACCCGCCTGTCGGCCCTGTCGGATCAGATGCAGACACAGGGCAGCGCGGTGCCGGATGCGATCCGACAGGAATTGAGCGCATTGGCAGAAACGGTCAGCAAATTGCAGCTTCAGGTGTCGATCACTGAAAATCTGGAAATTCTGTCACAACAGCAGCAATCCGAACTGCAAAGCCTGACCAGCACCGTTGAAAGTGTTGCCAGCAAAACAGACAGGCTGGAAGCCTCTGCCGCTGCCCCGCAGGAGGACGAGAGCGACGTTGTCACCGATGGTGCACGTCTGTCCTATATGCAGGATGCCCTGACGGCAGCGGTGAGCAATGGTCTGCCATTTGCCGGGCTGCTGTCGCAAGCCGGCGAAGTGCTGGCTGAAAGTGGCAGCGAGGTGGAGCTTCCCGCAGATTTTACCGAAGCCGCCCAATCCGGTCTCACTCCTTTACCGCAAATCGCCACTGAGATATCGCAAGCGCGCAGCACCTATGAAGCAACGCTGGCTCCGGAAGGCACCGCGCCGCAAGCGGAACCTGCTGCCGATGAAGTCACGGCCAAAGGCTTGCTGGAAGGCATGATGAAGGGCGCTCAAAGTCTGGTCACGGTCAGGACCGTTGCAGAACAGAATGCCGCTCCTGCTGATTTGCTGTCCAGTCAGTTGACCGAGGCGGAACAGGCGGCCAGCGCCGAAAATCCTGGCAAACTCAGCGCTGCTCTGGACACCATCGCAGCCAATCCGGCCACGCCCGAAGAGTTGAAGCAGGCCGTGACAGGCTGGCAGGCGCAGGCCCGCCATCACCAGAGCGCCGCTGGCCTTCTGCAGCAGCTTGACGCTGTTGAAAAATCCATCTGGGCCCGTACCGGCAAGGGAGACCGTACATGATCCGCGTTTTTAGTATCCTGGCCGTCTTTCTGGTCTTCGCAGCTGGCTTTGCCTGGCTTGCCGATAATCCGGGAATGGTTCAGTTCACCTGGGCCGGCCGGGAAGTTGAAACCAGCCTGATGGTGTTTGCAGTGGCTTTTGTCGCTTTCATCATCATTCTCGGCATTGTCTGGTCGGTGCTGCGCACCATCTGGCGCTCGCCGCACATGCTGAAGGGCTATTTTTCGGCGCGGCGGCGGGACAAGGGTTACAACGCTTTGTCAAACGGACTTGTCGCAGTGGGGGAAGGCGATGCAAAACGCGCCCAGAAAGCGGCACATGATGCCAATAAATTTCTCAAGGACGCGCCGCTTGCGCTGTTGCTGAAAGCGCAGGCCGCGCAACTGGCCGGCGAATATGAGACCGCCAGAAAAACCTTTCATTCCATGCTTGAGGAACCGGAAACCAAGCTTCTGGGTCTGCGCGGTTTGTTCATGGAGGCAGAACGCACCAATGATCCTGCTGTCGCTTTGCAACTGGCCATCAGCGCCATGGATGAAGCGGCAAAACATCCGGCACGGCCAAATGACGGTGCCACGGTGGCCAGTTGGGCCGGACCGGCAGTGCTGCGCTATCAATCCGCCGCAGAAGATTGGGATGGTGCTTTGAAAACCATCTCGGCGAATAATTCCGCTGGTCTGATTGACCGCAAGGAGGTCAAACGCAGACGCGCGGTTGTACTGGTCGCCAAAGCCCTTGCCCATGAGGACAGAGAACCCCAGGAAGCCAAGATCGCGGCCCTCGAGGCCCACAAGCTGGCGCCTGAGCTGGTACCGGCAGCGGTTGTGGCCGGGCGGGTCCTGTCGCGTCTTGGTGAATTGCGCCGTGCGGTAAAAACCCTCGAGGGAACCTGGAAGCTGCATCCGCATCCGGATCTGGCTGAAACCTATGCCCATGTGCGTCCGGGCGATTCCCCGCGCGACCGGGTCAAGCGGATCAAAACCCTGACGCGGCTGTCACCGGACCATCTGGAAAGCGCCATTGCCCTGGCAAAAGCCTCGATCGAGGCGCAGGACTGGGACGGTGCACGCGCCGCCCTGCGGCCGCATCTGACCATGCCGACCCAGCGCGCCTGTCTGTTGATGGCCGACATTGAAGAAGGCGAACATGGCGACAAGGGCCGGGTGCGCGAATGGCTTTCCAAAGCGGTTCACGCTGCCGCTGATCCGGTCTGGATTGCTGATGGTGTAATTTCCGACCACTGGGCACCGGTTTCGCCGGTTTCCGGCCAGTTGGATGCCTATGAATGGAAAGTGCCGCCCACGGCGCTGGCCAAGCCGACTGTTATTATCAGCGAAAACGACGTGCTGCTGGCGCCGCTGGAAATTGAACCGCCAAAACCTGAGCCGAAGCCTGAGCCGCCAATACCTGAGCCGAAACCAGTGGCCGCGGAAACCGCTGCCACGCCTGCCGAAGCGCCGCAAAAAACCGGCGGCAGCGAAAAAGGCGAACAGAAATTCCCAGACATGTCTAAAGAGACGTCTAAAGAGACATCCAAAGGGTCTGAAGCGAAAGCCGAGCCAAAAGCCGACGCTAAAATCGCACCGATTGTCATCGATCAGCCTGCCGCAAATCCTGCAGCGGCTCAGAAAGAGCCACCTGTCGAAAAAGTGGCAACCGGCCCAAAGGACACCGCCAGCGGAACTGCCGCCAAGACAGAATCCAAATCCGAAAGGGCAGATGATGGCAACTCGAAATCTGGCCCGAGTTTCCTCTCCCCAGAAGCGATGCCGCCAGTGCCGGATGACCCAGGCCCTTCCGATGAGGAAGAGAACAACAAGCGATTCAAATTGTTCTAGGGCAACCGCTCCAGTCGACGCCGGCAGGGCGCAAATCCGGTCAAATAATTCGATTTAACGATGAAACGGTCTAGGGAAAGAAATGGCTGGCGACGTTAAAACCGGCACTGCTCTTGAGAAGCTGAAACTTCCTGCCGACACGCTGCTGGACCGGCTCGGGCGCTGGATTGCGGAACGCCTGCGCAGTGAATCGAGCGGCTATAAGCCTTACGCGCCCTCCGACCCGGAAACTCTGCAAGCCTGCCTGCGCCCCGGCGATATCCTGCTGGTCGAGGGCAACCAGAAAATCTCGGCAGCGATTAAATATCTGACCCAGTCAACCTGGTCACACGCAGCGCTGTATGTCGGCGATGCTGTGGATGTGCGCGATCCGGATGGGGAACGCCACCGCCTGATCGAAGTCAATCTGGGCGAAGGCTGTGTCACTGCAAAACTCTCTAAATACCGCGATTTCAACACCCGGATCTGCCGGCCTGTCGGGCTTGTCGATGCTGACCGCGAAGAGGTCGTGGACTATATGGTGGCCCGCATCGGCCTGAAATACGATCTGAAAAATATTTTCGACATGCTGCGCTTTTTTTTCCCCACACCGCCGGTGCCGGTACGCTGGCGCCGCCGGATGCTGGCGCTGGGGTCGGGAGACCCAACCCGTGCAATCTGTTCAACCCTGATAGCGCAGGCCTTTCAGAAAGTACGGTATCCGATCCTGCCGAGAGTGGAACTGGTGACCAACAAGGCTGTGACGCGGGACTGGCGCGGCCAGCACATGTATTACACCCGCCGTGAGATCCTCCATATTCGCCATCATTCCCTGTTTGCACCGCGTGATTTCGATCTCTCACCCTATTTTGCCATCGTCAAACCAACGATTGAAAAAGGCTTTGATTACAAGACCCTGCTGTGGGGAGACAGCAGTTCACAAGCCTCTGAGGAAAAATGATTTACAGGGTCGAAACTTAGCTTATTAATTCGGTTATATCGTCGCAGGAACGCAAAAGCAGTTGTTGAACCGGACGCGGTTGTCCGGTGTCACCCCGATAACAATGGGAGCAATTCATGATCGACACAGTTACACGCCGTAAATTCCTGACAAGTGGTGCTGCCGCAGCGGCGGCCACAACAAGTCTTGCAACGCCAGCCCTGGCGCAAAGCACCGGCCGGAGCTGGAAGATGGCCACAAGCTGGCCCAAAAATGCGCCTGGTGTAGGCGTCAATGCGCAACGCTTGGCGGACAAGATCACGGCCATGTCCAATGGTGAGCTGACCATCGAAGTATTTGCCGCCGGGGAACTGGTGCCGCCATTTGAAGTGTTTGACGCAGTCTCAACCGGCACGGCTCAACTTGGCCATGCAACACCCTATTACTGGCAGGGCAAGGATCCCGCGTTTCACTTTTTCACCGGCGTTCCATTTGGCCTGATGGCGCATGAACATGCTGCCTGGGTGCAATTCGGTGACGGCCAGGCACTGTGGGAAAAAGCCTATGAGCCGTTTGGCGTGGTGCCGTTTTATGCTGGCTCCTCCGGGCCACAGGCCGGCGGCTGGTTTGCCAGAGAACTCAACTCGCTGGATGATTTCAAAGGCATCAAAATGCGGATTGCCGGGCTGGGCGGCGAGGTGATGCGCCGCATCGGCGTCAACACCGTGCTGCTGCCACCGGGTGAGATTTTCCCCGCGATGCAGTCCGGAGCCATTGACGCGGCGGAATGGATCGGCCCCTGGAACGATCTGGCCTTCGGTCTCTACAAGGTGGCGAAATATTATTACATGCCGGCCTTTCATGAGCTTGGGCCAGCATTGGAGCTGCTGGTGAACCGCCAGCAATTTATCGATCTGCCGGAGCATCTTCAGGCGATTGTGCGCAATGCAGCGATGGCCAGTTCCTATGAATCCCTGGCGGATTTCACCTTCCACAACATCATCTCCTACAAGCCATTGCTGGAAAAGGAAGGCGTGGAAGTTCGCTTCCTGCCGGAAGATGTGGTCGCTGCGCTGGGTGTTGAAGCGGAAGTGGTGCTGCGCGAACTGGGCGATTCCAGCCCGCTGGCAGGCGATATCTACAAATCCTTTACTGCGTTTCGCAGCGAGGCCAACACTTATGCTGCCGTTTCCGATCAGCGCGCCATGGCCATGCGTGCCCAGGTTCTGAAATAATCATGGCCCGGCAGCTGACGCCGTTCCATCTTGCCTTCCCGGTCACTGATCTTGCTGCTGCCGCCGCGTTTTTTGAAACTGTGCTGGGCTGCAAGCGCGGCCGGTCGGCGGCGAGCTGGATTGATTTTGATCTGTTCGGCCATCAATTATCGCTGCATCAGGGCCGCTCGATGATGGCCGAAGGCGGCACCGGAGCGGTTGACAACAAGGCCGTGCCAATGCCGCATTTTGGCGTCGTTCTGGCCTGGGATGACTGGAACGGGCTGGTTGATCGCCTGCGCGCCGCAAATGTGGCGTTTCGGCTGGAGCCGCAAATGCGGTTTGAGGGCGAGCCCGGCGAACAGGGCACATTCTTCATCGATGCACCAGGCGATGTGGCCCTGGAATTCAAAACCTTCCGGGATTTTGAACGTGTATTTGCGAGTTAGAACGGCGGATCGGATTTCCGTAATGGCGGAAGGCCGGAGATTTCTCTGATTCTGGGTCCCCGGGACAAGCCAAAGGATGACGAGGGGAGTGGTGGGAGGTCTGGAATTTCGCGAAATCTTCCAAACCCGTCCTCCCAGGGCTTGTTCCGGGGACCCAGTATCTTTCCTCACCCAGTCCGCCAAACCGTCATGCTGACGCGCGCTGCTTCATCCAGCCAATATGTCGCGTCCTTCTGCAGGCCGTGGCTGGCAAGCAAGTGTTCCGGCGTGATGCCGTTGAGGCCGGAAAACAGGCTCGTGCCATCGGGCACTACAGTGCCTTCGGCGCGCGCCAGATGAAAGCTGGAATAGCCCAGCGCTAAAAACAGATCGAACACTTCGCGGCCCCCCGGGATCGCAATTGCGCCGCCTTCCGGGGCGGTCTGTGCCAGAGCTGTGCTCCAGTCGCACCCTGCCGGGTTCCACCACCAGCCATCGGCGCGGCGCTCAAGCCCGCGAGCAGAGCGCGACAGAATCAGCCGCCTGCGATTTTTGTGGTTCGGATTGGCCTGATGGCCCTTGCGCCCGACGACGGTCAGTGTGGCGGCATCGAGCGCTGCCTGAAAATAGCGCCAGTCCGCCTCATTTTTCAGGGTTTCGGGCATGTTACCGGCCGCATCGGCAATGCGGTGATCGTCGGATACAATCGCATAACCGTCGATACTGTATGGCCGTGTCATCCGCCTGCTTTCCGCCCGCTCTGCCAGGTTTCCAGAGCCATGCGCATGCCGGTGCGGTAATCCGGCACGCTGTAGTCCATCCCCAGCTCCGTTTTCGATCTGGCATTGGAAACCCGTTTGTTCTCACCGTAAAACGACCGTCCCATTGGCGACAGATCCGCGTCTTCAAAGTCGATCAGCGGCGGCACCTCCATTTCCAGCAGATCGGCGGCAAAGGCCACCACATCCTGCGGCGGGGCCGGTTCATTATCGGTAATGTTGAAAATGCCGCCCTTGTTTTGCTCGACGGCAAGGCGCAGTGCGGTGGCAATATCATTGACATGAATGCGGTTGAAAACCTGTCCGGGCTTGTTGATCCGCCGCCCGTCGCCGCGCGCGACTTTTTCCAGCGGATTGCGGCCCGGCCCGTAAATCCCCGACAGGCGGAAGATGCCGAGGGTCAGGCCGGCATCGTCAGCCAGATTTTTCCAGGCCGTCTCGGCAAGGAGGCGCGCGCGCGACCGCTTTGAGACAGGCCGGCAGTCGGTCTCTTCATCGACCCAGGCACCGTCATGATTGCCATAGACACCCACGGTGGAGAGATAGCCAATCCAGGGTTTTTTCGGCAAGGTCTGTAAGTCGGCGGCAAAATCCGCCAGCGCCGGATCATCGCCAAAAGAGGTTTGCGCATCGCGCTGGTTTGCGTCCGGCGCAATCGACACCAGGATTGCATCGGCAGACCTTAATGCGGCGGTCACATCGCTGCTGTGGCCACCCTGATAAATCAGCGGGGCCACACCGGCTCTGGCCAGTTCAACCGCCTTATCCGGGCTTCTTGTGGTTCCGGTCACCTGCCAGCCTTGTTTGCGCATCTGCGAGGCGAACAGACCTGCGGAATAGCCAACGCCAAAAATGAACAGGTTTTTCATCACGGTGTCTCCAGCGGAATTGAGTAAAGAACGAAATCTGATCTGGCCGTGAAACTGTCATACAGGCGGCGGGCATCATAGTTGAACTCCTGGGTCAGCCAGCGCAGATTGGAAATCCCGTTGGTGCGGGCAAAGGAGATGACATGGTCGATCAGGGCGCGACCGGCACCGCTGCCCCGCGCATCCGGCCGGACAAAGAGATCGCTCATATAACAGACCTTGTTGCCGCTCAGAGAGCGCTGCATCAGTTGATACTGGGCAAAACCAAGCAGAGTTCCATCCTGAGCTTCAGCGACATCACACCAGAACGCTTCGGCCGGATCAAAAATCCAGCCCCAGACGGCGTCATGAACCCCTGCAAGCACTTCGGTTTTGTAGAACGCGGCATAGGCGTCAAACAGGCTTTGCCAGTTATCCCGGTCGGCTTCAGCTACGGATCGGATCGCAAGGTTCATGTCAATTCCACAATTATCGGCAGGGTGCCGGTTCATACGCGACTGCGCGGCCGGAGTGAAGCGGCGAGCGGTGTCGCCAACGAATGTCGAAGCGGCCTCAATTTTCCGCAGTCGCCTTGCGCACCTCCACCTGGTCTTCGGGGAATGGCCCGCCAATCAGGTAATCGAACGACATCACTGTGTCAGCCACAGGATCAGCTTCACAGCGGAATTTGAAATTGAACCAGCGTCCCTCGCTCCTGAAAGCGGCACCGTTGGCAACAATGACGTTGTCTCCCGTGACGGTGGCATCCACCGCCGAGGAGATTACCAGGTCCGGTTTGAGTTCGGGCCGCGCCTTGATGATTTCCACCATGGCCGCGTTGTGGCAAAGCTGTTCGCGTTGCCGGTCGCCTGCCAGCACGGTCTTGTCTTTCGGCACAACACGCCTGCGCGGGATTGCAACCGGCTTGCCGGACGGCAATTTGGGACCAATTCGCTGCGCGGTCTGATCGGGCCGGTCTTGTGGTGAGTCCGGTGGTTTCGGTGCGATGGGTGAGTCTAGTGTTTTTGGCGATTCCAGAGCTGCAGCCGGCTTTGGCGGCTGTGGCCCTGCTGTCGCCTTTGACGGCTCTTGGACCGGCTCTGGACGCGGCTCCAGGGCAGAAACATCCAACTCCGGTTCGGGATCGGCGGCCTGCCGTTTGCGCTCGCGCGCCGCATCGATTTCGGATTGAAGCTGGTCCGGCGTCACCACTGCTACCGACACAACATCCTCTTCTGTCACTTCCTGCTGGGCAAGGGCAGGCAGGGCCAACACCCCGCCGACAATGAGGCCATGAACCAGCAGCGATGTCAGCAGACACCAGAATTGTGGTCCGAATCTGGAAAGGCCTGGAAAACTCATTACCGAATCCGGCTGTGGAACTGCAATTCTATTGGCATTTGCCTTGTTCTATCCGCTGACGGTATGGCCGATTTATGATCCCTTGCAAGCGGATTTCAGCAGCCAATTCCGCTTCTGCATGGGCATTTTACCGCTCGGATATGACTATCGACTATGCCATAGCAGAAACGTCCTGTCGCGGTTTTCGGGGTGCCGGGACAGTCCGATCAGCATTGCAGCCAGAGCAATGGCACGGTCATTCCGCAGAAGACCGACAATCAGCCAGCCCACCAGACCGGCGAGAAACAGATAGATGTTCCAGGGTGCGAGGCCGGAAGCCGTCGCGGAATAACCGAAAATCTGGATGACCGACGCCATTCATTTGGTGGCAAATGCCGTCGTCTGCCCGTTGTATGGCCTGCTGACCGCTTCACACTGCACGGGTCAGCCCACCATCAAGGCGCAGATTCTGCCCGGTCATATAGGCAGCAGCGTCCGATACCAGATAGGCAATCAGCGATGACACTTCTTCGGCCCTGCCATAGCGCCCCATGGGAATGCGGGCACGGCGGTCTTCCGTTTCCGGCAGACTGTCGATAAATCCGGGCAGGACATTATTCATCCGCACATTGTCTGCAGCGTATTTGTCAGCAAATAATTTTGTGAAGGCGGCCAGCCCGGCGCGAAATACGCCTGACGTGGGAAACAGGGGATCGGGTTCAAAGGTGGCAAAGGTGGAAATATTGACAATTGCCCCACCGCCTTGTGCCACCATGATCGGCGCGATAATCCGGGTCGGACGCACAACATTCAGCAGATAGACTTCCATACCGGTGTGCCAGTCTTCATCGCTGATCTCCAGCACCGGACCTTTCGGCCCGTGGCCGGCAGAATTGACCAGCACGTCAATACGGCCCCACCGCTCCATAGCCTTGTCGGCCAGGTTCTGCAGATCGGCAACCGAGCGGTTTGATCCGGTGAGCCCGATCCCGCCCAGTTCCTCCGCCAGCGCTTCCCCTTTGCCGGAAGAAGACAGGATACCGACCTGATAATTGTCCGCCGCCAGACGCCGCGCCGCATCGGCACCCATGCCACTGCCGCCAGCGGTGATAAGCGCTACTTTTCCTGTTGTCATGCCGCTGTCTCCTTTGCGATGATGTGAGTGACAGTATGACCTGCATCCCAAGTCTTGACCAACCATCTCTGATCGCTCAAGACTGTAGAAAATTTACAGTCTTGCGAGGAGTCCATGCGCCTGCCAAACCTCAATGCATTGCGGATGTTCGATGCCGCTGCGCGCGTCGGAATGATCCGGCGGGCGCGCCATGACTGCGTTGAATTGATCTAATGAGCTTCTTCCCAATTATCCGCAGCGCGAGCATCGACCTGCAGCGGCACAGATAATTCGATCAGCGGCAGACAGGCCTTTTCCATTGTCTCGCACACCACCGCAATGGTTGCCTCAACCTCGGTTTCGGGCACTTCGAAAATCAGCTCGTCATGCACTTGCAGCAGCATTTGTGCCGACAGGGTGGTGCGCGCCAATGCCGCTTCCATGCGCACCATGGCGCGGCGGATAATATCGGCAGCTGACCCCTGGATCGGTGCATTGATGGCGGCACGTTCCATAAAGGCGCGCATATTGGGGTTTTTGCTGTTTATTTCCGGATAATGCGCCCTGCGTCCGAAGATAGTTTCCACATAGCCATGTGTGCGGGCAAAGCTCTTGGTCGCTTCCATATAGTCGCGAATGCCCGGAAACCGCTCAAAATAAGTGTCGATATAGCTCTTGGCATCAGTGCGGGAAATGCCGAGCTGATTGGCCAGTCCGAAGGCGGATATGCCGTAGATAATGCCGAAATTTATCGCCTTCGCCTGACGCCGGACCATCGGGTCCATACCCTCGATCGGCACGTTGAACATTTCACTTGCCGTCATCGCATGAATATCAAGCCCGTCGGCGAAGGCTTGTTTGAGTTGCGGAATGTCGGCCATATGCGCCAGCACCCGCAATTCGATCTGGCTGTAATCGGCTGACAGCAGCTTGTTGCCTGGTTCGGCAACAAACGCCTTGCGGATTTTGCGGCCCGCTTCCGTGCGCACCGGAATATTCTGCAAATTGGGGTCGGAGGACGACAGCCGCCCGGTTGTTGTCGAGGCCAGCGAGTAGGATGTGTGCACCCGTTTGGTGACAGGATTGATGAAACCGGGCAGGGCATCTGAATAGGTCGATTTCAGCTTGGAAAGCTGGCGCCAGTCGACGATTTTTCGTGGCAGTTCACGGCCTTCGGCGGCCAGATCTTCCAGCACCGAAGCCGACGTCGACCAGGCACCTGTTTTGGTTTTCTTGCCGCCCGGCAGGTTCATTTTGCCGAACAGGATATCGCCCAGTTGCTTGGGCGATCCGATGTTGAATTGCTCACCGGCCAGCGTGGTGATTTCAGCTTCAAGACCGGCCATGCCCTGGGCGAACTCACCTGACAGCCGCGACAGCATCTGCCGGTCAACGGAAATGCCGCGGCTTTCCATGCGCATCAAAACCGGCACCATTGGGCGCTCCAGCGTTTCATAAAGCCGGGTCATGCGGTCGGCGGCCAGACGCGGTTTCAACACCTGCCACAGCCGCAAGGTCACATCGGCATCTTCAGCAGCATAGGCGGTTGCCGCTTCAACCGGCACCTGATCGAACGTAATCATGTTCTTGCCGGACCCGGCCACCTGCTTGAACGGAATCGGCGTGTGATCGAGCCAGCGTTGTGACAATTCATCCATTCCATGCCCGCCGCGCCCGGTATCCAGCGCATAGGACAGCAGCATCGTGTCATCGAAACTGATGACTTCGATGTCATAACGCGACAGCAGCAGGGCGTCATATTTCAGGTTCTGCGCTATTTTCAGCACAGCCGGATCCTGCAACAGCGGCTTGATGACTGATAGAGCATCGCGTAGAGGCAGTTGTCCCTCAACCATGCCGTCACCCAGCAGATCATCGACACCGCTTCTGTGTTGCAGTGGTACATAGGCAGCTTTGCCAGGCGCCAGCGCCAGCGACACGCCGACCAGATCGGCCTGCATGGCATCCAGAGATGTCGCTTCCGTGTCAAAACTGACAAAGCCCTGCTTACGTGCCGCATCGCACCAGGCCGTTAACGTCGCCAGATCGGTGATGCATTCGTAGCTGTCATGGTCGATGCTCTGGCCAAACGCAGCTGCTGTCACCGCGTCGGCCAGTGCCTGGGGAGAGTGTGCCGCGCCGCTCTCGTCCGCTGCGGCGCCCTGTTGTGCGTTGCCCTCCCAGTGATCCACCGAGACTTCTGTCGCATCAATGGCTTCGGCCTCGGTCTGCGTGGCTTCGGCGACGCGCCTGGTCAGGGTGGTGAATTCCATGCCCTTCAGGAAGGCGACCAGTTTGGGTCCATCAAGGTTTTCGACTGCCAATTCATCGAGCTGGCAATCCAGCGGGACTTGCTGGTCCAGTTCAACAAGGCGTCTGGACAGTCTTGCCTGATCGGCGAATGCGATGAGATTTTCCCGCCGTTTATTCTGTTTGATTTCGGCCGCCCGCGACAGCAGCGACTCCAGATCGCCGAATTCCAGCAGCAATTGCGCCGCGGTTTTGGCGCCGATGCCGGGCACGCCCGGCACGTTGTCCGTGCTGTCACCGGCCAGGGCCTGAAGATCGATCATCCTGTCCGGCCCGACGCCGAATTTCTCGATCACATCTGCGGTGCGGATGATCTTGTCCTTCATCTGATCGAACATGATGATCCGCTCGGTGACAAGCTGCATCAGATCCTTGTCGGAGGAGACGATGGTAACATGGGCACCAGCTTCTTCGGCCAGGCGCGCATAGGTCGCGATCAGGTCATCGGCTTCAAAGCCGTCTTTTTCGATACACGACACATTAAAGGCGCGCGTCGCCTCGCGGATGATGGCAAATTGCGGCCGCAGATCTTCCGGCGGCTCGCTTCTATTGGCCTTGTATTCATCGTAAATATCATTGCGGAAAGTCTTGCTGCTGGCATCGAAGATCACCGCAAAATGAGTCGGTTTTTCGCCAAGCGACGTGTCTTCCGCCACCGCCAGCAATTTCCACAACATGTTGCAGAAGCCCGCAACCGCCCCGACCGGCAGGCCGTCGGATTTGCGCGTCAGCGGCGGCAGGGCATGATAGGCCCGGAAAATATAGGCCGAGCCGTCCACAAGCATCAGATGATCGCCGGATTTGACGGCGGTGGGGTGAGAATCTATTGGATTTGACATCGGGGGACTATGCCACCGCCGCAGACCATAAAAAAGCAGAAATCACCGCACTGGCGAACTTCGCTTGCAAAGCAGCCGGCACTGTCTGGAAGCCGTCAGGAAAGCTGCAGACCAGCTATCCTGACGGTACAACCGTTCTCTATTCGCCGGGTTCCAAAGCCACAGTGCGCTGTTTCTGCGATTTAGGCTCATCAACATATGCCCATGAAGGGCGTTCAAACAGGAATTTGCCAATATTCAGACGTTTTATCACGAGGTAGAATATGGCAGGACCCGTGACACCGGCAATGGTCACCAGGACAGAGATTGTGCCCAGATCTGTGATGACACCCGTTTTCAGCAACACAATGCGCGAAATCGCCATTGGCAGGAAGAACGCCAGATAGATGACGATGGAGTGCGCCCCGAACCATGTGATGATCGAAGAATGTCGGCTCTGTACCCAAAGCGACGCCACACAGATAAGGGCAACTGCCCCGGCAAAGCCGAGCGGCAGGGAGAACCATGGAGTTGCGGCCCATCCCAACCATACCAGAACGCCGTTGGTCACCGCCCAGGCCAGCATGTAAGCGGCTGTCTGACGCCAGTCGAGGCGGACCCAGTCGGCAATGCGGAAGATCAGTGGCGCAAGGGCATAGCCGGCGAAAAAGAACACGAAACGTGAGGCAAATTCATCGACCAGCAACCAGCCGGTTTCAAGCCCGGACAGATGCAGCAGAGCTGCCGCCAGACCGGTTATCCAGACCGGGATATGCCAGTCATGGGCCAGTTTGGTGACAACGAAGAAGATCGGCAGGATGTAGATGAACCAGAGAGTGCCGAAGGGTTCGATATAGCTCAGAAGATAAAGCTGCGCCGTGCCGGCAAGTCCGTACTCAGCCACGAATCCGGGGGCTTTGAAGACGAACTGGATGGTTACCCAGAGCGCATAGAAGTAGAAGAAATGGACGACTTTCCGGTCGACATATTTCCGCCAGGGCCGGTCGATGACCAGAGCCAGGAACAGGCCGGAAATCAGGAAGAAGTCCGGCATGCGAAACGGCGCCGCAAAGCTCACGATGAGATTCATCCAGCTGAGCTCGCCCGCGGCTTTTTCAACGCCCAGCGTTGAATGCATCATCACTACGAAAATAATGCAGATGCCTTTGGCGGCATCTACCCAGTCTACGCGATCCTGTGTCATGGTCACCTTCAATTGATTGTTTAAGAAGGTCTTAACATTTGTTGGCGCGAGCATGGGTTAACCGGAGGCCGGATTTCAGGATGATTTTAAGATAAAGTTAATGCGGTAATTCCGCATGCCCGTCCTGGCATATCCTCCACGAAGCCCCGGAAACAAAGATTCAGATGCTTAACCGCCCCTTAAATCGCCGCATTTAAACTCCATTGCCGCCACAGCAGATTTCTCAAGTATTGGATAGCGCAGGACACCCCATGAGTGGTCCCAGACAACAAGACCGGAAAGAACCGGTATTCGGCCGGCCGGCGCCACAAGGGTCCCGGCCGCAGCCGAAGCGCAAGGCGCGTCCTGACCTTGGCATGAATGCTGGCGGCAATCGTGGCGGCGGCATGAAACCGCCGCCACCACGACGCAACCGCAAGGAGAAGGGGAAATCTGCGGGACGCCGCAAAAAGCGCGGTCTACTGGGCTTTTTCGTCTATTGGAGCTTTATTCTGATGCTGATGGGCGCAATCGGTCTGGGTGGATTGCTGATCTATTTCTCCTCGGAACTGCCTGATTTTTCGAAACTGGAAATACCGGAGCGCTCGCCCAATGTGCAATTGGTGGCGCGCGATGGCACACTGATTGCCAATCGCGGTGAAACCGGTGGTGAAACGGTGCGTTTCGAGCAATTGCCGCCTTATCTGCCGCAGGCCGTGATGGCCATCGAGGATCGTCGTTTTTACGACCATGCCGGTATTGATATCCCGGGTGTGGCAAGAGCCATGGTTGCCAATATCCGTGCAGGACGCGTTGTCCAGGGCGGCTCGTCGATAACCCAGCAGTTGGCCAAGAATCTTTATCTCGGCCCGGAGCGCGACTGGCGCCGAAAACTCAAGGAAGTGCCGATTGCCTTTTGGCTGGAGTATAATTTTTCCAAAGAACAGATCATGGAAATGTACCTGAACCGGGTCTATCTGGGGGGCGGTGCAACCGGCGTCGATGCCGCAGCGCGGACCTATTTCCAGAAATCCGCGCGCTATCTGAACCTGGCGGAATCCGCCATGCTTGCCGGGTTGTTGAAAGCACCCTCCCGCCTGTCGCCGGACAAGAACGCGGAAGCTGCGCAGGAACGTGCGCAGCTGGTGCTGGAAGCCATGGAGGATGAAGGCTACATCACCCGGTCAGAACTCGACTATGCGATCGCCAATCCTGCTTTGGCCAGAAGTCGCCATTTAGCCGGCGCGGAAAATTATGTGGCCGACTGGCTGTTTGAGCGGGTGAAGGGCTTTCTCGGCACAATTGACCAGGATGTTATAGTCGAAACAACGATAGATATTCGACTGCAAAATCTGGCTGAAGCCGCTCTCCGAGAGGGGCTGGACCGCGACGGCGAGAAATATGGCGTCACCCAGGGGGCGGTGGTATCGATTGATCCAACCGGCGCCGTTCGAGCTCTGGTCGGCGGGCGCGACTATGGTGCCAGCCAGTTCAACCGCGCCACCGATGCGCGCCGTCAGCCCGGCTCTTCGTTCAAGCCGTTTGTCTATCTGGCCGCCATGGAACTGGGATTGACACCTGAAACGATACGGATTGACGGTCCTGTTGAAATCAACGGTTGGTCTCCCCGGAACTACAGCCGGGAATTTCGCGGTCCTGTGACGCTGGAAGTGGCGCTGACCAAATCGTTGAACACGGTTGCAGCTCGGCTCGGTGATGAGGTCGGAATAGATGCGGTGGCGGAAGTTGCCAACCGGCTTGGCATCAACAGCGAATTGCAGCGCATTCCAAGCCTGGCGCTGGGCACCAGCGAAACCACGCCATTGGAAATGACGTCGGCCTATGTACCGTTTGCCAATGGCGGCTACAGCGTCATTGAACATGCTATCACACGGATTACGACGCCTGATGGCAAGGTTCTGTATGAGCGTCAGCCCAGTGGCAATCTGCAGGTTATCTCGCCCTACATCCTCGGCCTGATGAACAGCATGTTGGAACGCACTGTGCTGGCAGGAACAGCCACCAAGGCACAGCTGGAGGATGGCCGGCCGGCCGGGGGCAAGACCGGAACCAGCCAGGACTTCCGTGATGCCTGGTTCATTGGCTTTACTGCAAATCTTGTGACAGGCGTCTGGCTTGGCAATGACGACAACAGCTCGACCAAACGGGCAACAGGCGGCAATTTGCCGGCGATTATCTGGCGTGATTTCATGCAACCGGCCCACGAGGGAATCCCGATTGCCAATCTTATCGGAGTTGCTGAATCCAGAGAGATGCTGGCCCAGGCGCAAGCTCAAGCCGATGCCCAGACCCAGGCTGCTGAATTGCAGCCATTTGCCAGATCTTCCAATGAGGTTGATGCAAGGCCGGTACGCCGTCGCCGTCAGGAGCGCAGTTTCCTGCGCCGCCTGTTCGGCGGCTGACAAAGTTCAAGCCGGTTTGCGCCGGCTTGAAACAGGCTCTGTCGCGGAAGTGCAGTTTCAGTTGGGCTGACCGCTCGCCTGTTGCTGAGCCTGAATTTGTTCCAGCCGCTGACGGTAAAGCGCGGCAAAATCTACCGGATCAATCAGCAGCGGCGGAAAGCCGCCATCACGGGTGGCCGAGGCTACGATCTGGCGTGCGAATGGAAACAGCAGGCGCGGACACTCGATCATGATCAGCGGATGCAGATGTTCTTTGGGGACATTGGCAAGACGGAATATGCCGCTATAGGCCAGTTCAACATTGAACAGCACATCATCTTCATGAGTGGCTTTACAATCCAGTTTCAGATCGACTTCAAAATCCGTTTCCGACAACGGCGTGGCGTTGACGTTGACGTTGATCGAAATATTGGGTCCGCCTTCACGCGGACGCAGCGAGTCTGGTGCCTTGGGATTTTCGAAAGAAAAATCCTTGATATATTGGGCGACGATGTTGATTTGCGGTGGTTTTGCAGCACCATCACCATTCTGCGGCGTCGCGGCCTGATCGGATGCGGCCTGATCGGATGAGGAAGTATCGCTCATGTTAAGTCCTGTCTGTCAATCAAGATTTGGGTGGTGGCTGGCTAGCATGGGCTTCGCGCGGAGACAACCATTCAACTGCGTTTAAACCCGGAAACCGCCGTTAACCGGAATTGAAGCGCTTTAGCAGGTTGCTGAAAAACAGGTTTGTTTTCTTCCGGTTGGGCGTTTGGTGTG
>CAXBCI010000035.1:0-39298 GCA_963974065.1 uncultured Hyphomicrobiales bacterium | reverse complement strand
CCGATGAACTGATCTGGAGCATCAAATGGTTCAATGTAACCATGAAACGCTCTAGAACGCTGGATCTGGAACGCCAATGTCCAATGTTGAAGACCTTGAACTGATTTTGCAGCCCCGGCGCGCACGGCGTCTGGTGGGTGCCGATGCCTTGCAGCGAGAATTCCTCAATGCTCTGAGTCAGGGAAAGATGCATCATGCATGGCTGATCGGCGGACCGGTCAGCAGCGGCAAGGCAACTCTGGCCTATCAGATTGCCAAATTTCTACTTACGCATCAGCACAACGCCCGGGAAGCGGCCCAAAATGCCGAGGATCTATCGGTCGCGATCGACAGCCAGGCGGCAGCAAAGATCAGTGCCGGATCACATCCCGATCTGTTGTTATTATCGCGTCGCTGGGATGAAGAAAAAAAACGCGTGACCAGCGGTATTCCGGTCGTAGATGTGCGCCGTCTGATCCATTTTCTGGGTTCCACAGCAGCCGGGGGCGGCTGGCGCATCATTGTGGTCGACAAGGCCGAGGACATGGCCCCGGCGGCCGCCAATGCACTTTTGAAATCACTCGAAGAACCACCATCCAAGTCTCTGTTTTTATTGTTGTCTGACAGCTATCAACGCCTGCTGCCAACAATCCGGTCTCGCTGCCGCAAGGCACTGCTGCCAAAACCGACGGGTTCACAGATGCAGGAAATCCTGCGTGCTGAACTTGGCGATTTTGACAAGGCCGGCTTCGACGCCATTTCCAGACTTGCCGATGGACGCGTGCGCTACGCGATGGATCTGATGCAAGCCGATCATGGCGCCTTGCGTCAGGACATGCAGTCACGGCTTGAAGAGGCGCCTGGCGAACACACAAACCTGCATGCGTTGGCCGATGCGCTGGCACTGCGCGGCCGCGATGCATTATTTGAAGAATTTCTGGAGCGGGCGCGGTTGTTCATTCATGAGCGCGCCATCGCTGTGGCCGGGCAGGGCACCGCCAACCCGTGGGTCGATGTCTGGGATCAGCTGGTGCAGCAGCAGCGCCAGACAGAGACCTTTAACCTGGACAGGAAACAGTTGATCCTGAACCTGTTTGCTCTACTAAACAGAGCCAAGAACGCAGAGGCGCGTTTGCCCGTTTAAGTCAGGTCAGTCCCGGATATGAATAACAAGACTTTCTACATTACCACTGCAATTTCCTATCCTAACGGCGCGCCCCATATCGGCCATGCTTATGAGCTGATCGCAACAGATGCGCTGGCTCGTTTCAAGCGGCTCGACGGATTTGACACGTTCTTTCTCACCGGCGTTGATGAGCATGGCCTGAAAATGCTCAAAACCGCCCGTGACCTTGGCATTACCACTCAGGAACTTGCCAACCGCAACACCGCGCGTTTTCAGGACATGGCGGCTGTTCTGAACGCGTCGAATGATGATTATCTGCGCACCACCGAACCGCGTCATCATGCGGCCAGCGTCGAAATCTGGAAACGCATGGCGGCGGCCGGGGATATTTACAAGCATACCTATTCGGGCTGGTATTCAGTGCGCGATGAAGCCTATTACGGCGAAGATGAAATCACCACCGGTGAAGACGGTACCAAGCTTGGCGGGCAGGGCACACCGGTGGAGTGGGTTGAAGAAGACAGCTATTTCTTCCGCCTCTCGGCCTATCAGGACCGTTTGCTGGCGCATTTTGAGGCGCATCCGGAATTCATCGGTCCCGATGAGCGCCGCAATGAAGTTGTCAGCTTTGTCAAATCCGGGCTGCGCGATCTGTCGATCTCGCGCACGACTTTCGACTGGGGCGTGAAGGTGCCGGACGATCCAGAACACGTCATGTATGTCTGGGTCGACGCTCTGACCAATTATCTGACAGCAACCGGATTTCCCGATGAAAATGATGCGCGGGCGCGGTTCTGGCCGGCTGATGTGCATGTCATCGGCAAGGACATCATCCGCTTCCATGCGGTCTACTGGCCCGCTTTCCTGATGTCAGCCGGCCTGGCCTTGCCGAAACGTGTCTATGCCCACGGGTTTCTGTTTAACCGCGGTGAGAAAATGTCGAAATCGGTTGGCAATGTGGTCGATCCGTTCTCTCTGGTCGACACATATGGCCTTGATGCGTTGCGCTATTTTCTTCTGCGCGAAGTGCCGTTCGGGCGCGATGGAAGTTACAGCCATGACGCTATTGTGGCGCGCATGAATGCAGATCTGGCGAATGATCTGGGCAATCTCGCCCAGCGCTCGCTTTCCATGGTGTTCAAGAATCTTGATGGCAAACTGACGACGCCGACAGCGCTGGTTGAAGCCGACAATGTGATCCTGGAACAGGCCAGGGCGCTGCTGCCGGAATGCCGCGAAGCCATGGATATTCAGGCTCCGCACAATGCGCTGAACGCCATATGGAACGTGGTCAGCGAGGCCAATCGCTATTTTGCCGCACAGGAACCCTGGGCGCTGAAGAAAACCGACCCACAACGGATGAGCGACGTGCTCTATGTCACGGCTGAAATTGTGCGCCGGGTCGCCGTCCTGTCACAACCCTTCATGCCCGATGCTGCGGCGCGTCTGCTGGACGCATTGGCGGTGCCGTCAGAAGAGCGTAATTTCGATGCGCTGGACACTGCAAACACGCTGACAAGCGGCACGATCATTACAAAGCCGGAGGGCATTTTTCCTCGCTTTGTAGAACCGGTGGCAGTGAACTGATGCTGATTGACAGCCATTGCCATCTGGATTTTCCCGACTTTTCCGATCAACTCGACGACGTGGTCGCCAGGGCGCGGGCCAGAGGCGTTGAGCGGATGATTACAATCTGCACAAGGGTTGAGAAATTTGATCAGGTGCTGGCCGTTGCAGAGCGCTATGATGACGTGTTCTGTTCCGTCGGCACGCATCCGCATAATGCAGACGAAGAACTGCATGTCACCACAGATCAGCTGGTTGCGCTGGCGGCACATCGCAAAGTCGTCGCCATCGGGGAGGCCGGTCTCGATTATCATTATGACAACAGCGCACCTGACAGTCAGAAACGCAGTTTTATAACCCATATTGCTGCTGCCCGGATCACCGGACTGCCGCTGATCATCCATGCCAGGGCTGCTGACGCCGACATGATGGATATTCTCGTCAAAGAGACAGAAAACGGAGCGTTTCCTGCCGTCCTGCATTGTTTTTCGTCGGGTGCGGAGCTTGCCAAAACAGGTGTTGAGCTAGGGCACTATGTCTCGTTTTCAGGCATAGCAACCTTCAAAAATGCCGAAGATATCCGTGATATCGCGCAACATGTCCCGCGGGATCGCATTCTCGTCGAAACCGATGCGCCTTATCTGGCACCGGTGCCGCATCGTGGCCGCACCAATGAACCGTCTTTTGTCGCTGATACTGTTGAATCTCTTGCCAGAACCCTGCAGGTGGAGCCGGCAGATCTGATCCGACAGACTGGCGAGAATACCTTCAGGCTGTTCCAGAAACTGCCGAAACTGCTATGAGCCTGCGCTTTACCATTCTTGGCAGCGGTTCATCGCCGGGTGTTCCCAGGATCGGCAATCACTGGGGTGCCTGCGATCCGAGAAATCCCAAGAACCGCCGCCGTCGCTGTAGTCTTATGATCGAAAAACACAACGGCGCCGATGTGACGCGGATCATCATTGATACCGGCCCGGACTTTCGCGAACAATGCCTGTCTGCCGGCATCGACTGGGCTGATGCGGTGCTTTATACCCATGCCCATGCCGACCACATTCATGGCATTGATGATCTGCGTGCTTTTGTGATCAACCGCCGTGAACGCGTTCAGATCTACACTGACCGGCCGACGCTTGACCGACTGTACGATGCTTTTGGCTATTGCTTTAAGACGCCTTCAGGCTCGTCCTATCCGCCCATATTGGTGGGACATGAAATAAGGCACGGCGAAAAATTCAGCATCGATGGACCTGGCGGTTCAATCGAGGTTCTTCCGTTTACTCAGATACATGGTGACATTATCTCACTTGGTTTCCGAATTGGAGACCTGGCATATTCGTCTGACATAAGCGCTTTGCCGGATGCAAGCGCCGCGCTGCTCAAAGGCCTGTCATACTGGATCGTCGATGCGCTGCGCTACCTGCCGCATCCCAGCCATTTTTCACTGAGCGAAGCGGTTGAGGCGGTCCGGTTGATCAATCCCAGGACAGCCATTCTGACACATATGCATATTGATCTTGATTTTGAGACGGTCGATCAGGAAACCCCGGACAACATTCATCCGGCCTATGATGGCTGGTCCTGCGAGATATAAAAGTTCCATAATATATCTTATGCGATAATCGTTAAAACCCGCCGGTGCAGCCTTGGTGATGTCCCCATTCTCTGAAAAATGTGTCGGCGTGTTCTAAGTTACATCAAGGCCTGTGCCCTTCTGCTTGTGGTCCGGCTCGACATGAATCGTCGTCTGGCTGCCTGGCACCGCAGTTTTGATGGCGGCTTCGATCCTGTCGCAGATATCGTGCGCGGCTTTCACACTCATTGAGCGTTCGACCACAAGGTGGAATTCGACATAGGTCGCTGCGCCAGACACCCGGGATTTAATATCGTGAACTTCGATTGCGCCTTGTGCATTCTCGATGATGATCGTTTCAATCACCTCCGCTTCATCCGCATCGATCGAGGCGTCCATCAACCCGTTGATCGAGGATGAAATGACTTTCCAGCCTTCATGGAGAACATTCGCCCCGACAATCATCGCCATCAGCGCATCCAGCACTATCCAGCCGGTGGCGACCGCCAACCCCAGACCTATCAAAACGCCGATTGATGTCACCACATCCGTTCTGACGTGCAGACCGTCAGCAAGAAGCGCCGGTGATTTTTCAGCCCTGCCGGTCGAGATCAAAAGCCAGGCCCAATACCCGTTGATAAGTGCGGCAATGGCGTTGATCGCCATGCCCAGCGCCGGTTCGGTAATCCTGTGCTCGGTCACCAGCGCCATATAGGCGCTGTAGAAAATGACGACTGCCGCCAGAACAACGAAAACCCCCTCCAAAACAGCAGAAAAATACTCCGCCTTTTGATGACCATATTGATGATTGGTATCCGGCGGTTTGTGGCTGATGCGAATGGCCACCGACGCGACCGCAGCCGCGATGACATTGACAATCGACTCCAGAGCATCGGACAGCAGCGCCACGGAACCGGTCAGCCACCATGCGAGAAATTTGATGCTCATTACCACCAGCGCGATAATGATGGAAAAATAGGCGAGCCTTGCAACTCTGGAATTTGCAGTCATTCAACTCGTGCTCTGGCAAATCGTGGGATGTGTTGGCTACCACAGTGGGCAGCAGGTTTCATTGAGAAATCGTGTTTTTTGCTCTGTTAATGGTCCACGACATTCGCAAATGCGCCATAGGTGACGGTGTCTTGCCGTTTCCTGAGCGTGTTGATTGAAACACGGTCCTATCGCTTGTATGAGACGAACGGGTTGATACCGACTTCAAGAAGGAAGCGACACCATGGAAGCGTCGAAAGACATCTCCCGTCTGATAGAAATTATGGCGCGGCTGAGAGATCCAGAGACCGGGTGTCCATGGGATGTCGAGCAGGATTTCGCATCCATTGCACCCTACACGATTGAAGAAGCCTATGAAGTCGCTGATGCGATTGAACGCGGCGATATGGCCGATCTCAAGGAAGAACTCGGAGATTTACTGCTGCAGCCAGTGTATCACGCGCAGATGGCAGCCGAGGCAGGTCATTTCGACTTTGAGGATGTGGTCTATGCCATCACCCGCAAACTGGTCCGGCGTCATCCCCATGTCTTTGGCAAGGAAGAAGTCCAACAACCTGAATCTGTCAAACATGTCTGGGAGCGAATCAAGGCGGAAGAGGCTGCGGCTAAGGCGGCAGAACGCCAGGCCAAGGGCCAGACCACAGTTGCCAGCAGTATCCTGGAAAATGTGCCGGGCACCCTTCCCGCTTTGACCCGTGCGCAAAAGCTGCAATCGAAAGCTGCAAAGGTCGGCTTTGACTGGCCGGATCTGCAGCCTGTGATGGCAAAAATTGAAGAGGAATGGGATGAATTGAAAGCAGAAATAGCCAAGCCCGATACAGATGCATCGGCGGAAATTGCCGAGGAATTCGGCGATTTTCTGTTTTCAGTAGTCAATCTGGCGCGTCATCTGGGCGTTGACCCGGAACATGCCTTGCGCCGCACAAACGCAAAATTTGTCCGGCGCTTCCACCATATTGAACGCACCTTGGAGGAAACCGAGCGAAATCTGGAATCGGCGTCATTGGATGAGATGGAAACCATCTGGCAGGCAGCCAAGGGCGTTGTTGGCTAGAGAACAACCACCCTTACACCGCGCATACCGGCCACCCGGTCAGGCGGCGCTGCTGGCGATTTCCTCTTTTTCCGGAAGAATGAACGTCCCAAACCGGTTGCGGAATTCAGCGCCATTCTTGGGGTCAATGCGAACATCAAGCCGCACTGAGCCATCGGTCTCATTCTCGATCCGCTTCAAGACTTCAGCGTGATCATACAGCCAGTAAGTCTGATGCAGTTGCGCCAATGGCAGAAGCACTGAAAACACCGAGCGCTTTTCCGCGATCTTCTGTTCGATATGGGCAATCAGCTCTGCAATGCCCTGCCCTGTGGACGCAGACACTGGAAAACCCTGGCCATCGGCTAAAGCGACAGAGTCGATCTCACGCCTGGGATCATCCTGCGGCAGCAGATCGATCTTGTTCCACACTTCAATCACCCGGCTGGCATCATCCGGGTTGATTTTCAACTGTTGGAGAATGTCTCTGACATCCGCAGCTTGAGCGTCTGTATCCTCATGGGCAATATCGCGGATATGGACGATCAGATCAGCATCAATCACTTCTTCAAGCGTAGCCCGGAATGCGGCAACAAGATCGTGCGGCAGATCAGAAACGAAGCCGACAGTATCCGACAGGATAACAGTATCCCCATGCGGCAATTCTACCGTGCGCAAGGTGGGATCCAGCGTTGCAAACAGCAAATCCTCTGCCCGCACATCCGCCTCAGTGACGCGGTTGAACAAAGTGGATTTTCCCGCATTCGTGTACCCCACCAGGGCGACTATGGGATGCGGTTTGCGTTTGCGGTTCTTGCGGTGAAGATCACGCGTCTTTCTGACATCGGCCAACGCCGATTCAAGATATTTTATGCGTTGCTGTAACATCCGCCGGTCGGATTCAATCTGGGTTTCACCGGGGCCGCCCATAAACCCGCCGCCGCCGCGCTGGCGCTCCAGATGGGTCCAGCTGCGAACCAGCCGTCCTTTCTGGTAGTTCAGATGCGCCAGTTCGACCTGCAGAGTGCCCTCTTTGGTTTGGGCCCGCTCGCCAAAAATCTCCAGAATGATTCCGGTTCGGTCGAGCACCTTGATTTGCAGGGCTTTCTCCAGATTGCGCTGCTGCACAGGCGTCAGGGCGTGATCGACTATCAGCAGTTCGACGCCCTGCTGGGCAATCTCCTGTTTCACCTCGTCGATCATGCCCTGTCCAACCAGAGTAGCCGGACGGTATTTGCGCAAGCTGTAATGTTTGGCGAAAACCACTTCAAGACCGTTGATCGCATTGGCCAGACCAACAGCTTCTTCAAGGCGCGCCTCTCCTGTCCGCGGATTGGCGCGGTGGCCCGGCGCGGTGCCCTGTCCGGAGTGTATGGATATTATCGGGACGATAACGGCAGTTTTTGTGCTGCCGCGTTTTGTGGAAAACAGTCCGCCTTCGTCAGCTGTATCGTCGGGTGTGGTCGAACTCAATCGGAATCGTCCTCATGTTCTGGATCGAACAGCTGGATCGGCTGCGCCGGCATGATGGTCGATATGGCATGCTTATAGACCAATTGGGAATGCCCATCGCGACGCAACAACAGGCAGAAATTATCAAACCAGGTCACAATGCCCTGAAGTTTCACGCCATTTACCAGAAAAATCGTCAAAGTGGTCTTGTTTTTGCGCACATTGTTCAAAAACGCGTCTTGGAGGTTCTGTGTTCGTTCGGCCATCATAAATCCCTGTGGTCTGGTGGCGCAATTATCTGTCAGCTATTTCGACTTGGCTATGAAACAGCGAACGCAAGGTCGTGGCAATATGTCCGGGTGCCCCATTGGCAACCACAACATCATCAATATGTGTGACGGGCATGACGAGAGCGGTTGCCGCGGTGATAAAGGCCTCGCGCGCCCGTTGTGCCTCTTCTATGGTGAATGCCCGCTCTTCAACAGGCATTCCCTCCCGGTCAGCGAGTTCAAGAACAGCCGTCCGCGTAATGCCCCGCAAGATGCCATGGTCAGCAGGTCGGGTAACAATGATTCCTTCGCTGGTCACGATCCATGCATTGGTCGACGACCCCTCAGTAACATACCCATTGCTATCCACAAACCAGGCTTCGTATGCCCCCTGTTCCCTTGCTGCCTGCTTGGCGAGCACGTTAGGTAACAGTGCAACGCTCTTGATATCAACACGGTTCCACCGATTGTCAGGCAGCGATAAGATTTTGACACCCTGTTCAGCCAGAGCAGAGGCTTTTGCGACAGATGAACTGCGTGCAGTCACCACCACTCCAGGTGGCGTATCATCAGGCGGAAAAAAATGGTTTCGGGGCGCCACACCCCGGGTAACCTGCAGATAGATCAGACCGTCGCGGACCCTGTTGCGGGCAACAACCTCGCGCAAGATAACACCCAGTGCGCTGTCCTGCATCGGCTGGCGAATTCTTAATTCGGAAAGCGATCTGGCAAGACGCTGCATATGACGTTTTTCATCCACCAGATGACCCCCGAGTACCTCGCAGACCTCATACACCCCATCAGCAAACTGATACCCTCGATCTTCAATGTGAACGGCGGCTTTGCGGTGCGGCACATAGTGTCCGTTCACATAGGCTATGCGAGACATAAAAATCCTTTACCGGGAATTCCAATAGGTCAGATTGAACACACCAAAAAATGCCAGAATTTCAATTCTGCCAAGCAGCATGGTGGCACCAAGAGCTGATTTGGACAATACGGGCATGTCAATATAATCGGGCCAGAGCCCAAGAATATTCCATTCCGGATTATAGGCACTGCCCATGCTTGAAAATGCCGCCAGCGACGCAATCACAGCCGCTTCAAAAGGAATGCCATCCAGCGTCAGAACCGCAGCACAGCCCCAAACCAGCAGAACCGCAACAATGAGATAGCTCCAGATCGCTTTTAGTGTTCCGATTTCGTTTTGATTTCCGCCAAACCGCTCCGATTGTACACTGTGGGGAAATACAAGCCGGTTCAGTTCTTGAAGTGACTGCAGCATCATGCCGCCAATCCGGTAGAATTTCAGTCCGCCGGCTGTGGAAAACGCACCGCCGCCAACTATGACAATGCTGCCAATTGCAATCGGCTGAAAAGCGACCAGTTTTCCAGTGTCCCATTCAAAACCGGTTGTCGTGATCAGGGAAGCGGCCAAAAAGAGACCGTTCAACAATGGCGCAAATGCCCGGACCGGTTCGGAGGCGAGCGTCGGTCTTTGCATCAAAGCGAGGGTCAGAAGCACGGCGAGCACGACAATGCTGAAGATAATCAGGTAGCTTTCCCGGTGATCACGCAGCAATTGGCCGCGTCTGGTAAACAGCATTCTATGCCAGAGAATGCTGGTCGCCCCGATAATCATGAAGAACAGCAGCACGGGATAGGCAAATGGCGCATTGTAGGATGCAATACCATCATCTATCGGCATGAAACCGCCGGTGGAAATTGCGCCTGATGCAAGTATGAGGCTGTCGAACAGCGCCACACCAGACAGCGCCAGCGCTCCGGCGCATAGCAACGTGAACACGATATAGGTCCCGCCAATACTCAGACATATCTTCAGAATGCGGCCACCGCCGCCGGTGCCGACCTTTTCCAGCAGGGCAATCTGCCGTTTTGGCAGGCCACCCACGCCCGCCGGTGCCAGGACAATGACCAGAGACAGCAAAGTCAACAGACCGCCCAGCCATTGCAGTTGCACCCGCCAGAACAGCACCGACCGGGGCAACACTTCCACACTGACGAATGTCGATGCATTTGAGGTTGTGATCGCTGCGATTGTTTCAAAGATGACATTGCTGGTCAACATGTCGGTGCTCATCGCCAGCGGCAGCGCGCCGCTGGCCAGCAGCAACACCCAGGACAGCAGCAACAGCCCAAACGTCTCGACCCGTTTCAGGCCGCGTTCCTTGCCACGCAGCGTAATGAAGATAGCAGATGCAAAGAAAGCATAGGCCGCTGCAATGGAACCGAACATCTGGGCAGCCGGAAATTCCTCCATGTAAAGAGCAATCAGAAACGGCGCAGTCAAAGACGCTGATACCGTGCCTAAAATGGCCGCTAATACAATCAGTCCCGCTGCCATTGCGCCCCGCGTTCCTAGGATCTGAACTGAATTAGGAGATTGAATTGGCGCTGCCAGAAAAGCTCAAATACTATGAACGGATTGCAGGTAAGGCTGGTTGTCTTTGCAAAATCCGTGAAACGGCAGTTGGGCTTTTCGGGCAGCGTCGCTTTGCGATGAGCTTGCTTTTGGCCAGGATGTCGTCGCAAAGGCTTGAAAACCAGATGGTTTCCTGCGCCTTTGCTCCTAACTCTGAGCAAAATCAAACTCACCAATTCAACCTCCTAATTGAGTCCAGACCCTAGAAGAAATCCAGGCTGACGCGGAACATCTGCTCGACTTTCCGGACATATTCCGCAAGGGCGAATATGATAACCCGGTCATGTGCCCGAATTTTTGTATCACCGTCCGGACGGATATAGACGCCATCGTGAATAACGGCGCCAATGCGCACGCCGTCCGGCAGCTCAAGATCGCGCAACGCCTTGCCGACCAATGGTGACGTTTCCAAAGCTTCCGCCTCGATCACTTCTGCCTTGCCGTCCTGCAGCGGATAGACGCCGCGCACCCTGCCCCGTCTGACATGCTGCAATATTTTTGACAGTGTCACGGCACGCGGATTGATATGGGCATCAATGCCCAGTGACTGGGTGAAGGTCGGATAGCTGGTATTGTTCAGCAGGCTCAGCGTTCTGCGGCATCCCATGCGCTTGGCCATAACACTGGCCAGAACATTGACCTCGTCATTATTGGTCAGCGTTACCATGGTATCGACGTCCTGAATTTCCGCTTCCCGCAGAATTTCCTGGTCAAGCGCATCGCCATGCAACACCACGGTCCGTTTCAGATCATCGGCAATTTCGATGGCCCTGTCCCGGGACCGTTCGATGATCTTGACCTTGGATTTGGAATGCCGCGCTTCAAGATTCTGAGCGACGTAAAGACCAATATTACCGCCGCCCGCCAAAACGATCCGAGAAGCCTCCTGCTCCTCATGTCCGAAAATCGCCAGTGTTCGTTTGACCCGCTTGGTCTGGGTGATGACATAGACCTGATCGCCAAACAGCATGGAATCATCCGAGCGGGGCACGAACAGGTTCCCATTCCTGAAGATGCCAACCACGACAGCGCTGAGGTCAGGAAACAATTCACTGAGTTGTTTCAACGGTGTATCGATGACCGGGCAGTCTTCTTCGCAGATAATGCCGACGGTGGTGACTTCACCGTTGGCAAATTCAACCGTGTCAAATGCGCCCGGCAAGGCAAGCCGCCGCAGCACCATTTCACCGACTTCGATTTCGGGAGAGATAATCACGTCAATCGGCATGTGATCGCGCGAAAACAGATCGGAATAATGCGATTGCAGGTAACTCTGTGCCCTGATGCGGGCGACTTTGGTGGGCACATTGAACAGCGAATGCGCTACCTGGCACGCCACCATATTGACCTCGTCATACAAGGTCACGGCGATGATCATGTCGGCCTGATCGACCCCGGCCTGGGCCAATGTATCAGGATGCGCCCCATGGCCAACAATGCCGCGCACATCCAGATGATCACGCACTGCCTGGATAAGCCTCGGCGAATTGTCGATCACGGACACATCATTTTGTTCCGATGACAATCGTTCTGCAATGCCGTAGCCAACCTGGCCCGCACCGCATATGACAACCTTCATATTAGACTAGCCTTAGCTCTTGTCCGCCGACGTGCCGTAGACATACAGGGTTAGCCTGGCAAATCCAATTCTTTTCAGATGCCTCAGCCAATATTGAGAGACTTGAGCTTGCGATGCAGGGCGGAGCGCTCCATGCCGACAAATTCGGAGGTTTTGGAAATATTTCCGCCAAAGCGGGCGATCTGTGCGGTCAGATATTCGCGCTCGAAAATCTCTCTTGCTTCGCGCAGCGGCATTGACATGAGATGCTCCGCTTCCCGGCCGCCTTCAGAGGCGGATGGCAACAACTCGCCGATTTCCTTGGGCAGCAGGTCTGCCGACAAGACGGCTTCCTGATCGTTCCGGGTCAGAATCAACAGCCGTTCAAGATTGTTTCTGAGCTGACGAATATTTCCAGGCCAGGGATGGGCCTGGAGCACCGCCAGTGCATCACACTCCAGTACGCGGACCGGCATGCCGACGGAGCCGGCAATCTGTGTGATAAAGTGTTCCACAAGCATCGGGATATCTTCCCGGCGTTCCGACAGAGACGGGACTTTCAAAGGCACCACCGCCAGACGATGATAAAGATCCTCGCGGAAATGTCCGGCAGCAATCTCATCGTCCAGATTATACGCTGTGGAGGACAGGATGCGAACATCGACATTGACCTTTTTGTTTCCCCCTACACGCTGGAAGCTCTGATCCACCAGAACGCGTAAAATCTTGTTCTGGGTTTCGCGCGGCATGTCAGCGACCTCATCCAGATACAAGGTGCCACCATGGGCTTCCTCAAGGGCACCAACAGACCGGCCACTGCCATTTTCCGCCTCGGTGCCAAACAACGCAATCTCGGTCATCTCCGGCGTTAGCGCCGCAGAATTGACACAGACAAAGGGCCCATTTTCCCGCGCAGAGTTGCGATGCAGCGTCCGGGCGACCAGCTCCTTGCCGCAACCAGAGGGTCCGAAAATCATCACCCGGCTATTGGTCGGTGCAATCTTCTCAATGGCTCCGCGCAACTGCATCATGGCCGGAGACTCGCCGATCAACTCCGCAGCGTCCAAGCTCTTTTGGCGCAGCTCAACCACTTCCTTTTTCAACTTCACATTTTCAAGCGACCGCTCGGCGACCAGTACCAGACGGTCCGCCTTGAACGGTTTTTCGATGTAATCATACGCGCCGCGTCTGATGGCGGACACAGCAGTTTCAATATTTCCGTGGCCAGAAATGATGACGACAGCGAGATCCGGATGCTGCTCCTTGATCACATCAAGCAGCGCCAGGCCGTCAAGACGGCTGCCCTGCAGCCAGATGTCCAGAAATACCAGGCTTGGGCGACGGTCGCCGATCGCAGCCAGTGCGGTATCACTGTCCTGCGCAGTGCGCACTTCGTAGCCCTCGTCTTCCAGAATACCCGCGACCAGATCGCGAATATCCGCTTCATCGTCTACAATCAGTATGTCTGAAGCCATCTAGTTTTCTTCTTTGTTTTGCGAGTCAACATCAGCGGCTGTCACGGGCATTGTCAGCCGGACCATTGCGCCAAATTGATGTCCCTCTCTGTCAGCGGGTGCATCCAGCAATTCGATTCCACCACCATGTTCTTCAAAAATCTTCCTGACTATGGCGAGACCAAGGCCGGTGCCCTTTTCCCGGGTCGTCATATAGGGTTCGAGCAATTTGCTTCTGTTTTCATTCGGCATTCCAATGCCGTTGTCGATCACGGTAATCTGAAAAAGATCGCCGATCTGGAACGCTTCGACATCAATCCTGCCGGGACGGTTGGCGTCTGAGGGAACTGCTGAAATACTCTCGGTGGAGTTCTTGACGATATTTGTCAGCGCCTGGGAGATCAGCCGGTGATCAAAACGTCCGACCAGTTCGGTTTCCGGCAGGTCTGTCTTGAAGGTAATTTCCGGATGCGCCACTTCCTGCAGAAAAACAGCCTCTTTGATGGCATCTGACAGGTTGCGTTCGACCATCACCGGCTGCGGCATACGCGCAAATGATGAAAACTCATCCACCATCCGGCCGATATCTCCGACCTGTCGTATAATCGTATCCGTGCACTGGTCGAATACTTCGCGATCAGATTCCAGCTTGCGACCATAGCGGCGCTGCAGACGCTCGGCGGACAGTTGGATCGGTGTCAGCGGGTTTTTGATTTCATGGGCGATGCGCCGTGCAACATCGGCCCATGCCGAGCGTCTTTGCGCCGCAATCAGATCGGTGATCTCATCCAGCGTAATGACGAAGCGATGATTCTCATCATCGGATTGTTCCATGGTAATCCGGACATTCAACGTGCGTTCATCACCCTTTCTCTTGATGCTGATCTGGTCCTGGTGAAGGGGCCGCTGATTGGCCAGCGCCGCAGAGACCGTAATAGCCAGTTCCGGAATGGCATCCGCGACGTTTTCCAGAATCAGTTTGGTTCTGTCCATATCCAGAATGCGCAAGGCCGAACGGTTGACGAGACTGATCGTCCCATCCGATTCAATGCCGATCACGCCTGCCGTCACACCGGCAAGCACCGCCTCATTGAAACGGCGCCGTTCATCAACCTGATCCTTGGCGAGGATCAGATCATCGCGCTGACTTTGCAGTTGCTCCGACATGGTGTTGAATGTTTTCGACAGTGTACCCAGGTCACCTTCTCGCTTGTGCCAAGGCACCCGGACACCAAGATTTCCCGATGAAATTTCGGTTGCCGCATTCATCAATCGCCGTATCGGCGAGACCAGCCCGTTGGCAAAATTGATGCCAAGCCAGATTGCCGACAGCAAAACAATCAATGCTATCCCGATATAGAGCAGACCAAACGCGATCTGCACACTGAAACGTGTGCGTTCAAGTTCCTGATACTCTGCCGCTCGTTCATTCACCAGAAGCACATATTCTAGCACTTCCGGGTTCAGCGCGCGTACCAGATAGAGATAGGTATCTTCGGGAAATGACGGCAGTTTCATGGCAACGCCAGCGACATTGGACAGGCCGCGATTCTGCAGCGCCACCTCATCTTCCGCGAGATCCTTTAGCGCGACTGCGCTGGGAATAGGCAGCTTTTCGGTTTCCGGCCCGCCGGCGCTGCGTGCCATCACTTCAGCATTTGCGTTGAGCAGCAGAATAGCGGTCAACCGCCGCAGCCGGGCCTGGGTGGTCAGATAGATCGGTATCTGGCTTTGATCGGTTGTCAGATTGCTGCCGGCCCTGCCGAATTCCGCCGCGATTGTGATCACATCATTGGCCAGAACCCTTGTATGCTCCTGAACATAGGCTTGGGCCACCGAGCGTGACGTGTTGACAATTTCCTTGGTGCGGGTGTCAAACCATCTGTCCAGTCCCCTGTCCAGCGTGACGCCAGCAACGATAGCAACAAGAATGGCGGGCGCCGCAGCGACCAGACCGAACAAGGCGACAACGCGGACGTGCAGACGCGCTGCCGCGCGTCGGTGCCGGCGCGCCTGCCAGATGCCGGACAATTCCCAGATAATGGCTCCGGACAAAATGCTTACAAGCAAGCCGTTGACGATCAGCGCGACCTGCACTGTCGCCTGATTGGGCTCGATTGAGGTAAACCCCATCAGCACCATGAATGACACGGCCGCAGAAATCAGCGCCAGAATAGCTGCCACAAATCCGACGACACGGATCAGCTTCGGCCGATCCGGTACACTGTTGGCCGGTACACTGTTGGCCGGTACACTGTTGGCCGGTACACTGTTTGTCCTGCCAGAGATAATGTCCAGTTGTGTCATAAAACTAAATCAGGCTCACATGGTGTGATGCAAATATACAACAATTGCCCTTACTGGCAAATACCGTGAGTGTGGCTGAATTGAGGACAATGTGCCACAGACGGCAAAATAGTCTGCCGGTCTGTGTTTAAACCGTTTTCAAAATCTTTATGTCTAATTCTTTGATTTTTTTTCGTAATGTGTTTCGGTTTAAACCCAGAATATCGGCAGCTTTGATCTGATTGCCGCCAGTATGGGCCAGCGTCGTGCTGATCAAAGGTTTTTCCATGCGATGCAGGACGGTTTGATATAATTGCTGCGGTATTCCAGAAGGCGCGTCCGCGAATGCGGCCTTGACGAGCGTTTCCACCAGCAAAGACAGGTCCTGCGGCTGGGCATCGGGCGATACGTCGCTGGTGCTGACTTGGGCCCTGCCAAGCTCATGATCGACGATGCTGTAGCTTATCACATCCTGCGGATACAACGCGGCCAACCGCCGAACAACATTTTCCAGTTCCCGGACATTGCCGGGCCAGCTGTGCTGGCGCATTCGCGACAGGGCCTTGCTGTCAATCTGCTTGGTGCCCAAGCCTTCTTTCGCCGCCAGATTGAAGAAATGCCGCACCAGATCGTCGATATCTTCCAGCCGGTCCCGCAGGGATGGCAGCCGGATGGGAATCACGTTCAACCGGTAATAGAGATCCTCACGAAACCGCCCTTCCCCGATCAAATGATGCAGATCCTTATTGGTGGCCGCCACAATACGGACATCGGTTCTGATGGATTTTCTGCCACCAACCGTCATGTACTCGCCCTGTTGCAGCACGCGCAGCAGCCGGGTCTGCGCATCCATCGGCATATCGCCGATTTCATCCAGAAACAGGGTTCCGCCCTCAGCTTGCTCAAATCGCCCGCTGCCCCGGCTATGAGCGCCGGTGAAGGCACCTTTTTCGTAGCCGAACAGCTCAGCTTCGATCAGGTCACGTGGAATGGCGGCCATGTTGATGGCGACAAATGGTCCGCCCTTGCGTTTTCCGTAATCATGCAGCGCTCGGGCCACGAGTTCCTTGCCCGTTCCCGATGCTCCCTCGATCAGAACAGTCAGATCGTTCTGCATCAGACGTGCAAGAACCCGGTAGATTTCCTGCATTGCGGCTGAGCGCCCGACCAGAGGGATATCATCTCCGCCACGCTCTTCAGCATCGGGTACATCCGCTGTGTCCCGTTCCGACAAGGCCCGCTCGACGATCGAAACAAGCTCGCGCAGATCAAACGGTTTGGGCAGATAATCATATGCTCCGCGCTCAGACGCGGTGATAGCCGTCATGAACGTATTTTGCGCGCTCATCACCAGAATCGGCAGTCCGGGACGGATATTCTTTATGCGCGGCAGCAGGTTAAAGGCATTGTCATCAGGCATCACCACATCGGTGATAATCAGATCGCCCTCGTTCTGGCTGGCCCAGCGCCACAAGGTTCCGGCCGTCCCGGTGAGACGAACCTGATAACCGGCGCGGGTCAGAGCCTGATCAAGAATGGTCCGGATTGCGGCATCATCATCGGCAACAAGAATCGTTTCACCGGCCATTTGAGAAATCTCCACCCGTCGGGAATTTTTGTTCCTTGAAGGCCGGAAGCAGAATTTTGAAAACTGTACTTCCCTTGCGGCTTTCACAGTCAATCACACCGCCATGATCGCGGACGATTTTCGCGACCAGAGCAAGGCCCAGACCGGTGCCATTGGTTTTCGTCGTGATGAACGGATCGAACAGATGCGGCAGCAAATCCTCGGGAATGCCCGGCCCGTTATCTTCGACACTGAACTCCAGGGGCAGGCTCATACGGTTGTTGGTGCCCGGCAGGGACAGCCGGATGCCGGGGCGAAATGCTGTCCGCAATACAACTTCAGGAGCCGTTTCATCTTTCAGCGCGTCCGCAGCGTTCTTGACCAGATTAAGGAAAATCTGGATCAGCTGATCGTGGTTTGCATAGACGAATGGCAAAGACGGATCATAGTGTTCCCTCACCTTGATGCCGCGTCCGAAACTGGATTTGAAAACAGACTTAACACGCTCCAGAACCACATGAATATTCACAGGCGCACGCTCAACGGGGCGCTCGTCAGAAAAAACTTCCATGCGGTCCACAAGGCGCACAATACGATCCGCCTCGTCACAGATCAGGCGGGTCAGAGCCCGATCATTCTCGTCCGCAGCAGTCTCCAGAAGCTGTGCCGCTCCGCGAATACCAAACAGCGGATTTTTGATCTCATGAGCCAACATCGCGGCAAGACCGGTGACTGTGCGCGCTGCGCCGCGATGGGTCAGTTGGCGGTCAAGTTTTTCCGTCATGGTGCGTTCCAGAAACATCAGCACCAGACCGGGCACATCTTCAGATACGGGCACCGCATTGACATCGATCCGCCGTTCATCCGGACGGCCCTGAAACCCGATTGCGACGCGATATTCAAAAACCGGCACATTACGATCTATCGCCTGCTGCGCGACTTCTATCACCGGACTGCCAAATGGCAGAAGCGATGCCAGCGGACGCCCTTTCAGAACCGTCGAACTGCTTTGAAAAAACGTCTCCGCTTCCTGGTTCATCATCTGAATTTGCAGATCGGCGTCCAGAAACAGCACCGGGTGCGGCAATGCGTTGAGAATGGCATTGGCCGAAGGTGCATCCTGGTCGACGCCACCACTGAGCAATGATCTGACAATTCCCGTCATGCCGCAACTTCCAAATCGTCCGGCGCATTTGCAGCTTCCAGAAAGCTGTCCACGAGCGCCCGCAGCACGGTTTTGCAATCGGTGCCGGTCATTATTTGGCGACGGGCGGTCGGATCAATTATCCCGGCATCATCCAGATACCAGCCAAGATGTTTGCGCGCCGCCCGGATGCCGACATCGATGCCGTAATGAGACAGAATGGCGTCGTAATGTTCTGCGGCCAACTCCTGTTTTTCCCGGTGCGTTGGCTCCGCCAGAGGCGTCGATCCGGCCGCCATGCGGCTGCGCACATAGCCCGGGAACCAGGGCCGCCCGTAAGCGCCGCGGCCGATCATGATACCATTCGCGCCGGACAGCGTCAGCACTTCATCGACCTGGTTCATGTCCACAATATCGCCATTGGCAATCACCGGAATATCGACCTGTTCGGACACACGCCGTATTGCCGCCCAGTCCGCCCGGCCCTTATAGAACTGATTGCGGGTGCGCCCGTGAATGGTGACAAGCTGAATGCCAGCATTCTGCGCGCGGCGGGCAATTTCGCCAGCGTTGAGGGAGTTTTCGTCCCAGCCAAGGCGCATTTTCAGACACACCGGCAACTCGGTTGCTTGCACTGTTGCCTCGATCAGCCGCAAAGCATGATCCGGGTCCTGCATCAGCGCTGAACCGGAATATCCATTGGTCACCTTGCGGGCAGGACAGCCCATATTAATGTCCAGAATGTCAGCCCCGGCCGCAGCGGCCATGCGCGCGCCTTCCGACATCCATTTTTCTTCACGTCCGGCGAGTTGCACAACATGAATGCCAACGCCCTCGCCCCGAGCGCGCGTCGCCATTTCCCGGCTGTTATTCGCCAGTGCCTCACACGCCACCATTTCAGAAATGACCAGCCCGGCCCCGTAGCGCCAGGCAAGCCGGCGAAACGGCAAATCGGAAACGCCTGACATCGGCGCAAGGAACACGGGACACGCAATTTTATGGCGTCCGATGGAAATGGGCTGTATCATGAAACTCAATATGTTGGCTATATTTTGAGCAGTTTATACCACTGCATGTAATTTGGGCAATCGGAAATTGCCAAAACGAACAAATGCGGCTTTGAGGCCGGTTGGAAAAGCAGCAGGATAAGGCAGACATGGCACATGAACAACCGCCTCAGGTTGCTGTATTGATTGTTGGGGCGGGAAAAGGAAGCCGTGCTTCTGATGAAACCGGTGGAGTGCCCAAACAATTCTATCCGATTGACGGCAAGACATTGTTTCAGCGCACCGTCGACGCATTTGCTTCTGTGCCGCAAATCGGTCAGATCGTCTGCGTCATTCCGGAGGACACCGATCCAGCACTGATCCCGACTTGCCGGTTGAATGACAATGGCGGCAGCGTCCTCACCGTCAATGGTGGCACCAGCCGCCAGTTATCAGTGTTAAGTGGTTTGGAGTTGTTGGACGGTATGCCTTGCAACTGGGATATTGTGCTGGTGCACGATGCCGCGCGGCCGTTTGTTTCGGCAGATACCATCCAGGCAGTTATTGCAAACGCCCTGACACATGGCGGATGCATTGCCGCCGTCCCAGTGGTCGACAGCCTCAAACAGGCTGAGAGCGGAACGAGCTGGGATGAAAATGTCACATGTGTCTGTGGCTCCATCCGCCGCGACGGCATTTATCAGGCCCAGACTCCGCAGGGATTTCGGTTTGGCAAACTCCTCAGCGCCCATAAGCAGGCATTGGCAGAGGGCCACAGGGACTGTTCAGATGACTCTGTCATCTATGAAAACTATGCTGGACCTGTGGTCATCGCCGAAGGCGACCGAAATAACTGGAAAATCACCGAACCGGATGATTTCGCAACGGCCAGACGTCTGATACGCGCAAGACGGGAGGCAGTTCTGGTGCCTGATATTCGAGTTGGCCATGGCTATGATGTGCACGCATTCGAGCCGGGTTCAGATGTCATGCTGTGCGGCCTGACTGTCCCGCATGACCGGTCTCTGAAAGGTCATTCCGACGCAGATGTCGGCCTCCATGCGCTGACCGATGCGGTCCTTGGCGCATTGGCGGAGGGTGATATCGGAAGCCATTTTCCGCCTTCTGATCCGCAGTGGAAGGCTGCGGCTTCCGACCGGTTTCTGGCGTTCGCCGTATCACTGGCCGGAAAACGCGGCGCGACGATCACCCATCTCGACGTCACTCTGGTCTGCGAAGCCCCCAAGATCGGTCCTTACCGCGAGCCAATGCGCGACCGCATTGCACAAATCACCGGGCTCAGCCGGGACCGCATCAGCGTCAAAGCGACAACGAGTGAGCGACTGGGCTTTACCGGGCGCAAGGAAGGCATATCCGCCTTTGCCACTGCAACACTTGTATTTCAGGACACGTGACAGACATGCCGGATGATCGACTGCGACAGAGTGCCATCAAAACCCTCAAAATCTGCGAAGCCGCTCGGGTCATGCTCACCACTGTAGAATCCTGCACGGGTGGGCTGATCGCTGCCAGCCTGACAGAAATTTCCGGATCTTCTGCAGTTGTCGAATCCGGTCTGGTGACCTATTCCAACTCCGCCAAAACACGGCTGGCCGGTGTGCCCGACCCTCTTATCATCCAGCATGGCGCCGTCAGCCAGGCTGTCGCCATAGCAATGGCCGAGGGCGGTCTGAGCAGATCTGCGGCAGATATCGCAATAGCCGTTACCGGCATCGCCGGTCCCAGCGGCGGTTCAGCGGAAAAACCTGTCGGTACGGTCCACATGGCCTGTGCTGGCAAAGGCCGCGTAACACAACATATTGTGCGAAATTATGGGGCCATCGGCCGCAGCGAAATCAGAACCCGCACTGTGCTTGACGCCTTGGCGCTGGTTCAAACCATCCTGTCAGATGACGCTTGGTAGACAGCGTCCGCCCTGTCTTCGAACGCTTCGGCAAACTTCCTGAACGTCCGGTCAAACATTGATCCCATCAGCAGACCCAGGGTGCGCGACTTGAATTCGTAATCAATCTCGAATTTCACCGTGGAAGTTTCTTTTGTACCGACGCTGTTGTGGTCGATAAACCTCCACTGATTGTCGAGATGAGAAAACGGACCCTCAAGATAAGTTGCATCGATGGTCAATGCAGGCCGGTTCAAAACGACGCGGGTGACGAATGTCTCGCGTACCGGACCATAGGCGACGGACATGTCAGAGACCAGGATTTCAGTGCCGTCCGCCTGCAGCTCGCGGCCGCGCACGGACAGGTTCTGGCACAACGGCACAAACTCCGGATACCGCTCAACATCTGCGACCAGCGCATACATTTTTTCTGCTGAATGGTGGACCAGCCGGGACGTCTGAAAATGCGGCACAATATCAGCCTCTATCAGGCAGCACTGTCGAGCTTGGCCGCCCGTGCCGCTCGCAGCCGGGCAAAATCTTCGCCGGCATGATGCGAAGACCGGGTCAGCGGGCTCGAAGAAACCATCAGAAAGCCTTTCGAATAGGCTACGGTTTCAAAGGCCTTGAATTCATCGGGAGTAACGAATTTCAGGATTGGATGGTGTTTGCGCGTAGGCTGCAAATACTGGCCGATGGTGATAAAGTCGACATCTGCGGACCGCAGATCATCCATCAATTGCAGCACTTCATTGCGCTCTTCGCCAAGCCCCACCATGATTCCGGATTTCGTGAATATGGTCGGATCCAGTTCCTTGACCCGTTGCAACAACCGGATGGAATGGAAATAGCGCGCGCCGGGGCGCACCGTCAGATAGTTGGACGGCACTGTTTCCAGATTGTGGTTGAAGACATCGGGTTTTGCCTCGACGACAATTTCCAGAGCACCTTCTTTGCGCAGGAAGTCCGGTGTCAGGATTTCAATCGTGGTCTGCGGGCTCTGCAGCCTTATGGCATGAATCACATCGGCAAAATGCTGCGCGCCGCCATCGGCCAGATCATCCCGGTCCACAGACGTGATAACCACATGATTGAGGCCGAGCTTGGCCACCGCATCGGCGACATTGGCTGGCTCTTCTGGATCAAGCGGCAAAGGAATTCCGGTCCGCACATTGCAAAACGCGCAGGCCCTGGTGCAGGTGTCTCCCATGATCATCAGGGTGGCGTGTTTTTTTGACCAGCACTCGCCGATATTGGGACAGCCTGCTTCCTGACAGACTGTCACCAGATTATTGGCGTTCACAATCGCCTGTGTCTCTTTGTAGATGTCTGCACCAATCCCGGTGCCAGGCGCCTTGACACGAATCCAGTCGGGTTTTCTCAGCAGCTCTGAATCCGGTTTGTGGGCTTTTTCCGGATGGCGCTGTCTGACCGCGCGCCCGCTCTCCGCATGCCCCGTGATCGCAGGTGCCGATGAAGCATCCCTGGTTGAAGTCTCGTTTTGCGATGTGTCTATCAGTGTAACCATATCTATCCCGATCTATCGAGCTTCCTCAACCATGCAGGCATATCGGTAGCCATTGGTCAAACTTCCCAGGCCACCTTTAATAATGGTCTGATCAATTGTGGATCGCGCGCCCGTAAGCATCGAGCACGCTCTCATGCATCATTTCCGACAATGTCGGATGCGGGAACACTGCATGCATAAGCTCTTCTTCAGTGGTTTCAAGGTTCATTGCCACCACATAGCCCTGAATCAGCTCAGTGACTTCCGCCCCCACCATATGGGCACCGAGCAACTGCCCGGTTTTCTCGTCAAATACGGTTTTGACCATGCCGTCCGGCTCGCCAAGAGCAATTGCCTTGCCGTTGCCGATGAATGAGAAGCGACCAACTTTGACCTTGTATCCAGCCTCTTTGGCAGCCTCTTCCGTCAATCCCACTGAAGCGACTTGCGGATTGCAATAGGTACAGCCCGGTATCATCTTCTTGTCCATTGGATGCGGTTTCTTGCCGGCAATCGCTTCCACGCAGATAACGCCTTCATGTTCGGCTTTATGCGCCAGCATTGGCGGCCCCGCGACATCGCCGATGGCATAGATGCCGGCTACGTTGGTTTTGCCGAAACCGTCAATCACAACGCAGCCGCGTTCCGTCTTGACGCCCAGTTTTTCCAGACCAATGCCTTCAATATTGCCCTGCACACCAACTGCGGAAATGAGCTTTTCTGCGGTGATTTCCTGTGTCTTGCCATCTTTTGTTTCGACGGTGGCAGTCACCGAACCCTTGCCTTTTGTCACTTTGGTGACCTTTGCTTCGGTGAGGATTTTCATGCCTTGCTTTTCAAAGCGCTTGCGTGCCAGTGCTGAAATCTCGGCATCTTCAACCGGCATGACCCGCGGCATCAACTCAACCACCGTGACCTCCGCACCCATTGTCCGGAAAAATGAGGCAAATTCGATGCCGATGGCACCGGATCCCATCACAATAAGCGATTTTGGCATGGAAGGCGGCACCATCGCTTCAAAATAGGTCCAGATCGAATCCCCATCCGGTTCGATACCCGGCAGGGCACGCGGCCTGGCACCGGTAGACACGATGATATGTTTTGCCGAATAGACCCCCTCGCCCAGTGTGCCCTTGGGTGCAGGATGTTGCGGCTCGACCGCTTTCTTCTTCGGCTTGCCGACTTTCACTTCACCTGGTTTGGTGATCTCGGCTTCACCCCAGATAACGTCGATTTTGTTCTTTTTCATCAAAAAGCCAACGCCGCCATTCAGTTGACCCGAAACGCCACGTGAGCGGTTCACGATTGCTGCCATGTCAAAACCGAATTTATCTGCGCTCAGGCCATAATCCTTGGCATGTTCCATATAGTGATAGACTTCCGCAGAGCGTAAAAGTGCCTTGGTCGGAATACAGCCCCAGTTCAGGCAGATGCCGCCCAGATGCTCGCGCTCAACCACCGCTGTCTTCAAACCAAGCTGGCTGGCGCGAATGGCAGCCACATATCCGCCCGGACCGCCACCAATTATGATCACATCGTAGGAATTCGCCACGTTTACAACTCCTTATAACAGGCTCCCTGTTCGGGCAACCGCTGGATGGCACGACATTTTCAAACGCCAGCATCCGTTACTTATTGTTCAACCGCCTGTTCGGCAACAGCTACCTGCCTTCCCCGGCTAGGTCGGCTCATTCAGCTAGACCAGCATACTCATCGGATTCTCGATGAACCCTTTGAAGGCTTGCATCAGTTCTGCGCCCAAAGCGCCGTCTACCGCTCTGTGATCGGTAGAAAGGGTTGCAGACATGATGGTTGCCGCAGCGACTGCTCCGTCCTTGATCACCGCTCTCTGCGTGCCGGCTCCTACAGCCAGTATCGATCCGTGCGGCGGATTGATTATGGCGGCAAAGTCCTTGACACCGAACATGCCGAGATTGGAGACCGCAGATGTGCCACCCAGATATTCCTGAGGCTGCAATTTCCGCTCTCGGGCACGTTTTGCCAGATCCTTCATTTCATTTGAAATGGTCGAGAGCGGTTTTTCGTCCGCGCGGCGTATGATCGGAGTGATCAGACCGCCCGGAATGGTAACAGCAACGCCGATGTCTGAGTGCTTGTGCTGCAACATGCCGCTGGAACTCCACGACACATTCGCAGTTGGCACTGCGCGCAGGGCCAGCGCATGGGCTTTGATAACCAGATCATTGACCGAAATCTTATAGGCCGGTTTGCCATCTGCATCTTTCGGTGCAGCAGCGTTGAGCTGCGAGCGCAAGGCCAGCAACGCATCCAGGTCGCAGTCGATTGTCAGATAGAAATGCGGGATCGTCTGCTTGGCTTCCGTCAGGCGTGCGGCAATGGTTTTGCGCATACCGTCATGCGGGATCAGCTCATAACTGTCGTCTGCATACAGCTTCAACACCGCATCATCGGACATTGACGCGGGAGCGGACGGAGCCGCAGACGCATCTGCGGATTTTGCCGGAGCTGCAGACGTGCCCCCGGCCATCGCGGCCTCAACATCCCGTTTGACCACCCGGTTTCGCGGCCCTGAGCCCTTTATGCCGGATATGTCCAAATTGTTTTCCTTGGCCAGCCGCCGTGCCAAAGGCGACGAGAATACGCGCCCGCCGCTTTCGGCCGAAGCTGGTTTGGAGGTCTGCGGTGCAGCCGAAGCAGCAGGTGCGGCATCGCCCTTGCTGTCTTTGGCTTTGGTTTCCGCCGGTTTGTCGTCAGCCGGCGTTTTCGCCGGAGCGGCTGCTTCCGGCGCATCCGCGGATATGGCCGATGCGTCTTCGCCTTCCTCAAGAATGACGGCGATCCGGGCATTGACCTTCACACCTTCCGTACCCTCCTCGACGAAAATCTTTCCGATCACACCCTCGTCAATGGATTCCACTTCCATCGTCGCCTTGTCGGTCTCAATTTCAGCGATAACATCACCGGAAGACACTGTATCGCCTTCCTTGACATGCCATTTTGCAAGATTGCCCTCTTCCATGGTTGGAGAGAGAGCCGGCATCAAAATATCAATTGGCATCATTTTTCTCCAATCAGTCGGTGTAGGTAACGGCTTTGACCGCATCAATTACTTCGCCCACATTCGGTAGCGCCAATTTTTCAAGATTGGCTGCATAGGGCATCGGCACATCCTTGCCGCAAATCCGCAGCACCGGCGCATCAAGGAAATCAAACGCCTTCTCCATCAGTTGGGCGACGATCTCGGCGCCGACACCTGATTGAGGAAAACCCTCTTCCACAGCGACGCAGCGCCCGGTTTTCTGCACGGATTTAATGACACTATCAATGTCCATCGGTCGAATGGTGCGAAGATCTATGACTTCCGCCTCAATGCCCATTGCGGCCAGTTCTTCCGCCGCTTTCAAGGCGTAGGTCATACCAATTCCAAACGACACCAGCGTGACATCGCTGCCGGTGCGCGCAATCCGGGCCTTGCCGATCGGCAGAACCAGATCGTCCATATCCGGCACATCGAAAGACTGGCCGTAGAGAATTTCGTTTTCCAGAAATATGACCGGATTGGGATCACGAATGGCAGCTTTCAGCAGGCCCTTCGCATCCGCCGCCGAATAGGGCATCACCACTTTCAGGCCCGGCACATTGGAATACCACGCCGCATAGTCATGACTGTGCTGCGCTCCCACCCTTGAAGCTGCTCCGTTGGGTCCGCGAAACACAATCGGTGCGCCCATCTGACCGCCGGACATGTAAAGCGTCTTGGCGGCAGAATTGATGATATGGTCAATCGCCTGCATCGCGAAATTGAAGGTCATGAATTCGACGATCGGCTTCAGGCCGGCCATCGCCGCACCGACACCCAGACCGGCAAAGCCATGTTCGGTAATGGGCGTATCAACAACGCGCCGGGCGCCGAATTCCTGCAGCAGACCCTGGGTGATCTTGTAGGCACCCTGATATTCTGCCACTTCCTCGCCCATCACGAAGACGTCTTCGTCCCGGCGCATCTCTTCGGCCATCGCATCGCGCAAAGCTTCGCGAACGGTGGTCGAGACCATAGCTGTGCCCTCCGGAATGTCCGGATCAGATGGTGCCTGCGCCTCGGCAGGCTGGGCTGCAACCGGAGCCGATGCAGCATCTGCGGCAGGCTCAGCGTCATCGGAATTATCGGATGAGTTGGAAGCAGCAGAGTTGCCGGAACTGGCAGAGGATTCAGAACTGGAAATTGAATCAGCACTTTCGCCATCTTCCAGAATAACGGCAATCCGCTCATTCACCTTAACGTTTTCCGTTCCCTCTTCGACAAAGATTTTACCCAGAATGCCTTCGTCAATGGCTTCCACTTCCATTGTGGCCTTGTCAGTTTCGATCTCGGCTAACACGTCTCCGGAGGAAACCGTATCGCCCTCCTTCTTCAGCCATTTGGCAAGTGTGCCTTCTTCCATTGTCGGGGAAAGCGCGGGCATCAAAATATCAATAGGCATATGTCTTGCTCCCCTTAGCGGTAAATATCTGTCCAAAGCTCAGATGCATCCGGTTCCGGATTGGCTTGAGCATATTCCGCAGCCTCAGCAACGATGGAACGCACGTCCTTGTCGAATTCTTTCAATTCGCTCTCCTTGGCCCAGTCTTTTTCAAGCAGACGCTTGCGGACCTGTTCAATCGGATCCTGCTCATCACGCATCTTCTGAACTTCTTCTTTGGAACGATATTTCGCAGGGTCAGACATAGAATGACCGCGATAGCGATACGTCAGCATTTCCAGGATCATCGGCCCCTTGCCATTGCGACACCAGCTTACGGCCTCATCGCCGAGCGCCTTCACTGAGCGCACATCCATGCCGTCGACCTGTTTGCCGGGCACGCCAAAGCTTTCGCCACGTTTGTAAAATTCAGGCTGCGAGGAAGACCGCGCCACAGACGTGCCCATGGCATAGCGATTATTCTCTATGATATAGACGCAAGGCAGTTTCCACAGCTCAGCCATATTCAGGCTCTCATAGACCTGGCCCTGGTTCGCAGCGCCATCCCCGAAATAGGTTAGCGTCACCCGGTCATTATTGCGATAGCGGTTGGAGAATGCCAGTCCGGTTCCCAGAGACACTTGGCCACCGACAATACCATGACCGCCATAAAAGTCTTTTTCCTTGGAGAACATATGCATCGAGCCGCCTTTGCCGCGGGAGTACCCGCCACTGCGCCCGGTCAACTCGGCCATCACGCCTTTGGGGTCCATGCCGCACACCAGCATATGTCCATGATCCCGGTATCCGGTAATTACCTGGTCGCCATCCTCAATCGCCATCTGCATACCGACGACAACTGCTTCCTGCCCAATATAGAGATGACAAAATCCACCAATCAGACCCATTCCGTAAAGCTGTCCGGCTTTCTCTTCGAACCTGCGAATGAGAAGCATGTCCTGGAGGGCTTTGACTTCCTGTTCCTTGGTAAACTCGGCTATGGCCGGTTTTGTGGATTTGCTTCTGGTTTTTCGTGAATTTGGGCTCGCAGCAGCACGGGACCCGGTAGCTTTGGCAGCTGAAGTCTTCGCGCGCGATGTCGATTGTTTTGCGGCAGCCATACTTATGAACCTCCCCATTTTGTTTATTGGTGACATTCATTCATATAGAAATATGTTGCGAAAATCAAAGCAGAATTCGACCCTGCGTGATTAAACAAGTCATTGTTAAATATAATAAAAAAGATCTTAACTGAATTTAGATTAATTGGTGCATGGCAGCATTTCAGCGATCAAAATAGATCAACAGCTCGTCTGAACGGACATATCCCAGAAGCTGCCTGGCGCGCTCATCGAGCAGATCGGGGTCAATCGCAGCCAGCTTCAGCAGGCTCGCCCGTTCACGCTTGACTCTGCGTTGTTCAAGCAGATCGGCGCGTTGCTCCTGCAGCTCCAATATCCGCAATTGCTGCGTTTGCAGAGCTCTGTAGCCATAGCGGCCACCCAGAGCATGGAAGGCAAAATAACTCAGCACAAGAGCGGTCAGCAGAGGCAGGAAAAGTCGGCCATACAGGCTTTGTTTTCTGTATCGTGTGGACATTGGCAAAACGAGCCTAAACTATCGAGCGGTACGCGGGACTTGAAGCCGCCCTCAGAAAGGACATTAGGTGCTGAGGGTTAAAAAAAACTTTCCGGAATCGATTTACCGGTCTGCAAATTGTCCATCGACCACCCTACCCGGCACGAGTGGTCCGAAAACTGCCGGGTATTTCGATTTTTCAGCAACTGATTCAGTTTTTCAAAATGCCGCGGCCGGCAAACCGTGCCTGTGTTCCAAGTTCTTCCTCAATTCTGAGGAGCTGATTGTATTTCGCCAAGCGGTCTGAGCGGGCCAGCGAGCCGGTTTTGATTTGGCCGCAATTCAGGGCCACAGCAAGATCGGCAATCGTGCTGTCTTCTGTTTCGCCGGATCGGTGAGACATGACAGCGGTAAAGCCTGCCTTGTGAGCCATTTCAACCGCTTCCAGGGTTTCAGTCAGGGTGCCGATCTGATTGACCTTGACGAGCAGTGAGTTTGCGGATTTTTCCTCGATGCCACGAGCCAGGCGTTTGGTATTGGTGACAAACAGATCGTCGCCAACCAATTGACACTTATCTCCGATCATACGCGTCAGCGCATTCCAGCCACCCCAGTCATCCTCGGACATGCCATCTTCAATCGAAATAATCGGATAGCGCGAAACAAGATCAGCCAGATAACCGGCCATCTCTTCAGAGCCAAGGGTCTTGCCTTCGCCTTTGAGATTATAGGTTCCATCTTTGTAAAATTCTGTGGCGGCGCAATCCAGCGCCAGAAACACGTCTTCCCCTGGCTTGTAACCGGCGCTCTCGACCGACTTCATGATAAAGCCAAGGGCATCATCTGTCGAAGCGAGATTTGGAGCAAAGCCACCTTCATCGCCCACATTGGTGTTGTGACCGGCAGCGCTCAGGCCTTTTTTGAGTGTGTGGAAAATCTCCGAGCCCATGCGCAGCGCTTCGCGGAAAGACTCCGCGCCCACCGGCATGATCATGAATTCCTGCACGTCAATCGGGTTATCCGCATGTTCACCGCCATTGATGATGTTCATCATGGGCACCGGAAGATCCCTGGCATTGGTGCCCCCGACATAGCGATAAAGCGGCAGGCCGGCGGCATCTGACGCTGCTTTGGCGCAGGCCAGCGAAACACCAAGAATGGCGTTGGCGCCAAGCCTCGCCTTGTTGGCAGTGCCGTCGAGCTCGATCATGGTGCGATCGATATGGATTTGATTTTCAACCTCAAAGCCGCCGATGGCGTCGAATATTTCTGTATTGACTGCGTTAACGGCTTTCATAACGCCCTTGCCGAGGTAGCGTGATCCGCCGTCCCGCAATTCAACTGCTTCATGAGCTCCCGTTGAGGCGCCTGAGGGAACCGCTGCCCGCCCCATCGAGCCGTCTTCCAGAACCACGTCCACCTCGACAGTAGGATTTCCACGGCTGTCCAGAATCTCACGCGCTACAATATCGACAATGGCCGTCATTCTATGTCTCCCTTCAGGATCAACGTATTTTTCCGATTTGACGGATGTTGTAGGCAACTCTTGGTCAAATGCCAAGTTGATGGGGCTGAAATTTACGGACCCGGAAACTAATTCTGCGTTGCCGCGTTACAGCAAAATTGCAATGCGCGCCTTGGGGGTTATATAATGTCATTAAAGAAAGATCAGGTAAGATGACCCAGACTGAGACACGAAGAAGTCCACTGACAGGGCGCGCAGCGAAATTCAGCATTGGCGATGTTGTGAAACATCGTATCTATGCCTTTCGCGGGGTGATTTTTGACGTCGACCCGGAGTTTTCAAATACGGATGAGTGGTGGGATTCCATTCCCGAAGACGTCCGGCCCAGCAAGGACCAGCCTTTTTATCATCTCTTCGCTGAAAATGATGAAACTGAATATGTGGCTTATGTCTCTGAGCAGAACCTGTTGCCGGATACCAGTGGCGACCCTGTGCGCCATCCCCAGGTTTCAGAAGTCTTTGAAAACATCAAGGACGGGCGCTATCAACCTTTTGATATTCTGAAACACTGAAGGGCTTTCCGAGTTCTAACTACGGAAAACCCTTCAATTATATACCGTTTCAGCCCGGCAAGATTCTGACGAGAATCAGTCAAGAGGCCCGACAACCAAACTAATTCTTGGTCGCGTCTTCCTGTTGCTTGATGAGGTTATCTCTGGCCGCTTTGGCCTTTTCAGCCAGTTCCTGCTGAACTTTTTCACGCTGCGCCTTGATTTGTGCCGGATCGATCGGATCGCCATCATAGCTTGATGTGAATCCCGCCAGCGTCAGCTCAAAGCCGATTGCTTTACCCTGCTGGCTGAAAGCGGTAACAACAAGCTTCTCGCCACCCTTCATTTCGGCAATGAAACTCGGTTTTATGGCAAGTTCCGAATAGCAGTATTTCGGAAAACAGATACCGTATTTGACTTCTTGCTCTTCGTGGTCATCGACCTGCAGGCGCATGCCGGGCTGCAGCAGCATTCCCGGTGGAACCGAAATAACCACAGTCTGTTTCTCCGGGCCATTGATTTCGCGAACTGCAACAGAAGCCAGAAACTGACCGGTCGCAGAGCGGATTTCCTGAGTGACCAGACAAACTTTGGTTTTGGACTTTTTTTCAACAGTACACAGTTTGGTCCATTGGTTTCCAGGCGAAGCTGTTTCCTGAGCGGAAGCCGCTCCAGAATACGCCGCAGCAAGCAGCAAACCAACAAGCGGTAGCAATCGAGCGAATAGCTGTGTGTTCTTAAGAGCCATTGTAAAAGAAGACTTTCGTTTTTTTAATCAGGATATTCCAAAAATGTAATACGTCACAACGAAGACCCGACCGCCGGTAGCGGCTTGCGGCCGGAAGCGCCGATTAATTCGCGGCGGGCTTTTGCTGCTGTTCAATCAGGCGCTGGCGTGCAGCTTCAGCTTTCTGCTGCAACTCTTCACGCAGTTTCTCCTGCTGAACCTTCAACTGTGCCGGATCAATGGGACTGCCATCATAGCTTGCAGTAAACCCGATCAGGGTAAGTTTGAAATTGATCGCTTTGGCCTGTTGATTGAGCGTTGTCAGTATCAACTCATTACCGCGCTTCATTTCCGTGACCACTGCAGGGTCTATTGGCAATTCCGCATAACAGGCATTGGGGAAACAAATACCGTATTTGATTTCCTTCTGCTTGTTTTTGTCCACCTGCAGCCTCAGACCCGGCTGAATAAGCATCCCCGGCGGTACGGCAATGACCAGGCTCTGTTTCTCGGTGCCACCGATCTCGCGCACGGCGACTGATGCCAGAAACTGACCGGTGTCGGCGCGGATTTCCTGAGTGGTCAGACAGACATCCTTTTCGGTATTCGGATCCTGGTTACACACCTTCACCCAGGCGGCCTCAGCCGGATTCTTTTCCTGGGCATGCACAGCTCCGCCAAGACCAACAGCCAGAACAGCTGCTGCAATCATCGTTGCGGTTGCGAATTTCTGATTCAAAAGGGACATGTTCACTGCTCTTGGTTCGACTGGGTGCCATATGATGGCAGGATTGTTCGATCTGTACTTATCAAAGGTAATGCTGTGTTTCGCAAATTTGCCGCCAGGTCGCAAATTGTAATTTTGTCATGTTGGACAAAGTTCAGCTTTCAGCCTGCGTGAGGAACAAATAAGGCGATAAATAGACGTCTGCGGCGGCAACGAGGTTACGACAACAATTTTTGGCCCGCATTGCAAGCCGCTTCATGGATGCGCCATACTCCTTCGACAGATTGATTGATGATTCGAGTTTTTGGGTCTGGACTCAATTAAGCGGTTGAATTGATGAGTTTGCAAATTGAGTTCAGACCCTAGTTTTTTTGTAATTCAGGAGGATGGTGTGATTTCCACAGAAAGGCCCGTTTTAACGGGCAACAATAGCTGGTTCACCATTTTGGGCCTGTTTTTGATTCTGCTGTATCCGCTGGCCGGCGGCCCGGTATCGGCGGCTGAACGCGCACAGGACGCTCCTGCCGGAGAGGAATACACCGGTGAGGTCGCCAACCCGCCGCACGGCCTGGCCATGCACGGCCAGCCCGAATTGCCCGCGGATTTTGATAATTTTTCCTATGTTAATCCCGATGCGCCGCAAGGTGGCCGCATCGCTTATGGCTTTAATGGCTCGTTCGACAGCCTGAACCAATTTATCGTCCGCGGTGTTGCGCCCCGCGGCCTGATGGACGGCGTTCTGGGATCAAATGTCTATGAAGGGCTGATGTTCCGCAATCGGGATGAAGCCTTCACCATGTATGGTCTGATTGCAGACACGATCAAGACGGACCCGGAGCGCACATTCCTTGAGGTGACGATTCATCCGGACGCGAAATTTTCAGATGGTGAGCCGATCAAGGTGGATGATATTCTGTTCACGATTGATCTGTTCCGCGAAAAAGGCCGGCCGCCCTACAGCCGCTGGATGCAGGCGATTGAAAGCGTGGAACGCATTGGAGAACGCGGTGTCCGGATGAATCTGGGCGATGGAAAGAATCGCGAATTGCCGCTGCTGCTGGGAATTATTCCGATCCTTCCAAAACACGCCATCGACTTTGATACATTTGACCAATCAAATCTGACGCCCATCCTCGGCTCCGGGCCTTATGTGATTTCCGATGTCAATCCGGGCACCCGGGTGGTGCTGAAGAAGAACCCTGATTATTGGGCCAGGGATCTTCCGGTCCGCGCCGGCTTTGATAATTTTGACGAAATTATCATTGATTATTATCGTGAGGAAAGTTCCCGCTTTGAGGCTTTCCGCAAGGGCCTGTTCGACACCAATCCAGAAGGCAATCCGGCACGCTGGTCGGGCGATTATGATTTTCCAGCGGTGCGTAATGGCCAGATCGTACTGGACACTTACCAGACCGCTACCCCGTCCGGGATGCAGGCGATCATTTTCAACACAAGGCAGGATAAATTCGCCGACAAACGCGTTCGTGAAGCCTTCACCTATCTGTTCGATTTTGAATGGGTCAATACAAATCTGTTTGCCGGAGCCTATGAACGCACCGCGAGCCTGTTTCACAATTCCGAATTATCGTCCTACCAGCGCCCGGTCGATGAGGCAGAAAAAGCCCTTTTGGGAACTTATATCGACCAGGTTTCTCCGGATGTACTCGATGGAACCTATGCGCCGCCGAGCAGCGATGGCAGCGGCGGCGACCGCAAAAACCTGCGCACAGCCGTGCAATTGTTCCGCGAGGCCGGTTATGTGCTGAAAGACGGTAAAATGGTCAACGCCGAAACCGGCGAACAGCTGTCTGTTGAATTCATGAGCAAGGCTCAGCAGGAGGAACGGCTGGCCCTGGCACTTCAGCGTAACGTCGAGCGCGTTGGCATCGAAATGACAATCCGCACGGTGGATTCCGCGCAATATTGGGAACGCTGGAAACGCTTCGACTTCGATCTGCTGATTCACACCTACTCTGCATCCCTGTCGCCTGGTTCAGAGCAATATGGCCGCTGGGGACAGGTCGCCGCAAACACCGAGGGCAGCCTCAATCTGTCCGGTGCCAGCGATCCGGCGATTGATGCGATGATCGACGCGCTGGTGGCGGCACGTGATCGCGAGGATTTCGTCACTGCTGTACGAGCCTTTGACCGCATGGTTGTTTCGGGAAAATATTTCATTCCCCTGTTTCACACCCCCGGCCAGTGGCTTGCACGGCGAACGCGTATTGCAGTTCCAGAAAAAACGTCCATCTATGGGTATCAGCCCGCCACATGGTGGGCGGCACAATAAACCGGACTTCAGACTGATGGCCTGAGTGCAGTTCGTTGATCTGAGAGCGCCCGGCCCGGTAGTAACCGGCCGGTTCAAACAAAAGGTCGTAACCATGCAAACTGTCAGGGTCGAAATCGTCTCAGACGTGATGTGTCCCTGGTGCTATATTGGGAAAAAGCGGCTCGATCTTGCCAGCGATTTGCTTGATGGCATTCAACTGGATGTGCACTGGCTCCCTTTCCAGCTGGATGGCACGCTGCCGAAAAAGGGGAAACCCAGAGCAGATTATCTGGCGGAAAAATTCGGCGGCAAGGAGCGCGCCCAGATTGCCTATTCCCAGATTGAGGAAACCGGCGCGGCGATGGACATACCCTTTGCCTTTGACCTGATTGAATATTCGTCGAATACATTGGACGCACACCGTCTCATCCACTGGGCCGAACAGGAAGAGTTGCAGAACCAGATGGCTGAACGGCTATTTCAGGCCTATTTTCTTGAGGGCCAGAATATCGGCGATGATGACGTGCTGGCATCCTTGTCGGCTGAAATCGGTATGGATGATGACGAAATTCTCGACAAATTGCATACCGATTTGGCGAAAGACATCGTAAAAAAGCAGATTGGTGAAGCTCAGAAACTCGGAATTTCCGGTGTTCCCTGCTTCATTCTCGGTCAGAAATATGCGGTCATGGGCGCGCAGGAACCGGAAACTCTGGCCGAAGCGATTACCCGCACGGCAACGGATGCTTGGGATCAGGCCGCTTCCTGATCCGCATCTTCGGCAATTCCCGCCAATTGTGACAGCGTCACGGCAGCACCTTTCAACCGTTGCAGCGGTTTTGGCCAGTCGCGGATCAAAACGATTTTCTGATCTGGCCGGATTTTGGCAAGCGTCCCCTGATCTGCGATATACTGAATAAGACCTGCCGGATTGGGAAAGGTGCCATTGCGCAGCGTAAAGACCATGCCTTTGGGTCCCGCATCGACTTTTTCGATGTTGCAGCGCCGGCAGAGCTGCTTGACGAATACAAGTTTCAGCAGGTGGTCGACTTCTTCTGGAAGCGGTCCGAAGCGATCAATCAGTTCTGCGCCGAAATCATCAATCTCCTGGGCTGTTTCCAGCGCTGACAGTCGCTTGTAAAGCGACAGCCGCAACTGCAGGTCCGGCACGTAGCTCTCCGGTATCATGACCGCCAGACCAAGAGTGATCTGCGGTGACCAGTGATCCGGGATGTCCGAGTCCAGATCACCGGATTTCAACCCGGCAACCGCTTCTTCCAGCATTTGCTGATACAGCTCAAATCCGACCTCGCGGATATGACCTGACTGTTCCTCGCCAAGCAGATTGCCGGCGCCGCGGATATCCATGTCATGGCTGGCCAGTTCAAAACCGGCGCCCAGACTGTTGAGCGATTGCAGCACCCGCAACCGGCGGTCTGCCGTCGTAGTCAATTTCATGTTGGTTGGTACGGTAAATAGCGCATAGGCGCGGGTTTTGGAGCGCCCCACCCGTCCGCGCAACTGATACATCTGCGCCAGCCCAAACATATGAGCACGGTGGATAATCAGCGTGTTGGCAGTCGGAATGTCGAGGCCGGATTCCACAATCGTCGTTGACAGCAGCACATCATACTGCCCGTCATAAAACGCGTTCATTACATCATCAAGCTCGCGCGGCGGCATCTGGCCATGGGCGACAATTGCTTTGATTTCCGGCACGTGCTGCTCCAGAAACGCTTTCCGCTCTGCCAGATCAGAAACCCGCGGACATACATAAAAACTTTGCCCACCTCGAAAATGCTCGCGCAGCAGGGCTTCGCGAATGGTGACCGGATCGACCGGCGACACAAAGGTGCGGACGGCCAGACGGTCGACAGGCGGAGTGCTGATCAGGGACAATTCGCGAACCCCGGTCAGGGCCAGTTGCAGGGTGCGCGGGATCGGTGTGGCTGTCAGCGTCAATACGTGAATATCAGATTTCAGCTCTTTCAGCCGTTCCTTGTGGCGCACGCCGAAATGCTGTTCTTCATCGATGATCAGCAAGCCCAGATCCCGGAACTGGATCGACTTGCCGAGCAATGCATGGGTTCCCACAACAATATCCACCTCGCCGGTTTCAAGCCCGGCCTTGGTTTCGTTCAAATCCTTGGCCGGCACCAGACGCGAGGCGTGGCGCACGTTCACCGGCAATCCGGAAAACCGGTCGGCAAAGGTCTTGAAATGCTGGCGCGCCAGCAAGGTTGTCGGCACAACAATCGCAACCTGCCGCCCTGACATGGCCGCAATGAAGGCAGCGCGCAGCGCAACTTCAGTCTTGCCGAAGCCGACATCGCCGCACACCAGACGATCCATCGGTCGGCCTGAGCCAAGATCATCTGCGATGGCATCAATTGCGCTCAGTTGGTCATCGGTCTCGTCATAGGGGAACCGTGCGGCAAACTCGTCATAGACGCCATCGTCCAGGGTCAGTGGCGTGGCGGTTTTCAGGGCGCGGGCGGCAGCAACCTTAATCAAGGCTTCCGCCATATCGCGGATGCGTTTTTTCAGTTTCGACTTGCGCGCCTGCCAGGCGACACCGCCCAGTTTGTCGAGAACTGTTTCGCTGCCTTCAGAGCCGTATCTTGTCAGCAGTTCAATATTCTCAACGGGCAGAAACAGTTTGTCGCCGCCCGAATAGATCAGTTCCAGACAATCATGCGGTGCACCGGCAGCCAAGATGGTTTGCAATCCGGCAAATTGTGCAATGCCGTGTTCCACATGCACGACGAAATCGCCCTCATTGAGGCTGGCAGCTTCCGTCAGGACATCAGCATCACGGCGTTTGCGCTTGCCTTTGCGCACCAGCCGGTCGCCGAGTACATCCTGCTCGCCGATAAAGGCAAACCGATCAAACGAAAATCCGCTTTCGACTTCAAGAACTGACAGACCGACAGTGCCGTTCTGCAAGCCCTTGGCCTCGGTCCAGGAATTGATCAGACGCTGCCGCGTCAGACCGTGATCCTGCAGAACCTGGGCTAATCGGTCCCGCGAACCTTCGCTCCATGATGCAATCAGGACCCGGTTCTTGGCTTCTGCAAGGCTGGTCACATGGGCAATCAGCGCATCAAACACGTTTTGGTCACTGGCAGCGCGTTCTGCGGCAAAGGTTCGGCTCTGACGCCCGCCCATCAGGACAACCTTGCCTGCATGGCTTTCCTGCAGCACATCGAAGGGCGTGAGTGATACAGTCCGGTGCTGTTGCAGCAATTCGCTCCAACTTGCGGAATTCAGATACAGCAGATCAGGTTCAGAAGGGCGATAAATGGCACCCTCACCTTTGTGCTCCAGCCGGGTCTGATAATGATCTTCGATCTGGCTGGAACGGTCATCCAGGGCATCATCGAGCAGATGGTCGAGCACCACCGGCGCTTCGGGCAAAAAACTCAGCACCGGGACGAGTTCCGGCTCCAGATAACCCAGCCAGTGTTCCAGTCCCGGATAGCGCCGCCCCTCGCTGACAGCTTCATACAGCGGATCGTCCTTCGTGACCGTTCCGTTTGCGGCACGGTAATTCTGCCGGAAGCGCTGGATCCGGTCGTCATCCAAAATGGCTTCGCTGGCAGGAACGAGATTCAGCTCGGCAAGGGATTCGGTAGTGCGCTGTGTTTCGGGATCGAAGTGGCGCAGCGATTCCAGCGTGTCGCCGAAGAAATCCAGCCTTATCGGCGCCTCGTCTCCTGGCGGAAACAAGTCGAGAATGCCACCGCGGACGGCATATTCGCTGGTTTCGCGAACATTTGGCACGCGCAGAAAGCCGTTGCCTTCCAGCCATGCCACCAGATCGCCCATGGAAACGATTTGCCCAGGTTTGGTACGCCACACACGTTTGGGAATAACACTCGGTGGAAGTGATTTTTGCAGCGCCGCATTGGCGGTCATCAGAATAATCCGCTGACTGCCTTTGCCCGGCGGTGTCTGCAACCGCGCCAGCGCGGTCATGCGTTGGGCACTGACCTGCGGCGTTGGCGAAACACGGTCATAGGGCAGACAGTCCCAGGCCGGGATGAAGACGACCTCGGCAGAGGGCGCAAAGAAATCCAGCGACTGGCGCAGCAACTCCGCCCGCCGGCTGTCACGCGCCACATAACACCACTCCCCGATGGACGGATTGTGGCTGAGCATTTCCGCAAGAACATAGCCTTCCGCGCCGTCAGCGACACCACTCAGAGTAACCCGCTCACCGCTTTGAAATAGCGTCTTCAGTTTCAGTCGCATCGACATGGATGTCTGTCAGCCTTCGCCGGTTACAAAATGTGCTACTGTTTGGATTTGCGCATCTGATAGGCGACCCAGCGCTGAAACAGGGATGTGTCATAATTCCCCGGAACCGGCAGGGTCCCTGTCACCCATTTATAGATATCCCAGTCCGGCGCTTCCATGAGGTGTTCCAGATCATCCATATCCGCGTCAGAGAATCCGTGAATCCTGTGTTCGACAAAGCCGCCCAGGAGAATATCCATTTCTCTGGTGCCGCGATGCGTGGCACGGAAAATCGCCTGGCGTTTGCGCGGGCTGAGGCTGCTGTGATCCGGTCGTTTTTCAGATATGCTCATGATCAGCCTTTCTGGTCTTCGGGATGCGAGACCGTTTCATGGTTACATTGAACCATTTGATGCTCCAGATCAGTTCATCGGCAAGGC
>CAXBCI010000034.1:0-41240 GCA_963974065.1 uncultured Hyphomicrobiales bacterium | reverse complement strand
CGGATTGACCAGAGGGTGCCGGTTCATGGTTTGAGACATCCAGTCCGCAGCCACATAGGCAAGCAGCGTTGCCGTCAGCCAGAGCAGAGGCGTCTGGGACAGATAGACCCACACTTCAAACAGGCTGCCATCTATTTCCGGCACCATGTCAGGATAATTCCCTGTTGGCACTTAACAGCCGAAACACGGCCACAGTAACCAGAAGTGTCAGCAAGGTAGAACCCAGTATGGTCAGTGTCAGTGCCAAAGTATAATCGGTGAGCAATGGCAGATGCTGGACAATACCAACTGCAGCAGGGACGAACAATAAAGACAGATTGCCGAGAATCATCTGCGCAGTGCGGTCAATCGGTGCATTCTCGCGACCGACCGCCGGCGTTTCACCCTTGCTCCAGATGAAGAGCGCAACAAGCAATATCATCATTCCGACAAGCGGGCCGGGCAGTTGAATCGCGGTGAAACGAACAAAAAATTCACCAAACAATTGACAAACGAGGAACAAAGTAAGCGCTCTGAGCATTCTATCACCTAGGCAAGGGTTGTTTTATTGTTCATAATCCACATCCCCTGCCATCTCTGGCAACGGCTGCGGACAGGTGTGCCGCACAAGACAAAGGATTTTCTCATGACTGCACTTCGAGCAAAAAATTCTGTCGTCCGTCATTTTGGCATGACGGTAATCTTCGGCACAACGCTGGCCCTTGCGGCCTGTGGTTCAACTCCGGGTGAGCGGGCGCTGACAGGTGCCGGTGCTGGTGCTGCCGCTGGTGCAGGTCTTGCAGCAGCGACCGGTGGCTCCATTGGCGGCGGCGCTGCCATCGGTGCAGCTGCAGGTGCTGTCACCGGGGCCGTTACCAATGAATGTCAGTTCAACCTGTTCCAGCGCCGTCCGGCCTACTGCTTCCGCTGAGCCGACAATATACGGTGGCGAGTGGGCCGCACTTATGCAGCCTTGCCCGTCACCGGATTGCTGACATCATGTCCGGCAATGTGGGTGGTACCCGCATAGCCTTCCAGAACCGCATCGGCGATGATATTTGCCGTTGCAGCTGACAGTGTCCAACCCAGATGCCCATGCCCGGTGTTGTAGAAGACATGGGGGTTTTTTCCGCGTTCAACTTTCGGCAGCATGGTTGGCAGCATCGGACGCAACCCTGCCCAGGGTTCATATTGCCGTGTGCTCATGCCGGGAAAAAGCTGATGACACCAACTGATCAGCGGATCGATGCGCGAGGCGCGGATATCCCTGTTATAACCGTTAAATTCCGCCGTGCCGGCAACGCGGAAGCGATCTTCGCCCAAGCGACTTGAAACGATCTTGGCGTGATCATCGAGCAGACTTACCCAGGGTGCCGCATCCCTGTCGTGTTCGGTGTCCAGATGAATGGTCAGGGAATAGCCCTTGACCGGATAGATATTGACTCTGTCACCAAATTTGGCTGCCAGCGTGCGAGAGCGGACCCCGGCACAGACCACCACGTCATCGAAATGCGAAGCGGTGGTGGCTTCACCATGAAATTCAGCCGGGCGGTGGATGATGGTAACGCCATTGCCATCGGCGGCAACGTCCCTGATGTCGGTTGCGAAAGCCAGTGTTGCGCCAAGACGCTTGCACGCCTCGGCGAGCGCATTGGTGTATTTATGGATGTCGCCGGTGAAGTCCGTTTTAGTCAGATACCCGCCGACAAAATTTCCGGTCAGGGCAGGTTCGGTTTCAAGCACTTGGGGAGCGCTCAGTTCCTCGCGCTCAAGCCCGCCTTTCTTGAGCAGTTCGGTGACCTTGCGGCCGTGCTCAAAGTCTTTCTCGTTGGTGTAGAAATGCAGGATGCCGCGCTTTTCGCAGTTGAAATCAATGTTTTCTGCTTCCGCAACTTCCATCAACTGCTCACGGGCTTCCACGGCCAACCGCGCGGTGGCAATCGTATTACGTTCGTAATTCGGGATATTGGCCATGAATTCAGCCATCCATGAGAATTTGTGCCAGGAGGGCTTTGGGTTGACCAGCAGGGGCGCACCCGGCTTCAGCATCCATTTGAGTCCTTTGGCAACTGTCGCCCAGCTGTTCCAGACCTCGGCGTTGGAGGCTGATAATTGCCCGCCATTGGCGTAGCTGGTCTCCATCGCCGCATAGGGCTGGCGGTCGAACAAGGTGACGTCGAAACCGCGTTTGACGAGCTGATAGGCAGTGGTCGTTCCGGTAATACCGGCCCCGATGACCGCAACGCGCTTGGCATCACGCGCTGGTTTTGCAGGGCGTACCGGTTTTGAGAGGCGAGTGGTTTTTCCGGTCGATTTTGAACGTGATGTCATGGCATGTCCTTTCCCAATTCGCGGCGCACCAATGTGCTGTTGCGAACACTGACATGCCCCATCCGTCACTGGCCTGAGAGATTCGCGTCTGCTATTCCGCTCATCGGAACATGTCTCGCCATTTCTGGCCAGCCAGCGGACGGTTGCTCCTTCGGCGGTCAGCAGGATTGTCCTGTGACACTCTTCGGAGTTTCAACGCAGCATTCGGTCCCGATGCCTGAGAGATTCCGGGGCGGTTGCTCCTTCGGCGGAAGCTTGGTTTAACAAGACTTCACTCTCCCGAATACTGCAAAACTGCGCCGCATGTAGCACGTGTTGCGCTGCCGCAAAAGTGGGAAAATAACACTGCCTGCAGATATCTGGCGACGGCCCCGGCGCGTTGCCTGAGATTGTACGTGGCTTCCTACTAAAGCTTTCGGTGTGCAAAACGCACATTCCAGATCGTCTCATGGTGCGATTTAATCATGAAACGATCTGATGACGGCAACGTTGATCCTTTCCAATTCGGTTGTCTAAATCGGGCAAGTTGGCTAACGCTGTCCGGTGGGCTGATATGGAGCACCGAAGGCCTGATTTGCACGCCCGCCGGACGTCGTTACACTCCGCTTGTGGTCATGAAGACCACGGCGCGAAGTGTGCCTAGCCGGCAAACGAGCAAAACCGGTCAAATGGTTCAATGTAGCCGTGAAGCGATCTAGGCCATTGAGATCAGTGCGTCTCCAGCGCGTGCAGATAGTCGAGATAGGCTGCAACCTGATCGACCTGTTTTCGGTTCAGCTTGATGAATTCCATATTTTCGTTGCGTCGCAGCTGATCTAGAATGGCCCGCGCATCGCGTCCCCGAATGTCGGGCGCGCTATCACCGCTGCCGTCTGCCCCGTGGCAGGCCTGACACCCCACACCGCCGGCGGTTTTGTCAAAGATTTCCTTGCCCGCCGCAGCGTCTTCGTTCAGCACCAGATCTTCGGCATGGCTCATATATTGCAGGAATTCGAAGATAGCGTCGGTGTCACCACGGTTTAGCTTGAAATATTCCATGGCCGGAACTGCGCCGGTCAGCGCCGCATTAAGGCGTGCACGGCTGATACCCTGAATGAAGGGGGCGCCAGTGTCGGGATTGCCCACTGCCGTTTCACCGTGACAGACGGCACAGCCGGTTTCACCTGCAGATTCCGTGAAAAGCTGCCTGCCTTTTTCAATCGGTGTGTCCTGGTGGTCTGCAGCCATTACAGTCCCGCTGCTGGCCAGCAAAAGTGCGGCTGCCATCATTTTGGCGATGGATGGAAAAAGTCTGTCGAAATTTGGCATTCCTCATATCCTTACTGTCTATTGTCCGGTACCCGCCGGGTTGTGTTCGCCCCCGCGAGGTGTGTTTAGATGTGATCGCAACGCATTGTCTACGCTGCGATCACCGGTTTGCATCTATTCGGAAAATGCTACCTTGAGCTATCAGGCGGCTTTGGCCTGACGGATCAACTCACGAATGGATTCGGACTTCACCCCACCTTGGTCGACGAGCAGTTCGCCGGTGAAATCAGATGCATAGCGAACAAAACCGCCCGAGTGCGTATCGCCTCCGTTGGGGGTCTTGATCCAGTCCGAAGGCTTGAATGTATCAAGGTCGAGCACAATGGTTTCCCAACCCTTCATGTTGGACACCCAAATTTCATTCACTTCGGGGTCCGGGTGCAGAATCGCGTGGTCAAGGCTGGACGCCGAGCCGCCCATGAAAATCGGTTGCTGGCGCAGCCCAGTATAACTTGTGAAGGGCTTTACATTCACAACGCCAACGACAGAACCGACATTGTGGGTGCCTTCGCCTTTACCGACCGTGAAGATCAGGCTCTCGTCCCAGTTCATCGCGAGCCCATAGGGGCCTGCGACACCGGCGCTGGTATGGCCAACCACTTCGTTGGTGTCATTGTCGATTTTATAAACCAAGCTGTTGGAGCCATCGATAACATAGGTATAGCGCCCGTCCACATCATGAGTGATGCCAATCGGATGATTGCCGACGCCCATGATATTGGTGACAAAACCGGTTTCCATATCGACCTTTGCAATCCCGGCACCTTTGAACGGAGCTTCGCGCAGTTCGGGCGAACCGATTGATACATAGACTGTCTTGCCGTCCGGGCTGGGTGTGGTGAACGGATGGCCCATGACCTGAACATCGTCATAGGTGATCGAACGTACAACCCGGTTGTCATCATTGGGATCCAGGATATGGTGCGGTCCGCCATTGGCGCCAAAGCCCCACTGCAGAATAGTGCGGTCGTTCCCGTCCACATCACGCCAGGATTGAATGTGGTGCAGCCGTTGGGCGCGCAATTCGCCCTGATAATAGCTTTGCTGCTTGAGCAGCTTGTCAATCTTCAACGTCTGCATATTCACGATCGCGACATAGGACGTGTATTGCGTCGGACTGTCGTCGATTTCTGACCAGCCGACATAGGCCCAGCGACCGTCGGGCGAGACATTAACCCCGTGCGGTCCGGCGCGCAGGCCACTGGTTTCGGGCGTTGTCACGGCGATGAATTCTGCCACGACTTCCTTGGAATAGCCGTCGATCAGGTGAAACCCGGCAAAGCCGCCTGCAATAGTCCGGTCAGGGTTGTCGTTGTCGTGGCTTTCGGAAGTGATGTAGACCAGCGGATGCGCTGCCGGGTCCCAGGCATCGGGACCGCTTGAATCAAACTGCGCCACCAGAAAGAGGCCGCCTCGCTCGGATTCCGGCGTCGCCCAGTCCATTGTGGCCGCCCGCGCCATTGCCTCTTCGACTTCAGGGAAGAGGGTTACCTGTGCGCTGGCGAACGTGGCCATCGCGATCACGGCAGCGCCTGATAACAGCACTGCTCTGCGTGTAATTTGTTGTCCCATTGTGTGTCCTTTCGGGTCTTGCGGCCCCCCTCGATTCAATCAAAACCAAGAGACATACCGCACTGCAACAATTCAAACGTATTCCGTTCACCGCTTGCGGCATTGATCTGAGTCAAAGGATTGGGAAAATGAACGGAAGCCTGTCGCGGGCCCTGGAAAGACGATGTTGTCGAACGGCTGTAATGGTGCATCTTGAGTCTGTGTCGAAAGTGTCACGGCTCAAGAGTAGCGGTGCCTGCGGTGACGGCGTGCGAAATGAGGATTTATTTGATCGCCGATTCTTGATTCGGCCGGAAATTTCGGCCAGACGGGGGATTTTGCAGGCTTCGTGCGGCCGCAAGAATGGCAAAATATTAGCACTGCCAGTTATCTGAGCATCGGCGCGGTGCTTTGCCTTCCATTCTTCACTGCTTCTTCCTATAAGGTTCTATCCTGTAGTGTACATTGCAGAGCGTAATGACAGACAATACCGTTCATATCAAAAATGGCCTGACCCTGGATCTGTCGGAAAATCGACAGCGGCAGATTTGCGGTTCCATCGCCGGCATATTTTATGGTGAACCGGTGTTCTGCCAGGTAGCTGGTGAAGCTGTTCCCGTGATCGAGCAATCCCGTGGTTTGCAGGCTCGCAATGTGCGGCAATTTGCTCGCGCTTGAGGTGAACAATGATGTATTGTAGAAAATTGACCCCGGTCAGGGGCATGGATAAATGAGGCACTATGTCTAAAGACAGCAAAATAGATCAGGAACTCATTCGCCAGTTGGCGGTCATCCTGAATGAGACGGATCTGACCGAGATCGAAGTGGAACAAGGCGATCTTCATATCCGGGTAGCCCGACATATTTCCATGACAATGGCTCCGGCCGTGGCCAGTGCGCCAATGCCGGCGACTGCGGCAGCGCCTGCCTCTTCGGCAACACCTGAGGAGCAGGCTGCAAACGCTGCGCCAAAAGGCCATTCTGTCAAGTCGCCGATGGTCGGCACAGCCTATCTTTCACCGGAACCCGGCGCTGCCGCCTTTGTGAAAGTCGGAGATACTGTTGCCGTTGGTCAAACCATCGTTATCGTCGAAGCCATGAAGCATATGAACCAGATATCAGCGGACAGGGCAGGCAAGGTGACCGAGATATTCATCGAGAACGGTCAGCCTGTAGAGTATGGCGAACCTCTCCTGACCATCGAATAGGCATTACATGTTCAACAAAATTCTGATTGCCAATCGCGGCGAAATCGCCCTGCGTATTCTGCGTGCTGCCAAGGAACTTGGTATCCAGACAGTTGCGGTTCACTCGACTGCGGACCAGGATGCGATGCATGTCCGCCTCGCCGATGAAAGCGTGTGCATCGGCCCACCGCCGGCGGCCCAGAGCTATCTCAACATTCCCGAAATTTTGGCTGCCTGTGAGATCACCGGCGCTGAAGCGGTTCATCCGGGCTACGGATTTCTATCCGAAAACGCGCGATTCGCCGAAATACTTGAAGCGCATAATATTACCTTTATCGGGCCGAAATCCGAACATATCCGGGTTATGGGCGATAAGATTGCCGCCAAGGAAACAGTCAAGAAGCTTGGAATTCCGGTAGTCCCCGGCTCCGATGGTGGCGTGACGGACGATGCCGAGGCCGCAAAGGTGGCCGAGGAAATCGGCTATCCGGTGCTGGTCAAGGCATCCGCCGGCGGCGGTGGCCGAGGCATGAAGCTGGCCAAGACTGCAGCAGATTTGTCAGATGCTTTGCAGTCCGCCCGCTCGGAAGCCAAAGCCGCCTTTGGTGATGACACCGTCTATCTCGAGAAATATCTTGAAAAACCGCGTCATATCGAAATACAGATTCTGGGAGACGGGCAGGGCAACGCTATTCACCTTGGCGAGCGCGACTGTTCGCTGCAGCGCCGTCATCAGAAGGTCTGGGAGGAAGCTCCCTCGCCAGCGCTTAATGATGAACAGCGCAATCGGATCGGCGGGATCGTCGCAAAGGCAATGGCCGATCTTGGCTATTCCGGCGTTGGTACAATCGAATTCCTCTATGAAGACGGCGAGTTCTATTTTATCGAAATGAACACGCGTCTGCAGGTTGAGCACCCTGTTACGGAAGCGATCACCGGTATTGATCTGGTGCATGAGCAGATCCGCATTGCCGCAGGGGGGCACCTGACGCTGAAGCAGGAAGACGTAGAGTTTTCCGGCCATGCCATCGAATGCCGCATTAATGCGGAAGACCCGGCCACCTTTGCCCCATCGCCCGGCCGCATTACCTATTATCATCCGCCTGGCGGACTGGGAACGCGGGTCGATTCAGCGGTTTACCAAGGCTATCTGGTACCGCCGCATTATGACAGTCTGATCGGCAAACTGATCGTCCATGGCCGCAGCCGTGTGGAATGCATGATGCGGCTGCGCCGCGCTCTGGGGGAATATGTTGTCGATGGCATCAAGACCACCATTCCGCTTTTTGTGGAACTGGTTGATAATCCCGATATTGCCAATGGCATGTATGATATCCACTGGCTGGAAAAACATCTGGATCTATAGGTTTGCACCCGCAGGACGTTTATGTCTGGCAGATCACTGGCCTGTCTGGAAGATCACTGGCCTGTCTGGAAGATCACTGGCCTGTCTGGAAGTTCACTGGAGAGACACGTCTGACCGGCAATCCTGATGACTGAGTATGACGCAGAGCAAATGAAAATAACACCGCAAGTGCTTCTGAAAGCCTATGCTTGCGGACTGTTTCCAATGGCCGAATCCGCTGATGATCCGACGCTGTACTGGATTGAACCGGATCAGCGCGGCGTCATCCCGCTTGACGATTTTCATGTGCCGCGCAGCCTCGCCAAAACCCTTCGCCAGAATGTATTTGAAATTCGCATCGACAGTGATTTCGAGGGCGTCATTTCAGGCTGCGCCGAATTGACATCGGAGCGCCGGGAAACCTGGATCAATCAGCCCATTCGCGATTTATACGGCGAATTATTTCAAATGGGGTTCTGCCATACTGTTGAATGCTGGCAGGAAGGTGCTTTGATGGGCGGGCTCTACGGCATTCACATTGGCGGCGCGTTTTTCGGTGAAAGCATGTTTTCTCGAATGCCGGATGCTTCAAAAGTAGCACTTGTACATCTCAGAAACCGCTTGAAAGCCGGAAATTTCGCGCTGCTGGACACCCAGTTCGTGACCGACCACCTGAGACGATTTGGGGCGCATGAGGTGCCACGCGCGCAATATAATGAGCTTTTGCAGAACGCCTTGCAGGTCGACAGCGATTTCTTTCGCTATGACACGATCACCTAGCCGGCGTTTTCCGGCGGGACAACGGCTGTGTCTTCCTTGCAGCCAGTCAGCCAGACGTCATAAACCGGATGTTCAACGCCTTTCAGGCCCGGACTTGACGCGAACATCCAGCCACCGAACAAGCGGCGGATCTCGTTGTGCAGGGTAACTTCGTCAACTTCGACAAAGGCAGTGGTGTTGGGCGGCTCGGTGGGGGGGCGTGAATAGCACACACGCGGCGTGACCTGCAGAGCCCCGAACTGGACGGTTTCGTCGATATAGACATCAAACGCGGTAATCCGGCCGGTGATCTTGTCGAGGCCGGCGAATACGGCAACCGGATTGCTGAGTTTATCGGAGGCAAAGACCTGTGTGGTCTGAAGGCTGAGAGCCAGCAAGCTGCCGATGCCGCACAGCACGGCCAGTGTCAGTCGCCAAAATCGTATCTGATCATGCATCGCGGTTGTCATTATCATTTCCCTGGAAACCCTTTCGGGAACGCCAAGTGTCAATTGCGGATAAATGCGGCGAAAGTCTGGAGGCTTAGGGTGTCCAGGGTTCGTAATCGCCGGATACATGGGGGCGGGTTTCAGGTGTGATGATCGAACCTGGCGGGCGGTAAGCCAGAGCAGTGCCCGTCATATTGGCCTGATGTGGCAATTGCCAGTCTTTGGCAACATAGCTCTGGTCGACCGGCGCAACATCCGTGCGATGATGCATCCAGGCGTGCCAGCCGGCTGGAATTTTGGATGCATCCGCCTCGCCATTGTACATCACCATGCGGCGTGTATCCTTTTCGGCGCGATAATAGACGTTGCCAGCCTCATCCTCGCCGACACGCTCGCCTTTTCGCCACAGGTAGAAATTGGTGCCGATGGTATGGCCGTTCCACCATGTGAAAATGCGAAGCAGGAAGTTTTTCATGGCTTGTAGATCCTTTACCCGGATGCAGCACCGGGGGATGTGAAACTGCCGGCGGGCTTATTGATTTGCGCCGGACTATGCCAATTCGGTACTGGCGTGTCCAGCACTCAGACCGGCGCTGACAGACTTTCTTCAATCACGAAGCCTGGAGCCAGATCGGCGGTTGCGGCTCTCTGGGCCCGTTCTTTTTCACGGCGCTCGACCTGGGGCGAGCGCCCGAACTGATCGCGATAACATTTGGAGAAATGCGATGCCGAGACGAAACCGCTGGCTATTGCCACATCGACAATCGGCAGATTGGACTGCAACAACAGATGTCTTGCACGGTCAAGCCGCAATTCAGAGTAATAGCGCGCCGGGGAACGGGCCAGATTCTGCCTGAACAACCGTTCGATCTGTCGTCGCGAGAGATTCGAGATTGCGGCGATATCGGTCAGCGCCAATGGCTCGGAGATGTTGGCTTCCATCATCTCGATTATGCTCAACAGGCGTGCATTCTGCACGCCGAGCCTGGCGCGCAAAGGCAGTCTCTGCCGGTCTGTGGCGCTGCGCACTCGATCCGTCAGGCACTGTTCGCAAATCCGGTTGATGACGGATTCTTCATGATCCTGGGCAATGATGTAGAGCATCATGTCGAGCGCAGCTGTGCCACCGGCACAGGTATATAATCTGCCATCCACTTCGAACAAATCGGCATGAACATGGGCTTTGGGAAAACGCTCCATGAAGCCGGGCAGATTTTCCCAGTGTATGGCGCATTGCTTGTCGTCGAGAAGGCCTGCCTCAGCCAGCACCCACGAGGCTGTGCACAGACCGCCAATGGCGATACCGGTGCGGTAGAGGCGGCGGATCAGTGCTCTTGTATGCTTTGTTTCCAGTTGGTCGACATCAATGCCGGCACAGACCAGAACCATGTCCGGGCGATCATCCATATTCGGCAATTCGGCAATTGCGTCCAAAGACCCGTCAACTGCGATCTCCAGTCCGTTGCTGGCGCGCACCGGATTGCCATCTGCGGAGACCACACTCCAGGAGTAAAAATCGTCAGTGAGAAACCGGTTTGCCAACCGCAACGGTTCGATCGCCGTTGCAAACGCAATCATCGAAAAGTCGGGTAGGGCCAGAAACACAAACCGTCTCAAAGACACGTTGCCCTCATACATTCGCAACTCTCCATACGGCACGCCAGAAAAAATCAGCGCCGCAACACTGGTACCACGAAAATTTGGCAGGTTTCGTACCAGGTGATGTCGCATTCAAAGCATTTTTGGGTTAAGGCGAAAGCTATGTTTAGTCAATCAAATTGCGGAAAACCGGTGAGTTGCCGCAATGGTTGCACCCGAACACGTCTTATCACGTCAATCTGTCACAGTGGGATCCAGCATGAGCGCACCAAAATCCGACATCGAAATCGCACGGGCCGCATCAAAACAACCCATTCAGGAAATCGGTGCCAAACTCGGCATTCCCACAGAGCATCTGCTGCCTTATGGCCACGACAAGGCCAAGGTTTCAGCGGACTTCATACGGTCGGTAAAAGACAACAAGATGGGCAGACTGATCCTGGTGACAGCAATCAATCCAACGCCTGCCGGTGAAGGCAAGACGACCACCACTGTCGGGCTTGGGGACGGGCTGAACCGCATCGGCAAGAAAGCCGCCATCTGTATTCGCGAAGCCTCGCTTGGCCCCTGTTTTGGCATCAAGGGCGGTGCGGCAGGCGGCGGATATGCCCAGGTCGTTCCGATGGAGGATATGAACCTGCATTTTACCGGCGATTTTCATGCCATCACCTCGGCCCACAATCTGCTGTCGGCGATGATCGACAATCATATTTATTGGGGTAATGATCTCGGGATTGATCAGCGCCGCGTTGCCTGGCGCCGTGTCATGGACATGAATGACCGGGCCTTGCGCGAGATCGTGTGTTCACTCGGCGGCGTGGCGAACGGTTTTCCGCGCGAGGGCGGATTCGATATCACCGTCGCCTCCGAGGTAATGGCGATTCTGTGCCTGTCGAACGATCTGAAGGATCTGGAAAAACGCCTTGGCGACATTATCATCGGCTACCGGCGTGACAAGAGTGCTGTCTATGCGCGAGACCTCAAGGCCGATGGCGCAATGGCTGTTCTGCTGAAAGATGCGATGCAGCCAAATCTGGTGCAGACACTGGAAAATAATCCGGCTTTTGTCCATGGCGGCCCGTTTGCGAATATCGCCCATGGCTGCAACTCGGTTGTGGCCACTACGACCGCACTGAGGATCGCTGATTACGTGGTCACTGAAGCGGGCTTTGGAGCGGATCTCGGGGCTGAGAAATTTTTTAATATCAAATGCCGCAAAGCCGGGTTGCAACCGTCGGCTGCTGTGATCGTCGCGACAGTTCGCGCCCTGAAAATGAATGGCGGTGTCGGCAAGGATGATCTGGCAGCGGAAAATGTCAAGGCGGTCACTAAAGGCTGCGCCAATCTGGGGCGGCATATTGAAAATGTCAAACAGTTCGGCGTTCCGGCCGTCATCGCAATCAACCATTTTGTGTCGGACAGCGATGCAGAAATTGCCGCGATCCAGAATTATGTCACCTCGCTGGGCGCGCAGGCTATTCTTTGCAGACACTGGGCGCTTGGCTCTGAAGGCATCGAAGATCTCGCCCGGAAAGTTGTCGAACTGGCCGAATCCGGAGCCTCGCAATTTGCCCCGCTCTATGCGGATGATATGCCTCTGTTCGACAAGATTGAAACAATCGCCAAGCGGATTTATCGTGCCGAAGAAGTGATCGCCGACAAGTCTATCCGCGATCAGTTGCGCGACTGGGAGGTCAAGGGATATGGCGATCTGCCGATCTGTATGGCCAAGACGCAGTATTCCTTCTCGACTGATCCGAATTTGCGCGGTGCGCCAACCGGACATGTGGTGCCGATCCGCGAAGTCCGCCTGGCTGCAGGCGCCGGCTTTATTGTTGTCGTGACCGGGGCCATCATGACGATGCCCGGACTTCCAAAGATACCGTCTTCGGAGAAGATTTTCCTCAATGATCTGGGGCAGATCGAAGGTCTGTTCTGACACATTTGGTGACATTCGTTTAAGTATGCACGGATCCGGGAAAGGTTCGGTTTACCAGCCTTTCAACTACCGCTTCGCCTTAACTCCCTGATGTCGAAACAGTGTTAACACCCTTGGTGGAAGGGGTTTGCACATGCGCATTCGTACCGTTTTACTCATTGCATTTCTGACCGTGGCTATTCTTCCCACCGCCATCTTTGGACGGTGGTCGTATAATCACGCTGAAAAACTGGAATTTGCAGATGCGAAAGACCGGCATTTGTTGCTGGCGCAAAATCTGGGCTTTGCGCTGAAGCGATACCACACGGATCTGGTCGGAACTTTCAATTCGATTTCCTCGGCCTTGCTGGCAGATGCAACGACCACGGATCTCAAACCTTTGATGTCTGCACTGAATATCATCAGTGTCATTATTGTTGATGAGCCATCCGGCAAACTGATTGCGCGAGCCAACGCGAACGCAGAACCATCTGTTGCCCCCCTGAGCGAAAAGATTCAGACTATTGCAAGAAAAATCGCAAAATCCGGAGAAATGGGTTTTTCGAACGTTGTACCAACGCAGCGGCACGGCAATGTGTTGCTGGGTGCGCGCCGGTACGGCGACAAGCTGGCCGTCGCTCTGATCAGTACGGACTATTTCATCGAACTTGGAAAACAGATTTCGTTTGGGAAAAATGGACACGCAGCGATCGTCGACAAGGCCGGAAACGTTCTTGCGCATCCGCTGCCGGATTGGGTGGCATCGCGCAAAAATATTGCAGGCATATCTTCGGTGGCCCGCATGATGAATGGGGAGACGGGAATAGAACAATTCTATTCTCCCGCACTGAAAGGTGACATGATTGCCGGTCTGACAACGGTTCCCGGCCCGGGTTGGGGGGTCATGATCCCCCAGCCCGTTGAGGAGATTTACCAAAAGGCCCACAGAAACAGCGTCTCGATGATTTTTGCGTTGCTGATCGGCTGGACCATTTCGGCCGGCTTTGTTCTTTTGTTCATCAACTCGCTGGTGAGACCGCTGGAACAACTTTTGCAATCGATCCGCAAAAACGCGCAGGAAACCCGGTTAAACCCGGCGACAGTCCGCCCTGGCATTATTCCGTTGCGGGAAATTGTCCAATTGAACCGGGGCTATAACGTCATGGTTGGCCGGGTTGCGTCCGCCAATACGAAAATGTCGGTGATGGCCTTCTCTGACAGCGTTACCGGACTGTTCAACCGGAAACGATTTGAGGAACTCACGTCCGAGTTGTTTGCTGAGTGCAACCGGAAATCCGGGCGCGGGATCGTGGTGTTCATTGATCTCGATGATTTTAAGCAGATCAATGACATCCACGGACACACTTTTGGTGACAGTTTTCTGCGCGACTGTGCAGGCAGGCTGGAAGGTCTCGTTCAGAGCTCTGCACGTCGCCTTTCCCAAAGGAGCGTTGTTCAACCGGCTCCTATCGTCGCTCGAGTGGGAGGAGATGAATTTGCAATCGTCTTGCCGGGACTCACGAACAAGCGTGCCATTTACGAATTTCTTAATCTTGTTCGCGATGAGTTGTCGGCACCATCGGAAGTTCTTCCGGAAATCTCGCGTCACGGGGCCAGTATTGGCTGCGCGCAATATCCGCAAGACGGGACAAATCTGGATAGTCTGCTGAAATGCGCAGATATCGCGATGTATCATGCGAAAAAAACGGGAAAGAACCGGTTCGAGATATATGTACCCGAGATGGGGATGATGACCGCAGCAGAGCTTTGCGTCGCAGTGGGCTACGCCATCGATCACGGCGAACTCGCACTGGAATACCAACCAAAAGTGTGCGCGAGAACGAGACAGATTACAGGCGTCGAAGCGCTTGTGAGATGGGATCACCCATCGCTGGGCCGGCTGGCACCCAATCAGTGGATCCCAACCATTGCGCATTCCCCTGTGATGGAACGGCTTGGTGAATGGACGATTGCCAAAGCGATTGACGATCATGGCCGCTGGACAAGAGCAGGACTGGAATTTTCGGTGGCGGTCAATATTGGCGCGCGACATTTTTCCAATCAGACTTTTACAACCTCTCTGGCACGGATAGCCGCAGACAAAAATTTCGATTGCCGTGATATGGAGATCGAAATTACCGAAGATACGCTGTTTTCTTCCGATGGCCTTGCCGGTGAGGTTCTGGACGCCCTGCATCGACTGGGGTTTCGGATTTCAATCGATGATTTTGGCACCGGTTATTCGAACATTGCCCGCCTCGGCCAGATGCAGGTCGATTTTCTGAAGATCGACCGGTCGCTTATTTCCCAGGCTCATTGTGACGATCGAGTTGCTGTGATGGTGGATTGTATCTTGCTGATGGCCAAAATGCTCAATTGCAAAACCGTGGCCGAGGGTGTTGAGAGCCAAGGCGAGGTTGATTTCCTGGCACAACACAACATCGATATTCTCCAAGGATTTTATTTTTCGCCCAGTCTCACAGTCCCGGACCTTATCAAATGGGCACATCAACACGAACGGGCTGTTGTCGCTGGCAAATTCAGTCATAAGACCAGTCACGCCGCCTGAAATCCACTATCTGCTGTTCTCAGCCCTACGGTCCGGCGCCGTTGAGGACCTGACATGCGTTTGCAGGGGCGTGGGCTGCAATGCTGGGCTCCAGAGGAACGCAGTTGTCGGGTTGCCGCTTGCAGGCCAGATAATCTAATCCACTTTACCGCCCCATCAGCTTCAATGCGATCATCTCCCGCCGAAGGATTTCTTTCGGAATGCGTGTGACGGATCGATCGTGGCCATTTATTCCCAGGCCGATATCCGCCATCGCTCTGGCATCGTGAATTTGCAGCTTTGCGTGCTTCTTTTTTCGCAATCGCAGGCCTGACAGAAGCTTCGCGAGCCACGTCACAAAGACGGGTTCTGCCGGTGCCTGTCGACTCTGCGGTTCACAGCACAGTTCGTGGGTTGTCTGTAGTGTCATCTCACTGTTCCTTTCGCTCTTGTCGTCAAAATGGTCATTTCTGACTTGTAAGAAAAACGAAAAGATCTTAATGTATCTATCAGGAAAACTGCATTATGGATGAGCGATGTCAATCGATGATCTTTCCCGGAGCCGGCTCCCGCTGCTCGACCCGGATCAGTTGCGCAGCTTTGTGGCCATTGCTGAAAACGGCAATCTGACACGGGCGGCAGAAGCTGTGTTCCGCACGCCTTCAGCGATTTCCATGCAGCTCAAGAAGCTTGAGGAAGCACTTGAAACGAAAGTTCTGTTCCGCACATCGCGTGAGGTATCGCTCACCCCCGATGGAGAACAGCTGCTGGCCTATGCGCGCCGTCTGCTGGCGCTGAACCGGGAAGCGGTTCTGCAGTTTCGCAAGCCCGCACTTGAAGGGGTTGTGCGGATCGGAGCTCCTGATGATTACGGTGTCCGGTTGCTGCCGAATGTTCTGCGCCGCTTTTCGGAATGTTATCCGGGCGTAATGCTGGATGTTGTCATTGATATGAGTGTTGAACTGATGAAACGGTTCCGCCGCGAGGAACTGGATCTCACATTGACCACTTGCGGTAACGGCATCGATCTGCCACCGGGGAGCAAGGTCGTTCTGGAAGAACGCCTTGCACCGGGGAGCAAGGTCGTTCTGGAAGAACGCCTTGTCTGGGCCGGGGTCAAGGGCGGATGTGCGTATCAGCGGCGTCCGCTGCCGGTGTCGATGTGGGAGCAGGGCTGTTCCTGGCGTGGCAGTGCGGTTCAGGTTCTTGAGAGCACAGATATTCCCTACCGGTCGGCTTTTGTCAGCGCCCACAGTTCCGGCCAACGTGCCGCCTTGCTGGCAGACCTGGCTGTGGCTCCGTTTCCAGTCAGTCTGGTGGAAGGTGCGCTGGTGGAATTAACAGAAGCCGAAACCGGCCTTCCATCACTTGGCACTTATCAGGTTGCCCTCAGTCGTCAGGATAATATTGGCGAAGCCGGACAGGTGGCTGCCGACGAGTTGATCCGCGAATTTCGCGATATGCCGGGCAATCTGTTGCCGCATTGAAACGCTCTTGCGGTGCTGAATTATGCCGTCGGGCGGGACCGGCGGCGGCGGCGCACCGGTCTGCCATCGGCCTCACCGGATGCCGATGGCTTTCTGGCGGGCAGCTCTACTGCCTGAGCCAGATTGGGAAAGTCATCGACCTTGTTGGGAAAGGCCATGGCATTGACAAAGTGTTCCTGAAATTTAGGTTCAAGTGCCGTCTCGATCTTCTCGATACGGCGCACCAGATTTTCAATTTCCAACCGGTGTCCGCGGTTGAGCAATGCCATACGCGCCCCGGTTCCTGCCGCATTGCCAACGCCTGAGACTTTGGCCAGATCACAATCGGGAATAAGCCCGATCAGGATGGCATATTTCGGGTCGATATAGCTGCCGAACGCCCCGGCGAGTTTAATCTTGCGGATTTGCGTAATAGCCAGTTTGTCCATCAGCAGTTTGACACCGGCATAGAGCGCGGCTTTGGCCAGTTGAATGGAACGGATGTCGGTCTGGGTAATTTTCAGCTCAACCCTGCCACGCCATAAAATGTAACTGAAGGTGCGGCCATCAGAAATGACCCGGTCAGATTTTTCCGCCATCGCGCCTTGAAGAACTCCGTCTTCGTCAATCAGCCCGGCCAGAAACATTTCACCCAGAACTTCGATGATGCCTGAGCCGCACACTCCGGTAACGCCCACGGCTTCCACATGTCTGGCAAAAGAGGGATCATCAGACCACTCGTCGACGCCGACAACCTTGATGCGCGGTTCAAGGGTCACCGGATCAATCCGAACCCGTTCGATGGCCCCGGGCGCGGCGCGCTGGCCGCAGGAAATTTCCGCGCCTTCAAAGGCAGGGCCGGTCGGCGAGGAAGCCGCGACGACCCGCTGTTTGTTGCCGAGCATGATTTCAGCATTGGTGCCGACATCGACCACCAACGTGTAGTCATCTTCCTTGTGGGGAGCCTCTGCCAGCGTAACGGCAGCCGCATCCGCCCCGACATGACCGGCAATGCAGGGCAGCACATAGGTGCGCGCGCCGGGATGCAGGTCAAGATCCAGCTCCCGCGCCGGAAAATCGAGAGCGCCCGAAACCGCCAGCGCAAAGGGTGCACCGCCCAGCTCCGTTGGATCAATGCCGAGAAACAAGTGGTGCATCACCGGATTGCCGACAAAAACGGAATCCAGAATATCATGCCGGTTGATGGCCGCATCGGTGCAGACTTTTTCAATGAGGGTGCGGACCGCGTCGCGCACTGTTTTCGTGAGTTGTTTCTCGCCGCCCGGATTCATCATCACATAGGAGACGCGCGACATCAGATCTTCACCAAAGCGGATCTGGGGATTAGACGTGCCGGAGGACGCAATTGTCCGCCCGCTCATCATATCCGACAGATGGCAGGCGATGGTTGTGGAACCGATATCGAAGGCCAGGCCATAGAATTGGTCATGGAAGCCCGGCCACAGTCCGATCAGCGTCGAGATGCCGTCTCTGGTATGAACGGCGGCGGTGGCTTCCCAATGGCCTTTTCGCAAAATGCCCTGGATTTGCGGATAGAGCCAGGTATCGACTTGAAGATGGTCGAGTTGCCATTCTCTCTTCAGCGCCGCCAGCAACCGGTCGAGATCGCCAAGTGGCTGTTCCATATCCGGCTCTTCAACCTGGACATAGTGCAATCTGATTGCCGGATCGCGCTCAATGCGGCGGTTTTCGGCGCGTTTGCGCACCACCTGGCGCTGCGTCTGGACATCCTGGGGAATGTCGATAACGATATCGCCGGTGACTTTTGCAGAACAAGATAAGCGGCGATCATCGGCCAGTACACGTTTGGCGCGATAGCGCGCCTCCGTATCCGTGAATGCCGCCAGATGATCGGCCGAACTGGTGATGCCGTGTTTGGCAAAGCGGCCTTCGGCGACCACAACCTGACAGCGCCCGCATATGCCGCGCCCACCGCAGACCGATTCAATGTAAACGCCAAGCGAACGGGCGGCATCGAGAACCGGTGTGCCGACCGGAAAATTGCCGCGCCGGCCCGATGGCATGAAGAGCACCAGGGCTTCTTCTTCGACTTCAGGCTCAGTCGTCGGATCGGCTGCCAATATCTCGCTCAATTGAGCTTCTCCGGTCTATGCTGTTGCTCTGGGCCGCCGGGCTTCGCGTCCACCGCGGCGGCGGCCGCCGGGAGACGCCGGTGCTGCAGAGGGTGATGATGCGTTTCCCGGCACATGATCGCGATAGGTCGAAATCCAGGTCTGGCAATTGGCATCAGTGCCCATCAGCACATTTGCCGCATGGATTGCTTCCATTTCTGCGGGACGGCAGGGGTTCATGATTGCAGACGTCATGCCCGAGGCAATCGCCATCGGCAGAAACGCGGCATTGATACCATGACGGTGCGGCAGGCCAAAGGAGACATTGGAGGCACCACAGCTGGTGTTGACCTTCAATTCTTCGCGCAGGCGGCGCACAAGCGCGAAGACCTGCAGACCCGCCGTGCCCATAGCGCCGATCGGCATGACCAGCGGATCGACCACAATGTCATGCGGCTTGATGCCGTAATCCATGGCATGTTCGACGATCTTTTTGGCCACTTCAAAGCGCACGTCGGGATCTTCCGAGATGCCGGTTTCGTCATTGGAAATGGCAATCACCGGCACATCGTATTTCTTGCACAGCGGCAGCACCAGCTCGAGCCGGTCCACTTCTCCGGTGACGGAGTTGACGAGAGGACGGCCCTTGCACACTGCCAGGGCTGCCGCCAAAGCTGCGGGAACCGAGGAATCGATACAAAGCGGTATATCAACCAGCGACTGCACCAATTCGATAGTCGCGGCCAGCAGCGGTGGCTCGCTCAGGTTCGGATCAATGCTGGTGACACCCGCATTGACGTCCAGCATGGTGGCGCCGGCGGCGACCTGCGCCAGTGCGTCGGCCTTTACGGTATCGAAATTGCCAGCCAGCATTTCGGCTGCAAGTTTTTTGCGGCCGGTTGGATTAATCCGCTCGCCGATCACGCAGAATGGTTGGTCGAAGCCGATAAGGGCCGTGCGCGTTTGGGACGCGACAACAGTCTGAGTCATGGGACAATTCCAATTTTGTTATCGATTATGTGGGGTTAAACCACATTTGCATCAAGATATAAAGATTTCTTTATGTCCCAGAGGCCCCGTTCGTCAAGCCAATTCGCAGATTTTTTCAATCCGCCGAACGGAAATATATGTGCAGCCTGCAGCGGCGAAAACGGATTTTGCGCAATATGGTCTTCTACAGCCTGCAAAATAGGGTCCGGGTCAAAGCCCATCGCCAGAGCCGCCAGAGCCGAGCCGCGCTTTTTCAGGAAACTCATTGAGGCTCCGACGCCGCAAATGGCAGCATATTTGATCAGAGTCGTCATTTTTGCCGGTCCGGCCATACCCATATGAACCGGCAGATGAATGCCCTGAGCCGGCAGACCATCGGCCCAGGCGATGAAGCGCGGGGCGTCGAACCCAAACTGGGTGACAATGCGCATTTCAGCGTCGGTACTGGCGGCATAGTCGGCCTTTTCAAGCAGACTGGCGCGCACCATGTCAACTGACATTACGGTGCTGCCTTCAGGATGGCCCGCCACAGCGATGCGCCGGATTGCGTGGCGGTTCAAAATGTCGCTGCGCAGAATTTCGATCGAGGCGGAGTAGGGGCCCATCTGCCGGTCAGCTTCTCCGGCGATAAGCAGCACATTGTCGACGTCCGCTTCTGCGCTGAGACGGGCAATTCGCAAATCCAGCGCTTCGGCGCTTTTGATCCGTCGTGCCGGAATATGCGGTACCGGCACATAGCCGCAGGCGCGCAATTTTGCCGCCGCCGCAATGATCGTTTCGAGCGGATCAATACCGACATCCGTCAGATAGACCCAGGTCCCCTTGGGAAATAATGACCCCATTTCATCGGTCGACAAGACCTGCTTCGCAGAAGCCTCAATTGTGATCTTGAGTCGCCGTCTAAGGGCCGTTATTTCCATGGTCAACGCCTCCAGCATCAATCAAAGCCTTGAGCCGCGCCTTGGGGTAGGCCGCAATCAGTGCTTCCAAAGCCTGATCCGCTTCTGTTTCCAAATCACCAGACACCTCTTCCGGCGACCCGCGCCGCCATTCTTCCAGATAGGCATCACTGTCTTTGGCCCCAAGCCGCATAGCGCATTGGTCCACCGATTGGATGAAATATTCCGGCAGTTCCCGCTTGGCGGCCTTGCGTCCCGCCTTGACGATGATCTGGGTCGGAATGTCCTTCCAGTATACGATGGTCTTCTGTGCCATTGGCTGCTCCTGATGTGACAATGTGGTTGATGACTGATTTGCGATGCGTCGCCAGCGACATGACATGGTGGGAATGCGACTGAGCAAACGATTTGGAGGGTGTTTTAGGACTGTCGAGCCGTTTTGGAACGTTCTCTAGGCTTTCACTCTGCCTCCGGCAAGATTTTTCATGGCGCTTGCCATATCACCATAACCGGTTGAACGGCGTTCAAAGCGCAGTCCGAGACGGTCAGCGCAGGTTGCCGCCTTGGCAGTGAGGGCAGGATCTTCGGTCTGGGCCAGATAGATCAGTTTTTCATAATTGCCGAAATACATGTCACGCAATTCAGGATGACGATCAAGGCCCATCGGTTTCCAGACAAACGCATCGAACTGCTTGACCAGAAAATCGGTCAGGTAAAACGCGCGCATTTCCGCGTCCGCCCGTTCGGCAAAGGCGTCATTGCCGTCGAAAAACGAATAGCAATGCGGGCCGGCGATGCGCTCCACGCCTTCTTCGGCACATAACGTGTCGAGATGACCGCCGGTGCCGCAATCAGCGTAGAGGATATATATGGTGTGAAATCCATCGGCGCGGCCTTTGCGGATCGCCTCACGCACCGCAGGAGTAATCTGCTCGGGATAAAGATGCAGTTTCGCCGGCAGACAGCGCAAAACCATATAATCCCAGGAATTAGCCGCTTTCAGCGCCAGTATCTCGCGGGCCAGCGCGCCGCAGCCGATCAGCAGAATCGAGCCGGTCCCGGCTTCACCGAAACCTTGTTCCGTCAGAATTGTGTCATCTGGAAGATGCATGTGTCAGCTCCCGTGGCGGGGAGGCGCAACACTCCCGGCAGATTTACGCGGTGGCCCGCTGATTGTGTTTGCGCGCCATCCATTCCTTAGCGGTTTCGACGGCTACAGCGGCGTCGCGGCAATAGGCATCGGCACCGATGGCGAGACCGAATTCCTCATTCAGCGGCGCGCCGCCGACAAGAACGATATGCTTGTCGCGGATACCCATTTCCTTCATGGTATCAATAACAACCTTCATATAGGGCATGGTTGTCGTCAGCAAAGCGGACATGCCAAGGATATCGGGTTTGTGCTCTTCGATGGCAGCAAGATAATCCTCGACCGGATTGTTGATGCCCAGATCGATAACATCGAAGCCCGCGCCTTCCATCATCATGCCGACCAGGTTTTTGCCGATGTCATGAATATCGCCCTTGACGGTTCCGATAACCATGGTGCCGACCTTGGGCGCGCCGGTTTCCGTCAGCAGGGGACGCAATATGCCCATGCCCTGTTTCATCGCATTGGCAGCCAGAAGAACCTCTGGAACAAACAGGATGCCATCGCGAAAGTCGATGCCGACAATCCGCATTCCTTCGACCAGGGCCTTGGTCAGAACATCGTAAGGGGTCCAATCCCGCGCCAGCAGAATATTCACGGCCTCCGCGATTTCTTCCTTGAGCCCGTCATACAGATCGTCATGCATTTGCAGAACGAGTTCTTCATCATTCAACTCGGACAGTATGATGTCATCTTCATCATCGGACATAAACTACCTCACCTTCTGACCTTGTCAGCATTCAATCATCGTCTGCGACACCGAGCATTGAATTGCAAGAGTATTCCGCAAATGCTTTATGTTTCCTGCTGCTGGAAACGACCTGCAGCATCATAAATACGACGGTATGGACTGTCGCGAAAGCATGTGCTGTATGACGCAATATGAACGCAGCATATCGGTTCTGTGCGGCATCTTTGCTACAGGTTTCTATTAAAGGCGCGGATCATGAGTGACAGTCAACGGTATAACGCAGCAACTGGCGCCCCTGTAAGGCGCAAACGCGCTGGTGGGATGGACGGCCGCCGCGCCTTGCGCGCTAACCGCCGGGACCCTCAGATGCCGGCCATTCTGCGCAAGATTCCAACTGTCGAAATCATGGATGAAGAAGGCCTTGCGCTGATCGAAACCAACGCTGATATGATCCTGCAGGAAATTGGCATTGAGTTTCGCGAAGATCCCGAGGCGCTGCAGATGTGGCGCGACGCCGGTGCGGATGTGCAGGGCGAGCGTGTGCGTTTTCCCAAAGGTCTGTGCCGTAAACTGCTTGAGACCGCCCCGCGTGAATTCACCCAATTTGCCCGAAATCAGGAGCGCTCTGTTCAGATCGGCGGAAAAACCACCGTGTTTGCCCCGGTGTATGGCCCGCCCTTCGTCCGGGATCTGGATGGCGGCCGCCGCTATGCGACGCTGGAGGATTTTCACAATTTTGTAAAACTCGCCTATCTGGCACCGGCCATGCACCATTCCGGCGGCACAGTGTGTGAGCCGGTCGATGTGCCCGTCAATAAACGCCATCTGGATATGGTGATGGCCCATGTCAAATATTCCGACAAACCCTTCATGGGGTCGGTGACCCATCCGGAGCGGGCCAAAGATTCCGTTGCCATGGCCAAGCTGGTGTTCGGCGACGAGTTTGTCGATAATAATTGCGTGCTGATCAACCTGATCAACGCCAATTCGCCAATGGTGTTCGATTCCACCATGCTCGGCGCGCTGAAAGTCTATGCGCGGGCCGGGCAGGCCACAGTGATCTCGCCCTTTATTCTGGCCGGGGCGATGTCTCCAGTGACGGTCGCTGGAACTTTGACACAGATATTGGCGGAAGTGCTTGCAGGCGCGGCTTTCGCGCAACTCTGCCGCCCCGGTGCGCCGGTGGTGTTCGGCACGTTTGCAAGTTCCATCTCCATGCAATCGGGGGCGCCGACTTTCGGCACGCCGGAGCCGTCGCTGGTGCTGTACGGGGCAGGGCAACTGGCCCGGCGGCTGGGTCTTCCCTACCGTTCCGGTGGTTCGCTATGCGGCTCCAAGGTCTGTGATGCGCAGGCTGCCTATGAAAGTGCCCAGACCCTGCTGCCAACGGTTATGGGCGGGGTGAATTTCGTGCTGCATGCTGCCGGATGGCTGGAAGGCGGGCTTGCCTCGTCCTACGAGAAATTCGTCATGGACTGCGACCAGTTGGCGATGATGCAGCGCTTTGCCCAGGGCGTTGATCTGTCCGAGCAGGGGCAGGCACTCAGTGCCATCCGCGAGGTTGGGCCAGGCCACCATTATCTTGGCTGCGAGCACACCCAGGCCAATTTTGAAAATGCCTTCTACCGATCGACAATTGCTGACAACAATTCCTATGAGCAATGGCAAGCCGATGGGGAAAAGACCGCAGAACAGCGTGCCAACGTGCTGTGGAAGAAAATGCTGCAGGATTATGAAGCGCCGGCACTGGATCAGGGCATCGAAGAGGCGCTGACCGATTTCATTGCCCGCAAGAAGGACAGCGCGGAAGATGCCTTTGCGCCGAAGGATCCCAAGAAGGATGCCATGTCCCGCTCAATGAAAGTGCGCAGCACCGCAATGCGAGAATCATTCGGACTGAAAGACGGCAAGGAGAAATAGGGTCTGACGTCTAACGGCTGGGCTTGAGATCCATGTCGAGCCGGATGTAGTCCCCTCGATAGGTCGCTTCGCCAAGATACAGCACCGTTTTGTCCGGCCCGAGAAGCACCCGGCGCACATCCGCCACGGGCGAACCCAGTGGAATGTCGAGACTGCGCGCAACTTCCATCTCGGCAGATGCAATCGACAGGGTTTGTCGCGCCCCGGTGATATCTACGCCGGGAAGCGATGTTATCAGCGGCAGAACAACTTCTGTGCGAAAGCGGTCGGGCGCCAGTGCGAAAACCCGGTCATCGAGAAAGATCGATACAACGCAATAGGGTTCGCCGTCGCGTGAGTGAACACGGCGCATATGGGTGTAGCGAGGCGCCGCAATACCGTCATTTTCAGTCAGAACCGGCTGCAGTTCGGTTTCGTCCACGTTGGAAAGATCGGGCATATCGCCGCGATACATTTCCACCAGATCGTCCAGTGTGGTTTCAACCACCAGTTTGCGATTGCGGCCTGCCGCCTGGGTGACAAAGGTTCCGCGTCCGCGCTGCGGTGACAAAAGCCCCTCGTCAGACAACATTCTGGTGGCCTGTCTGACAGTTACGCGAGCGGTGCCAAATTCGGCCATAAGGTCTTCAATTGATGGGAGAATATCGTTTGGCTTCCATTGGCCACGGCGGATTCTGCTGCGCATGACATCAGCAAGCTGAACATATCTGGGTATGTGGGTATTGCGGAACATTTCGCTTGCTTTCCCATTCCTTTTTGCGCATACGTTCTAAAATAGGTACGTTTAGGACGTATAAATCTAACCTATTCGCGCAGCTATGCCAATGTGGCTCATTGCTGCAAGTCGAATTAACCAGAACCAACAGGGATCTGGGGCTTTCACTCGGGAGGAATACCAACATGACACATCAGGATCGGCCAAAAATGAAAAGTCCATTTGTGACCCGCCGAACGGCTTTGAAAGTAACGGCGGCAGGCCTGGCGACGATGGCGGCGCCGGGCATTCTGACGCAAGGTGCCCATGCGGCAGGCAAAAATATGGATCTGGATTCATTCCGGCAGGCCGGAATTGACTGGCGGCAGGCAGAAGGTGCCAACATCACCATCGGTGTGATACCTGCCGGTTACTTCCAGAATCTCGAAGCTGTTCTGGAAGATTTCTTCGAACTGACCGGCGTCAATGCAAGGCTTGAAATGACGCCTCCGGGCCAGATCCGGCAAAAGGCGGTTCTTGATCTATCCAGCGGGACTGGTACCTGGGCCAGTCATGCGGCGGATCCGATGTATTATCCACTTTATGTCGCCAATGGCTGGGTTGATCCGCTTGATGGTTATCTCGGCGATGCAAAGCTGACCGACAATGACTGGTTCCGCTATGAGGACATTTTGGCTGGCTGGCGCGGCACAACATCGGTCGATGGCCGCCCCTATGGTATTCCTTATGACGGCGAAGCCACCATTCAGGTGTACCGCAAGGATGTCTTTGACGAACGTGGTTTGATGCCGGCCGATACTTTGGAGCAATTCACTTCCAATGCGGCGGCGGCCCATGACCCGGCAAACCGGCTGTGGGGTGCTGCGCTGCGCGGCTTTAAAGGTGCGGGGCAGAACATGTATATCTACCCGTCAATTTTCCGCGCTTTTGGCGGTGAATGGTTCAACAGCTCCGGCGATATGACGGTCAACACGGAAGAAGCCATCGGCGCGCTGGAATGGTATGTGAACCTGTTGAACAATTATGCGCCCGAAGGCGTCGAGAACTGGAACTGGCCCGATATTGCCGATGCGTTCGGCCAGGGCACGGTGGCTTCATACATTGATGCCCATGGTTCGGCCGCGGTAATTGCCAATCCGGAAAAATCCAAAGTTGTCGGCAAAATCGGCTTTGCACGCTGGCCCAAGGGGCCGTCCGGCAAGCGCGTCACGTCGATCTGGAACTGGAGTTTTCCAATCAATGCCGCGTTATCCGAAAAAGACAAGGCGGCAACCTGGCTGTTCATTCAGTGGGCGGCTTCCAGGGAAACCCAGGCGGCAACCAGCTATGCCTTCCCGGGCGCCTACAAGCGCAGCGGTGCAAACCGCACGTCTTTGTGGAACCTTGATGCCTATCGTTCGGTCCTTGGCTCAGCCGGTGACAATTTCATCGAAGCCGTGACAACGTCCTTTGCCGAAGATACCGATGTCGACTGGCGGCCGCGCCTGCCACAATGGCCTGCCGTTGGTGACACGATGGCAACGGCTATTCAGGCCAGCCTTGTCGGCCAGTCCAGTGTGACCGACGCTTTGAATGAAGCGCAGGCCAAAATCGATGGCATTCTGAAAGGCTAAGTTCGGCAGGCGGATCAGGTTATGGCGCAGCGTAAACGCGGATACTTTTCGACCGAGCGGGGTTTTGCCCTGCTCATGGTCAGCCCCGGAATCGCGGTGCTGATCCTGACGACAACGTTTCCGCTGGCCTATCTGATCTGGAACTCGTTCCTGAATCTCAATCTGGCGATGCCGTGGGGCAATGGCTTCGCCGGATTGGATAATTATGCCCAGATGATGGGAGATTCCCAATTCTGGTTCTCGCTCAAGCTGACGGCAATTTACACCGTCAGTTCAGTTGCCCTGCAACTGATTATCGGGCTGGGTCTGGCCCTTATGGTGATCCAGATTCCGAAAGGGCAGTGGGTGTTCCGGCTCGCGGCGATTCTGCCGATTGTGCTGGCGCCGGTTGTTGTCGGACTGTTCTGGCGCACATTAATGCTCGCGCCGAATTTCGGGATTGTCGATTTCATCGTTCGCGCGCTGGGGTTTGAGAGCGTCAACTGGCTTGGCGCGCCGGTTCCGGCGCTGATCTCGGTGATCATCATTCACACTTGGCAATGGACACCGTTTGCCTTTCTGGTCCTGTTGGCGAGCCTTGCCTCCCTGCCGCCGGATCTTTATGAAGCTGCAAAAATCGACCGCGCCAACCCGGTGCAGCGCTTTATCCATATCACCCTACCGCTGATCCGTCCGGCCATCGTGATCGTGGTGATCATGCGCTCGATGATCGCGCTGTCGGCCTTTGCGGCAATCTTTGCGGCGACCGGTGGTGGCCCCGGCACTGCGACCGAGATCCTCAATCTCTATGCTTACAAAACCTCCTTTGTGGAACTGAATTTCGGCTACGGTTCGGCGCTGGCCGTCTCGCTTCTGGTGATCACCATGGCGGTGTCGGGCGTGTTGTTCTATCTGCGCACGGCGAGGCGAGGATAGCTCATGAATTCCAACCGAAAACGACAAAAACTGGTGCGCAGCGCAGTGCTTTTTGCGATCGCTTCGATCCTGCTGTTCATATGGGTTTTTCCGCTGTTCTGGGCGGTGCTGGTATCGCTCAAATCGGAAGCCGAGGTAATGGCCTATCCGCCACGGGTTATTTTCGAGCCGACTGTGCAGAACTACAAGGATGCGTTGTTTGGCGGTATTTCGATTCTCCCCAGTCTGGTGACCAGCGTGATTGTGGCCACTGCTACGACGATCCTGACCATTGTCATGGCCGTACCTGCTGCCTACGCGTTTGCCCGCTTGAAACTGCGCGGCAAGGCGGCTTTGGGGTTTTATACGCTGGCGACGCAAATGGTGCCGCCGGTGGGATTGGTGATTCCCTATTTTCTGATCCTCAACAAGGTCGGCTGGCTGGATACGTATCAGGGCATGGTGACCGTCTACCTGACGTTTTCACTGCCTTTCGCGATCTGGCTGCTGGTTTCCTACATGGAGGATATTCCCTTCGAAATGGAAGAGGCCGCGTTTCTGGACAAGGCGAGCCGGTTGCAGACGCTCTGGCACGTTATCCTGCCGCAGGTGCGTGGTGGCATCGCGGTGACGGTCATCTTCGTATTCCTCAACGCCTGGAATGAGTTTTTGTTCGCGGTGCAGCTTGGTGGCAACACCGTGCGCCCGGTGACCGTGGCGATGTATAATTTTGTGTCTGTCGAGCAGACCCTGTGGGCCAAGCTCAGTGCCGCAGCCCTGATTGCAATGATCCCGATGATCCTGATCGGCGTGTTTGCACAAAAACAGATTGTAAAAGGCCTGACCGTGGGTGCGGTCAAGGGCGGAGGCAGACGATGAGTAACCAAAAGGGCCGCATCTCCCTGCGCGGCGTGCGCAAGGTCTTCGGCAATTTCGAAGCCCTGAAATCGATTGATCTGGAAATAGAACCGGTGGAGTTCTTCGCCTTGCTCGGGCCATCAGGATCCGGCAAGAGCACGACTTTGCGGGTGATTGCCGGTCTGGAAACACCCGATGAAGGCGCTATTTTCGTTGACGATGAAGATGTCACTTTCGGCCCTCCCGGTGAGCGTGACGTGGCGATGGTGTTCCAGAACTATGCGCTTTATCCGCATATGACGCTGGCCGAAAATATCGGCTTTCCGCTGAAGATGGACAAAGTTCCGAAGGCAGATATTCCCGAGCGTGTCCGCGCTGCGGCGGCGAAGGTCAAGATCGACCATTTGTTGCACCGCCGCCCCGGACAGTTGAGCGGCGGACAGCAACAGCGCTGCGCTCTGGCCCGTGCCATTGTGCGGCAACCCAAGCTTTTCCTGCTTGACGAACCATTGTCCAATCTGGACGCCCAATTGCGCCTTGAGACCCGGGTTGAGCTGAAAAAGCTGCAACGTGAACTCGACGTGACAGCGGTCTATGTGACCCATGATCAGGAAGAGGCGATGACGCTGGCGGACCGCATGGCGGTTTTTCTGGATGGCGAGATCGCCCAGATCGGAACTCCGGACGAGGTGTTCAACAGGCCTGCCAATATGGCGGTGGCGGCGTTTATCGGCAGTCCTCCGATGAATTTGATCTCGGCGCAATTGGACGGCTCGGAACTGCGGGTTGGTGATTACCAGTTGACTTTGCCAGGCGTGAATTCGCGCCCTCCGGGACCGGTGATCCTGGGAATTCGACCGAGCCACATCACGCTGTCTGATAGCGGTCTGAAGGCCAGTCTTTATCTGTCGGAGAACCTGGGCGAGGGCATGCTTTTAAACTGCCTCCATGGCGATGACATGATCAAGGTCAGGCTGCCGGAAGTGCGCCGGATGAGTGATGGTGCTGCGCTGAATTTGCAATTTGATCCCGAGCAAATCCATCTGTTTGATCCGGAAAGCCGGACGCGCATCGAAATCGCATAGAATGAACACCACAAGAGTTGAGGCCCACTTATGAAAACCGTTTTCCTGCTGTTTGATTCCGTCAACAGGCTGATGTTGGAGCCTTACGGTGGCCAGTTGCTCGAAACACCCAATTTCAAGCGTCTGGCGGAGCGTTCGGTGACATTTGACAATCATTATATCGGCTCCATGCCCTGCATGCCGGCGCGGCGCGATATGCAAAGCGGGCGGCACACGTTCCTGCATCGCTCGTGGGGTCCGTTGGAGCCGTTTGACAATTCGTTTCCGGAGCTTTTGAAATCCTCCGGGTCCTATTCGCATCTGATCTCGGACCACTATCATTATTTTGAGGATGGCGGAGCGACCTACCATACCCGCTACAATTCGTTTGATTTCATCAGGGGTCAGGAATCCGACCCCTGGAAGGTGATGCTTGAGGCGTCAATCGACCGGATCAGGGAGCAATATCATCCCAGCCAGAACGACCCGGCATCGAAACAGAACCCCTATCATTACATGATCAACCGGGAGTTCATCAAGGAGGAGGCGGATTTTCCATCCGTGAAATGCTTCTCAGCCGGTTATGAATTTCTCGACCGGAACCGCAATGCCGACAACTGGTTTCTGCAGATTGAAACCTTTGATCCGCATGAGCCGTTTTTTGCGCCGGCGCGGCTCAAGGAAAAGTTTCAGACCGACTATGAAGGCCCGATCCTTGACTGGCCGCGCTATGAACGCGTGACCGAGCCGCAGGATGAGATCGATGAGCTTCGAGCCAATTACATGGCGCTGCTGACCCTGTGTGACGAATTGCTGGGCAAGTTTCTGGATTATTTCGACGAACATGACATGTGGGCCGATACAGCGCTGATCCTGACCACCGATCACGGCTTTCTGCTTGGCGAGCATGATTGGTGGGCCAAGAACCGGATGCCGATGTATGAGGAGATTTCCCACATTCCGCTGTTTGTCTATCACCCCGACCACAAGGACAAGGCGGGCCAGCGCCGCAAAAGCCTGACCCAGACAATCGATCTGATGCCAACCATCTGCGAAATTCACGGAGCTGATATTCCGGAAGAAGTGGCCGGAAAATCGCTTCTGTCACTGCTCGAAAAAGACGAGTCGGATCGTGAGGCGGCGATTTTCGGCTATTGGGGCGGCGGCATCAATGTCGTCGACGGGCGTTATACCTATTTCTGCTACCCCAAAGACATGCAGAACCAGGAGCTGTATCAATATACTCTGATGCCGACCCACATGACGAAAATGTTCACGGTGGAAGAGTTGAAGAGCGCGAGTCTGGTCGGTCCATTTGACTTTACCAAGGGTGTGCCGCTGTTGCGCGTCGCGCACAAATCAAAAGCCGATACCAAAACCCATTCCTATCATTTTCCGGAGAAAATGGTGGATACGACGACGGTGCTTTATGATCTGGAGACGGATCCGGGCCAGACAACGCCGATCAATGATCCACAGGTTACTGAGCGGCTCAACGCTGCGCTGTTCCGCCTGATGGCGGAAAACGATGCACCGGCGGAAACGGTGCAACGCATGAAGGAAAGTCTGCTGGATTGATGCTTAACGTCCGCGCCGTCGCGGCCGCCGCTCTGTCTTTCCGACGCCGGATGATACCGGATTGATGATGGGGCCGATGGTTCCGACAATCATGGCTTCATCCGGCCGCTCGCCTTTCTGGTGAGCATCGAGAGCCTGGCGCATCGCTGCCAGATGAATTGGCGAGGTGCCGCAGCAGCCGCCGATAATGCGTGCGCCAGCGTCCACCGCCAGCCGGATATAATCGGCCATCAGATCCGGCGTGCCGGTATATTCGACCTGATCACCACGCACCTGGGGAATGCCGCAATTGGCCTTGGCGACAATGACCATGTCACCAGGCTGCTCCGACATGGAAAGAACCGACATCAGCAGATCAGAGGCACCAACCCCGCAATTTGCGCCGACTGCTACCGGCCTGGTCTCCATACTGTCCAGCAGATGCGGCATTTCAGAGGGCGGCAGGCCCATCATTGTCATGCCGGCTGTATCGAAACTGGCGGTCACCACATAGGGCAGGCCGCAGATATTGGCGGCATCGGCCGCAGCCTGCATTTCTTCTTTGGCAGACATGGTTTCGATCCAGGCAACATCGGCGCCGCCAGCCTTCAGACCCTGCATCTGGTCAACAAAGGCTTTGACGGCATCATCATAGGTCATTTCGCCAAGCGGCTCGAATAATTCGCCGGTCGGTCCGACTGATCCGGCGACCACCACCGGCCGATCGGTTTCGTCGGCCACTGCGCGGGCAAGGCGGGCACCAGCTTCATTGTATTCAAACACCCGGTCCTGCGCCTTGTGCAGCTTCAGGCGCGGCGCATTGGAGCCAAACGTGTTGGTGAGAATGATGTCGGAGCCGGCATCGACAAATGCCTGATGCAGTGCGGTCACCTTCTCGGGCGCGTCGAGGTTCCAGAATTCCGGCGGATCCCCCGGTCCAAGGCCCAGATCAAAGAAATTGGTGCCGGTGGCACCATCTGCCAGAAGAACGGGTTTCTGATCCAGCAGGCTGGCAAGTGTGGTGGCGGTCATGGCGAAAATCCAATGGATGTTTTCCCTGAAATCGCGCCATGTGCTGCAAATGTCAATCAAAGAATAAAAGACATAAAGATTTCTTTATGACCGCATTCTTTCTCCATTCGGATCAAACAGGGGTTCCGGCTGGATGCGGGCGGCGCACATCTGGCCTAAAATTTCAATCTGGAAGGCGCCCGGTGCAAGGTCTTCGGCGCAACCGCGCGGCACATATCCCTGAGCCAGCGAGCAATCGTAATTATGCGCATAGCCGCCGGACGTGACCCAGCCGATCACTTGGCCGTCCTTCCAGATCGGCTCATCGCCCATGACATCGGCATCAAGGGCGTCGACGACAAAGCTGACCCGTGCCAGCTTCGGCCCGTCGTCGCGCGCTCTGATGGCCGCCGCCCGGCCAATAAAGTCAGGTTTGGAAAGAGCGACAAAGCGGTCGAGGCCGGCTTCAAAAGGGCCGTAAATCGGCCGGAATTCGCGGAACCAGGTTCCGAAATTCTTCTCCAGCCGCAGGCAGAGCAGGGCGCGCATACCAAAATGCCTGATCTGGTATTCGCCACCGGCTTGCAGCAGTTCCAGATAAAGCCGCCGCTGATATTCCGGGGCGACCCATATCTCATAGCCCAGATCACCGGTGTAACTGACGCGGTTGATTTTTGCCGGTATCGCGGCGACATCGCTCTCGCGAAAATCCATGAATTTGAAGGTGTCGCCCGAGACATCCTCATCACACAATTTGGCCAGCACCTTGCGCGCATTCGGCCCGGCGATCGACAGGCCGACAAGCCCCAGATCAATGTTCCGTATGGTGACGGAGCCATCTTTCGGCAAATGCTGTTCAAACCAGCGCATGTGATAGATCTGTGCCTGGCTTGAGCCGAACATGTAAAACCGCTCTTCCACTGCCTTGGCAATGGTGAAATCTCCAATTATCAGCCCCTGCTCATTCAGCATCGGAGTGAGGATGATGCGGCCAATCCTGGGCATGTTGTTGGCCATCATGCGGGACAGCCAGGCTTCGGCACCCGGTCCGGTGATCTCGTATTTGGCAAAGTTTGAAATCTCCGTGATTCCAACGGATTGGCGAACGGCTTTGCATTCCCGCTTGATCGGTTCAAAATCGTTTGAACGGCGGAATGAGACGATATCTTCGGCAAGTTCGCCATCTTTCGCGTACCACAAGGGTGTTTCCAGGCCCCAGGACGCGCCCATCACCGCGCCCGCCTGCAATTGCAGGTCATAGATCGGCGTGGTCTGCATCGGGCGGCAGGCCGGCAATTCTTCATTGGGAAATCTGATGCGGAAGCGGCGTTGATAATTCTCCTGCACTTTGGCGTTGGTGTAGCCTCGCGTCGCCCAACTTCCGAAGCGGGAAACATCCATGCCCCAGACGTCAAAGCCCGGATCGCCATTGACCATCCAGTTCGACAGGGCAAGGCCGACGCCGCCGCCCTGGCTGAAACCGGCCATCACCGCGCAGGCGCACCAGAAATTGTTCAATCCCCGAACTGGTCCGACCAAAGGATTGCCATCCGGTGAAAAGGTGAAGGGCCCATTGATGATCTGCTTGATGCCGGCGTTCTGAAAGGCCGGGAAATGGTCAAAGCCGACTTCCAGAGACGGCGCAATGCGGTCCAGATCCGGCTCCAGAAGCTCGTGTCCGAAATCCCACGGCGTCTGTTTCGGCGACCACGGCCTGCAGCTTTGTTCATAGGTCCCCATCAACATGCCGCCGCGTTCCTGCCGCAGATAAAGTTCTCCTTTGAAATCAATTGCGTGAACAACTTCCTTGCCGGTTTCCTCATTGATAGCTTTGACCTCCGGCATGTCTTCGGTCAGCAGATACATGTGCTCCATCGCCAGAACCGGTAGTTCCAGACCAACCATACGGCCGATTTCACGCGCCCAAAGGCCACCGGCATTGACGATATGTTCGGCCCTGATGGTGGCTTTATCGGTGATCACGTCCCAGCCGCCATCGCTGCGCTGCTGCAGGTCCTCGACTTTGCAGAAGCGTTCAATCTCGGCACCCTGAAGGCGGGCCGCCTTTGCATAGGCATGGGTTGTGCCAGCGGGGTCGAGATGGCCTTCCATCGGGTCCCACAGCGCGCTGACAAATTTACTTTCGTCAATAAGCGGCAGTAATTTCTTGGCTTCGCTGGCTGAAATGATTTCGGTGTCCATCCCCAGATAGCGGCCCTTGGCGTGGGCAAGTTTGAGGAAGTCCATCCGTTCCGGCGTATCTGCCAGTTGCAGGCCACCAGTCAGATGCAAGCCGCAGGACTGGCCGGAGACGCGCTCCAGTTCCTCATAAAGTCCAATCGTATAGCTCTGGAGCTTTGCAACATTGGGATCGCCGTTCAGAGTGTGAAAGCCGCCCGCTGCGTGCCAGGTGGAGCCGGATGTCAACTCGTCGCGCTCCAGCAGGATCACATCGCGCCAGCCGGCTTTTGTCAGGTGGTACAGCACGCTGCAGCCGACAACGCCGCCGCCAATCACCACAACCTGTGCAGATGTTTTCATGTTGCATTCTCCCGATGGGCTCTAAAAATCGGTGGGGGCTCCGCCTTCCTCGATGCGCTTTGCCACAAAAGCGTCGAGTTCTTCTTCAATGGCCGGATCAAGCGGTGGCTTTTCATAGGCGGTGAGGGTTTCTTTCCAGATCCGGTTTGCCTTCTGCTCGGCTTTGGGACTTCCAGCCTCTTCCCAGGATTCAAAATTGCGCCAGTCGGAAATGATCGGGGCGTAAAAGGCGTCCCGGTAGCGTGCCTGGGTGTGGGGCGTGCCGAAAAAATGCCCGCCCGGCCCCACGTCGCGGATCGCTTCCATTGCCAGACTGCCTTCGTCAACCACAAGGGGATCGAGGAATTCTGCAACCATCTGCAGATTATCAACATCGATGATGAATTTTTCAAACGAAGTGCTCAGGCCGCCCTCCAGCCAGCCGGCTGCATGTTTGATGAGATTGCCGCCGCCCATGATGGCACCCCACAAAGAGAACACAGATTCATAGGCAGCCTGTGCATCGGGATAATTGGCAGCGCAGACATTGGACGAGCGGTAAGGCAGCTTGTAGCGCCGCGCCAGCTGGCCACCGACATGGGCCGCCTTCATGGCCTCCGGCGTGCCAAAAGCCGGGGCACCCGATTTCATGTCGACGTTGGAAGTGAAGCCGCCATACATCACCGGCGCTCCGGGGCGCACCAATTGCGTCAGCGCGATACCGGCCAGAGCTTCGGCATTCTGCTGCACCAGAGCCCCTGCAATGGTGACCGGTGCCATCGCTCCGGCAAGCGTGAATGGCGTCATCACCACCAGCTGGTTGCGGCTCGACATTTCAATAATGCCCTGCATCATCGGTGTATCCAGCCGCAATGGCGACGAGGAATTGATGATGGTCATCGACGAGCATTGCGCATCGAGCTGCTCGTGAGTGAGGCCGCGTGCAATGCGGACAATCTCAAGCCCGTCGCGGTTACGTTCCTTGCCCAGGGAGTACATGTGGAACGCCTTGTCGGTCAGTTTCACACAGTCGGACAGACAGATCAGGTGGCGGATGGAGGCGTGAATATCCACCGGCTCGACCGGATAACCGCCATTGACGTGGATGATATTGAAACTTTGCCCGAGTTTCACAAGGTCGCGGTAATCCTCCAGATTGCCGGGGCGGCGGCCGCGATCCAGATCGGTGCAGTTCGGCGCGCTGGCAACCTGACTGAAGAACAAATGATTGCCGCCAACATGAATATTATGCGCCGGGTTGCGGGCATGCAGCGTAACACTCGAAGGGCAGGTGGTGATGAGTTGTTCGATCAGCCCTTTGGGAAAACGGACCCTGTTGCCGCCGGGTTCCACATCGGCGCCCGCAGCGGCGTATAAGCGCTTAGCCTGCTCATGGATAACTTCGACACCGATTTCCTGAAGCACATCAAATGACGCGTCATGTATGGCGTCCAGCTCATCAGCACTGATGACATCCACCGGACCGTAATGCAGACGCGGCTGACGAAACGGTTTCTGCCTGAGACTCGGCTTTTCCCGCGTTGCGTGGCCGCCACGGCGGCCTTTTTGACCGATTGAGTTTCCGGTAACGATATTTGCAGAACCTGCCTCGTCTTCACCAGAGATCGACATGTCTTAACCCGTTCTTAGAACGTTTCCTCCCACAAACACTGACGCTATTTTGCGGATTTGGGAAGGCGGACATCCGGCCTGCATTGGCAATATTTCGACATATGACTTGATTTGGCTATGGCAGAGCTTTTTGGCACATCACGTTCCGGTCACGGACCGATCTGATCCAGTTCGTTGGGGAGCAAAAGATTTATGTGTGGCATTGTTGGCATTCTGGGCACGCGGCCGGTGGCTCCTCTCCTGGTGGATGCGCTGAAGCGGCTTGAATACCGGGGTTATGATTCTGCCGGAATTGCGACCATTCACCATGGCACTTTGGACAGGCGCCGCGCCGAGGGTAAGCTTGTCAATCTGGAACAGCATATCAACAATGCGCCGCTTGATGGACTTGTCGGCATCGGCCACACTAGATGGGCGACCCACGGCGCGCCAACGGTGCGCAATGCGCATCCGCACGGATCAGCCGATGTGTCCGTGGTTCACAATGGTATCATCGAGAATTTCACCGTGCTGCGTCAGGACCTGCTTGCCAAGGGTGTCGAATTTGAATCCGACACTGATTCCGAGGTGATCGCACATTTGATTTCACGCGAACTTGGCACGGGCATTGCACCAAGAGACGCGGTTTTCAACACGTTAAAACATCTGCGCGGTGCCTTTGCCCTCGCGGTCCTGTTCAAGGCAGATGACAATCTTCTGATCGCTGCGCGCCGCGGCAGTCCCATTGCCATTGGCCATGGTGATGGGGAAATGTATGTCGGCTCCGACGCCATTGCCCTTTCTCCATTTACTGACCGGATCACCTATCTGGACGATGGTGACTGGGCGGTTGTCACCCGGACCGGGGTGGAGATCATGGACAGTAACGGCAAGCCGGTTATCCGCAAAATGCAGCGCTCCAGTTCAAGCGCTCTGATGGTGGACAAGGGCAACTACCGCCATTTCATGCTGAAAGAGATCTATGAGCAACCCGAAGTCATCAGCCATACGCTGAGCCATTACCTGGATTTCGCCACTGGCAAGGCCTTCCATGAACCGGATCTGCCATTTGATTTCGCCAATCTGAGCCGTATCACCATTACCGCCTGCGGAACGGCTTATATTGCCGGTCTGATCGGCAAATACTGGTTTGAACGGCTGGCGCGGTTGCCGGTGGACATCGATGTCGCCTCGGAATTTCGCTATCGCGAGGCGCCGCTCGACAAAAACGGCCTGTCGATGTTCATATCGCAATCCGGGGAAACTGCGGACACACTGGCCTCATTGCGCTATTGCAAACAGAACGGCCAGACCATTGCCAGTATCGTCAACGTTACTGAAAGCACGATTGCCCGGGAATCAGACGTGGTGTTCCCCACTCTGGCTGGTCCGGAAATCGGTGTCGCCTCGACCAAGGCGTTTACCTGCCAGTTGTCAGTGCTGGCGGCGCTTGCCGTCCGGGCAGGGGTCGAGAGAGGCCATATTGATGCGGATGCCGAACGGGAGATGGTGGCGGCCCTGTCCGCTGTACCTCGATTGACGTCAATGGCGCTCGCCCAAGATGAGGAAATCGAAAGCCTTGCCCGCGAGCTGTCGAAGGCCCGCCACGCGCTCTATCTTGGCCGGGGAACCAATTTTCCGCTGGCTCAGGAAGGCGCTCTGAAACTTAAGGAAATTTCTTATATTCATGCAGAGGGCTATGCGGCTGGCGAGTTGAAACATGGTCCGATCGCTCTTGTCGATGAGGACATGCCGGTGATTGTCATCGCGCCTCATGACAATGTTTTTGAAAAAACCGTTTCCAACATGCAGGAAGTGGCGGCCAGAGGCGGTCAGATCATCCTGTTCACCGATGCGGCCGGTGCGGCTAAAGCGGAAGTTGAAACCCGGAAAACCATCGTGCTGCCCGATGTTCACCCCGATATTGCACCGTTGATCTATTCCATTCCGATACAACTTCTGGCTTATCATACAGCGGTTTTCATGGGAACGGACGTGGATCAGCCGCGAAATCTCGCTAAATCTGTCACAGTGGAGTGACAATGGCTGATTTATCGCCCCAGAATGCGTTGCCCGCCATTGCGCTTTCACAATTCAGAATTATGTTGTTGGCAAGCTGCAAAACATGATTTGTGGTTTTGTTGATGGACAAAGATGGCACTGAAAAAATCAAGATCCGCAAAAGAAGCACGAAAACGCCTGAGTCCGGGCTTGCGTCTGCGCAACTATTTTCTGACCGGGCTGGTGATTGCAGCCCCTGTCAGCATCACGGTTTATCTGACATGGACCTTCATTCAGTGGATTGATGGCTGGGTAAAGCCGCTGATCCCTTCGGTCTATAATCCCGATACTTATCTGCCGTTCACAGTGCCGGGTGGCGGTCTGGTGTTTGCATTCCTGGCGATTACACTGCTGGGGTTCTTTACAGCCGGACTGGTTGGCAAAACCATCATCCGCTACGGCGAAACGCTGCTTGGTCGGATGCCATTTGTGCGAAATCTGTATCAGGGTCTGAAGCAGATCTTTGAAACGGTGCTGTCGGACAGTTCCAAGTCGTTTCAGAAAGCGGCTCTGCTTGAATATCCGCGCCGCGGTCTGTGGGCGATTGTTTTCATCTCCACAGATACGAAGGGCGAGGTCAAAGGCAAGCTGGGCGAATTGGTGGATGATGACATGGTGTCAATCTTCCTGCCGACCACACCGAACCCGACCTCAGGGTTTCTGCTGTTTGTGCCAAGCAAGGATCTGCTGATCCTGGATATGTCGGTAGAGCAGGCGGCCAAACTGGTTATTTCGGCCGGTCTGGTCAATCCAGACAAATCCAAGGCAGGTGTCGTCGCCGGTCCGGACAATGTGGCCGGTGTCAAAGGCGATGATGCAGCTGCCGCCAAGGAAATGCTGGAAAAGGCCGCACGGGAAATCGAACCGGCAGAATAACGCCTCATCCGGCCTTCAGATAGCGGATCGCCTCATCCAGACCGAACAAATACAATAAGATACGCAAGTCGTGGCCGCGCTGTGTCTGCATGTAGGGATCGCGTTGCAGAATAAGCCGCGCCTCTTTTCTGGCGATCTCCAGCAACTCCGCATGTACCTGCAGATCGGCAATGCGAAAGGTCGGCGCGCCGCTCTGGCGAATGCCGAGAACTTCACCTTCGCCGCGCAACCGCAAATCCTCCTCGGCAATGCGAAAACCGTCTTCGGTTTCACGCAGGATGTTCAGCCGCGCCCTGGCGGTTTCGCCCAACGGGGCCTTATACAGCAAAATGCACGAGGATTTTCCGGTGCTGCGCCCGACACGGCCGCGCAATTGGTGAAGTTGCGACAAGCCGAAGCGTTCGGCATGTTCTACCACCATGATCGTGGCATCGGGTACATCTACGCCAACTTCAATGACAGTGGTTGCCACCAGAATTCTGGTTTCTCCGGATTTAAACGATCTCATGGCAGCATCTTTCTCGGCTGGCGTCATCCGGCCGTGAACCAGTCCAGTCCCATCCCCGAAAACAGATTTCAGATTGGCAAAACGCTCTTCCGCAGACGTCAGATCAAGAATTTCAGCTTCTTCGACCAGCGGACAGACCCAATAGGCTTTCTGTCCGCTTGCAAGAGCGCGCTGCAGGCCGATGATGACATCATCCATGCGGTCCTGTGACACCGATCTGGTGTCAATCGGCTGACGGCCGGCCGGTTTTTCCATGAGTTTCGATACGTCCATATCGCCGAAATAAGTCAGCACCAGCGTTCGGGGGATCGGAGTTGCCGTCATCACCAGCACATCGACTGCGACACCCTTGGCGGACAGGGCGAGCCGCTGATGGACACCAAAGCGGTGTTGTTCATCAACGACGATCAGTGCCAGATCGCGAAAGCTGACACTTTCCTGAAACAGGGCATGGGTGCCAACCAGAATATCGATCTCTCCGCTGTCCAGTCCGCCGATAACAGCTTTGCGGTGTGACTGTTTGTCTTTGCCGGTGAGAATGGCGATGCGCAATCCTGCGGCGTCGCAAAGCGGCTGCATTGTCTGAAAGTGCTGGCGGGCAAGGAGTTCTGTCGGGGCCATGAAGCCAGCCTGGAAGCCGGCTTCAACCACGTCGGCCATTGCCATCAGTCCGACCAGGGTTTTGCCCGATCCGACATCGCCCTGAAGCAGCCGCAGCATGCGTTCTGGCTTGCGCAGATCCGCTTCGATTTGCGTGATTGCAGTGGTTTGCGAATGGGTTAGCGAAAAGGGCAGGGCGGCAATGATTTTCTGGCTCGTGGTGCCGGAAAACGCTCTTGAGACACCTTTCTGCTTTTTCATTTTCTGCCGCGTGATGGCCAGGGCAAGCTGGGTTGCCAGCAATTCATCATAGGCAAGGCGGCTGTGATGCGGGCTGATGGGCTCCAGATCAGACAGCGCCTTGGGATTGTGCAGCTGGATCAGCGCTTGTGGAAACTCGGGCCAGTTCCGTGGCTCAAGGATGGTCTTATCCAGCCATTCCGGCAGGTCCGGCACCAGATCCACGGCATAGCTGACGGCGCGTCCAAATATTTTGCGCGAAAGGCCGCCGGTCATCGGGTAGACCGGCTCCACCAGAGGCATGGCAGCGAAATCCTCGGCGCTGACGATGTGATCGGGATGTACCATCTGGGGTATGTTGCGAAACCACTCGACGGTGCCACTGACATAACGGGTTTCGCCAACCGGCAATGTTTTTTCCAGATAGGCCGCATGGGCATGAAAAAACACCAGATCCATCTCGCCGGTCTGGTCATGACCGGTCACCCGGTAAGGCAGCCGCTTGTTGCCAGGGGGCGGTGGGATGTGTTGATCGATATGCAGTTCAAAGGTTGCAATCTCCCCATCCACTGCATTTGCTGCCCCCGGTTGGCGCTGCCTGTCTATCAGGCTGTAGGGACGATGGAACAACAGATCGATGACTCTGGCTTCCTCGGTATCGGAGCCACGAGTCAACCGGCCCAGCAGACCGGCCAGCTTGGGGCCGATTTTGGGCAAGACTTGAACCGATTGATAAAGAGGTGTCAGAATTTCCGGGCGCATAGGCCGTTGATGCCGTTTTTTCAGCGGGCTCGCAAGATCGGTGTTCATTTCAGGTGGATTATTACAAATCTGCAGGTTCAGGCTGACAAATTGCGGTGGCTTGGTTATAGAGCGCTTCATGGTTACATTGAATCATTTGACCGGTTTTGCTCGTTTGCCGGCGAGGC
>CAXBCI010000033.1:0-42373 GCA_963974065.1 uncultured Hyphomicrobiales bacterium | reverse complement strand
TGGCGCGCAGTGTAGCCGACATTGTCGAGATCATTGTGCTTGCCGCCGGCGCGCACGCATTTCTGCGAAGTGACAGCCCGTGGCACGTCAGGTTTTGCGGCACCGGTAAAATAATCCTTGAACTGAACCATGCCCGCATTGGTGAACATCAGGGTCGGGTCGTTGAGCGGCACAAGCGGGCCTGACGGCAATATTTTATGACCGTTTTTCTCAAAAAAATTGAGGAATGCCGAGCGGATTTCATTGACGCCAGCCATGGGACTTCTTTCATTTTCTGCGAAGAGGCGCGCAAACCGGCAGGATCAGCCTTGCGGCACCGTGCCCGGTTCGGCACATCCTTCTCATGATCAAGGATAGTTCAGATCGACGGGTGTTTTAGCGATCAGGTGAATATGTGTCCATAGGCGATGGCTGACAGTCCGAGCCCAGCCGGAGCAGTGAGCCAGACACGAAAACACCGCCCCTTGAGGGCGGCGTTGAAATCGTTTCATGAAGACCCGGACTATCTGGCCGGTTTTGCACGCCCGCTGCACTGCATCACGCCGTGTTGCCTGCCTTGCCGCAAGACTGGCTCTGGAAGCTGGCAGACACGTTCGCCACGCCCAGAACCTAAGCGCTTAAAGCACCGCCCTTGTCATCATCATCGTCGGCTGATTTATCATCCAGTAGCTTTTCAGCTATCAGCCCGGCATTCTGCCGGATTGCGGTTTCAATCTCCTTGGCCATATCCGGATTTTCAGCAAGAAACTGCTTTGAGTTTTCGCGGCCCTGCCCCAGTCGCTGGCTGTCATAGGAGAACCAGGCGCCGGATTTCTCGACGATCCCCGCTTTCACGCCCAGATCCAGCAATTCTCCGGTTTTTGAAACGCCAGACCCATACATGATGTCAAATTCGACCTGTTTGAAGGGCGGCGCGAGCTTGTTCTTGACGACTTTGATACGTGTCTGATTACCGACAACCTCATCGCGGTCCTTGATCGCGCCGATGCGGCGGATATCCAGGCGAACCGAAGCATAAAACTTCAGTGCATTGCCACCGGTGGTGGTTTCAGGACTGCCGAACATCACCCCGATCTTCATGCGGATCTGGTTGATGAAGATGACCATTGTGTTGGATTTGGAGATGGAGGCTGTCAGCTTGCGCAATGCCTGGCTCATCAGGCGCGCCTGCAAACCGGGCAGTGAATCGCCCATTTCGCCTTCCAGTTCGGCACGCGGTGTGAGAGCGGCAACGGAATCAATCACCAGCACGTCAACCGCACCGGACCGAACCAGCGTATCAGCAATTTCCAGCGCCTGCTCTCCGGCATCGGGCTGGGAAATCAGTAAATCATCCAGATTGATTCCGAGCTTGCGCGCATAAATGGGATCAAGAGCGTGCTCCGCATCAATAAAGGCACAGACGCCGCCGATTTTCTGAGCTTCGGCAATGGTATGAAGCGCCATAGTGGTTTTGCCCGAGGATTCGGGACCATAAATCTCGACGATTCGTCCGCGCGGCAAACCACCGACACCAAGCGCAATATCCAGCCCCAGGCAGCCTGTCGAGATTGTTTCAATCTCAACCACATTATCCTGCCCCAACCGCATGATTGAGCCTTTGCCGAATGCGCGTTCTATCTGTCCGAGCGCGGCATCCAGTGCTTTTGTCTTACTTTCCATTCCGTCTCCGTCGACGACTCTAAGCGAATTAATCATAGGAACCTTCTTTGTTTCATGCACGCGCTGCTGTTGCAATTGCGAAATATGTACACGTTTTGTTCCGATTTGGCAACACTCAATTATCCTATTGGCAAAAAACGATTTTTATTAATTTGTTCTATTTTTGTCCAAAATGGTTTTGACCATTTCGGTTTGTGCTAGCGCTGATTAAATCCGATTGTAAACCGGGAATCAGCCCTGTCTGGCGATACTGCGTGAAACTTCGCTGTCAGCGGGTCGGGGCCGGTCCTGTTGAATCCCGCACAACCAGTTCCACCGGCCAGACCGTGCGCTGCGGCCTGTCCTGCGGTTTTCGCACATTCTGCAGCAGCATTTTGCTGATCTCGGCTCCGGCCAGACGGATCGAGGATCGTGTCGTGGTCAGCGCCGGGCGCATGTGATCTGCTTTGAGAAACGGCAGCACATCATCATGGGCGATCAGCGACACATCCTCGCCGACCCGCATGTCCCTGCTTTCGACCGCGCGCGATGCGCCGAGTGCCATCAGGGTACTGGAACACAAAATCGCGGTTGGCGGCTGTGGCAGATCGAGCAAAGCGCGGGTGAAGCTGAAACCATTTTCCTCACTCATATGGCCGTCACAGAGCAGATCAGCATCAAAGTCCACGCCCCGGTCAGACAGCGCCCGGCAGTAGCCAAGCTCGCGATGGCGGGCGAACATCATGGCCTTGGGGCTGTAATTCAACAGAGCGATACGGCGGTGGCCAAGATCGAGCAGATAGCCTGCCGCCTTGGCAAACGCCCCCTCATTATCAATATCGAGAAAGCCATAAGCGCCTTCCACATCCGAGCGGCCATGCAGCACGAAGGGAAACTGCAGTTCCAGCAGGTCCTGCACTCTGTGATCCTGAATCCGCGGCGACGACAGAATAATGCCGTCCACCCGCCCGTCCCGGACAATCCGGCGATAGGCTTCCCGTTCCTTTTCCTGTGTCGTGACCGAAATCAGAAGGTCAATATCCATGGTGCCCAGATGCTGCCCTACCCCGGCGAGAAATTCGACAAAATGCGGATCGAGCAACAAATTCTGGTCGGCTGTGAGCAGCATTCCGATGGTGCCGGCGCGTCCGGTTGCCAGCCGTCTGGCACTGGCATTGGCACTGTAGCCAAAGTCCGTCGCAGCTTTCGCCACCCGCAGGCGCGTGGCTTCCTTGACCTCGGGATAGCCATTCAGGGCACGGCTGACTGTCGTCTGGGACAGACCTAGATGATCGGCCAATTCGCGTAGATTCATGGGCTCACATATTCAGGTTCCGAAGGGCTTATGCAGGCAGGCCCGCCGACTGCCGATCATAGTCGCTCAAAGCGCTTTCAATTTACCACTGGAAAAGTTCCCCAACGATCCGTCAACGGCCAATATGAGTTGCGCGGCAATATTCCCCGCTTGCTTCGCGGACAAGACGCTCACTAACGTCCAACCGTTATATTGCAAAAAGGTCGCAAATACCAGTGTTCGGCCAAAGCGCTTTAAAACGGTGAAAGTGGTTTCAAAGATGTTGGAAGTGCCCCGCGCGATACCGTCCGGGCTGCGCCTGGCTTCTGGCGCGAAGAAAGCTGCAATACAATCTCCCAATTGATTGAAGAGCATTGTATAGAGAACGCAAACAAGGCCTGGCAAATATCAGTTGCCGTGCAATCATGCAGCCCCAGAGCTACAATCGAGAGGAAGTGTGGATGAGAATACGCATTGCAATGCAGGCAGTCATCTGTGTTTTTGCCACCGTTATAGCCACTGTAATTACTCTGGCTTCCGCGACGGTTCAGGCAGCTGAACTGTCGATCGTGACCGGGTTTGAGGGCCGCGATCTTCAAATCCTGAAGTCGAATCTGGCAGTTTTCGAAGACCGCACCGGCAATTCGGTCAGCATCGTTCCCCTGCCGCGCTACACCAGCGATCAGTTCGAGCGCTATTCATTGTGGCTGACAGCCCAGAATGAGGACATTGATGTCTATCTGACGGATTCCACATGGGCACCGCAACTGGCTGAGCATTTTCTTGATCTGGCAGAGCCTGCTGCAGACATCATCCCCTTGCATTTTCCGGCCACCATCGAATCCCAGACTGCCAATGGCAGGCTGGTCGCGCTGCCGATGTTCGCCAAAGCAGCCGCGCTGTATTACCGCAAGGACCTTCTGGAAAAGCACGTCGCCTTTGTGCCGGCCAGTTGGACCGAGATGGTCGACACAGCCAGAAACATCCAGGAAGCGGAACGGGCCAGCGGCAACAGGGATATGGTCGGCTTTGTATTTGCCGGAGCCCCCGGAGAGGACCTGGCGGCAAATGCTCTGGAGTGGATCAAATCCCATGGCGGCGGCCAGATAGTTGAACCGGACGGAACCATCTCCATCAACAATACGCGCGCTGCGGAAGCATTGAAGAAAGTGCTGGCCTGGATTGGCGATGTCGTGCCTCTGGAAGTTGTTGACTATGATGAAGCGGCGGCAAGACAGGTCTGGGAAGCGGGAAATGCTGTGTTCCTGCGGGCTGATTCAGACGAATTCAACCGCAGCAGAGCCGAAGCTTCACCGCTGAAGGATCTGGTTGAAATGACCAGTCTGCCGATCGGCGAAGGCGGTTCAAGCCCGGCTGCAACATTGGGCGGCTGGAATGCGGCAGTGTCGCGCTACACCCCGCATCCGGAAGAAGCGACCGAACTGGCGCTGTTCCTGGCGTCAAGTGATGTGCAGGAGCAGCTTGCAATCCAACAGGGCAAACTGCCGACCATTACCGCCTTGTATAATGACCCCGACGTTACCACAGTTCAACCCGGCATCCGGCGCTGGAAAAGCATTCTGGAGAATGCGGTACCGTTGCCATCGGCCACAACCATGCAGAATTACAACGAGGTTATCAGCGAATTCTGGACGGCGGTTCACAACACCTTGTCGGCAAACGGATCTGCCGAAGAAAATGTCACGATTCTGGAACGCCGTCTGAAACGGCTGAAGGGCTCCGGCTGGCGCTAGAATCTTGTTTTGAAGGCTGGCCGGCCGTTGCCCTGTTTAACTATGGACCATAGTTACAATGGGCCATTTCAACTATGGATGGGTTCGTGATTGCAGTGAGCCATCCAGGAAAGGCCAAGTTGTCTGCTTCATTCTGTGTGTTCGGCGGCGCGCTGATAGACCGGGTCGGAACCTTCAGGACAGAGTTTCACCAAGGTCAATCTCATCCAGGCGATTGGCAGCAAACCTTCGGCGGGGTGGCCTCAAATGTCGCTCGGCATCTCGCCGCATTTGGTGCCAGCGTGCAATTCGCATCGGTCTTCGCTCAGGATGCCGCTGGCGAAACCGTGCGGCAGCGGCTGACACAAGACGGTCTGTCGATCATTCCCGGCAGCATCATTCCAGATGGTGCGACCCCGACCTATACAGTCATGCATGACAGTGGCGGCAATGTCATAGCCGGGCTCGCCGACATGGCGCTTCATCAGCATATGAAAGCCAGTTGGGCGCAAAAAATGGCAGCAGCAGCAGAACCCAGCTCCCACTGGGTTGCCGACACGAATTTGCCAGCGGAGGCATTGACACTGCTGACCGATTTGAAACAAGACAAGCCGCTTTATGTCGTGGCTGTATCGCCCGCTAAAATGGCGGCAATTGCGGAGCTTCTGCCAAAAATCGATGGACTGATCTGCAACCGGCAGGAAGCGCAAGCGCTGACCGGAACAGCCTATGCTGACGCGCAGTACGCCGCTGCCGGACTTGCCCAGGCCGGCCTGCAGCTGAGCATCGTCAGCGATGGCGCAAACAGCAGCGCTTTCGCCCGGCGCAAGGCGGACAAAAGCCTGCAGATGGTGCAACAAACACCGCTGCCTCATATTGGCAGTTCCAGCGGATCAGACCGGCACGCAGTGCGCATGACGGGGGCCGGAGACAGCTTTGCCGCTGCCTGCCTCTATGCGCTGTGTACCTGGCCGGATACCAGCGCTGAAGACATTTTAAGCTATGGCCACGCCGCCGCCCGCCTGGCAATCGCAGCCGATGATACCTGTCCGGCGCTGAGCTGGCAGAGCATTGTTGAAACAGCAGCAGAAAGGTAGATCATGTCCACAACGGCCCTGTCAGGACTTTTGAAAATATCCCAGCCGGTTGCCGCAGCTCTGGCGGCAGGCCAGCCGGTAGTGGCTCTGGAATCCACCATCATCACCCATGGTATGCCCTGGCCGCAAAATCTTGAGACTGCACATGCCGTCGAGCAGACCATAAAGGACGCCGGTGCGGTGCCCGCCACGATTGCCGTTCTGGATGGTGCGATCCGGATCGGTCTGTCGGCTGAGGAACTTGACCGGCTGGCGCATCTGAAACAGGTGCGTAAACTGTCGCGGGCAGACCTTGCCCATGCGCTTGTTCTGGCAGAGCCCGGATCAACAACCGTGGCGGCAACCATGATCTGCGCAGATCTTGCCGGTATCCGGGTTTTTGCCACCGGCGGGCTCGGCGGCGTGCATCGCGGCGCGACCGAGAGCATGGACATCTCCGCCGACCTTGGTGAATTTCTGAAATCCGACGTTGCGGTTGTGTGCGCCGGCGCCAAAGCCATACTGGATATTGCTAAAACTCTGGAAGTGCTGGAAACGCTGGGCGTTCCTGTGCTGACTTATGGCACAGATAGATTTCCTGCTTTCTGGTCGCGCGACAGCGGATTGGCGTCACCGTTGCGGCTCGATCATCCGCAGCAGATCGCCGATTTCATGCGCATCAGGAAACAGCTCGGACAAAGCGGCGGTGTGGTGATCGCCAACCCGGTACCGGAAGAAGCCGAAATAGACAGGCAGACGCTGGAGCCGCTGATTTCTCGCGCCCTGAATGAGGCCCGCGCAGCCGGAATTGGCGGCAAGGCGGTAACACCTTTCCTGCTGCAGCGGATTTTCGAGTTGACCGAAGGGCGCAGCCTGGAAACGAATATTGCGCTGGTCATGAATAATGCGGTTCTGGCGGCACAGATCGCCGCCGAACTGTAGAGCCCTCAGGTGTCTTCCAGCACTTCCTTGACGGCGGTGGCCAATTGTTTCAGCGAGAAGGGTTTGGGCAGGAAGGAGAATGTATCATTCTCATCCAGATTTTTTGCAAATGCGTCTTCCGCATAGCCCGAGACAAAAATGATCTTCAGATCCGGCTGCGTTTCCCGGAGTTTCTTCAACAGCGTCGGGCCGTCCATTTCGGGCATCATCACATCGGAAATAACCAGGTCGATCTGCTCGTCGATTTCATCGATCAGTTCCAGCGCCTCGGTGCCTGTCGATGCCTCGTGAACCTTGTAGCCGCGCGACGCCAGCGCCCGTGCAGCAAACGCCCGCACGGCCTCTTCGTCTTCAACCAGCAGAATACGGGCTGAGCCCGTCAGATCGGTATGTTCCGGCGCTTTCTTGATTTCCGCAGCCTGTTCCTCTCCCTCTTTTTCAACATGGCGCGGCAGCATGATGCGGAACGTCGTTCCTTTTCCAACTTCGCTGTCGACATATATGAAGCCGTCAGTCTGCTTGATGATGCCATACACGGTCGACAGGCCAAGTCCCGTGCCCTGCCCCACATCCTTGGTGGTAAAGAATGGTTCGAACACTTTTGACAGAACCTCAACCGGCATGCCGGTTCCGGTATCAGAGACTTCGATCAGCACAAACTCCGCTGCTGGAACCTCGGCACGGGACAAAGCAGCTGCTTCATCCGCCGACATATTGCGGGTTTTGACCTTGACCGTTCCGCCTTCCGGCATGGCATCCCTGGCGTTCACGGCCAGGTTCATGATGACCTGTTCAAACTGGTTCAGATCGGCCCTGACCGGCCACAAATCGCGGCCATGACGCACTTCCAGCGATACCTTTTCACCGAGCAGCCGGTCCAGCATCACCGAAACTTCGCTCATCACATCGCTGAGTTGCAGCACTTGCGGGCGCAATGTCTGGCGCCGCGAAAATGCCAGTAGCTGACGCACCAGACCGGCGGCTCTGTTGGCATTCTGCTTGATATTCATGATGTCCTGAAAGGACGGATCAGACGGTTTGTGACTGTTCAGCAGGAGATCGGAAAAGCCGATAATTGCAGTCAGAACATTGTTGAAATCATGGGCGACACCGCCAGCCAACTGGCCGATGGCCTGCATTTTCTGGCTTTGGGCAAACTGTTCTTCAAGGGTGCGCTGCTCGGTCGTTTCCAGCGCGAAGATTATCGCCGCTTCATTGTCATCATTGGCTTCCACGCCGCTGACATAAATTTTTGCGGAATATTCCTCGTCGCCTTCCAGCGTGACATCAATCGGCTCGATTCCCGAGCGGCCATTAATGGCCGCGGTCAGCGCAGCGCGCAGATTTGGCCGGTCCCGTTCGACCACACTGTTGACCAGATCGACCTGGCGGCCTTCGACAAAATCGGGCCCGAACAGTCTGACAAACCGCGCATTGCAGCGGCCAAGACGGCGGTCCCTGGTGACGGATGCGATAGCGATTGGCGTTTTGTTGAAGAACCGCGAAAACCGCACTTCCGCAGCGCGCAGCGCGTCCGACGCATCACCACTGCGGGCGCGATTAATAACCACGCTGCGCGATGCACCGATCTCTCCGTCGGCATCCTGCGGCACGTGATGTACCAGCCGCACCGGCACGCTTTTGCCGCTGGAATCCATGAAGTCCAGATCAATATTCTCGCTGGCCGGTTTGATCAAAATGCCATTCGCCGCCAGCAGATGTCCGGCGGCCTGACTGTCAACAAGATCAAACAGATGCAGATCAGAGGGTCGCACTTCGGCAATATCCAGATGCAGCCATTCAGCCAGGGTCGCATTGAGATAGGCCAGCCGTCCGTCCGGATTGATCGACAGAAATCCGACCGGCGCATGATCCAGATAATCAATTGCGGTCTGCAGCTCCTGAAAAATATGCTCCTGGGTCTTGCGGTTCTGGCTGATATCCGAGACGCGCCAGACCTGCAGCGGCACAGCGCTATCATCGACAGGCAGCGGCCGGACCTGCACATTGTACCAGTGGCCATTGGAACTGCCGGGCAGCGTCGCACGGTCATTCATGCCGTTTGCGGCACTCAAGGAGACCGGCAGACGCACCTCTTCATCGGCAGCCTGATTAGACTGAATGACCTGTCCGAGCCGGAAAATCGCATCTGCAGCATCCGGGTCGCGGCTGAAAATTGTCTCCACACTGCGCAGGGCGGCGTCGTTGTCCGCGCCCGTCAGCCGCTTATAGGCCGGATTTGCATAGATGATGCGCCCGGCCTGATCGGTGACACAGATGCCCTCCGCCAGTGTATCGACAAACATTCTGGAGAGTTTGTTATCACTGCTGTCAGCCGTGTCATTCAGGACGCCGAGAGCCCAGAGAAACAGGCACAGAATGCCTATAGTGGCAAACAATCCGAGAAAGCCCATGACCAACTGGTCGGCATAGGCTGGCGGTGCGTAGAGCAGAGCGCCCACACTGACGATGAGCACGACGACCACTGTCGCCAGGCGCATGAGGCGTGTAGAACCGCTGCCAGCGCGGTTTGCGGCGACATCCTGGCGCTTGTGGTCAGATTGGTTTTTTAGGCGAGAGGGTGTCACAACAATCCGGGCTTCATATGTCTTGCAGGCATTTATCCAGGCTCATTGGCTGCTTGCAATGAATCGCAACCCTTAAGAGACTTATTTGCAGATGCCCCTCCTGTCACGACAATTGTGCGTTTGGCCGGCATTGCCGGGGATTTAACGCCCTTTCAGCCGCATCACGAAGCCAATCACCTCGGCTACTGCCTTGTACTGATCTTCGGGAACCTGATCATCAATGTCCACCGTCGCGTAAAGGGCGCGCGCCAAAGGTGCGTTCTCAACCACCGGAACCTTGGCATTTTCAGCAACTTCGCGGATTTTCAGGGCCACCGCATCCACGCCCTTGGCAATGCAGACCGGCGCATTCATGCCCTCTTCATAGGAAAGCGCCACGGCAAAATGGGTTGGGTTGGCAATCACAACGGTTGCATCCGGAACACGCGACATCATCCGGGCGCGGCCGCGCTCCATCCGGATCTGGCGAATTTTAGCCTTGACCGCCGGATCGCCATCTGAATCCTTGTGTTCATCCCGCACCTCTTTCAGCGTCATTTTCTGACGTTCAAAGAAACGGTGCTTCTGCCACATAAAATCCAGACCGGCGATGATCGTCATCAGCGCCAATGTTGTCATCAGCATCTTGACGGCCATCTCGTGAAACAAAGGCAGAATGGCGCCCGCCGGACTGACCAGCACCGTCTCAAGACGGTCACGTTCCGGCCACAGCGCTGCCATGATAAGAGCAGCGACAAGGCCAAGCTTGGCGATCCCCTTGACAAAATTCACCAGAGCCTCTGATGAAAACAAGCGCTTTGCACCGGCCAGCGGCGAAATCTTGGACAGTTTGGGTTTCAGCGGATCGGCAGACAGCACCAGCTTGTGCTGGATGAGATTGCCGGCAGCAGCCGCAAGCACCAGAAGCAAAAATGGGATTGCCAGCGCGCCGGCAAGATCGCGGCCGGTCTGCATCCACAAGGCGCTCATTGCGCCACGATCCAGCGACAGGGCATGCGCATTTGCCAGATATCCGCGCAGCAGGCCGCCCAATGCGGCCGCGCTGGGCGGTGCGACAAAGGCGAACAGCAAAGTCATCATCATCAGCACAAACCAGGTATTGACCTCCTGGCTCTTGGCAACCTCGCCGCGTTTATGGGCGTCGGCCAGCTTTTTCGCTGTGGGGTCCTCGGTTTTTTCCGCCTTGTCAGGTTGGTCTGCCACCGCCTGTTCTCCCTATGCCAGAAACCGGCCGAGAAGGCCTGAGAGATACTCGTGGTAAACCGTCATCATGGTCGTCAGAAGTAGTGCCAGAAGGACAAGACCAAGCAGAATGGAGGCAGGCATTGCGATAAAGAATATCTGTACCTGCGGCATCAGGCGGCTGAGAACGCCGATGCCGACATAGAAGATCAGGCCGAACACCAGAAAAGGCGCAGACATGCGCACGCCCAGTGTAAAGGCTTCCGCCATCGACATGACGGCAGCCATCGCCATTTCATTGGTGGGCGGAATCGTGCCCGGCTCAAACAATATGTAGCTGTCATGAATGGCCGCAATAACGAGGTGATGCAGATCATTGACAAACACCAGAGTAAGCGCAAGAACACCAAGAAAATTGGCAAACAGCGCGCCTTGAATTCCCTGGGTCGGATCAACGGCCTGGGCCAGTCCGAGCCCCATCTGATTGGCGATGGTGCTACCGGCAACGGATGTCGCCATCAGCACCATGCGCACAGTCAGACCGATAAACAGGCCGATCAGTATTTCCTTGATCAATGGCAGCAGAGCTCCCATTGGCCAGGAAACCGAAGCGAAGGCCGGCAATTCCACCAGGGGCACCATCAGCAGCGTCATCAACAGGGCGAAGGCAAGGCGCACACGGGTTGGAATTCCGTTCTGCCCGAAGCCCGGCAACAGCATGACGAGCACACCAACACGGGCAAAAACCAGCACGAAGCGATACGCCAGATCCGGTGCCAGCGTGAGTTCCACCTAGCGCCCCGATACGATGTGATCGGCGACGCGGTCCATGAAACTGTTGAGCGTTTGCCCCATGAAGGGCATAGTAATCAGGATAGCGACGAAGATGGCGATGATTTTAGGCACGAACACCAGTGTCATCTCCTGAATCTGGGTCAGAGCCTGTATCAGCGCGATGAGCACACCAACGCCTAGTCCAACCAACATCACCGGCGCACTGATGGCTAGCAAAGTGGTGATGCCGTCTCGGGCAAAATCAAGCACTTCAGGGCCGGTCATAGCGTCCCCTCAACTGGCTGGTCGAATCGTTTCGAATACATCCTCATTCCGGCAGCCTAGTGCGTTTCATGATTACATTGAACCATTTTGATGCTCCAGGGCCTAGACCCTAGATCGGCATTCTCATGATTTCCTCATAGGCTGAAATGACTCGATCCCGCACTGAAACCATAGTCTGCAAAGCAATCTCGGTTTCCGCAACTGCTGTCACCATTTCCACCATATTGGCAGTCGGTTGTCCGGTTGCGAATGCCATGCTCGCCTGTTCGCCGCCCTTGCCGGTCGCCGCAGCCTCTGTCGCCACCTGGGACACCATCGATGCAAAAGTATCGTTGGTTTCCTGCGCCTGTACTGGCGGTTTTGCCGGCAACTGGCTGGTGGCTTTTGATATGGCCGAATAGGCGTTTGAGGCGCCCAGTGCAGTATTGATTGCCATGCCGGATTATCCTCTCAGGATATCGAGAGTTCGCTGCATCATCGTGCGCGTGCTCTGTATGACATTGAGATTGGCCTCGTAACTGCGCTGAGCCTGCCGCATATCCACAGTTTCGATCAACGTATTGACGTTCGGCAGTTTGACATAGCCGTCTGCATCAGCAGCCGGGTGGCCAGGTTCAAAGCGGGACTTGAAATCCGAACGGTCTGTTCGAACCGGCCCCATTTCAACAACCGATGCCCCTGTGGCGCGATCCAGCGTCGCTTGAAAACTTGGCATCTTGCGCCGGTATGGGTCGGCACCTTTTGTTGTCCCGGTACTGTCCGCATTGGCGATATTTTCCGCAATGATCCGCATGCGTCCGCTTTGCGCCCGCAATCCTGAAGCGGCCAGTTTCATGGAAGTCAGGAAATCCATTTAATTCTCCTTTAAGATGTCGTCATCGCCCTATGGCAATCCGGAACAGGCCCAGTGTCTTGCTATAAAGCGATGTGGCAGCCTGATAATCGAGCTGATTGGCTGTCACCTTCATCATTTCTTCCTCAAGCACCACTGCATTGCCTTGCGGTGTCACTTCGTATCCGGCCTGCGTTCCTGAACTCTCCAAGCTTCGGGCCGGAGCCAGCGCAGTGGAGATATGAGCGGGATTGGTGGTCATTGCCGTTGGAGTAAGTTGCAGTCTGCGCGTTGAGGCGGCACGGGCAAGCTGCGCAAAATCCGGCTTTGCCAGCTCACGCGCCCGATAGCCCGGTGTATCAGCGTTCGCGACATTTTCAGCCAGCAGGCGTTGCCGGGATTCGTGCCAGAACATCTTAGATTTGAGCGCTGACAGCAGGCCAGCATCACCAATTCCCACGTCCGGCTCCCATCACGCGTTGCCCCAGTCAGAATCTTGAAATAGTTGACTAATTATTAATGACGGTGATTTGGTTAACAAAACCTTAACCCCTTTAACAATTTCCTAACTATGATGGCTGCATTCTGCCGCAATTGGATTCGAAAGTCGGTGCAAAGGTTCCTGAGATGAACCAAATCCACCAATAGAACGATTTTTTTGAGTTAGGGTCGCGGAATGCGTGAGTATTTGTTGCAGTTTATGAGTGAAGAAGCAGCCATGGGCGTGCAGTTTCTCCTGGCACTGCTTTTTGTATTGATTCTGTTTGGCGTGTTCGTATGGTTTCTGCGCCTTATTACCGGAAAGCGCCGGCGCAAACCGGCGCAGCATCAGAACCGGCTGGCGATTCTTGACAGGGCCCAAATCGACGAGACCCGGAGCCTGTTGCTGGTGCGCCGCGACGATGTCGAACATCTGGTCATGATCGGCGGTCCCAGCGATGTGGTTGTAGAGGCCAATATCGATCCATATGACGAGGACGATGAAACCGACATGGCCCGTGAAAAGCCTGGCCATCAGATCGCACGCCGGGTTATTGCACAACGCCCGCTGCGGACAATGTCGCTCAGCGGCTCGGCTGCCAAAGTCGCAGAAAGCATTGGCCTGACAGCGGCCAGCAGACCAGAGGCCACGCTTGCTCCGCCTCCGCCTCCTCGCCAGGCTGCCGCAGAACAGGACCGCGTAACCGACACAATTGAGCCTGCGGACATTCGGCCAGATCCGGTTGCATCTGAACACGCACCGGGTGAATGGCAAAAAGCCGGGCCGGCAAAAGCAGCTCCATCTGCAGACCCAGTGAAGCCGCTCCGTGCGGTGCCGCCGGCCAGACAGGAACAAAACAGAACAGCGCCAGTTCCCGCCGCCATTCCCGAGATTCGCGCGCAGCCCAGATCGGAGACGGTCAGACGCGATATCGAAATGCATGAGGAACCGGCAGAGGACGCCCTGCAACACGATCTCGCGGCAGACTTCGAAAACGCGTTGTGGCAGGAGATGCAAGAGGAGAATAACTCCGATCGCCAAACTCCCGCAGTACAACGACCGCCAGAGCCGACTTACGCTCAACACACGGAGCGGGACTCGCAACCGCCAGAACCCGCTTATCAGGAACGCGGTTACCAGGAACCTGCGCAACGGCCGGGTAGCGAGGCTACTAAGGGCCAACAGAATTCATCGGAGCGACAACAGGGCGATATGGATGCGGGCTTTGCGGCTGCCATGCGTCAGGAACCCGAAACACCGCAACAGCCAGCTTATACACAGGTGCAACGCGAGCGTGATAATCTGGCTCTCGAAGATGCGATTTCCGGAATGCTGAGCGATGAACAACCGAATATAGACGCTTCTGACGGCGCTGAAAGTAGCGTATATACAGCATCAGAATCAGTCCCAGATGGTACTGAGCGGCCCGTCGATACGACGCATCCGGGCCGGGTTGATGACGAGATGAGCCGATTGCTTCAGGAACTGGCAGTACCGAGCCGCGCATAATTGATCGCCAGTTCTTTTGCAGTGCGGCCAGGGTTTTAACACTCTGGTCGCTGGCAATAGCGCTGAGCCTGCTGTCCGGCAGTGCTTATGCGCAGGAAATATCTATCGGATTCGGTGACGGAACAGGGGTCAGCGAGCGCGCCGTTCAGATCGTTGCGCTGATCACTGTCCTCAGCCTGGCGCCATCCATACTTGTCATGGTCACCAGCTTCACCCGTATTGTTGTGGTTCTGTCACTGTTGCGGTCCGCCATCGGATTGCAGACTGCGCCTCCCAATGCGGTGATGATCAGCCTTGCCCTGTTTCTCACGGCCTTCATCATGGCGCCGACATTTGAAACGGCCTATAATGATGGGCTTGATCCCCTTATCCAGGGTAAGATTGAATTTCCCGAGGCATTTGAGGCCACGGCTGCCCCGTTCCGCAAGTTCATGCTGACGCATGTGCGCGAGAAGGACCTGCAATTGTTTCTCGATCTCGCCAAGGAAGCGCAGCCTGAAACACCCGAGGACATCAGTCTGCGGGTTCTGGTCCCCTCCTTCATGATCAGTGAGTTGAGGCGGGCTTTCGAGATTGGATTTCTGATCTATATGCCATTCATCATTATCGATCTGGTGGTGGCCTCAGTGCTGATGGCAATGGGAATGTTGATGCTGCCGCCCGTGGTGATTTCGCTGCCGTTCAAACTGATTTTTTTCGTGCTTGTTGATGGCTGGAGTCTGCTGGCCGGTTCTCTGGTTGAAAGCTTTCAAGTCCCGCTTCCCTAGGCGTCCAGACTGACCGCGCCGGGTTCGTCGACATCTTCGCCAAGCAGATCAACCCTGATCTGTTGGGGCGGTTGCCCTACACGAACCTGATCGGCAACGGTCCGACGAGTGCGCATCCTGGGCCGCCGTACGTGTTTATGACGACGGCACATCAACGGGATGAGCTATTCCTGTGTCCGGAAGACATCAGAAAATGGCGGTTGTCCACCGAGAAGCCCCGCAAGAACAATGCGGATCTTGTCCCCCTGAATAGGTTTGCCGGGTCTTGCGGCGGATGGTTTTAGCAGCTTTTCAGACGCCGCGTTGCTGGTTCCGGATTTCTGGTTCCTAAACCTCAATTCCGCCCCACAGGCGCTGACATCAGACACAAAACGGGAACTCCAAATCCAAAAAACCGAAGCGGAAGACGGGCAGCCAGAGTGATCTCCAACTACTCGATCCACCTTCCCGCCACGTCCGCGAATTATTTCCAACTTACCAGCGCGTCGCTAGATCGCTTCACGGTTACATGGAATCATTTGACCGGTTTTGCTCGTTTGCCGGCTAGGCACACTTCGCGCCGTGGTCTTCATGACCACAAGCGGAGTGTAACGACGTCCGGCGGGCGTGCAAAGCCGGCCTGCGGTGCTCCATATCAGCCCACCGGACAGCGTTAGCCAATTTGCCAGATGCGCCCGCCCCGAAACGTATTGGGCGCCGCGTTGCCTGCCTTGCCGATGAACTGATCTGGAGCATCAAATAGTTCCATGTAACCGTGAAACGATCTAGCTGTCGGCCAGAACGGCGTGCCTCTTTGCAAAGGCACGGGGGTCGTAGTCATACACCCAATCGGTGTTGATCCCGGTCGTGCGCGGGTCCTCCTTTTGCCGACGCGCATATTCGGCATCGCGTGCCGCCATTGCTTCGACTGAAGGCAGGTGGTAGGTGCGCCCCCGCTCACGAGCCTCAAGCTGAACCCGTGCGGTGCGCGGGCGACGCTCCGCTTCGTAGGCGGCCAAGGCATCTGTAAGGTTGTCCGGATATAGGCTCAGCGCCTCGCCCAGAACGAACCCGTCTTCGATTGCCATAGCGGCGCCTTGCGACAGGAATGGTAACATCGGGTGACATGCATCGCCCAGAAGGGTAACGAAGCCTCTAGTCCATGAGGCCAACGGATCGCGATCGAACAGACCCCAGTTGTAGACCTCGTCGACATGCGAGAAGAGCTCCTCTAATGACTCGTGCCAGCCTTCGTAATCTGCCAGCATCTCGTCACGAGAGGCTTTCGTACTCCAGCTTTCGGCGACCCATTCCTTAGCATCGGTAACGGCCACGATGTTCACCATCTCACCACCCTTCACGTAATAGGTCACGACATGCGCGTTTGGCCCCATCCAGAAGGTGCTGTCGGGATTGACGTAATCGACTACACCGCCCGTTGGGACCAATGCGCGATAGCACTGATGGCCAGTCCACCGCAGATCGCCATCCCCGAACAACGTGCGGCGCACCACCGAGCGAACTCCGTCAGCGCCGATGATCAGATCCGCGCTGGACGAGGTGCCGTCCTCGAAGGTCGCCGTCGCCCCATTGTCATTGAGCGATACGCCAGTGCAGGTTTTATTGAAATGGCAGATCTCGGTCGGCAGTTCGTTCACGAATAGGTTGAGAAGATCCGCGCGGTGGACATGAATGAACGGGGCACCGTAGTGCTCCCGAAACTCGTCACCAAGATCAATGCGGAAGTTCTCGCGGGAGGTCTTCCAATTCCGACCCACCACCGCTTCCGGAAAGAATGCATAGGTCAAGAACTTCTCGTAGAGCCCGAGCCCCTTGATGGCTTTCACTGCATTCGGCGTGATCTGGACTCCCGCCCCGATTTCGCCAAAGGCGGGAGCCTGTTCGAAAATAGCCACGTCATGGCCTTTTTGTAACAGCGCATAGGCCGCTGCGGTCCCGCCAATGCCCCCGCCGATAATCGCGATTCTCATTGATGTCTCCTTTTGTTGTCCGGCTGGCTCAGTTGCGCCAACGCAGGAGTTTCTTTTCCACACGACCAAGAACACCATGTTCAAGCAGCTGCATGGCGATGATGAAAATGAGGGCGGTCGCGGCGACTTCACGCATCCTCAACTGGCGAAAACTCGTGAAGATTGAGGCGCCTATGCCGTCCGGCTGACCGATGGCTTCCACAACCACGACGAGCTTCCACGACAGGGCGAAAGAAAAGCGCATCGCAGTAAGAAATGCCGGTACGAGTTGAGGAAACAGCACCGCGCCGATCCGCACAGCGCGCGGCAGCTGATAGACCTGCGCCATCTCATCGAGCGTGGTATCGCGGGCCTGCACGTTCGAGCGTACGATATTTGCGACGAAGGGCACGACGGCGATGGTCAGCGCCATGAACCCCGCTAGTTCGCCGGTCCCGACTGCGAGAATGGCAAAGACGACGTAGACGGGGTCAGGCACTGCGAGCGCCAGAGCAAGGAGCGGCTGAAAGAAGGCCTCGGCCTTCTCGTTCAAACCGATGAGCACTCCGATTGCAGCCCCAACGATAGATGCAGATACAAAGGCGCTGAGCACGCGCCCGAACGTGACGAAGAAATCGGCCCAGAAATCTCGGCTGAACAAGTCGTTGCCGATCTCAATCAGGGTGTCGTCGATGGCTGGCACCCAAGGGCGGAAGGCTATCGAGCAGATGTGCCAGATGATAAGAATCGAGATGAGCGCAACGGCAGCAGCGCTCAGTTTCGAGTACAGCGCGGCGAGCTTCTGACGCATCACGTCTCTCAAGGATGTGGGGAGTTTCATGATCGTCTCAGACAACGGTTTTCTCCCCCTCGACGGCCAGTCCCCAAGGCGCTTGCACGCGGCGAATGATGGCTGCCTCGACTTCGCCGATCCGCTTATCGTCATAGTCACGTGGACGATCGATCGGGACAGTGAAATCCTCGAAAACCTCAGCAGGACCGCGCGTCAAGATCAGTATCCGGTCCGCCAAATAGACGGCTTCGCGGACTGAATGGGTCACAAAAACCACCGTGGCGTTAGTGCGCTGACAGATGGTGGTCAACTCTTGACGCAAGGCGCGGGCGGTCACCTCGTCAAGCGTCGAAAGCGGTTCGTCCATGAGGATGTAGGACGGGTCCACCAGGAGCGCCCGTGCGATGGACACCCGTTGTCGCTGACCGCCCGAGAGCCGCATGGGCCAAGCGTCCTTAAATTTGGAAATGTGCAGGATCGACAGGATCTCGTCGATCCGCTCATCCCAGGTTTCACGTGGTACTTCGGAGGCCGCAAGCGCGATCTCGAAGTTCTGACGCACTGTGCGCCATGACAGAAGCCGGTGCGCCTGAAACACGTACCCCAGACGCGGGCGTTTGGATTGCGCGGTGAACAACTCTTCGCCATCCACCAGAATCTGACCGCGTGTTGGCGCGCGCAGGCCGGACAGGACATTCAGCATCGTTGACTTGCCGCACCCCGAGGGTCCGAGAATAGCGACTAATTCACCCCGGCGCACATTGAAATCCAAGCGTGCGATGGCCGTGCTGTCACCGTAGGAAACCCCGAGATCAATAGCATTGAGTACACAGGGATTGGATTGCGCAATCATTTGGAAGTTTCCTCTAAATTCAGGGTTGGTTCGGAGATCAGCGCCAGCGGAAGACGTACTTTTCAGCAGTCCGGATCAGCCCGTATTCCGCGAAAAGTACGATCGCCATGAAGACGAGCAGCCATAGGTGGACATCAATCATGATCATATAATCCACCCCGTGTTTGAACTTGGGGCCGAAGCCGGCTCTCGCAGTACCGAAAATCTCGGCCACGACGATCACCTTCCAGGCCAGTGCATGCGCGTTGCGCAGTGCGGCGAAGATAAACGGGGCGATGAGCGGTGCCCAAATGTGGCGAATACGGGCAATCAGCCCGAGATGATAGACTTGGGACATTTCGTCGAGGTCCTGGTCGGCACTGGACAGACCATCGCGTAACCCCATCGCCATGTAGGGAAAGGTGATAAAGGCCACGACGAGTACGTATCCGGCCTCGGCGCCCTTAAAGAACGCCACCGCGAGGATCGCGGCGATGGCACTCGGGGTCCGGAGAGCGGCAAATACATAATAACTCAGAACATTGCCCAAGAACTTCGACCGGACCATAACGAAGGCTGCGATGAATCCGGCAACCACGCCCAACAAGAGCCCGGCAACCACGCGGCCAAGAGTAATGCCGATATTGGTCCAGGTTTCAGGGTCCGACAGGAAACGCGGCAATTCCCGGATCACCACAACGGGACTTTCGATGAAGGTCGCGTTCTGATATGCGAGGAACCAAAGCGGGATGAGAAGCAGGAGGCCCAACAAGGCCCATCCTTGTTTCTGAAGCATTGTCATAGGAGTTGTGCCCGATCAGGGTCGCGGCCCGACATAGTCTTCGAGCGTGACCATCATGCCATCCGGCACGTTCTTGAGGATTTCGCCGTCTTCGGCCAGCCGGTTGAGGAAATCGAGCGCAGCCGCACGCTTTTCATTCGACCAATCGGTAGTGAAGTAACGGTTCGCGGCGCCGTTCGCAATCAGGGTATCGAGCACTTCGTCACTGGTGATACCAAGTTTTTCGCGGATGTAGGGTTCGCGCATGATCTCGTAGTTGGTCTCTTCCAAAAGCGCGACAGCCTCGTCATAGGCATCGCGAACGCCATAGGCGATCTCCGGGTTCTCCTTCAGCCAGTCGCCACGCGCCACCATATTGGTAATCCACGGAGCGAAGCCGCCGGTGAACTCCGAGTAGTCCTTGTAGGCCTGCAGCAAGTAGCGCCCGTCCGTTGCAACCATCGCCTCGGAGACGAAGCTCTCGAAGTTAAAGATTGCATCGACCTCGCCTCCTTCAAGCAGCGCCGGCAGAGCCCCCGGCCCGACTTGCGCCATGTCATATTCTTTCAACACGTCAAAGCCGTACATTTCCTGGACAATCAGGCGGATGAACATTGTGGTGCCGGAATCGGCACCGAAATGGCCCACTTTCTTGCCCTTGAGATCTGCGGGCGTCTTGGCGTCCGAGCTGCCCGGCACAACGATCCCAAGATAGAGGTTGCCAACGGGGTAGAAGGTCGTGACGTCGAAGCCTTCCTCACGCGCAAACGCCACTCCGAGCAGATCGTTATCCATCGAAACGTCGGCATTCCCGATCAGGAAGTTCTGAAAAGCGCCTTCGTGCGGAAGGTACTCGAATTTGCCCTCGAATCCATATTTTTCATCAAGGTTTTCACCTTCGATAATCATCATCGGGACGCCGCCCAGGCTCCCCGAAATAGCCTGAAGCGTTGCGCCGGGAAGATCTTGAGCAAATACCGGGGTGGCAAGAATGAGAAATCCGGCGGCAGTGAGTCCGAGAGGGAATGTGTGTTTCATGGCTTACCCTGCTGGTTCGTTTGATTAAGTCGGAGTGATCATAATCCAATTTTATAATTAATCAAATAATTAATTTTATTTTGCCGACAACTGTGAAAGAACGTAGGCCGTCCTTTTGGTGACTGTCTAGAGACCTTGGAGGGTGTCCTTATTTTCCGGGCAGCCATTGAAGGCCTGGAAAACCGCCGTGAAAAGGGACCGCAGAGTAACAGGTGATATGACCAAAAGCATACCGAAACGCGCGGGCCGCCCTGAAGGCAAGACCAATCTCGCCGATAAGATTCTCGATGAGTCAGAATTGCTTTTTGCGGAACAGGGGTACTCTGGAACGTCGCTGCGTCGAGTTGCGGATCGACTGGACGTGAACCCGGCGATGACCGCTTACTATTTTAAAAACAAGGAAAACCTGTTCCGCGAGGTGTTCCTGCGCCGGGGTCTCGAAGTGGCTGATGCACGGATGCAGCAACTCGAAAAGCTCATCAACTCTGGCACGTTCAAGATAGACGATCTCGCTCGCGCCTTTCTGGAACCCTCGGCAAAGTTAATGGCGAACAAACAGGGCCGGGCATTCCTGAGACTGCATGCACGTCTCCACATGGAGCCAGAGCCTTTCTCGTTCGCACTCCGGCGCGAGGTTTATGATGAATCGACCCGCGCCTATGTTGAGGCGGTCTGCGACGTTCTGCCGGGACAATCCAAGGCGAAGATCTATCAGAAAATGTCCCTGATGATTGGCGCCTATCTCTATGCGTTTTCCGACACCAACCGGCTCAAAGAGCTCGCAATGAGCGAGGAGGCAACCAAGGACTTGCTGGAAACCACGGTCGCCTTCGTCGTTGGCGGTTTCCTGTCGTTCACATCCGACTGACGGCCAGCTGCGCCCTGGCGGTCCAGAGCGCATGGTGCCCGACAAAGCCGCCGCGCCCGGCTCCGTGAATGCAGATCGAGAGTGCCCGCCTTACAGGCTTTCAAGCCATGCTTTCACGTCGTCCGCATCGGTCACGTCCGCGTACTTCTGATCCATGTCGTAAAGGTTTGCGTCATGCGGCGTTTGCGCCCGATCTGCGCAGCAATCGTGCGGCACGAGCACATGGAATCCCGCCTGCACGGCGTCCACGACGCTTGCGCGCACGCAACCCGACGTGGTAGCACCTGTGACGATCAGCGTATCGACCCCTGCGCCCGTGAGGAGCGATGCCAGCGTCGTTCCGTAGAACGCCGAAGCTCCTTTCTTCACTACAATTGGATCAGACGGCTTGATCCCGGTCGCAGCGTCAATCTTCACCAACCGGCTCCCTTCGACGAGCGCCGCCATACCAGTGGCCTTCTTCAACCACGGCAGATAGTTTATCTCGCCGAGGTGATAGGAAATTGTGGTATAGATCACCGGAAACCCTTTCGCCCGCGCGAGTTCGGTCAGTTCCCGTGTTTTGGCGATTTGCGCCGTCATATCCGCAGCGGTGGGGAAACGCGCATCGGTGAATCCATAGGTGAAATCCACCACAACAATGGCTGGCCGCGTTCCGCGCGGTATCCTGGCGCCGAAGCCAGCAGCAATATAATTCTCAGCCTGAGACATGCATGTTTCCTTCCTTAGATCGTTTCACGGTTACATGGAACTATTTGATGCTCCAGATCAGTTCATCGGTAAGGCAGGCAACGCGGCGCCCATTACGATTCGGGGCGGCGCATCGGGCAAGTTGGCTAACGCTGTCCGGTGGGCTGATATGGAGCACCGCAGGTCAAATGATTCCATGTAACCGTGAAGCGATCTAGCAGGGCCGCCGCTACGCAAAGAGTGGAGCAATAACGGAGCAGACCAAACGGAAGCGCAAATCAGACGCACTCCATCTGTATCTCTTTGACCATGATATCGCCGTCGATGACGATCGGCTCATCATCAAGAAAAAGCGAGCATCCCCGCATAGGAATGTCAAGGTGACAGGCCGTGTCATTCGGGCCCCCGAGCTCATTGTTGGGCCCAGTTGAGAACATTACATTTCCGTAGAAACTCCGCGGCTCCATCCCCATACCGCCTGGGAAAGCGCCCGGTGTCATGTTGTGCCATTTTGCGTGCGGATTCATGCCCCAGCCCACATGGCTCATGCCCATACCGCGCGGGTCGTTGAACGCGTCCATGTAGGATTTTACCAATTCCGCATCAAGTCCGCCGCGAATATCCGTGACCCAGCCCTTTTCGATGGTGTAGGTAATCGGATCGCGCACATAGATGTTTTGAGGCAGAAGCACATCGCCCGGCGCGACGACAATGGTGCCATCAACCCCATCATCATCACCTCCCGTGAACACAAAGCCAGACGGCCAATGGTCCCAGCGGCCCGGCTCATCGGTGCAGGCATATTCCGTCGCCACGGGATATGTGTTGAGCTTGTAGATCACATCCGTGCCATGGCGCGAGGTGAAGTGCATGACCTTGGCTTTTGCAAGAATCTCTCCCGCGATTGTCACTTTTTCCTTGATCTCTTGCGTCGGCAGCATCCGCGCCAAAAGTTCCGGGGGCTCAACAGCAGTCAGAATACGGGTACCCGCGGCCTGAATGGCGAATTGTTCCGGTGAGAAAAGCAAGAAGATGCAGTCGATCAGCATGTCGCAGTTCTTCAAGGCTTCAACCGCTTCAGGCATTGCAGCCAGACCCGTCTGACCCACCGCCCAATTCCCAATGATGGGTGCTGCGGGCAAACGCATGTGATACATATTCGCGCCAAGCATCCGCCCAGCCGCCATAAACGCGTCCGCATAGTCCAGCCGTTCGTTGCCCTGCGTCAATACGATGAGACGTTCGTCTTTCCGAACGCCGGACATCTTGAGCTGATGCAGGCAGATCTCTGCAAAACTTGCGTAATCCATGATTGAGTCTCCTTTTAATTATGCTTTGAAATCCATGACGGCGGCGAGGAAGCCCTCGAGATCATCCCACGGGATCATGTGTCCCGCGCCGTTGACGGTGCGGACCTCCATCGCCGGCAATAGCTCTTTGAGCTCTGCTTCGTCCTCGGCCTGGATGACCGGTGCGCCTCCGGCGATCACCAACCGTGTCGGCACGGTCAGTTTTGGAACGTCGACGTGAATGTCATCAATGTGGAATCCGTCATATGCAGTGCGGATTGCGCCCCAGTGACAGGTGTGTAGCCACTCGGCGCGCAGCGCGAGTTGTTCGTCGGTCCATGTCGGACAATAGGCGCGCATCTCCTCTGCAGAACAGCCTTTGACGGCCATTTTGATTGAGCCGTCATACCAGGCCCAGGGCGAGGGATAAGCGCGACGGTTCGGCCCGGACACCGGCGGATCGACAAGGATCGTGCCTTTGAACGCGTCAGGAGCAGTGGCCGCGGCCCGGATCACCGTGCGTGCGCCCATGGAATGACCCATGGCAATGGGCCGATCCATCAACTCGGCGAGCGCCACCGCGTCCGCCGCCATTGCGTCGAGCGTGTAATCCAGATCGCCAGCATCGCTCAGCCCGCGCCCTCGCACGTCCAGCACATGCACATCGAAAGCTTCCGTCAAACGTTCGGCAACAAAGCCCCAGGTAATAGCGGGCGACGTAATGCCCGGGATCAGCAAAAGCTGCGGCCCCTGCCCCTCGTAGCGAATTAGGTGATGCCGAATGCCGTTGGCCCGAAGGTTGTACCCGTATCCCATCTCTCTCTCCCTAATACGCACCGGACAAAAGCGTGCCGCCGCCCGGGATGCGGGTATCCAGATCAAGTACTTTGAGCATTTGCCATGTGGTGGCGATAGCTGCCGTTAGAACCGGTTTGCCGGTGACCGCCTCGGCCATGGGCACTGCGGGCAGCGAGGGCATCTGCACGCAGGCGGAGAGTACCACGGCATCCACATCGTCGGTTTTCAGCCTCTTAACAATCACCGGAAGGTTCATCGGATTATGCGCCGCTACGTCGAGGTTGTCCTGAATTTCCAGTGCAATGTAATCACTGACCACGATGCCTTCGTTGCGGATATACTCCACCACCAACTCGGTCAGCGGCATCATGTAGGGCGCGACCAGGGCGATATTTTTCGCGCCGAGGGCACGGATACCTTCGATCAGCGCCCCAGCAGAGGTCACGACCGGCGCGGGTCCACCATTCTCGGCAGCCACGCCAGCGAGACGCGAGCCGGAGACGCGGTGATAGCCCTTGCCCATGGACATGATCGCCACAAGACAAGCGTAACCCATCACATCGACCTTGGCATCTGACAGTTCCAGCGCACAGCGATCGCTGTCGGCATCCATCTTTTTTAGTTCTTCCTCGGTCACTTTCTTCATCCGCATCCGGGCGGAGTGAAAAGAGAAACGCTCCAGCGCAACGGTTTCGCGCGCCCTTAGAAGCGCCGGTATCTCCGTTTCCATGGTGACGTTGGAACTGGGGACGATTTGCCCGATGCGATAGGTCTTCATGATTCTGCTCCTGATGCTTGACGCCAGAAGGTTTTATTTCCAACTTCGTTTAATTACAAGCCTGTTTGATTTTTGGGACATACGCACCTGAGTCGACAATTCAACGCAGGTCTGCCATCAGCCCCGCTGTGAGAAACATATCGAGATGAGCGAGCATGTCGTCCTTGCCCACCGTTCCGATCTGCCCATCGGTCAGATCGTTGAGGCGGCCAAGGTCGTTCAGCATGAACATGTAAGTACCCACGAGAAATGCCATACGCATGCTGATCACTTCGCGAGGGATGTCAGGAAGTATGTCGTCGAGCGCGTCGATATAGCGTTTGACTGAGACGTCATAAACCTCACGCCGAAGGCGAAGCGCATGTTCTTCACTCTCGGAGTGAAGACGTGCCTGTAGCCGCACGAATGCCGCGCCGTTCTTCCCATGGTACTTCATATCCCACTGGGGCTTGAGATAGCAGCGCACCAGTTCCGATACCGTCGGGATGGTATCCCTTGCCAGCAACTCGTCCAACAGGACGTGACGCGCCCCGGAAATTTCCTTGCCCCGCCTCCGAAAGACTGCATCGAACAGCTCCTGTTTGGTACCGAAATAGTATGAAATCAAAGCCTGATTGACGCCCGCAACGCTGGCAATGTCGCGCAACTTTGTGCCTGCGAACCCATGCTCTGCAAACAGAAGCTCGGCCTTATCGAGGATACAGGACCGCAAATCAGGCGCGCCTTTTGGCCGACCGGGTTTGCGAGACCCATTAGTGTTGGTTGTTCGTGGCACATTCTGTCCCAAAGTGATTTGCAAGGCACCCTTATGCCTCAGCCCTTAGAGTAACGACAAGGTCTAATTCCCAGGGTCGGGACCTGTTGATTAGCACTATTGCCCGATGCAAAGACCGGTCCGGCCGCTGCAATCCTCCCACCTATGTGAGCCGCAACACCGTGATGACCGATTAGCCCGCGTCCGCGGTCCTTCGAGAACCTGAATTAATGTTGACAAAAACATTTTAGATCATCAATCTAAATTCCATAATAAAGATATTAATTCCATTATATTGGAATATACAGCAAGGAGGAAGTTATGCTGAAACACCTGAAAACTTACGGAATGGCTGCGGCCATACTTTGCACCTCGGGCAGTATCGCCTATGCAGACAAACTGCAGGATGTTCTGGACCGCGGTTATCTGATTGCCGGTTCCGGCAGCACCAACGCACCATGGCACTTCAAAGACGAGAACAACGAACTGGTCGGTTTTGACATCGACATGCTGCGTCTAATCGCCAAAGGGCTGTTCGACGACCCCACCAAGATCGAGTTTGTCAATCAGTCGGGCGATGCGCGCATTCCCAACCTTGCCACTGACAAGGTGGATGTCGCCTGCCAGTTCATGACGGTGACGGCGGGCCGCGCCCAGCAGGTTGAATTCACTGTACCCTATTACCGCGAAGGCGTTGGGTTGATGCTGATGGCCGACGGCAAATACGCCAATTATGACGAGCTTGTCGCAGCAGGCAGTGATGTCACCATATCGGTTCTGCAGAATGTCTACGCTGAAGAAATGGTTCACGCCGCGTTGCCGCAGGCAACCGTCGATCAGTATGACAGCGTTGACCTGATATATCAGGCGCTTAATTCCGGACGCTCGGACGCAGCGGCGACTGATCAGTCCTCACTGAGCTGGTTCATGGCACAAAATCCCGGCCGGTATTCAGATGCCGGATATGGCTGGAACCCGCAAAGCTACAGTTGTGCTGTCAAACCGGGTGATCAGCGCTGGCTGAACTTCGTCAATTCGGTTTTGCACGAAGCCATGACCGGGGTTGAATTCAACACCTATGCAGCTTCCTTCAAACAGTGGTTTGGTGCGGAATTGTCGCCGCCACAGATCGGGTTTCCGATCGAATTCAAATAACAACCGAGCAACATTCCGAGGGCCGTCAATGGACTATGATTTCAATTTTGCGGCAGTCTGGCGCGACTTTGATCTGCTGATGTCCGGCCTTGGCCTGGGACTGGTCCTGGCCGTCTTCTCAATCGCAATCGGATGTCTGATTGGTTTGCTGGCAGCCTTTGGAATGTTATCAAAAAACAGGCCGATACGATGGGCTTCCACAGCCTATGTGTCGGCCATCAGGAATACGCCTATACTGGTGTTGATCCTGTTTACCTTCTTCGCCCTGCCGCAACTTGGTATCCGCTTCGGCAAGATCGAATCTTTTATTGTCACCCTGTCAGTCTATTCCGGCGCCTATCTGACCGAGGTGTTCCGCTCCGGTCTTGTCTCCCTGCCCCCAGGCTTACGGGAGGCCGGATTGTCGATTGGACTGACCGAACTGCGCACCAGAATCTACCTTGTCATACCGGTGATGTTCCGGTCGGTTTTGCCCTCGCTCAGCAACAATTTTATCTCGCTCTTCAAGGACACCTCTCTGGCTTCGGCAATTGCTGTTCCTGAACTGACTTTCTATGCGCGCAAGATAAATGTGGAGACCTTTCGCGTCATTGAAACATGGCTGGTTGCCAGTCTGATGTATGTCACGGCCTGTTATATCATCGCAGCGGTGTTGCGACGGGTCGAGGCACGGCTGGCGATACCGCGTTAGGGTTGAGAGAATGGAAGTATTTCAAGCTCTGGAAGCCATCTGGGCCGCGCGCTGGCCGATCCTTGAAGGTGTTGGAAATACACTTTTCATTTCGGCACTTTCAATTCTGTTCGGCACACTTCTGGGCGTCGGTGTCGGGTTGCTGCTGACATATGGCAACCGCGCCGTCAGATTCATCGTTCGGATTTATACCGATTTCCTGCGCGGCACGCCGGTCTTTGTGCTGATTCTGGCGTGTTTTTACATCCTGTCAGTGGTCGGCATTCAACTGTCGGCTTTTGAAGCAGGTATTTTTGCTCTGACCCTGTTTTGCAGCTCTCACGTCGGCGAAATTGTTCGGGGAGCCCTACTCGCCCTTCCACGCGGGCAAACCGAAGCCGCAAAATCGATCGGACTGACATTCCCGACGACGTTTTTCTCGGTGTTGCTGCCTCAGGCCTTGCGCCAGATTCTTCCCACCTGGGTCAACACAGCCACCGAAATCGTCAAGGCTTCGACGCTGTTGTCGATTATCGGCGTTGTCGAGCTGCTGCTGTCGGTGCAGCAGGTGATTTCCCGGACCTATTTCAGCCTGGAGCTTTATTTCTTTGCCGGGTTTGTATTTTTCCTGATCAACTTTGCAATCGAAAAGACCGGCCGTTTTTTCGAACGCAAAGTCGCCATTCCCACCTGAGGTATCTAAATGTCGGCGCCGGTCCTGGAAATCACCAATCTGCACAAACGCTTCGGCCAGTTGGAAGTGTTGAAGGGCATCGATCTGACGATGCACAAAGGCGATGTGGTCAGTCTCATCGGTTCCAGCGGATCAGGCAAAACCACGCTGTTGCGCTGTGTCAATCTGCTGGAGCGATACGAGGAAGGCAGCGTCGCAGTCGCAGGCGAGCAGATCGGCTATACCGTGAAGAACGGCAAACGCGTGCTGCGCTCGGAGAAGGATATAGCGCGCCAGAGGGCGATGACCGGCATGGTCTTCCAGCATTTCAACCTGTTTCCGCACATGTCAGCCATACGCAATGTCATGCTCGGTCTCGTTAAAACCCGTGGCATGGGCAAAGATGAGGCGCGTTCTGTTGCCGGCAAATGGCTGGAACGGGTCGGCCTGCTTGCCTGGAGCGACCACTACCCCGCTCAATTATCCGGCGGCCAGCAGCAAAGGGTGGCAATCGCCCGTGCGATTGCCATGAATCCGCAATTGATGCTGTTTGACGAAGTCACATCGGCGCTCGACCCGGAGCTGGTGAATGAGGTCCTCTCGGTTGTGAAGGACCTTGCCACTGATGGCATGACCATGCTGCTGGTGACGCACGAGATGCAATTTGCCGATGATGTCTCCAGCAAGGTTATATTCATGCATGATGGAACCATTGCTGAAGAAGGGGCGCCCGAACAGCTTTTCCGCCAACCCAAATCGGAACGCCTTGCGGCATTTCTCAAGAATTCAAAATTTTGACAAGGAGACAATAATGACGATCAAGAGACACGGTATCAATGAGGCCAAAGCCGCCGGCCAGCAGGCGCTGCCATTTGCTAAGGCCACAGAAGCTGACGGATGGCTCTATGTGTCCGGGCAGACGCCGATGGTCGATGGCGAGATAATTGATGGCGGCATCGTCGCGCAGGCGACCCAGGCGATCAGGAACATGGTCACCATTCTGGAGGATGCCGGGTACACCACTGCCGATGTTGTTCGCATTGGGGTCTGGCTCGATGATCCGCGGGATTTCTGGAGTTTCAACAAAGTGTTCGCGGAGTTTTTCGGCGATCATCCGCCAGCGCGCGCCTGTGTTCAGTCAGCGATGGTGGTGGATTGCAAGGTTGAAGTGGATTGCATTGCTTACCGCAAGACAAGCCAATTCTGACACCCTATACTGTGTCAAATTTTGGCAGACAAGGATTTCAGATGCAGGCCTCGGAAACAGTGCCTAAAAAAACTCGGGCAAGAGGTCTGGAGCGTGCCTTCGCAATTATCGACTTCCTTCATTCAGGCAAAGAGCCGAAGCGACCGATCGAGATTGCCGTTGGCATGAATGCTCCCAAATCATCGGTCTATGAACTGGTCGGACTGCTGACCGGACTGGGTGTGCTGGAACGGGCAGATGATGAAGGACGCGTATTTCTGGGCCGCAAGCTGCACTATTGGGGTTTGGGGTATCTGGAGAATTTCGATCTGACCCGGCTGGCCCAGCCCATGCTCGAATCCATCACAGAACGCACCCGTGAAACCTCGCAATTATGCATGCTGGACGGCAACAGATATGCCGTTGTCATGATGAATGAGGGCAACCGGCAATTTCGCATCAGTTCAGATATCGGAGAGAGTATCCCGCTGCCATGGACCGCATCAGGCCGGTTGCTGCTGGGCCATATGACGGATGCGGAGATTCTTGAATTCATTCCTGATGCGGATTTTGTTCTGCCGGATGGCTCGCGGCTCGACAAGCAGGCCTTTCTCGCCAGCATCCGATCAGCCCATGCCGAGGGCTTCTTTTCATTCGACAGTCTCGCCGATACCTATACGCAATGCTTCGCCGCACCGGTCTATGACGGCTCCGGCGCTTGTCTCGGCACCTTGTGTTTGATTGCCCCAAAGCAGGACGCAAGGGCCAATTATCAAATGTACCGGAATGTTCTGACCAGTGCCGCAAAAGAACTGACCGCTGCTTTGAAATCTGGCCTGGATCACAACAGCATAGCCGCAGAATAAGGTTAGCCGCCGCCTTTGTGCATGGCCAAAGGCGGCTCCGATCAATCGAAGCTATGTTATGGCTGCATCATCGGTGAATTTGAATTCAAGTACACCGACGTCATTGAGACCAACCTGGCCGTCGTCAAATTGAATCGTTTCCACGCTGTAAATCAGATCGAAAGCGTCCGCATCGGGCCGTGCATCCCAGACGACAATTCCAGCGCCCTGATCAATCAGGCCCCAACGGTAATCTTCGCCATTGAAACCGTAATTTAACGAATGGTTAAACACTATCCCATTTTTCAATAGAGGTTTGTTAATATAATATTAACCTTAATAAATATTCCGCTAAATATTTAATCAAAATATAGAGATTATCTTTGAACGGGTAAATTCAATACCCAGGCTTACCAATCATTTGACCTCAACGTCTCCTAGACGTTATTGTCAACAGCCAGCCCGTCTTCATTCTGCGTGGTTGCTTCGCGGGGTTGTTCAGATGCATCGGGAGGACTGGAAGGGGCCGGTGTCGTGCCATCTGACTGCGCAATGTAGCGGCGGCGATAATCCGCCATGAAAGTGCGCATCATGTCCGCGGTCCCAAGTTGTTGCGAGACCGTCCTGAACGGCACACCCTGCTCCCCCAGCGGGGCAGTTACCACGTCGAACGCTGCTGCATCGTTGCTATCGCCCATTTTTTCGGCGAATTTTCCGCGCAGACGCTCAAGCCCCAGCCCGTCCATTGCCAGAGAATAGGCAATCGCGGCTTTCAGCACATCGAGCCGCTGCGGCGCAACCAGCGGGTTGGGGTCAGCCCAGCTTTCGCCAGCGACCCGCTCATAGGATTCAGCTGCATCCTGCCAGTGTTCCGCATTCCAGTGGATGTCCGCAATCAGCCGATCGACATCGTTGCCCTGCAAATTGCCGACCAGTGTCACTGCCAGATCAGGCTTGCCGGTATCTGCCAGCGCCTTGGCTTCCAGCAGGCGGCGTTGACGATCCAGCAGATTGGGAAGCTGGGCCTGCTGCGTCCGGCGAATAGCCTGAAGCGCCAGATACGGCTCTTTGTTCAATATGTAAACGAAGGCCAGATCGGCTGCAATCTGCGCCCGCGCGGTGCCGCGCAGTCGGTTGTCGACCTGATATGCCAGCAATTGAGCGGCCTGTGTCAGCAAATCCACATCAATGAGACGCGCTGCCAGTTTTCGTACGATTTCATCGCCCTTGACGCCAATCGGGGTCAACTCCCGAAAATCATAATAGAGCGCAAGGGACTCCACCGGATCGAGCGCTGACGCTCCGCCATGCAGGAACAGATCTTCAAAACGCTGATTGATATCATTTTGCAGCAAACGGGTTGTTTCAGACTGACTGTCGACCAGCACCGCAGTCTTCATTGTCTGGAATGACTTTCTGTACTGGCGATCCACCGCATACAGCTCAGACAGCAGCCGCAGGCTCTTCAGTTCGATCTCGTCGCCGCGCCAGCGCAAAGAGAGCCCGGCCAGTTCCTGCAGCACATTGGTGATCGAAATTGCTCCGCTGGAATAAAGATACTGTAATCTGCGGAAGTCCACTTCAGCACTTTCCGGCCGCTGGCCGAGCAGACTGACCTGCTCCCACGAGCGCAGTGCACCCTCAGCTTCTCCGCCCTGCATCGCGATGCGCCCCCGCAGCAGAAGATATTTTGCAAGGTTTCTCTGGGTCAAATCGGATGGATTGATTTCCGAAAGCAGCATGTCGGAATAAGCCCGATCATTGTATTCCAGCGATGATTCGGCACCGGCGAGCAGAAAGCTTTGTTGCACGTCTGCCGGATAGGCGCCAAGCACAGCACGCCCACGCTTGATGCTGGAATAACTTTTTTCCCAGTCGCGCAAATCAACTGCCGCCATTGTGGTCCAGAAGGCTGCATCAGCATTGTCTTCAAGGCGTTGGTGCGACAGAACCTTGATCGCTTCCTTCGATCTTCCTGCCATCGCAAAGGCGGCTGCCTGCAGCATCAGACTGTCCGGATCGTTCTCAAATGCGGGTTGTTCGGCCATCGCCAACTTGATCATGCCAATCGCCTCATGTGCCATACCATTGGCCAGATAGAAGCGGGCGGCTTCAAGCCGCAGGGCTGGACGCAGCTTCGGCTCCGCCAGCGCGACACTTCGGAAAACCGCTTCCGCCGCGTCCTGAAACGGTTCACCCGGTTCGACACGCGCACTCTCCAGCAAATCAGCCAGCGAGCCCTGTTCCTCAGCTTTCGGCCCGGCATCGATGCGATCCATCTTCAGTTCAAAGCCGCGGCTTTGCGCTTTCGATGAAATCGATAGACCCGTCGCCCGGCTATAGGTCACGAAGCTTTGGTCCGGCGTGACCTTCAGATCATCAATCAGCGCCACGGACGCCAGCCCATGAGAGGTTGGAAAAAACTCCAATTCGGCAAATTTCTGGCCACGCAGCAGGCTCTGTGCCGGTCCGAAACTCGTTGTCACTGTAATCAGATCGCCGACGGTCTCATCAAAAATCCTGTGGACACGTCCGACACCGCTGAGGTCGACCTTGATTTCCGGAAGACCCTGTTGATCCACGATCGGTTTCAGTTGCAACGGCAGGCCTGGCTCGTAAACGCTGTCACCCAAAGTGACAATCCAGCTGTTTTCGCGTTTTGTCACATTCGCAAATAATGGCTTCAGCAACTGGATGCGAATGACGGTCGCATCCTTGAGCAGAATTTCACTGAGCGTTGCATCCATCTTGGTGGCGATTGATTTGGCCAGTCCCAGTTCCATCGGCATCAAACTGTCGAACACCATCCAGACAACCTGATCTCTTCGGAACAGAGCCGCAGATACATTTTCTTCAAATTGAAAGGCAAAGCTTGCCCTGCCCTCCGTCACCTTGGCATCAACCAGCAGCGCAGTTGCACTGGCCTCGTCATCCTCACTGAAACTTGCTTCCGGGATTGGCCGTGGGGGTGCTTCCGCCCGCGCGGCGGCCGGGGCACCACCTGCCAGCGGGCTGTCGTCATTCCTGTAGTTTCCGGTGTCGAGTACAATCTCTGCCAACCGCTCCTGTTTGCGGGAGCTGACATCCGGTGACCTTGTTGCGGGCGAAGCCAGTCCGCCAGCACTCACTTCCAACTGGCCCTTGATTTCGGAAACCTGGCTGGCGCTGTCGGGCGCAGCGGGAATGTCTGAACTGAGATTGCCGCCAAGCAGCGCAGTTTCTGCACGTCCGGAATCATCCAGACCGGTCAGGACAGCCCCCCCTTCGAAGCGCGGCATTGTGACATCGACCACATAGACGTCTTTGTCGCGGAATGCCCTCACATCCGATTCGTCGGCGACCGTCAGTACGACGTTCAGATTGTCATCAAGATCAAAGCTCTCCACATGCTCTATCCCCGAAGGCAGATCAGCCAGCAATGCAGACAGATCCAGCCCGGCGGTCGTATCAAAACTGATCGCAACCCGTTTGCCATCGCGCACAAAAGCGGCGTTGTAGGCAACGTTCCAGCCAAATGACAATCGGGTGAAGCTCGGGTGGCGACCGACGCGCATCTCGACCCTTGGGCGCAACGCTTTGGTAACTCCGGACTGTTCGGCGGCTCGCACGGCTTTGAACGCCTTTTCTGCACGCTCGGCCAGCGCACGCACCACATCCTCAGGCAAAGATGGCGCAAGCCCCACCCAGTTTCCGGGTAAAAAATCCACAAACATTTTCTCGCCGGCTTCCTGAACATTGACCCTGGTTCCCCGTGTCAGCGAAAACCGAAGACCTTTGCCATTTGGATCACGGCGTGCAACGCCGACATAATCCTGCAGGGTCACGGCAATTCCGTCGATTTTCGTAGTGAAGGGTTCGTTGAATGTCAGGACAAGGACATTGTTATTGGTGGAAGTTGTGAAGGTCGGAACCAGATTCTCACCATCAAAGGTGATCACCATTCGGCCGAAGCCGGCTCCATTTTCCGCGATGATAGAGGCGGACAGTGCGAACAAAGGTGACAATGCTGAGAAATAGAACACGGCCAGCAGCGACAATCGTCGAAGCAACAAACTCATAAACATGCGAACACCGATCAGGCTGCAACTGAGACAGGAAAAAGCCTGTCAATCGGCCAATTTTACCGGTTTTACTCTTAAAAAGAGGTTACGTTCGCAATTCGCGCCAAGCGGTGCCCGCTGCGCCTGTCCAATTGCCGGGGGATTGCCGTGGCTGCGTTGGCAATTATCCGCCGATTTTCGGCAGTTGATCAATGCTTCTGGCCTCGTCCCGCCGTCCGTTCTGCGCCATTGAGCTGGTCAGTTTTTGCGCAGCTTCCGGGTTCATACTGGCCATCACAGCTGCCATTTTTCGCGGGTTCATGGCATTCACCACATCCAGAAGGACATCCATTTGCAGACGGTCGAAAATACGTGCCGCATCCTTGGGCTTCATCGTTTCATACATGGTAACAAGGCCGCGCAATTCCTCATTTCGGGCACTCAGTTCCGCTTCCGTTGCGGCCTTCAGCCGCTGCTCAAGTGCCTCCAGTTCGGAAATTTTTCCTTCCAGGCGATCTTCTGCAGCCTCGATCAGGTTTTCGCGAAGCTGCAATTCTTTCTCACGGTCCGTCAGTTGGGTGCGTCGGCTTCTCAGGCTTTCAAGAATCGACAATTCGCTGTTTGGCGTCCGTCCGTCTGCCGTGGCAGGCTGTGCGCCATCCAGAGGTGCAAGTGTCGGCTCCTGCTGAGCGTACACGTTTGAAATGCCGGCGAATTCCCGCCAGACGTCGCCGGGCACACTCAGAAATCCCAGCAATTTGAGCGACAACATTGCCGTACATGCCACCATCAAAATGGGTAACAGCCGGATATCCCTCATTGTTGCGCTCTGGCGGACAGGCGCAGGGCGGATTCCCGCAAATTCGCGAAAGCCGGGCTTATCGAAATCGCATCCGCATCACCGCTGTCTTTGTCAGGCTTTGGCGGGGCGTCAGGAACCGCCACGCCAGATGCACTCAGCCGGGAAAGCGTCGAAATTCCCTCTTCGTTGGCCAGGAGCAACCGCTCGGAAATGGATTGGGCCTCGGCCAGGCGTCCTTTCAGCATTGAATCGGAGCTTTGCGCCATCGCCTTCAATTCTTTCAGTGCTCTGTCTGCAACAGAGGAATTCTTGATCAGTTCCTCAATTGTCGCGCGCATCAAATCCTCTTCATCACGCAATCGCTTCAGGCGCCGGTTCAGGATTGAGGCGTATCCGATGGTGACCACCAGAAGGATGGACACGAGAATATCAATTGCAAGGCTCATCATGGTTCTATCCAACCTCTGAGTTGGTTTGTGCAGCATTTTCAAACGCTGCAAGGGACATTTTGGGTCGTTTCAGAGCTCGTGACACTTTCAGCGAAATCGCATCGTCGATACGGCCCATAATCCCCCTGGTCAGCGCAGCATCACCACATTTGATTTCAATTGGATCGTGCGGCGATACGTCAAACATGACGGTGTGGCCTGGCTTCAAAGCCATCACATCGCGCAACGACATTTCCTGCTGCACCAGAACGGCGTCAACTTCAATTTCAGCGGCATAAATTTCCGAGGCCAGATGGCCTTCCCAGATGTCATCCCGGCCGAATTTTTCGCCCATGAACATCTGCAGAAGCAGGTTTCTGATGGGCTCGATCGTGGCATAGGGCAGAAGCATCTGGATCCGGCCGCCGCGATCTTCCATATCAACCCGCAATTCAACCAGAATCGCGGCATTATTCGGCCGCGTGATTGCAGCAAATCGGGGATTGGTCTCGAGCCGGTCCAGGGTCAGCTTGACCGGCGTCAAAGGCTGGAACGCATTCTCGGCATCAAGCAGAATGATTTCGATGAGCCTGCGCACGATGTTCATTTCGATCGTCGTGTAGGGCCGACCTTCAACGCGTATCGCCTGCATGCCGCGCCCACCGCCAAGCAGGGAATCGATGATGGAATAGATGAGGTTCGAGTCGACCGTGATCAGTCCGAAATTATCCCATTCCTCGGCGCGAAATACCGACAGGATTGCGGGCAGCGGAATGGAATTGAGATAATCATCAAAACGGACGGAAGATATTGATTCCAAAGACACTTCCACATTGTCAGTGGTGAAGCTCCGCATGCTTGACGTGGTCAGCCGGACGAGACGGTCAAACACGATTTCCAGCATTGGAAGACGTTCATAGGAAACCAGCGCCGAATTGATGAGCGCGCGAATTCCATTCTGTTCGCCCAACACGCCATCATCCGGTGAGAACCCGAGAAGATTGTCAATTTCTTCCTGGTTGAGGATACGCTCGGCACCGCGCTTGTTGCCTTCGTCCTCCTCGCCCTCTGCGATCATCGCTGCCCATTGGTCAGACATGTCGTCGGCGCTTCCCGCACCCTGCTCTTCCATTGCTGCCCCCCAATCGGCCAGCAGGTCATCTTTCTTTGCATCTGCCATAAGCTGTGCCGACCCTACTGGATCAGGATTTCCTTGAACAAAATATCGTTGATTTTCGCCGGATAGATCGCCAGCTCGATGCGTCTTTGCAGTTCCTCTTTCAGCAAAAAGATGCCGGCAGACCCTTCCAGATCGGTGGTGCGTAATTCGCGCAGGTAAACCTGAAACGCATCCAGCACACGCGGCATGAAGGGTTCAATCGCTTGTAAGGTCGCCTTGTCAGCTATTTCCAGAGATACCGAGAGTTTCAGGAATTGCGCCCGTTGTTCAACGGATGAAAGGTTAACGGTCAAATCCGGCAAATCCAGAAAGAAAACCTTTTTTGGCGGTGCAGGTGCGTCGGCAACACTGCTCGCTCCACCGTCGAAAACACCCATCATATAGGCACCGCCACCACCGCCCAGAAGCAGCACGACCGGTATGGAAATCATAAGGATTTTCTTGAGTTTTCCGCTGTTGTCGGAAGATTGCACTTCAGCTTCTTCCGTGCCTTCAGCGGCGTCGGCCGTAACGTCGCTCATGACTCATAATTCCCCAATTGCTCATTCCTGTTTATGCGTAAGAAATCGTTAACAAAGTCTTTATGGTTAACAGACAAGGCAATTTTTGCCGGGCAGACACGGCAATTTGCACCACTTTGCCGCAGGTCGGTCGTCCTCTCAAATTCAACCTACTGTATTTAAACAGTTTTTAAGTTGGCACGGTTCTCGCTTAATGAAACGTGAAAGTGCATGAGAGGTAGTTGGAATGGAAAATGCTGAACTCATTGGTCTGTCGCGGCAAACCGCGCTGAGACGTCAGCTGGATGTTGTCGCCAACAATCTGGCGAATATCAGCACCAGTGGCTACAAGGCGGAGAGATCCCAGTTCGCAGAATATATCATGCCGACAGCTGAAGCCTCATCGTTTCAAATGGCCGACCGCAGCGTGTCATATGTCTGGGATCGTGGCACGGTGACCGATTTCAACCCTGGCGCCGTTACACTGACCGGCAACCCGTTGGATGTGACCCTGCGGGAAGGTGATTTCTTCGTTATCGATACGCCCGCAGGCGAACGCTACACCCGCAACGGCGCTTTCCAGATCAACTCTGAAGGGCTGCTGACCACCAGCGAAGGCATGGCTGTGCAGGGTGAAGGGGGTTCCATCAGTTTCGCCCCAGCCGAAGTCGATATCACCATTTCCGCAGATGGCACGATTTCATCCAGCGCGGGCCTGAAAGGAAAGCTGCAGGCTGTCTCATTCGAATCGCCGCAATTACTGACCCGGGAAGGCGCAAGTCTGTTCGCCGGCGAGAACGCAAACCCTGCCCAATCCACTTTCACCCAGGGAGCTCTGGAAGGTTCAAATGTCCAGGGTGTCACTGAAATCACTGACATGATCGAAATCAGCAGAGCTTATCAGTCTCTCTCCAACATGTTGAAACGGATGGATGATCTGCGCCAGAGCGCAGTTCAGAAACTTGGAAGAATTGACGCCTAGCCAGTGCCCGACGCAAACCCGGCTCAGAAAATTCGAAAGACCAGGAAGATAGTATGAAAGCCCTCAGCATCGCTGCCACAGGAATGTTGGCCCAGGAATTGAACGTAGAGGTCATTTCCAACAACATCGCAAACATGCGCACCACTGGCTTCAAGCGCAGCCGGGCAGAGTTTCAGGATCTGTTATATCAAAATCTGCGCCGTCCGGGCTCTGCCACATCGGATGGCGGAGCCATGGTCCCCGCCGGTGTCGAAATCGGCTCTGGCGTCAAGACCACCGCCACTCCGCGGATCATGTCCCAGGGCAGTGTGCAATCTACGGAACGCGAACTTGATATTGCGATCAGGGGCGAAGGTTTTTTCGCCATAAGTTTGCCGGATGGCAGAACTGCCTATACCCGTGATGGCTCGTTTGAACGTGATGCAACCGGCACGATCGTCAATGCCAACGGGTATACGGTTGGCAGCGGCATTATCATTCCGGAAAATTCCCGTGGCGTTTCCGTCAGTGCCCAGGGAGAGGTGGAAGCCTATCTGAACAACGACGTGGCGCCCACCACATTGGGCGTAATTGAATTATACAATTTCACCAACAAAGTCGGCATGGAAGCCATGGGCGACAATCTGTATCTGGAAACCAGTGCCAGTGGCACGGCACAGCTTGGCACTCCTGACGACCCCGGATACGGAAATCTGCTCCAGGCCTATCTGGAGATGGCCAATGTCAATGCCGTGACGCAGATATCTGATCTGATCGCCGCCCAACGGGCCTACGAGATGAACTCGCGTGTCATCAAGGCCGCAGACGAAATGCTGTCTTCCACCGCTAACCTGCGCTAGGCCCGACATGAAAATCATCTATTGGCTATTGACCCTTCTCGCTGCCACCCTCGCCTCTTTGGTATCGCTAAGTGTCGCGCGCGCAGAACAGACCGCCACGCTCAAACCGGTGGTCACCGTGGCCTCGGAAATCGTGACGCTGGGAGATCTGTTTTACGATGCAGGCCTTTATGCGGAAAAAGCTGTGTTTCGCGCGCCTGACCTTGGTGAGAGCGGATTGGTCGACGCAGGCACCGTGAAGCTTGCAGCATTGCGCGCCGGACTGTCGGAAGTCGATCTGGCCGGTGTCGAGCAAGTTGAGGTCCGGCGTCAGGCCCGGATGATCACAGCGCAAGACATCAGCTTGCTGTTGCAACGCGAGATTGCCAACCGTCTCAACATCGCCAGCCCGGAAGATATTGCCCTGCGGTTTTCCGATCCAATCTGGTCAATTCCCTCAGATGCCCTTTCACAGGAACCACTGAGCATTGTCTCACTCAATTTAAGCACCTCTCTGGCCAGCCAGGGTGGGATTAGCCGCTTTGAAGTGCTGCTGACCATCGATCAGGGGAACCGGCAGCAACAGCAGAGGCTGAGAGGCACTGCATTGCCGATGCGTGAGGTTACGGTGTTGACCCGTCCGGTCGGGCGCGGGGAAATCATCCGCAGCGGCGATCTGGATGTGCAGCGCGTTCCGCTTTCGCGAGCCCGGCGCATCGAACCTGCCTTTCCCACCGAACTGATTGGCTTTGAGGCTCGCCGCGCCATGCAGTCTGGCGTGCCCATCGCGGCCAGCGATGTGCGTCCGCCCACACTGATCGATCGCAATGACCGTGTCGTTATTGTGCTTCAAACCGGTCGGCTGTCGATTTCTGCCGAAGGCCGGGCAATGGAGTCCGGCGCCAGGGGTGATGTGATCAGTGTCATCAATACCTACTCCAAAAGGGTAATCGATGCCCGGGTGACCGGCCGGGGCCGGGTCGCATTGCAAGTTGCCAGACCAACCACAGTTGCAAATCTGAAAGACGTTGCTCAATGACCAGCATGTTCAAGAACCTGACCGCCCTTGCTTTGATGTCCACCGCCCTTGCAGCTTGCGGAACCGCGGACAAATTGTCTCAGATCGGGAAGGCGCCGCCGCTTTCGGCCATTGAGGATCCGACCACGCAGATTGGCTACCGTCCGGTACAAATGCCAATGCCTACGCCAACTCTGGCGGAGTACAGTCCCAATTCGCTGTGGCAATCGGGCCGCAGGACATTCTTTGATGATCAGCGGGCTGGCCAGATTGGCGATCTGGTCACAGTTCTGGTTAGCATCACTGATACCGCAGCGATTGCCAACAGCTCCGAGCGCAAGCGCGATGGCAGCCAGTCGATGGGTGCATCGGGCGCGGTGGGAAGCCTGCTGTCAAAGGTACTGCCAAGCGGCACAGACGCATCTGCCGCGGTTGATCTGAACGGCACCGGCAGTTCAGCAGGAAGCGGCTCGGTTAACCGCTCCGAAACATTGAAAACGCGCGTTTCAGCCGTCGTCACCCAGGTTCTGCCGAACGGCAATCTGGTCATCGAAGGCAAGCAGGAAGTGCGCGTCAATTTTGAAGTGCGTGAACTGATCGTCGCCGGGGTTGTGCGCCCGCAGGATATCGCAGCCGATAACACCATACCGTCGGAAAAAATTGCCGAAGCGCGGATTTCCTATGGCGGCCGTGGCCAGATCACCGATGTTCAACAGCCGCGCTACGGCCAGCAGGTTCTCGACATAGTGCTGCCGTTCTGATCACTACTTCACGGATTTAACAGAAGAAAACCGGTGCTAACTCATCACAGACAAAAACCTCTCCGAAGTGGAGAGGTTTGTTGCCGAGGCTCTTAGCCTTCTGGAAAAGTTGCTGCGATCAATCGTCGCGGTAGACCCGTTCGCGCCGCTCGTGGCGTTCCTGAGCTTCCAGCGACATGGTCGCAATCGGACGCGCATCCAGACGCTTGAGAGAGATCGGCTCGCCCGTCTCTTCACAAAATCCGTAGGTGCCATCTTCGATTCGCGTAAGAGCGGAATCGATTTTGGAAATCAGCTTCCTCTGACGATCCCGCGCACGCAGTTCGACGGCCCGGTCGGTTTCAGAAGATGCCCGGTCCGCCAGGTCCGGATGATTGGAGTTTTCCTGCTGCAAAGTTTCCAGAGTCAGTTGGCTTTCACGAAGTATATCTTCCTTCCAGACATGGAGCTTGCGTCGGAAATACGCCTTCTGGCGTCCATTCATAAAGGGTTCGTCCTCGGAGGGACGATAATCAATATCAGCAACAGCAGACATTCGCTTGACCTTAATCTAATCCCCGATTGGGCGGACTATACCTACAGGTCTTTCCGGAAACAACAGGATTGACGCTAACAATCCTGATAAGTTTTTTACCAATTAAGATATTGTTTTATTTGTTATTTTTTAGAGAATCAAGCCGGATTGCCGATTAAAGCCCACGCTTTGCGAGTTCTACGCGGACCCGCAAATCAATTTCACGGAGAATCGGATCAAGCAAATCATCGCCTGTGCCTTGCAACTCCGGCAGACGTCCTTTGAGCTGCATCAAAAGCTCAGGTAAGTCATTAGTGTCCAAAAGCGCGGATTGCAGCTTTGACAGATCATCAAGCAGTGAATGACCTTTGCGCGCCGCACGCCGCTCAACTGTGTCCTGGTCTGAGGATTGCAGCGACAGCAACGCTCCCAATGATACAGTTTGCTGCATCCCGGTACCGCTGACGGACTGCCCGGCCTCGGTATCGCCCGCCCCGCCGATTGAAAACGCAGTTCCGGTATTTTTTGTCTTAGCTCTTAACGGAGCCGAAGCCGCCATATGCCCATAGGCTTCGATACGCATAAGAAGTCCCTTGTTAGCAAGTTATTAAGCATTTTTAACGATTATCCTTAACCAAATGTAAAGATGGAATCGCGGATCGCATTTATGGCCCAGAACTGGAAATTAAAGCATCGATATTGCTCCGCAGCCCTGCCTGCGCCGGGCATATGGCTGCGAATCATTTTTTCCGTCGCGCTTCTGGGCATGGGCATGACGCTGCTGCTCTCGCCCGCCGGCGCAGTTTCCCGAATCAAGGATATTGCCGATTTTGAAGGCGTACGTGAGAACCAGATGATCGGTTACGGGCTGGTGGTCGGTCTCAATGGCACAGGTGATTCACTTAACAATTCCCCCTTCACCCGGCAAAGCCTGCAATCCATGCTGGAGCGCATGGGGGTCAATACAGTTGCCGATGAATTGCGAACTGCCAATGTGGCAGCTGTTATGGTCACTGCCAATCTGCCAGCCTTTGCCACGCCTGGAACCCGCATTGATGTGAATGTCAGCGCCCTTGGCGACGCCGGCAGCCTGCAGGGCGGCACCTTGCTGGTGACACCGATGATGG
>CAXBCI010000032.1:0-45127 GCA_963974065.1 uncultured Hyphomicrobiales bacterium | reverse complement strand
CGATGAATAAAATACACTCGGGCAATTCTCTTAAGTCGACAACGCCGAGCTGCCGGGAGAATTTATGGAAAAGTCGGTCAAACTGGCCTGCCGGCATGTCTGGAAACTGTTCGGCCACGGTGCCGGCGATTTTCTCGCCAGAAGCGCTGGCACCCCGTCTCTGGATGATCTGCAAAAGGCGCATCTTATCGGTGCCGTCCGCGATGCCAATATTGAGGTCCGCGAAGGCGAGATATTCGTCATTATGGGCCTGTCAGGTTCCGGCAAATCGACGCTGGTTCGTTGCCTTTCGCGGCTGATTGAACCGACCGCCGGGGAATTGCTGTTTGAGGGCGTTGACCTGCGCAAAATGTCGGCACGCGAACTGATCGAGATACGCCGCCACAAGCTCGGCATGGTGTTCCAGCATTTTGCCCTGCTGCCGCATCTGACGGTTCTCGATAATGTTGCTTTTCCGCTCGATGTTCAGGGCATGGACCAGACCAGCCGCGAGGCCAAGGCGCGGCAGGTGATCGAACTGGTGGGTTTGGCGGGCCGGGAGTTGAATTATCCGCGCGAATTGTCCGGCGGCCAGCAGCAACGTGTCGGGATCGCCCGCTCGCTGGCGGTCGAGCCGGAATTGTGGTTTCTCGATGAACCGTTTTCGGCACTTGATCCGCTGATCCGGCGCGAGATGCAGGACGAGTTTCTGCGCCTGCAATCGATGCTGCACAAGACCATCGTCTTTATCACCCATGATTTCGATGAAGCCATCCGCCTGGCAGACCGGATCGCCATCATGAAGGATGGCGAAATCATCCAGATTGCCACGCCTGAAGAACTGGTGCTGCATCCGGCGACCAGCTATGTCAGCGAATTTACCAAACACATTCCAAGGGCCAAGGTACTGACCGTCGGCTCTGTGATGTCCACGGACATCGTCGATGGGCCGGACAGCGTGCTGGTCAGCGCGCGTATCGAAGAGATTGCCGATCAGGTGGAAGCCAGCGGCGCGCCGGTTCTGGTGGTTGATGGCGAAGGCCGCAAGGTCGGCTCGATCCGGCCCTCGACCATCATTGATGTTCTGGTGGGGCGTGAGGTTCCCTCATGATCCGTCGCCTGCGCAGGAGCATTTCCCCGACATCTGCTGTCTGGCTCGGCCTGCTGGTGGTGACGTGGCTGTTGTCGAGCTTCAGCCGCGATATTTCCAAGACGCTTGAGGAAAAGTGGATCACACGATTCCCGGCAGGCTGGCGTCTGTCGCTGAAGGACGATATTTCGGCAGCAATGAAATGGCTGGTCGAAGATGCGGATTTCGGTCTGTTCACGTTCCGCGACGCGACAAGGGGTCTCGCCTGGCTGATTGAGCAGCCATACAATCTGGCCTTATCGATATTGTCATCCGGCTTCGTTGAGGGTCAGGGTTCGAACGCGGTTCAGATATTGCCGCCATTGAGCTGGATTGCGGTTCTGGCCATCGTCATTGCCGCCGGACATTTTGCCAAGGACTGGAAATTGTCGCTGCTGATGGGGGTGGCGTTTCTTTATCTGGCCGTGTTCGGCCAATGGGACAGCGCCATGGTGACGCTGGCATCGATTATCATCGCTGTGCCGTTCGGTGTCAGCGGCGGCCTGCTTCTTGGTATTGCCGCCTATCGCTGGAACCTGGTTGATCAGGTGCTGAAACCGGTGCTGGATCTGATGCAAACCATTCCGGTGTTCGCCTATCTTGTGCCGATCCTGTTCCTGTTCGGCTTCGGGCCGGTCTCGGCCCTCGTCGCGACCATCATATATGCCATGCCGCCGATGGTGCGGGTGACAACCCTGGCGCTGCGCGCGGTGCCCGATGAAGTGCGCGATTTCGGTATGATGGCGGGCTGCACGAAACGTCAATTGATGTGGAAAGTGCTGGTTCCAACCGCCAAACCGGATCTGATGGTTGGCGTCAATCAGGTCATCATGCTGTCTTTGAATATGGTCATCATCGCCTCGATGATCGGAGCCGGCGGACTTGGTTTCGACGTGCTGGCGTCGTTGCGCCGCCTTGATATCGGAGCCGGACTTGAGGCCGGCATTGCCATTGTCGTACTGGCCGTGGCGCTGGACCGCCTCAGCCAGGCATTCGCCAGACCGCGCCAGTCCGATGAGGAGCGCCAGCGCCCGGACAACATCCTCCACCGCTATCCGAGAAGCTTTATTGTGATCGCCATCGCGGTTCTGACCCTGCTTGCGGGCTATGTGTTGGCGCCGCTGCAGAATTATCCGGAAGGCCTGCAGATCACCACCGGGACGTTCTGGGCGGAACTGGTGAAGACCATCAACATCAATTATTTCGATGATCTGGAAGCGGTTAAATCCTTCATGCTGTCAAATTTCATGTTGCCGGTGAAGCGGTTCCTGACCGGCATTCCCTGGGCCTGGGGCTGGGTTCTGATTACGGCTGCGGGCTGGTATCTGGGTGGCTTGCGTCTGGCATTGCTGTGCGCCGCTTTGAGTTTTTTCATCATTGCCAACGGGCTTTGGGACAAAGCCATGGTGACCGTCTATCTGTGCGGTGTGTCTGTAGTGATCGCCACTGTGATCGGTATTCCCATCGGCCTGTTTTCCGCATTGAATGAACGGGCGGACCGGATTGTCGGTGTCGTCATTGACACGCTGCAGACACTGCCAAGTTTTGTCTATCTCATTCCCGTGGTGATGCTGTTCCGGGTTGGTGATTTTTCAGCAATGATCGCTGTGGTGCTGTATGCGCTCGCGCCTGCGGTGCGCTATGCGGCGCACGGCATCAAGACGGTCGATCCGCAACTCATCGAGGCGGGAATCGTATCCGGCTGCACCCGCCGGCAACTGCTCTGGCGCATCCGCGTTCCATTGGCGCTGCCGGAGATCATGCTCGGTATCAATCAGACCATCATGCTGGCGCTGTCGATGCTGGTCATCACCGCGCTGGTCGGCACACGGGATCTGGGCCAGGAAGTCTATATCGCACTGACCAAGGCCGATATCGGACGCGGCGTTGTCGCTGGTCTGGCCATTGCATTCATCGCCATCATTGCCGACCGGCTGATTGCAGCCAGCGCGCAATCGATGCGCCAGCGCTTCGGCATGGTTTAAGGCGGGGCGGGGCGATCATGACAGACCATCTGAAACAGCTTCAGGCATTGCGCTTCTGGTCCGGCCCGATTGAGGCGACGGTCCTTGGCGGCGGTATTACCAATGTGAATTATCTGGTGCGCGATGGCGGGCGAAAATATGTTGCCCGGCTGGGAAACGACATTCCGGTGCATCAGGTGATGCGGTTCAATGAACTGGCTGCCAGCCAAGCGGCGCACGCCGCCGGCATCTCGCCTGCGGTGCGCTATCATGAGCCCGGTGTGCTGATCCTCGATTATATCGACAGCAAAACGCTGGCGGCCGAGGATGTGCGCGAGCCGGCGATGCTGGAACGCATCCTGCCGCTGATCAGCTGTTGCCATCATACCATTCCGCTGCATCTGCGCGGTCCGGTGCTGACCTTCTGGGTATTTCATGTGGTCCGGGACTATGCCGCGACCCTGCTGGAGCGTGGGTCGCGCCATTCCGGCAGAGTGCCAGAGCTGTTGTCATTGGCGGAAAAACTGGAGCAGGCCTCGGCACCGATTGATCTGGTCTTCGGCCATAATGATCTGCTGCCGGCGAATTTCCTCGATGATGGCGAACAATTGTGGCTGATCGACTGGGATTATGCCGGTTTCAATTCACCCCTGTTTGATCTCGGCGGCCTTGCCTCCAACAACCAGCTCAGTGAAGCCAGCGAGATCTGGCTGCTTGAGCAATATTTTGACCAGAAAATTTCGGACGATCTGCTGCATCGCTACAGCGCCATGAAATGCGCCTCGCTGCTGCGCGAAACCATGTGGAGCATGGTCTCTGAGCTGCACTCCGATCTGGATTTCGATTACGCCGCCTATACCGAGGAAAACCTGGCAGGATTCCAGGCCTCCTATGATTTATTCTTACAGTCTTGAGGATCAGGCAGAATGAGTGATTTTCCGAATACAGCCAAAGCCGTCATCATTGGCGGCGGTATTGTCGGCTGTTCGACGGCCTATCATCTGGCCAAGCTGGGATGGAGCGATACGGTTCTGCTGGAGCGCAAAAAGCTGACTTCGGGCACAACGTTTCACGCTGCAGGGCTGGTGGGTCAGCTGCGCACCAGCGCCAACATCACCCAGTTGCTGGGCTATTCCGTTGAACTGTATGACCGGCTGGAACAGGAAACCGGACAGGCAACCGGCTGGAAAATGAATGGCGGGCTGCGCCTGGCCTGTAACGAGGAGCGCTGGACCGAGGTCAAGCGTCAGGCGACGACAGCGCATTCCTTCGGCCTAGACATGCAATTGCTGACCCCGAAGGAAGCACAGGAATTATGGCCGCTGATGACCATCGACGATGTGGTGGGTGCAGCATTTCTGCCCACTGACGGTCAGGCCAACCCTTCCGACATCACCCAATCGCTGGCCAAGGGCGCGCGTATGGCGGGCGCGCGGATTTTCGAAGATACCGGAGTGAAATCCATTGAAGTGGAGAATGGCAGGATCAAGGCGGTCATCACCGACAAGGGCCGCATTGAGTGCGAAGTGGTGATTTGCTGTGCCGGGCAGTGGAGCCGGGCGCTGGCCGCCAGTGTCGGTGTCAATGTGCCGCTGGTATCGGTGGAACATCAATATATGATAACCGAACCGATTGAAGGTGTGACCTCAAACCTGCCGACCCTGCGCGATCCTGATCGGCTGACCTATTACAAGGAAGAGGTGGGCGGTCTGGTGATGGGCGGCTATGAGCCGAACCCGATACCCTGGGCAACCGACGGCATTCCTTCCGGCTTTCACTACACATTGCTGGATTCCAATTTTAACCATTTCGAGCAGTTGATGGAACTGTCGCTGGAGCGCGTTCCGGCGTTTGAACATGCCGGCGTCAAGGATCTGGTCAACGGCCCGGAAAGTTTCACCCCAGACGGCAATTTCATTCTTGGCGAGGCACCGGAGCTGGCAAATTTCTATGTCGGGGCCGGCTTTAACGCCTATGGCATTGCAGCGGGCGGCGGGGCCGGCATGGCGCTGGCCGAATGGGTGCACAAGGGCGAACCGCCCTATGATCTGTGGCCGGTCGATATCCGCCGCTTCGGACGGCCGCATTTCGACACGGACTGGGTCCGCACACGGACGCTGGAAGCCTATGGCAAGCACTACACCATGGCCTGGCCGAATGAGGAACATTCCAGCGGGCGGCCATGCCGCAAATCGCCGCTCTATGAGGTTTTGAAATCCGCTGGTGCGAGTTTCGGCGAAAAGCTCGGCTGGGAGCGTCCGAACTGGTTTGCCGATCTTTCGGCTGGTGAAAAACCCGAAGATATCTACAGTTTCGGCCGGCAAAACTGGTTTGACGCGGTGGGACGGGAACACAAGGCCGTGCGCGAACAGGCGGCGTTGTTTGATCAGACCTCATTTGCCAAATTCATCCTGAAAGGACCGGATGCGGAAGCGGCCTTGAGCTGGATTGCCGCAAATGATGTGGCAAAACCGGTCGGCTCCCTGATCTATACGCAGATGCTCAATGACAAGGGCGGGATTGAGTGCGATCTGACAGTGGCGCGGATTGCCGAGGACGAATATTACATCGTCACCGGGACCGGCTTTGCCACCCATGATTTCGACTGGATTTCACGCAATATCCCCGAGGGTCTCAATGCGCAATTAGTGGATGTGACATCGGCCTATTCGGTGCTTTCGCTGATGGGGCCGAATGCCCGGAAAATCCTCCAGGAAGCCACAAGCGACGATGTGTCCAATGACACCTTCCGTTTTGGCACGGTTAGAACAATCGGCATTGGCGGCTGTCCGGTGCGCGCGCTTCGGGTGACCTATGTCGGTGAATTGGGATGGGAGCTTCATTTGCCAACCGAATATGCCAGCAAGGTTTATGAGGTTCTGAGCGGTATCGGTGAAAAACACGGCCTTGCACTTGCCGGATACAGGGCAATTGAAAGCCTGCGGCTGGAAAAGGGCTACCGTGCCTGGGGCTCGGATATCGGCCCGGATCACACGCCAATGGAGGCCGGCCTTGGCTGGGCGGTCAAACTGAGAAAAAACACCGATTTCAAGGGGCGGCAAGCAGTCCAGCAGCAGAAAAGCGAGGGCGTGCGGAAAATGCTGGCCTGTTTCACAATCGATGACCCGCAGACCATTCTGGTCGGCAGGGAGACGATCTATCGCAACGGCGAGCGGGTTGGCTGGCTTACCAGCGGTGGCTTTGGCTACACGGTTGGAAAATCAATCGGATATGGCTATGTGCGCCATGCAGATGGTGTCGACCAGGCGTTTCTGGAGGCGGGCGAATATGAGCTGGAAGTGGCAACTGTGCGTATTCCAGCACAGCTTCATACCGCTGCGCTGTACGATCCGAAAATGGAGCGGATCAAAGCATAACGATCCCTTGCCGTTGATCTTTGCAATCCCGGACCTGCAAGGCGTTGTCACCTGTTGCCTCGCTCGGCAGGTGCTTTTCCGTGTTTCACAATCAAAAATTGATCTCACAATCTGATTTTTTCCCGCGTTGACACTGCTTTGTTTTGCCTGATATAAGAATTTAATTCTCAATATTGGGAAAACGATGGCCAAGAACTTTGTTCGAATTTTCAAGCTGACGGAATCTCTTTCGGATGCCCCGCAACATGGGCTTTCCAGATCGGAGATCGTCCAGCGTTCCGGTCTTCCCACATCCACGGTCTACCGCCTGCTCACCGAGATGGAGCAGGCAGGTTATGTCTACACCACAGCCGAAGGCCGCCTGTTGCCGAATTTTTCATTCGAGCGGCGGATCAGGCTTGGGAATGTGACACCGGAGCAATTGCGTCAGGCCTGCTCGTCGGTCTCCCGGCAATTGCAAAGTGCCTCAGAGATCATTTTGCATCGCGGGCACAATCTGCTGTGGCATATCACTGACGAACAATCGAGCCAGGCGATAAAGCTGCGCGCCCATCCGGGCTATGTGCGTGCCACCTATGAGCTGGATTCGATTTCCAGACTGGTGCTGGCGCATTGCGAGATTGCCGAGATCGAGAAAACCTGGGACCTGTCTGCTTTTTACGATGTAGGCGTGCTGGGCGAGCGGGTGGCCTGGGAGAAAGTTCGGGAAAAAATTCTCAACACCGACAAGGACGAGATGCAATTCGATATCCAGGGCAATGCCAAGGGCGTGCGCCGCTATTGTGTTGCCGTGACCGACCCTGATGGCGCGTTTGTCTGCCTGCTGACCGCAGCAGAGGCCGCTACGCCATTGAAGGATGAGAAAGCGCATATCAAACGCATTCGTGAAACACTTCTGCACGCGAAAGCGGCACTGGAGGCACAGCAGAGCAATACGGAAGAGGGCGCTTTTCTGCGGGCAAACGCCCGGACCTGAAACATCAAGATAGATCAAACAACAAGGGAGACGATCATGAAATATGTATCAAAGGCAGTTGCAAGTCTGGCGATTTCCGCCGCAATGCTGCTACCCAGTCTTAGCTCGGCGCAGGAACTGGTTTTGTCCATCGGGTCGCGCGGATATGGCGCGGCGGTTGAGCCGGCCATCGAAAGTTTCGAGGCTGCAAATCCGGGCGTCAAGGTGGAATGGCTGAAAATTTCGGACGTGCCGGGTGAATCACGCAAGCTCTATGTCACAAGCTTTCTGGCCAAGAGCCCGACGCCGGATGTATTCGCAGTCGATATCATCTGGCCGGGTGAATTTGCCAAGCGAGGCTGGATTGCTCCGCTGTCGGAATACTTCGATGCTGAGGATGCAGCAGCTTACAATCAGGCCTTTATTGAAGCTGCGACAGTCGATGGCGAAGTTTACGGCATCCCGCTGATTGTCGACGGCACGCTGTTTTTCTACCGCAAGGATCTGCTCGACAAATATGATCTTGCCGTACCGAACACCTGGGAAGAGGTCATCACGGCCGCCAAAACCGTGCTCGATGGAGAGAACGATCCACAGCTGACCGGATTTGTGTCGATGTGGGCGAAGATCGAAGGCCTGTTCATGAACTGGCTGTCGTTCTTCTATGGCAATGGTGGCAGCTTCTTTGATGACAGCGGCAATGTTGCGGTCGCTTCAAACGAAGCTGTTGTTGCCACACAGACAATGGTCGATCTGATCTACAAGCATGAAATTGCCAATGAATCGATCCTCAACATGCGTCCCGATGATGCGCGTACTCTGTTCCAGCAGGGCCGTTCGGTCTTTCTGATGGTCCAGGATTTCGTCTACGCTCCACTTAGTGCTGAGGACAGCCCGGTCGCCGGTAAATTCGACTTCAAACGCAATCCGTATTTCGCAGGAAATGAAGGCGCGCCGTCAACTGCGATGGGCGGCTTCCTGCTTGCGGTCAATGCCAATACGGAAAACAAGGAACTGGCAGTTGCTCTGGCGAAACATCTGGGGTCTTACGACCGGCAATTGTGGGCTGCTGTCAATGCCTCCAAAAGCCCTGGCCGGCAGGATGTTTATGACGATCCTGCGATGGCGGATAATGAAGTCCTGCGCAAATTCGGTGAGGCTTATGCAGCCGGTGTCGTGCGGCCATCAGCGCCAACCGGCAGTCTTTATCCGAAAGTTTCCGATGTAATGCAGCTGGAAATCACCAATGCGCTGCATCGGACGAAAACGGTCGAAGAAGCGTTGAAAGACGCTGAAGCCGCAATCAACAAGATCCTCGACAAGTAAGCGAGCATCCCAGGCCCGGACCACACTTCCGGGCCTGGCTTTTCTGGTCATACAAGCTTCGCAGAGACTGTCTGCGAAACGGTAGCGACCGAAGCCCTTTGATTCTGGAGACATGATTTTGACCGGTCTAGCGACTCTCGAGCAGCGTCGGCAGCTCGTCGGCTACAGCTTTATTGCTCCGACTCTGCTGATTATAGCGCTCATACTTGTATATCCGGTGTTGCAATCAGTTGTGCTGAGTTTTGGCGACAATGGTTTTGGCGGCATGGAGCCATACGAGTTTGTCGGGCTGCGACACTATGCAGACTTGCTCGACAATGACCGGTTCTGGAATTCCCTTACCGTCACCTTTGTCTTTACTTTGGTCAGCATACCGCTGGAGCTGATGCTTGGCATCGGGCTGGCGGTGTTGATGAATGAAAGCTTCCACGGCAAAGGACTGGCGCGTCTGGCTGTTCTGTTCCCCTGGGCTCTGCCAACTGCCCTCAACGCGCTGATGTGGCGCTGGATGTATAATGCGGATTACGGGCTGTTCAATGATGTAGCGCTGAAAAGCGGCATCGTCGATCAGCCGATCAACTGGTTCGGCGACGCCACTATGGCGATGGGAGCGATGGTCGCCGTCTCGGTCTGGAAGACCAGTTCCTTCATGGCGCTGATTATTCTGGCAGGGCTGCAGTCCATCCCCAGAGAGCTTTATGAAGCTGGACGCATGGACGGTATGAACCGGTGGCGCGAATTCAGCGAGATTACACTGCCATTGCTGAAAGGCTCGATCATGGTGGCGCTGATCATCCGCTCGATGGATGCGCTGCGCACATTCGAACTGCCCTTCAATCTGACCGATGGCGGGCCGGTGACAGCAACGGAAACCCTATCGCTCTACGCTTATAAGACGATTTTTGAATTTATCGAATTCAACGCGGGTGCCGCGATCGTCATCGTTCAGTTTCTGGTCATTTTCGTCCTGAGCCTTGTCTACGTCTTCGTCTTGCGAGCAAAGGACTGAGCCATGAAACATAATCCAAGATATGGCCTTTACCTGATCGTTGCGCTGTCGGTGTTTATTTCATTCTTTCCGATTGTCTGGCTGATCCTGACCTCGTTCAAAAACACCGCCGGAATCTATTCCTGGCCACCGCAATACTGGCCAGCGCCTTTCACATTCGAGAATTACTGGAAAATCCTGACCGAAACGCCGGAATTGCTGCGCTATGTGTTGAACAGTTTCATAGTCGGTCTGGGCACCACATTGCTGACCCTGGCGGCGGGCGGTCTGGCGGGCTATGCACTGTCGCGGCTGAAAATGCGGTTTTCCACCGGTCTGATGGTTCTGATCCTGTCGGTTTCGATGTTTCCGCCAATTACGCTGTTGCCGTCGCTGTTTCAGGTGTTTGTCAAATACGGACTGCTAAACAGCTATTTCGGGCTCATTATCGCCCATACCGGCCTGTTCCTGCCTTATGCAGTGTGGATGCTGGCGAGTTATTTCCTGACCCTGCCGCAAGAGATCGAAGAGGCGGCACAATTGGACGGCATGGGCTTCCTGCGGATTTTCACAACAATCGTGGTGCCGCTTTCATGGCCCGGATTTGTGGCGACCGGGCTGATCGTTTTCATCTTCTCCTGGAATGAGTTCCCGTTGTCGCTGGTCTTGATGACACAGGATGCCATGCGCACCGCACCCGTCGGGATTTCGCTTTATCCCGGAGAATTCGCATTCCCCTGGGAAACCATCTCAACGGCAACGGTCATCGCGATCATTCCGATCCTCGTAATCACAGCAATTTTCCAGAAGCAGATTCTTGGTGGTCTGACGGCTGGGGCAGGCAAATAGGACTCGCACATGGTGAATGTCACACTCAATGGTTTGGGAAAATCCTACGGCTCGGCCGTGGCGGTGGAAGAATTCGATCTGGAAATTCTGGATGGCGAATTTCTGGTGCTGTTGGGACCATCCGGCTGCGGAAAATCCACCACACTGCGCATGATCGCCGGTCTGGAAAGCATCACCACCGGCGATCTGCTGATCGGCGGCAAGCGGATGAATGATGTCAATCCGAAAGACCGCGGCGTGGCCATGGTGTTTCAGAACTATGCGCTGTACCCGCACAAGACAGTGGCGGAAAATATGGGCATGGCGCTGAAGCTGCAAAAGTTGCCGAAAACCGAAATTGACAAGCGTGTCGGTGACGTTGCTGACATGCTCGGTCTGACCGACTTTCTGCAACGCAAGCCGGGCTCGCTGTCAGGCGGTCAGCGGCAACGCGTCGCCATTGGCCGGGCGATAGTCCGCACTCCGGAGGTGTTTTTGTTTGACGAGCCGCTGTCGAACCTGGACGCCAAACTGCGTGTCAAAATGCGCATGGAGCTGCAGCAGCTTCATGACCGGCTTGGCGTGACATCAATCTATGTCACCCATGATCAGGTCGAAGCCATGACGCTTGCCGACCGGATTGTCATTCTCGACCATGGCGTTGTCGCGCAGGTGGGCACACCACGGGAAGTTTATGACCACCCGGCGACGGAATTTGTCGCAGGCTTCATCGGCAGCCCGGCGATGAATTTCTTCCTGGCCCGCAAAGAAGAGTCCGGCGGTTGGAAATCGACAACATCCAATCTGACATTGCCCGACCTGCCGGGCTTCGCCATCGATGGTGCTGAAACGCTGACTGTCGGCATCCGCCCGGAGAACATCGAGATTGTTGCGTCCACAGATTCTGCTGACAGCGCCTGGATATTTGATGCCGAGGTCAAACTGGCAGAACTGCTGGGCGCGGATGCTCTGTTGAGCCTGTCGGTTCAGGGTGAGGAACTGCTTGCACGGGTCAATGGTTCAGACCACCCCGCACAGGGCGCAATGGTTCAAATCCGCATCAACCCTCAATTGCTTCATGCGTTTGATCCTTCGACTAAACTCGCGCTGCCAAGAGGCTGAATGGCTGCGTCAATTCTCCCAGAGGGATCATCGTGGCTGCCAGGCCGTCTGCACAGCCGGTTTTCCACAAACCGGATTTGCAGCAAAAACGTAACCAGAGAGAACGCGACATGACAAAACAGCCCAACATCCTTTTCATCATGGCAGACGATCATGCATCCAAGGCCATCAGTTGTTACGGTGCCCGGATCAACCAGACGCCCAATCTGGACAGAATTGCCGATGAGGGCATGCGGCTCAACCATTGCTATGTCACGAATTCAATCTGCACCCCCAGTCGCGCAGCCATTCTGACCGGGACTTACAATCATGTGAATTGTGTCACTACGCTGGACACTCCGATCAACAATCGCCTGCCGAATGTCGCCAAACATCTGCGCGTCGGCGGCTATCAGACCGCGATTGTCGGCAAGTGGCATCTTGGCGAGGGCAAGGACCACGAGCCAACCGGGTTTGATTTCTGGTCGGTTCTGCCTGGGCAGGGTGAGTATTTCGACCCCTATATGATTGAAATGGGCGAAGAGGTCGAAGTTCCAGGCTATGCAACGGATATCATCACCGACAAGAGCCTCAACTGGCTGGAGGGGAGGGACAAGGACAAACCTTTCTTCCTGATGTGCCATCACAAGGCACCGCATCGGGAATGGGAGCCGCATCCTAAAAACCGGGACCTGTATCAGGACGACATCGAAATTCCTGTAACCTTTGATGATGATTATAAAAACCGCGCAAAAGCCGCTGCCGAAGCCAAAATGCGGATCAAGGATGATATGAAATATATCGATCTTGGTCTGGTTCAGCCGGAAGGCGGGGCGGAAGTCGGGGAGCGGACCTTTCCCCACAGCACGATGCGCAAGATCCCCAATCCGGAAGATGTTTCAAACCTGCGGCTGATCGACACGGACACCGGCGAGGTATTCACGTTTGAAACCAGACAGCAGCTGGCGCATTTCAAATATCAGCGCTATCTGAAACGCTATCTCAGGACCATCGCCTCGATTGACGAGAGCGTTGGCCGCATACTGGATTATCTGGACGACAACGATCTGGCCGACAATACCATCATTATCTACACCTCCGATCAGGGCTTCTTTCTTGGAGAACACGGATGGTTTGATAAACGCTTCATGTATGAAGAATCGTTCCAGATGCCGTTTCTGGTGCGCTTTCCCAAGGAGATTGCTGCCGGAACGGTGTGCGATGACATCATCAGCAATGTTGATTTCGCGCCGACATTCCTCGATTTTGCCGGGCTGACGGTGCCGTCCTACATGCAGGGCAACAGCGTTCGGTCCCTGTTGAAAGGGCAAACCCCAGCGGACTGGCAGGAAATTGCCTATCATCGCTACTGGATGCACCGCGACCCAAATCATAATGCCTATTCGCATTATGGCGTGCGGGATCAACGCTACAAGCTGATCTACTGGTATAATGACGGCTTCGATCTGCCGGGCACAAATCATGGCGGCGAAGATCGCGAATGGGAGTTGTTCGATTGCAAACAGGATCCGATGGAATTGTTCAATGTCTATGACGATGAGAATTATCAGGATATCGTTGTGCAAATGACCAAAGCGCTTGAGACAAAAATGCTGGAGATCGGCGATGACCCGGAACACACGCATCCACCCAGACTACCCAACGCGGTCTAGTTCAGGGCTTCCGGCCGGACATGCAGCCACACCATGAGGGTAGTGTCATGAAATGGGGATTGATTGGAGCGAGCACCATTGCCTCGCAATTCATGATCAACGCAATTCGATCCGTTGATGCAGGTACAGTCAAATGGGTGATGAGTGGATCGCAGGAGCATGGCGAGCGCTATGCGCAGGACCACGCCATTGACAATGCCACTACTGAGCTGGATCAGATGTTGCAGGATCCGCAACTCGACGCCGTCTACATCTCCTCCACCAATGAAAAGCATTGTGCCCAGGCGATGAGTGCCATCAAAGCCGGCAAGCATGTGCTGTGCGAAAAGCCTTTGGCGATTACGCTGGATCAGGCTGTGACCATGGTGCGTGCCGCAAAGCAGGCCGGAGTTGTGTTTGCTACCAATCATCATCTGCGAAACGCGGGCACCCATCTGGCGATCCGCGATCTGGTGAGGTCCGGCAGAATTGGAAACCTTCTGAGCATGCGGATATTTCACGCTGTCAGTCTGCCGGAAAATCTGCGCGGCTGGCGTATCAACAATGTGCAGGCCGGCGGCGGTGTCATTCCCGATATCATCGTGCACAATGCCGATACCGCACGGTTTCATCTGGATGAGGACCCGGCCGCGGTGGTGGCGATTTCGGGGACAAGCGGGCTGGGCGATGGTGTTGAAGACAGTGTCATGACCGCTTGGACCATGCCGTCCGGTGTCATGGTGCTGGCGCATGCAAGCTTTACCCATCAATTTGCCGAGACCGGGCTTGAAATATATGGCACCACTGGGTCCATTCGGGCCAAGGGGATCATGACGCAGCGGCCCATCGGCAGCATCAGCCTGACAGACGCCGAGGGATCGCACCCGGTGTCCTACAGCGATCATGAACTGTATACGCGTGCAGTGCGCCTTTTCGGCGAGGCTGTGACGGGTGGCGGACGGCCTGGGGCGGACGGGGTGGATGGCATAAAATCGCTGGCGGTCGCGCTTGCTGTGCGCGAAGCGGCCAACAGCGGAGCAAAGGTTTCGGTTGATTATGGCGGATACTGAGCATTCTGGAGCGGGCCGGAGCAAAGCCACGCTTGCGGAAAATGCGGTCCACTGGTCCGGTGCTTCCGCACCGGGTTTTCTGCAACGCCCATTCCACCGCTTGTGGCTGCTCGACCAGGCACGGTCTTTGTTCGAGTTCTTTCTGCCGGCGTCGATAAATCCCGACGGAGGGTTCTTCGGGCTCGATCTGGACGGCACGCCGCTGCCGGCAGCACGCTCGAACGGCGAGTTGCGCCTGTTATTTACGACATCACGCATGGTGCATTGCGCAGCAATCGGCCACCAGCTCGGCATGCCAGGTTGCGAGCGCGTTGTCGATCACGGAATGGCGTTTTTGTGGGACCGGCACAGAGATAATCTGAATGGTGGGTTTTTCAACGGCGTTGACGATGCAGGCGCGCCGGACCCGGCGAAACAGGCCTATGGCCATGCCTTCGTGCTTCTGGCTGCAGCTTCAGCCAAGGTCGTCGGCCATCCAGATGCGGACAGGCTTCTGGCGGATGTGACAGATATTCTCGTCAACCGGTTCTGGGATCCGGCCGCTGGTGCGACGAGCGAGGAATATACCGCAGACTGGCAGAGCTTCAGCAATTATCGCGGTCAGAACTCCAACATGCACCTGACAGAGGCGCTGATGGCAGCGTTTGAAGCGACAGGGGACAGCACATATATCGAGATGGCCCAATCGATAGCCGGGCTGATCATCGACAAGCATGCCCGCGCGCAAAATTGGCGCGTCCCCGAACATTTCGACACCGACTGGAATGTGGATTTCGATTTCACTGGCGATCCGCAGTTCCGGCCCAGCGGAACCACACCGGGCCATGCCATGGAATGGAGCCGCCTGCTGGTGCAGCTTTGGGAACTGGGAAACCGGCAGCATGACTGGATGCGTCCGGCAGCGGAAGCTCTGTTTCTGAACGCATGGGAGCATGGTTGGGACAAAACCACCGGCGGGTTTTATTATACTTTGCAATGGGACAATGTGCCCGACGAGACCGACCGATACTGGTGGCCCTGCTGCGAGGCGATTGCGGCCGCTAGCGTGCTGGCAAAGGTCAGTGACAATCCTCAGTTCGAGACCGCTTATCGCCGTGTCTGGGGGTTCGTGGAACACCATTTCATCGACCGCACGCAAGGCGGATGGCACGCTGAACTGGATAGTTTGCTGGCTCCGGTGCAACGGGTTTTTCGTGGTAAACCGGACATCTATCATGCGCTTCAGGCCTCTCTCATTCCGCTGCTGCCTGCCAATGGCAGCATCACCGCCCACCTTGCAAGCGTAGAAGCGGGGAAACTGCTGAATGGAGAAACGGGTGCCCAAAACCTGCGCTAAGCGGCTGCTTTGTCATGGCAAACTGTTCAGATAATTTGATGCGCCACGCCATTTCCCCGCCCCTTCAACAGCGGTTTGAGCTGGAATGACAAAACACAACGGCAATCCGGATATCCTCATCATCGGCTCGGGCATGGGCGGTGCCAGCCTTGCCAATGCACTGTCTGGAAGCGGGCTCAAGGTTCAGGTTCTGGAACGCGGCGATTATATCCCGCGAGATCACCGCAATTGGGACCCAAAGGAGGTTTTTCACAACGGGATCTACCGCTCGGGGGAGCGTTGGATCGACCGGAACGGCCGTCAATTTGAACCCAATCAGCATTATTGTGTTGGCGGCAGCACAAAAATGTATGGTGCCTGCCTGATGCGGTTCCGGCCGCAGGACTTTCAGGCCGTCGAGCACTATGAGGGCATTTCACCTGCCTGGCCGATCGATTATGACACAATTGAGCCGTGGTACGGCAAAGCCGAGGCGATGCTTGGCCTGCGCGGACTGGCCAGGGCTGACCCGAGCGAAGGCACGCGCTCCGCGCCATATCCGCACCCTCCGATTGCACATGATCCGCTGATTGAGTCTCTGAAAGGAAAATTGGAACAATCCGGTCTGCACCCGTTTCCGCTGCCTTCGTCAGTACAATCAGCTCCGGCAGGTGGTTGTATTCGGTGCAAGACCTGTGACGGGTTTCCCTGCAAAATCGATGCCAAGGGCGATGCTGAAAACCGCGCTTTGCGGCCTGCGCTCGCTGATCCGGATATCTCACTTGAGACGAATGTCGAGGTGCTGCGCCTGTTGACCACGCCCGACGGGCGACAAATTGACGGTGTCGAAGTGCGCAAGGATGGTACCAGCGAAATCCGCCGGGCCGGCATAATTGTCCTCGCCGCTGGCGCCATCAATTCCGCGCTGCTGATGCAGACATCGGCCAATAGCGCGCATCCGGACGGACTTGCCAATGGATCTGGTCAACTGGGCCGCAACTATATGGCACATCATCTCACGGCGATGATGTTTGTCGGGCCGAGGCGCAACCCGACGATTTATCAGAAATCGATGTCGATCAATGATTACTACTGGGGCGACGGGGATTTCAAATGGCCGATGGGCAATATCCAGATGCTGGGCAAACTGCAGGCCGGCATGCTGACGGCCGAAGTCCCTTTTGTGCCGAAGTTCGTCATGTCGGAAATTGCGTCAAGATCGGTTGATATGCTGGCAATGAGCGAGGACCTTCCCGATCCGGACAATCGGGTGTTGCTGGACAAAGGCCGGGTCAATCTGATCTGGCAGCCCAACAACCTTGTGCCCAACAGACGTCTTGCCAAATCACTCGCCCGGCATATGCGCCGGGCCGGATACCCGCTCGCGCTGAAAAAACACGGCGGGATAGAAACCACATCGCATCAGTGCGGGACGGTCAAAATGGGCTCGGACCCGGCGACATCGGTGCTTGATCCGCTTTGCAGGGCCTGGGAGATTGATAATCTTTACGTCGTTGATGGTGGATTTTTCGTCTCGTCCGCAGCCGTCAACCCGGCGCTGACAATAGCGGCGCAGGCGCTGCGTGTCGGTGATCATATTCGCGCTTAGTGCCCGTCATTCCCCAACCGGCCAAACCGGCCTTCCGCCCATCTTGAAAACCGCAGTACCGGATAGCAATACAGGAAATAGAAGAAGGCGATCAGCATGTAGATAAACATGATATCGCCGGGCATGCGCATAATTGCGACTTCGCCCTGTCGGGTGAGTTCAGCGATGCCTATGACCGAGAGGACGGCAGTGCTCTTGATGACAATCACATAGACGCTGGCCATCGGTGGAATGGTCAATTTCAGAGCCTGGGGAATGATGACATTGCGGTAGGTCTGGGTTTTTGACATGCCAACCGAGCGGGCCGCTTCGCCTTGTCCGTTTGGTACTGCAAATATGGCTGAGGCGACAATTTCGGTGACATAACTGGAGGTGTAGAGCGACAGCGACACGATCGCTGCGGTGTAGCTGTCAAATGACAGCCAGGCAACACCAAGCGAGGGCAATACAAAATAGATGATATAGAGTTGCACCAGATAGGGCGATCCGCGCAGAACATGCAGATAGGCGTTGATGAATTTTTCCAGAATGCCAATATTGAGGGTTTTTCCAACGCCCATGAGAAAGCCGATGATCGATCCAAACAGGATTGAAATGATGGAAATCTGAAACGTCAGCCAGAGCCCCTGCAGCAGGAAGGGCCAAAGGCTTTCGAATATGGAGAACTTGTCTGCGATCATTTCCACACCGGCTCTCCCTAATTCGATTTCCAGGCGCTGCCGCCCAGTTTGGTCTGCAGGATGCCTGACAGCACCAGCATCATGGCGTAAATGCCCAGATAGGCAACCGCTGTCGTGACATAGCTTTCAGTTGCAATTACGGTTTCCGAGAACATCTGCAGGCCCGCGCTCATAAGTTCGAAGACCGCGATGATCGACAACAACGACGTATCCTTGATGAGAACAGCCGTCTGACCGAGCAGCGGAGGCATCACATTTGCAAGCGCCTGGGGCAATGTCACATTCTGCAGCGTCTGTCTCGGGGTCATGCCGACGGACAGCGCGCCTTCGATCTGGCCGCGATTAACCGATTCAATGCCGGCGCGGATGATCTCGCCCATATAGGGAGCGGTGTGAATGGTGAGGGCTATAATGCCGCTCTGGGTTTCGTCGAACAGATTGCCGAAAGGCAGAATGGTGGGAAGGCCATAATAGACGAGATAAATCTGAATAAGCAGCGGTGTCGAGCGGACGAATTGAATGTAGCCGGCGACCGGCCGCCAGATCAGCGGATTTTTGGACAGGCGGGCAATCGCGACAAGAGTGCCGATGATCAGCGATAAAACGAGGCAAATTGCTGATATCCAGAGCGTTTGGCCGATTCCGGCGATAAACACATCGGCATATTGGCCGACGATCCGGAAGTTGAAGTAATACTGAAGCCAATCCATAAATTACCCGTGGGCGCTGACGCGCAGCCCCAATGCGGTGAAAGCAAATCGGGGCGCCGGTGAGGCGCCCCGGAACAGTTCTTATTTGTGGTCAGCTTCCCAGGCCGTGGAGTTCCACCAGTATTCCAGTTTCTCATCCAGACGGCCATCGGCACGGATCAGGCGCATGTAGTTGTTGAGCGCCAGCAGCAGGTGTATGGAATCCGGGCGGGTAGCAAATCCAAGCGGTTCCTGAGCAAGAACGCCATCGAGAACCTTGATTTCATCAATCGAGCTTTTGAAGCCCGCGATGGTTCCCTTGTCTGAGAGGCCTGCTTTTGCGCGGCCGGACACGACAGCCTGAACCACCTGCGCTGTCCCGCCAGCAAATTCCTTCAATTCCGCCTTAGGCAGCACCTTGCGGGCTGTCTCTGCCCAGGACGATGCCTGCGTGGCGCCAACCGACACGTCAGCGGAATTCAATTCCTGCCACGTGTTGTAACCGGAATCCTGCAATGCAAAGGCAATGGTTTCGGAGAAGAAGACAGGCTCCGTGAACACGATCTGCATGTGGCGCTTGGCTGTTGGTGTCATGTCAGCTGCAATGAAATCTGCTTTGCCGGAAGACAGAGCAGGGATCAGACCTTTCCAGTCATAATCCTGAATGATCAGCTTCACTTCCATGTCGTCAGCAAACATCTGAGCAATTTCAATGGCAAAACCTGTGCGCTCGCCATTCTTGTTGACGAAGCTTACGGGTGGTCCCTGGGTTTGCACGGCAATGGTCATCTCACCGGTGCGCACGATCTTTTCCATCGTGGTTTCGGCCCAGGAAGCGGTTCCTGACAGTGCGAGCAGGGCTGCACTGACTGTGGTTGTTATGAGTGTTGTCAGTTTCATTTCTAACGTTCTCCACTTGGTTGATAGACAGTTTAAATTGGATTTCATGATCCAGCCGCTGCTGATTTTAAGGTTTATGCGCTGTTTGAGTGATCATGATTTCCTGACGATTTCAATCTTTTCAGTTATAGAATTTGCCGCAGGAAATCCTGCGCACGGTCGGTTTGCGGGTTGTCGAAGAAATTGTCTGGTGTGTTTTCTTCAACTATTGCACCGGCATCCATGAAGATCATGCGATCCGCTGCCTCCCGCGCGAACCCCATTTCATGGGTTACGACAGCCATGGTCATCCCATCAGCAGCAAGGCCGCGCATCAATTCCAGAACACCCCCGACCGTTTCAGGGTCAAGAGCGGACGTTGCTTCATCAAACAGCATGACTTTCGGTTTCATGGCCAGGGAGCGCGCAATCGCCACACGTTGTTGCTGGCCGCCAGACAGCATGTTGGGATAAGAGTTGCCGCTCTCTGGAATACCCACTTTTCCAAGCAGGTCATTTGCGATTTCTTCCGCTTCCTTTCGGCTGCGTTTCGCCACGATAATCTGCGGCATGACGATGTTTTCCATTGCCGTCTTGTGCTGGAACAGATTGAAGTGCTGGAACACCATACCAACCTCGGCACGCAGGGCGTTGATGTTGGTTTTCTTGTCAGTGACGTTGACACCATCAACGGTGATCGTGCCGCTATCGATCTGGTTGAGACGGTTGATTGAACGCAGCAGCGTCGATTTGCCGGAGCCTGAGGGGCCAATGACGACCACAACCTCGCCCCGGTCTATGTGGTTGGTAACATTATCTAATGCGCGAACGGGTTCCGGGCGGGATTTCAGGTTGTAAGTCTTGCAGACCTTGTCGATCACAATCATTGGATCGCTCATACGGCACGTCCCTCCCGACCGGTAAGGCGGCCACTGAAACAAAACTCGACGGGCCCTGTCAAGATCGCGTTGTTGTCTTGTTCAAGGGTTACATTAACCGATCCGGCTAACATTTCCACCCTAACTTCTTTTTTATCCGTCAAGCCCAAAAGCTGTGCAGCACGTGCTGCAACGCATGCCCCTGAACCGCAGGCCTTTGTGAGAATGCCCGGTCGCTCAAAAACAGAAAGCCGAATGTCAGTATTACTCATTTTCTGTGCAACACCAACATTTACCTTTTGCGGGAACAGCTCATCATTCTGAATGGGAGCCGCGAGTGTCGGCACATTCAGTGCATCAAGATCGTCAACGAAGAAGACAATATGCGGATTGCCGATGTTAAGGGCGACGCCGTTTTTCAACGGGCCGCTGGTCAGCGGAACCCGAAGCGTATCCACCTTTCGGGCCAGGGGAATTAAATCCCATTGCGTCGAAATCCTTCCCATTTCCACGCTTACCTGCTTGTCTGCCTTGCGCCAGCAGCGCAGCGGCCCGACAATCGTTTCCAGCACAATTTCGTCACGACCAGTCTCTTCCAGCATCAGCCATCCGAAACATCTCGTCGCGTTGCCGCATGCTTCCGCGTCGCGTCCATCTATGTTGATGATGCGCATAAAGGCGTAGGCGCCACTGGCAGCGCCCTTGGCCGTGGGCGGTTCAATGACCAGAAGCTGATCACCGCCGACGCCGATGGTCACATCGCAAATCTGAACGGATTCCTCGATCGTCGGCCTGTAGGCAGTTTCTCGGCCATCGACGATGACAAAGTGATTTTGCAGGCCCTGCATCTTCACAAATTCCCGTCCTGACGCGGCGATAATTTGTGACCAGTCCGATTTTTGCATTGTCTGGGAACTCGCTGGAAAACAGTCCGTCAAAGGCGGGCAGGGTGCCAGACTTTGAACTCTGGATCTTCGATACGCAAGTGAATGCGACCCAACGCCGCACCCTGCCTTTCGACAGAGCTGCGAAGCACTCGCTTGCCGCATGTCGATTTTTTCAGTTCAGCAGAATTTCCGTAGGTACATAATCGTAGCCTAGCGATTGCGCGACGGGTTCGCATGTGACCTTGCCATCGCAGACATTCAGGCCATTACGCAGATGCGGGTCTTTGGCAAGGGCGGCCTTCCAGCCCAGATTGGCGATGCGCACCGCATGGGGCAGCGTCGTATTGTTGAGAGCATAGGTCGAGGTTCTGGCAACGCCGCCGGGCATGTTGGCGACGCAGTAATGCACAATGCCATCCACCACATAGGTCGGATCTGCGTGAGTGGTCGCCTTTGAAGTCTCAAAGCAGCCGCCCTGATCGATTGCCACATCCACCAGAACCGCACCATTCTTCATGGTGCCCAGCATTTCGCGGGAGACGAGTTTCGGCGCGGCCGCGCCCGGAACCAGAACGGCGCCAATGACCAGATCAGCCTCGGCAACGCTGTTGGCGAGGTTAGCCCGGTTGGAATACAGCGTTTTGGCGCGGGAGCCGAAATGCGCATCAAGCCGCTCCAGAGCTTCCGGGCTGCGATCCAGAACGGTGACATCGGCACCAAGACCAACCGCCATCTGCGCTGCATTGTAGCCGACAACACCGCCGCCGATAATGAGCACATTGGCAGGCGCAACGCCGGGGACGCCGCCAAGCAGAATGCCGCAGCCGCCATGGGCTTTCTCGAGCGCAGTGGCCCCGGCCTGTATCGACATGCGACCGGCCACCTGGCTCATGGGTTTTAACAGCGGCAATCCGCCAGCGCGATCTGTCACGGTTTCATAGGCAATGCAGACGGCTCCTGATTTTACCAGATCGCTGGTCTGGTCGGGATCGGGTGCCAGATGCAGGTAGGTGTACAGGATCTGGCCCTTGCGCAATTGGGCGCGCTCGACAGGCTGCGGTTCCTTGACCTTAACGACCATATCGCATTCGGCGAAGATTTCCGCGGCCGTGCCAACAATTCTGGCACCGGCATCGATATATTCCTGATCGGTAGCGCCGATGCCGCTCCCGGCCTCGGTTTCGACCAGAACCTCATGACCATTGGCGACCAGTTCGGTGACACTTTCCGGTGTCAGGCCGACGCGATATTCGTGATTCTTGATTTCCTTGGGTGTGCCGACGCGCATTTTTTCTCCCCCGAGATGCAGATTGGCTGATGATGCGGCCCGAGGCCAGCATCTATGTAGAGCCACTATCTCATAATTACGGCGAGAGTTTTTGCGAAAAATCTGGAAATTTCCGCCATGTGTGATTTAATATTCGAATTTATTATAGTTTCATCGGATTAAAAATCATGGATCAAATCGACGGCAGGATTTTGAGGCGTCTACAACGGGATTCCTCGCTTCCAGTTGCGGAATTGGCTTCTGACATTGGTTTGTCAGCCTCGGCCTGTCACAGGCGCATCAAACTGCTTGAGGAAGATGGCGTCATTGAAGGCTATTGCGCCCGGATCAACCGGGCAAAACTCGGCCTCAAAATCATGGTGTTTGTCGAGATCGCGCTGACGTCTCAAAGCCAGGAAGTACTGGATGCCTTTGAGCAGGCGGTGGTGCGCTATGAGGATATTCTGGAATGCCACCTGACAACCGGCGAAGCGGACTATCTGCTGCGCATCGCTGCGCGTGATGTGGCTGATTATGACAGCATTCACCGCACTTGTCTGGCGAAGCTGCCGGGGGTTTCCGCCATGCATACAAGCTTCATTCTGCGCTCCATCAAGGGCTCACAGGAATTTCCGGTGCGACTATAGGCGAAACCAAAAAAAGTCAATAAAACAAACGGTTACATCTGAAATATAATGGATTTATTGCAGTTCCCGTCGCGCTGAAACGGCAATGTGAAGTGAAGTGAGCAGTCCGTTGGATGATATCCTTTCGACAAATTCCCACATCTTCAACAGGAAAGGGGCCCAAATCGACAGGAGAAATCGAGATGAAAACGTCATTTATTCTTGCCGGGTTGATTGCGGTCCTGTTGGGAACGACCGCTTTACCCATTGAGGCGAAAGAAACTCCGTCCGCAGTTGGCGATGGACCCACCAACGATCTGTCAGGCTCGCAAGCGGCCGTCACAATCGGCGACTTCAGCCCGACGGAGCTCAATGAAATGCGGGTTCTGGTTCAGTCCTATCTATGGGCCATCAGCAATCGACAAGCGGATATGGTGTTCCTGACAGCAGCCGATTCCGTGACCAGCGTCTACAGCACGCCTGAAGCGCTGTTGCGCAGGATGGCAAAAATCCACCGACCCGTAGTCGGCGGCAGTCTGGTCCGGTTCGACGGCGTCAGCATTCGGGACAGCGGGCCGGTGCAAAGCGTCTATATCAAGGACGAACTCGGCCGCCAGTGGTGGGCGTCTTACCTGCTGGAAAAACAGGCCGATGGCATGTGGAAAATTGCCGGATGTGTGATCATGCCGGCGCCAGGCTGGATCGTCTGACAATAACGCCAAGAGATGGTCTAATCCTTCACCTGGGCACAGGTAACCGCGATCAGATGGCGCACATCCAGGGCATTGCAGCCGCGTGACAGATCGTTTGCGGGGTGCAAAAGACCCTGTAAAACAGGGCCGATGGCCTCCGCTCCGCCGATGCGCTGGGCAATCTTGTAGCCGATATTGGCGGCCTCCAGGCTGGGAAACACAAATACATTCGCATCGCCCTGGACGATGGCACCTGGCGCCTTTGAAGCGGCAACTTCCGGCACGAAAGCAGCGTCGAATTGCAGCTCACCGGAAATTTTCAAATCAGGTCTGAGCGATTGTACCAGAGCGGTGGCCTCAACCACCCGGTCGACCCTGTGATGCGCGGCGCTGCCGGAGGTCGAAAAACTCAACATCGCAATGCGCGGTTCCTGACCGGTGAGTTGCTGAAACGAAGTCGCCGATGCAATCGCGATCGAGGCAAGCTGCGGCACATCCGGTTCGATGGTCAGGCCGGCATCGGAAAAAATAAAAATGCCCTTTTTTGTGTGATGCGGCCGATCCAGCACCATCAGGAAAAAGCTGGAGACCATGTCGGCATCAGCAGCCTTGCCAATGATCTGCAAAGCGGCTCTCACGGTGTCGGTGGTGGTGGCGACTGCACCGGCAATGGTGCCGTCAGCATGGTTTTCACGCACCATCATGGCAGCAAAGCCAAGCGAGTTGAGCACGGCCTGCATGGCTTGTTCGGAGGTGACGCCCTTGTGCGCTCTCAACTGCTGAAACCGCTCGGCAAATCCTGAAGTCAGCTCAGAGTTATCCGGGTCAATGATCTGTAGCGCGTCGCCGGCATCGGAAGAAAATTCCGGACTTTTTAGAATCCTGTCGCGGTTGCCGATCAGAGTGATGCGGGCAATGCCGTCCGCAATCGCCTGACGGGCCCCGGAAATGATGCGACTGTCTTCGCCTTCGGCCATCACAATGTGGCGCGGTGCCGTGCGGGGTGCCCTGTTCAGGGGCTGCCATTGATGTTCCATTGGCTTCAGATCCTTTTGGCAGCGCTGCGGCCGGAAATGCTGCAAGGCCAGCGCATCGAAATCGGCGGATGCGCTGGCCTGTCTTTGGTCCGCTGCTGTTAAGCCGCGACCGATTATGCGCCCGGTTGGGGGCGCATATCGGCCGGGTCAATGCCTGCCACTTCAACCGGCTTTTTCATCGCATCGCGGCGGAACGGCTCGCCGAGTTCCTGATTCAGCACGACTTCAATGAATGTTGTGACATTGTCTTCCATCTGTTCCTTGACGGCGGTGGAGAGAGCCTCTGTCAATTGGTCCATGGAGGTGACCTGAACACCTTTGAGCCCGCACCCTTCGGCAATTTTCGCGTATTCGACGTCCAGATTGAGTTCTGTGCCGACGAAATTGTCTTCATACCAGAGCGTTGTATTGCGCTTTTCCGCGCCCCACTGATAATTGCGGAAAATCACCATGGTGATCGGCGGCCAGTCATTACGGCCACAGGCGGTCATTTCATTCATGGAAATCCCAAAAGCGCCGTCTCCGGCAAAGCCGATCACCGGCACATCCGGACAGCCGATCTTGGCGCCCAGTATGGACGGGAAGCCGTATCCGCAGGGGCCAAACAGGCCCGGTGCCAGATATTTCCGGCCTTTCTCAAAGGTTGGATAGGCATTGCCGATGGCGCAATTATTGCCGATATCCGAAGAAATGATGGCATCTTTGGGCAGCGCGGACTGGATCGCCCGCCAGGCCATACGCGGCGACATGCGGTCCGGCTCACGGTTGCGGGCACGCTCATTCCAGCTGGTGCCCGGATCATCATCTTCATGATCCATTGAACTGAGTTGCTGCAGCCACGCGGATTTGACCTGATGGATCTCGGCTTCGCGCTGCTTGCGGCCGTGATTTCCAGCATCCTCCGACACTTGTTCCAGCAATTGTTCAGCCACCAGCTTTGCATCGCCCTGAATTCCCACAGTGACCTTCTTGGTAAGGCCAATGCGGTCAGAATTCATGTCAACCTGAATGATCTTGGCATCCTTCGGCCAATAGTCGATGCCATAGCCGGGCAGGGTCGAAAACGGATTGAGACGGGTTCCAAGGGCCAGCACAACGTCAGCCTTGGAAATCAGCTCCATTGCCGCGCGCGACCCGTTGTAACCCAAAGGTCCGACCGATAGCGGATGACTGCCGGGGAACGCATCATTATGCTGATAGCCGCAGCAGACCGGCGCGCTGAGCCGTTCAGCAAGGGCAGCGGAAGCTGGAATGGCATCGGCAAGAATGACGCCTGCACCGTTCAGAATAACCGGGAATTTGGCTTCAGACAGAATTTTCGCCGCCTGCCGGATGGCATCGCGTCCGCCGGACGGGCGCTCCAGGCGCACGATCTGTGGCAGTTCGATGTCGATCACCTGGGTCCAGTAGTCGCGTGGCACATTGATCTGCGCGGGGCCGGAGCCGCGCCAGGCCTTTTCGATCACCCGGTTGAGAACTTCTGCAACGCGTGAGGGATCACGGACCTCTTCCTGATAACAAACCATGTCCTCGAACAGTTTCATCTGCTCGATTTCCTGAAATCCACCCTGGCCAATGGTCTTGTTCGCCGCCTGCGGGGTGACCAGCAACAAGGGTGTGTGGTTCCAGTAGGCGGTTTTCACCGGCGTGACGAAATTGGTGATGCCGGGACCGTTCTGAGCGATCGCCATGCTCATTTTGCCCGTGGCGCGCGTATAGCCATCAGCCGACATGCCGGCATTCGTCTCATGGGCACAATCCCAGAATTTAATCCCGGCTTTGGGAAACAAATCCGAAATCGGCATCATTGCCGAGCCGATAATTCCGAATGCGTGTTCTATGCCATGCATCTGCAATACTTTTACAAATGCCTCTTCCGTTGTCATTTTCATGGCAGTGTCCTTTCACCAATCCCTGAGCCGCATGCGAACCATGTGGCATTCCCGTTTTCTTCCCGAGGGCGCTGCAGCGCTAGTGGCTGCGTCTGTCCTGGAGGATCAAATCACTTGCTTTTTCGCCGATCATGATGGCCGGCGCATTCGTATTGCCGGACACGATTTCCGGCATGATGGAACAGTCCGCGACCCTTAATCCTTCAATGCCGCGCACCCGCAACCTTGCATCCACCACCGCTTGATCATCCGATCCCATCTTGCAGGTCCCCGCAGGGTGGTAGATGGTCGTAGCGGTGTTGCGCACCCACTCCAGTATGTCCTCATCCGAGACCACATCTTCCCTGGGCGAATGAGAACTGGCAATCTTGCTTTGAAGTGGCTTCTGCCTGGCAATTCGCTGCGCAATTTTCACCCCCTCAATGATCGTGCTTCGATCCGTTTCCGTCGCCAGATAATTGGGATGGATGGTTGGATAGGCGGATGGATCCGCGGTGTTTAAACGTATTTCTCCTCGACTTTCCGGCCGCAATTGACAGACCGACATTGTAAACGCCGAAAACGGATGCACACCTTCGCCTGGACTGTCGGCAGACCATGGCTGGATGTGAAACTGGATGTCAGGCGTTTGCAATTCCCCCCGGGTTTTCAGAAAACCGGTAGCAAGACTGGCGGCCATGGTCATAGGGCCAGCTCTGAACAAAACATATTTCAGACCGATGCGCGCCTGGTCAAACAGGCTGCGCACTTCATCATTGAGGGTCGGTTCGTTGCACTTGTAAACCAGCCTTGCCTGGAGATGGTCCTGCAGGTTTTTGCCAACACCGGGCAGATCGGCCACAATATCGATGCCATTTTCCTGCAATTGCTGCGCTTCGCCAATTCCCGACAGCATCAGCAATTGCGGCGAGCCGATGGCTCCCGATGAGACGATCACTTCGCTGGCCGCGTTGATGGTCTGCTCCTTGCCGTGGCGATTTTTGTAGATCACTCCGGTCACACGTTTGCCATCCATGGCGAGACGCTGCACATGGGCGCGGGTGATGATCGTCAGATTTTTGCGGTGTTTGACCGGATTGAGGTAACCCACGGCAGTACTGCAACGCCGACCATTGCGTGTGGTCAGTTGAAAATAGCCGACGCCTTCCTGGGTGGCACCATTATAATCATCATTATAGGCATAGCCTTCGTTCTGGGCCGCTGCGACCCAGGCATCGCAGATCGGCCGCTTGAGGCGCATATTCGATACATTCAAAGGCCCGCCGGTGCCGTGGTAGTCGTCCGCGCCGCGCTCCTGATTTTCGGCGCGCTTGAACAGGGGCAGCACGTCGTCCCATCCCCAGCCCGAATTGCCCATCTGCCGCCAGCGGTCGTAATCCTCGGCCTGACCGCGCACATACAGCAATCCGTTGAGGGAAGACGAGCCGCCAAGTACCTTGCCGCGTGGCCAGTCGAGCCGGCGACCGTTGAGGCCGGGATCGGGCTCGGTAGTGTAGCACCAGTCCACGGCGGGATTATGCATGGTCTTGAAATAACCCACGGGCACATGAATCCACGGATTCCAGTCCCGCCCGCCGGCTTCCAGCAGAACGACTTTGATCGCAGGATCGGCGCTGAGCCGGTTGGCAATGACGCAGCCTGCGGATCCGGCGCCGATGATGACATAGTCCGCCTCCAATTTGTCCATGACTGCTTATCCTTCTCATACCGCCGATTCCAGCAGGTCTTTCCGGCGGTCAGATCGATTTCTAACTTGCTAAATGCACAGTAATATGTATTTTTGAGACTGCAAGTCTTAATTATTGCAGTTTCTGGGAGGAACTCATGAAAGTCTCAAATGCCCTTGGTGGCATATCTCGTCGTGATTTATTCAAATTGTCGGGCCAGTATGGCCTCTCGTCGACGCTTCTGGCAGCCGGTGCAATGGGTGGCGGTGTGACGCTGGCCTCTCTGGCCCAGGCCGCTGAATCGACTTACACGAAACGTTTCAGCAAAGAAGCCAAACACACGCTGAAATTTGGTGCCTCCGGCTTTAACGCCCGCAACCTTTTGATTGAACGTGCCGGAGCGCTGGAATTTGCCCGTGATCTGGAATCGCGGACCGATGGCGAAATCCGCATCGAATTCATTGGCGATAATCAGATTTGCGGCCAATTGTCATGCGTTGAGAAAACCCAATTGGGTATCGTCGATATTTATGCAGCTTCAACGCAGAATTCCGCGGGCGGTGCGCCCTATCTCAATGTGTTGGACTATGCCTACATGTTCCCTGGCCGGGCATCGCAGTATCATTTCCTCTACAGCCCCGAGAGCCAGAGAATTCTGCGCGATCCGCTGGAAAAACGCCACGGCCTGAAATTCCTGTTCAGCCATGCCGAGTTACGCGGTATTCAGCTCGGTCTCAAATTTGAAGACAAGCCGACAGTGACCAAACTGGAAGAGTTGTTCGGCACCAAAAACCGTGTAACAGGCACTCAGCTTGGCCGTATCGCCATGCAGCTGTTGAACCTCAATCCGGTTCCTGTCGCCTGGGAAGAGACCCTGGATGGCCTGAAACAGGGCCTGATCGATGGTGCTGAAACCTGGGCATCAGCGGTTGCCTATGCCAATATGTCACCCGTGGTTTCCCAGTCAGTGGATCTGAAATTCTTCTGCGGCACCGAGCACACTTCGATGTCGGCAAAAGTGTTTGATTCTCTGGATGGTTATCTCCAGGACGCGGTCATGGAATCGTCTTATCTGGCGCAGGTCCACGTCCAGGCTGCCAATGAAGCTGCTCTTGTGAAGACAGTTGGGTTCTCTGATCCGCAGCTTCCCGATACGATTTTCGTCAAGGATAATGTGCGCCCCGCATTCCTTGCGGATGATCAGATCAAGATGGCTGAGGAAATGTGCTCACCGGAATTCAATCCTGAGCCTTGGGCCGCATGGCGTGAGCGCCTCAATAATTGGGCAGGCGGCATCGATACTTACACGGATATCCACAAGGTCGCACGTGAAGTTCCTGCCAACATGCTGCCAGAAAACGTCGAGCCACGTCGCTGGTGGCGCAGCTAACAGCTTAAAAATATCACCGGGTGGCCCGCAAAATTGACAGGCCACCCGCCTAATTCGTTGCCCGAAAAACTAAAAAACAAAATGGGTGGCGGATTTTCTTTGGAGGGAATCAGGTATGGACTCCATCTTCGGAGATGCGGCAGGCGTTATTGCCGCGATCTTTTCAGGGGATTCCTGGGAGATGAAACAGGCCTTTGGGGGGCAGGGTCTCTGGTTGATTGGCCTGGTCGGGACGCTGGGGGGCGCTTGGCTGTTTGCCGAACTCTACCGCCTGGTTCCCTTCATTGAAAAACATCTGGAACGGGCTTTGATGGTGTGGAGCTATCTTTTGATCGCCGGCATCATTTTTGTCGAAGTGTTCCGCCGCTTTATTCTAAACGAGCAGGCGCCTTGGTCGACGACTTTGCCGCCCTATCTGTTTCTCATCATGACCTGGTTCGGCTGCGCCTATAATGTGCGCTTGCGAACCCATCTGTCATTTTCCGAATTTCGCATCAACCTGCCGCGCATCGCTCAGATCATGTGTTTGTGGCTCGATGCCATTCTGTGGATCGGCTTCTCCTGGATTGTGATCGTGACGTCGTTGCGCGTTGTCGTGAACTCCGCGGCGAACTTCCAGATCATGCTTGGAACCGATGATGTCATGCAGTGGTGGTTCCTGCTCAGCGTTCCCATCAGTTTCGTCATACTAGCGGCACGGGCCTATCAAAATCTGATGGAAGACATGGCAAATTACCGGTCGGGGGAAGAATTGATTTCGACCGATGTCATCGGCGGCGACTGAGGAGAGCGGCATGACCGATGGCACCTGGATCACACTTATCTCGCTTGGCGTTACCCTGCTGTTCATGCTGGGCGTGCCGGTCTTCCTGGTCATTTCCTTTTGGGTTCTTGGCGCCAGTCTGGTGATTGAACTGCCGCTGGATAATATCGGCACAGCGCTATCGGATGTTTTCACCGACGGGTTTGCCTTGCTGGCGATGCCGCTCTTCATCCTGACCGGCGATCTGATCAACAAATCCGGCATTGCGCGCCGATTATCGGATTTTGCCTATTCGTGTCTGGGCTGGCTGCGAGGCGGGCTGGCGATGGCAGCGCTGGGTGCCTGTGGCCTGTTTGCAGCGATCTCGGGGTCCAATTCGGCGACAACAGCGACCATCGGTTCGATGCTGCATCCGGAAATGGTGAAGGGCGGCTATGATGAACGGTTTTCTGCCGCCACCGCTGCTGCAGGTGGCACCGTGGGCATTATCATTCCACCATCAATCATCTTCATCATTTACGGGTTCCTGATGAACCTGCCGATTTCCGATCTGTTTATAGCTGGTATCATTCCAGGCACGTTGATGGTGATCGGCATGCAACTCGCCTGCTGGATCATCTGCCGTTACAACGGCTGGGGTTTTCTCATTCCCCTGCAATTGAGCCGTATTCTGAAGACCGCATTTGGCGCATGGCTTGGCTTTTTCGCCATCGGCCTGGTGCTCTACGGCATTTACACGGGCAAGTTCTCGCCAACCGAAGCGGCGGGTGTAACTGTCGGTTTCTGCATCATTGTCGGCCTGATTTCGCTGCCAATCTATAAACTCATGGGCTCCCGCGACGAAAGCCGTCCGCACACCGAGAAAAGCTATGGCGAGATGCTGGTTGTGCAGGGATTCAAGCTGACGGAAATTCCCGGAATCACCCTGCGCTCTGCACAGATCACCGGCATTCTGGCGCCTCTGATCGGGATTTCAGTTGTGATGCAGCAAATCCTGTCCAGTCTGGGTGCTGCTGAAACCATAACTGCCTTCGTAACCAGTATGGGCGGCTATCATGCGGTGCTGTTCACCTCGATGGCGATTGTGTTCGTGTTCGGCATGATCCTGGAAAGCCTGCCGGTGACGATCATTCTGGCGCCGATTCTTGCGCCGATTGCCGCTTCCATCGGTGTGGATCCGATTCAGTTCGCGGTGATTTTCCTGGTCGGGGCCTCGATTGGATTCATAACGCCGCCTTATGGCCTCAATCTGTATGTCGCCAGCGGTGTCACAGGTGTTCCCTATTTCAGATTGCTGCGCTATACGGTCCCCTATCTTGCGGCGCTGATAGCTGTCTGGTTTATCGTGGCGCTGGTGCCTGAGCTTTCGACCATTCTGTTACCAACTCGTTGAGATGATTATCCAACCCGGATTGGCAAAGATGGCTGAACAAAACGAACCTGGTGATACAATCCCGACCAATCTTCGGTTGCTGTTCGTTCTGGAAGAGCTTGCCAATTCCGGCGTGCCGATGACGCCCACTGAAATCAACCAGAAACTCAAGCTGCCCAAACCGACGATCCACCGGCTGTTTTCGACGCTGGAAAGTGAAGGCTTTCTGCAAAGGGAGATCGACGGCCGTGCTTACTCGGCGGGCCGTCGGCTGCGCCGGCTTTCCATGGGCGTTCTGTCTTCGCTACGGGTGCGCACTGCGCGTCTGTCGGTGCTGAACGCATTGGCTGAGCATATTGGCGAGACCTGCAATATCGCGGTGCCGGACCGTGACGCGATGCTCTATATTGACCGGGTCGAGACCAAATGGCCGCTGCGCATTCAACTGCCGATCGGCACCCACGTTCCATTTTACTGCACAGCCAGCGGCAAGACTTATCTTAGCAAGCTGAAAAAAGCGCATCTGGAACGCTATGTTGGCTCCGTCAAGCTGGAGCCGAGATCGTCAAAGACCATTACCGACCCGAAGGCTTTGCTTGATGAAATCGGCAAGACGCGGGCGCGCGGATTTGGCCAGGACAATGAAGAGTTCATGGACGGCATGATTGCCATCGCGGTTCCCATCCTGGATGTCCACGGACGCCTTGTTTCAACTCTGTCATTTCACGCGCCGACGCAAAGACTGAGCATGAAAGATGCAGAAGTCCATCTCGACCGGTTGAAAGCCGGCGCCAAAGATCTGGCACAGTTGCTGGTCTGAAAACAGTTTTTGGTCTGAAAAATGGGCTCTACGCTTTGACGCGCTCTGATTTTGGATCATAAAGCGGCTTCATGGATGCAGTGGCTGCAAAGCGCTCGCCCGCTACTTCAATTTCAAATGTGCTGTCCAGCATCTGCGCTGCTGTTTCGCCTTCACAGGGAACATAACCAAGACCGATCGCGGCGCCGAGATGATGGCCGTAATTGCCGGATGTCAGCGTAGAGACGATTTCGCCATTCCGGACAATCGGCTCATTGTGATACAGCAGCGGCTCGCTGTCCTTCAGTTGAAACTGAACAAGGCGGCGCGACAGGCCGCGCTCTTTCTTCTGCAATACCGCATCGCGTCCGATAAAATCCGGCTTGGTGGTTTTCACCGCAAATCCAAGGCCGGCTTCCAGCACGTGGTCCTCATCGGTAATGTCGTGGCCAAAATGCCGGTAGGCCTTTTCGATCCGGCAGGAATCCAGGGTGTGGAGACCGCAGAGCTTCAATCCGTGATCCTGACCCGCCGTTTCAACAGCTTCAAATACATGAGCGGCCATATCGCTTGAAACATAAATCTCCCAGCCCAGTTCGCCGACATAGGTGACGCGGTGGGCGCGGGCGAGGCCCATACCGATTTCAATGTCCCGCATTTGCCCGAACGGGTGATGTTCATTGGAAAAATCGTTGGGTGAGCAGGCTTGCATTACGGCTCTGGAGGCGGGTCCCATCAGGCAGAGAACGGCTTCGCTGGATGTCATGTCGGTGATCACCGCATGCTGTTCGCCAAGATGGCGGCGCATCCACGCCATGTCACGCTGCAGGGTTGCTGCAGGCACGATGGCCAGAAATGCGGTTTCTGACAGCCGGGTGATGGTCAGGTCACTTTCAATGCCGCCATTGCGGTTGAGCATCTGGGTGTAGACGATTTTGCCAGGCTCAACGTTCATTTCGTTGCCGCAGATGTGGTTGAGGAAGGGCAGGGCGTCGCGGCCTTCGATCCGCAGCTTGCCAAAGGATGTCATGTCGAACAGGCCGACCTTTTCGCGCACCGCCAGATGCTCTTCGCGCTGGTTTTCAAACCAGTTCTGACGTTTCCAGGAATATTCATACTGCGCTGGCTGGTCTTTTCTGGCGAACCAGTTGGGCCGTTCCCAGCCAGCCAGTTCTCCAAACACCGCGCCACGCTGCTGCAAATGACCATGCAGCGGCGAGCGCCGGATGCCTCGGGCGGATTCCATCTGACGATAGGGGAAGTGATCGGCATAGAGCAGGCCAAGCGTTTCCTTGGAGCGGTGATACAGATAGGACCGGTTTGCCTGGAACGGCTGGACCCGGCGGACATCGACATCCCACAGATCGAAGGGCGGTTCGCCGTCATTCATCCATTGTGCCAGCGCCATGCCGGCTCCGCCCGACGACTGGATGCCGACAGAATTGTAGCCGCAGGCGACCCAGAAATTCTTCACTTGCGGTGCTTCGCCCAGATAATACCGGTCATCAGGCGTAAAGCTTTCCGGGCCGTTGAAAAATGTGTGAATTCCGGTGTCAGCCAGGATCGGCAGGCGGTGAATGGCCTTTTCCAGGATCGGCTCGAAATGATCGAAATCTTCCGGCAGCTGATCAAAGCAGAAATCTTCCGGAATACCGGCCATCCCCCAGGGCTTTGCCACAGGTTCAAAGGCACCGAGCAGTATTTTGCCGGCATCCTCCTTGTAATAGGCGCACTCATCGGGCACGCGCAGAACCGGCAATTGCGGCAGATCCGGTACGTTCTCGGTGACGATATAAAAATGTTCGCAGGCATGGAGCGGCACTGGAACACCGGCCAGGATGCCGACTTCTCGCGCCCACATTCCAGCGCAATTGACCACATGATCGCAGGCAATGTGCTGTTCGATGCCATCTTTCACCGCCGTGACGCCGGTGACACTGCCGGCGGCAGTGTGGATGTTGGTGACCTTGACCTGCTCAAAGATTTTTGCGCCATGTTGCCGCGCGCCCTTGGCGAGAGCCAGGGTGATGTTGGTTGGATCGCCCTGACCGTCCTTTTCCAGAAAGACGCCGCTGACGACGTCATCAGTGGTGAGATAGGGATAACGCTGTTTGACATCGTCGGGGCCGATCTCCTCAATGTCGACACCGAAGGCCCTCGCCATTGAAGCGCCGCGCAACAATTCCTCGCGGCGTTCATGGGTTAGGGCAACTGTAATCGAGCCACAGCGGCGCAGCCCGGTTGCAAGGCCGGTCTCCGCCTCCAGCGTGCCGTAAAGCTCCTGGCTGTATTTCGCCAACCGCGTCATGTTGTGGGTTGCGCGCAACTGGGCAATCAATCCGGCGGCGTGCCAGGTGGTACCGCTTGTCAGCTGCTTGCGTTCCAGAAGCACCACATCGGTCCAGCCCAGCTTGGCCAGATGATAGGCCACCGAACAGCCGGAAACGCCGCCGCCGATAATGACCACACGGGCCTTGTTGGGAATATCTGCCATTGTATTTCCAGACTGAGTTTTAATAAATCGGGGGTGAGATGATCCAGATGATGACAGCCGGCACATCGCCGGAATTGCGCCAACAGCAGGTTTTGTTCTGAAACTGAAAGCTGTCGCCTGCATTCAGCATGTGATGGTGTCCGCCGATCCACATCTCAAGGCAACCGGATACGACAAACCCGCCTTCCTGCGCTGGCCGGGCCGGTTTGTCTTCACTTTGCGCACCGGGTGCAAAGACCGATCTCAGCATTTCAAAATCGCCGGAAATATCGGGCGAAAGCAGTTCCTCTACGAGACCGCTTTCACTTGATCCGAGCGCCACCCGGTTGCAGCTTCTGACAATTACGCCGCGCTCCTCTGCAGGCGCTTCGCTGTTGCGAAAAAAGAAGCTGATTGGAATGTCGAAAGTGCGGGCGATCTTGCGAAGATCCTGAATCGACGGATCGGTCTGATTGCGCTCAACCTGGCTCAACCAGCCGACAGAGCGGCCAAGGGCTTCGGCAAGCGCAGTAAGAGTCAGATCGCGATGCTTGCGAAGGGCACGGATATCATCGCCCACCAGACCGGTCGCGCCGCGATCCGTTACGGCGAAATCAACGCCCGGCTCGCTGTCCGCTGAACCACCTGCTGTAGCCAATCGCTGTTTCATCTGCTTGCCAAGCTTTCGCCGAAAATGAAAATATGAACGAAATTTTCATTTAACTGACAATTATGCAAGAAAATTATTAAAGGAAAAGGCGGGTTGCAGCTGCAACCCGCCTTCAACAGCAATGCTGCTAATTTTGCTGAGATCAAAGATCTTTCAAGGTATTCCGGAATGAATCAATGATTTCATCAATGTGGCTTTTCTCTGCGATCAGCGACGGTGCGACAATGGCCGTATCGCCGGTCCATTTTGCGTGACAACCTTTCCAGAACAGCTCTTTCTGCAGGTTGTTGCCGCGAATGCCGGGTTTGCCTTCCAGCGGAAAGACTTCAATCCCGGCCATCATGCCGTAGCCGCGCAGATCTTTGACAATCGGCAATTCCTTCAACGACCAGATGCCATCAAGAAAATAGTCGGACATTTCCGCAGCGCGTTCAAACAGGCCTTCATCTTCGTAAATCTGCAGCGTGGCAAGGCCGGCGGCGCAGGCAGCCGGATGCGCCGAATAGGTGTAGCCATGAAAGAATTCGATGGCATTTTCAGGAGCCGCATTCATGATCGTTTCATAAATCTCATCTGTCGCCGACACCGCGCCCATCGGGATCGCGCCATTGGTCAGGGCTTTGGCCATGGTGATGATATCCGGCATCACTGCGAATGCATCGGCGGCAAATGGCGTTCCCAGGCGGCCGAAAGCGGTGATCACCTCGTCAAACACCAGCAGAATTCCATGCTGGTCGCAAATCTGGCGGAGCCGTTCCAGATAGCCTTTCGGCGGCACCAATACACCGGTCGATCCGGCAATCGGCTCGACAAACACTGCGGCAATGGTCGAGCCGCCATAGGTCTCGCAATGGCGTTGCAGATCATTGGCAAGCTCTGCACCGGTTTCCGGCTGGCCGCGGGTGTAAAGCTGGTTTTCCTCCCAGGTGTGACGCAACATCACGATATTCGGCATGACAACCGGGAAGGTCTCGCGATTGCGCACCATTCCGGACAAGGAGACACCACCCATATTGACGCCATGATAGGCCCGTTCGCGGGAGACGAACCGGATGCGCTGGGATTCACCGCGCGCCCGGTGATAGGCCATCACCATCTTCAAAGCGGTGTCGATCGATTCAGAACCGGAATTGGTAAAGAACACATGGTTGAAAGGCTCGGGCATGATCTTCGCCAGCTTTGCCGCCAGGGCAAAGGATGTGGGCTGACCAAGCTGAAACGGTGCAGTGTAGTCATTGTGCAGCATCTGCGCATACACAGCTTCGGCAATTTCCTTGCGGCCGTGGCCACAGGCGACATTGAACAGACCGGACGAGCCGTCAATCAGCTTGTCGCCATTCTGGTTCCACAGATACATGCCCTCGCTTCGGGTAATCAGGCGCGGCGCGGCTTTGAACTCGCGATTTGCGGAGAACGGCATCCAGTGCTGTTCCAGCGAGTTGGTGACAAATTTCTCGAGCGGTTTCACAACCATATTCATGATTTCATCCTCCTGTGCGCGCCTGGCCGGGCTTCCAGTAAAAATACCAGATTGCGCCCTGATTGATTTTCGAGTTGATAGTGTCGCGGAAATTGGCCTCATAGTAGGTCCAGATAGGATTGAATATGGGGCCACATTCAGTTCCTGGCGGAGATCAAGTGTGCCACACTGCCTTTTGAAAGCGAGACTTCGGTGATGCGCGACAGTTTGTTTCATGTTGAACGTATGGAAGCGACAACGCTGCAGGCTCAGATCAGGGAAATGCTGGTGAGCGCAATGCTCGCTGGACAACTGCCGGCCCTGTCGCCGATCCCGTCCACCAGAGCGATGGCCAAACGGCTGAAAGTCTCAAGAAACACAGTTATGCTGGCCTATCAGGCACTTGCTGCAGACGGCTATCTGGTGGCCCGCGAGCGGTCCGGGTTTTATGTGTCAGACGAGTTGCATGCCGGAATGGCGGCTACCAATGTATCGGCCTTTCCCAAAAAGGTGGAAACGGCAAATCCGATTGACTGGGACGCCAAGCTGAGATTGCACCCGGCACGGCAACCCAATATCAGCAAACCGCCAAACTGGCATGATTATCCCTATCCGTTCATCTATGGCCAGTCCGATCCGGCGTTGTTTCCGATTACCGCGTGGCGCGACTGCACGCGGCAGGCCATGAACCGGAAGTGGCTGGATGCCTGGACAGATGACCGATTTACCGAAGACGATCCGCGACTGGTGGAACAGATCCGCCAGCGCATCCTGACACGGCGCGGCATTCTTGCCGATAGCGATGAAATACTGGTGACGCTGGGTGCGCAGAACGCGCTGTATCTGCTGGCCAGTCTGCTGGTCAAACCGCATACGGCGGTGGCGATTGAAGACCCGGGCTATCCGGACATGCGCAATATCTTCACCCTGATGACCGACGATGTGCGTCCGGTTCCGGTCGATGAGGAAGGCATCCAGATTGATCCGCTGAGCGGATCTGAACTGGTGTTTGTGACGCCGAGCCATCAGTTTCCCACCAATGTCACCATGACTCTGGCGCGGCGACGGGCCTTGTTGACCTGGGCTGACGAAAATGACGCGCTGATTATCGAAGATGATTACGAATTTGAAACCAATTATCTCGGCGAGCCGACACCGGCGCTGAAATCGCTCGATGCAATGGGCCGGGTTTTGTATATCGGCAGCCTGTCAAAATCGATCATGCCGGGGTTGCGCATGGGCTATCTGGTTGGACCCTCTGAGCTGATTGCCGAAGTCCGCGCCCTGCGGCGGCTGATGCTGCGCCACCCGCCTGGCAATAATCAGCGGATTGTCGCGCTGTTTCTGTCATTGGGACGTCACGATGCACTGATCGGACGGTTGCACCGGGCCTATGCCGAACGCTGGAAAACTCTTGGCAAGGCCCTGGAGGATCACTTTCCCGGCTGGTTCCAGTCCCCCGGGTTTGGCGGCACATCGTTCTGGGTCAAAGGTCCGGACAGTCTGGATGCAAATGAATTGGCAGTCAGTGCCCTGAAAGAAGGCGTGGTCATCGAACCGGGACAGATTCACTTTGCCGATCCAGGGGGGCCAAAAAACTACTTCCGGTTGGGCTTTTCGTCCATACCAGATGAGCGAATTGAGCCTGGAATTATCAGATTGGCGAGCGTTGCAAGGCAATTAATGTGACTTGACCGGCACCGATGAGGGGTCAACTTTCGTCTAATTTACGCGGTTTTTGATACCATTTTTCTCAAAAAAGCATGATATTATGGTGTTGGTTCTATTGGGACACGTCAACTGGCGCTATGTTGACAGACCAATCCGGTGTGTTGTCCGTCGGCTCGGTCGTGAATCGAGCCGCATTGTTCTTCGCGTTGGTTTAATACCGGCAGTAGAACACATTGCATACGGGCAAGCATTGCTGACAGTCATCGGGAGGACTGCAAACAGGATGGCGCTTGTCAAATCAGCATATTTGCCGGACCGGAATTTCCGGACCAATCAAGGGGAATCAATATGACTTTAAAAAAACTGGCAGTGGCCTTAGCCGCTGGCGCATCCATGGCCGCGACCCTGGGAATGGGTAGCGCGCAGGCACAGGAAAAAGTGACTGTTGCATATTTCCTGGAATGGCCGACCGCCAATCAGGTCGCACAGGTCGAAAAAACCTATGATGAGGCGATGGGCGTTGAAGTTGAATGGCGCGCTTTCGGCAACGGTAACGAGATGACCCAGGCCATGATGTCGGGCGACGTCCAGATTGCCTACAGTCAAGGGTTTGTGCCCTTTGTCGTTGGCGTCTCCAGCGGAGCGCCGCTCAAAATGGTGGGCGTTGCGGTGACTTATGCCGAAAATGATCTTTGCATCATCCGCGATGATTCAGGCATTACCCAGGCGAATGCCAATGAATTGGAAGGCATGAAGGTTGCCACTCCAATCGGCAATGTCACGCACTACAAATTGCTCAAGACACTTGAATATTTGAAGGTCGATGCTGACAAGGTGAATCTTGTCCAGATGAACCCTGCCGATGCAGCCGTTGCTCTGGTGCGGGGCGATGTGGTGATGAGTTGCGGTTTTGGCGGAGCGCTGGACCGCATGAAGACCGTTGGCAAGCCGCTGATGACCGGTGCAGAGCAGGAAGCCGTCGGCATCAATACGTTTGATATTATATCGGTAACCGAAGAATTTGCCGAAGAGTATCCTGACCTTCTTCGTACATTCCTGGAAGTCACTGAAGCCGCCAATGCTGCCTACAAAGCCAACCCTGAAAGCGCTTATGCAGTGGTTTCAAATGCAGCTGGCATGGATATGGACGCAACCAGGGCGACCATGAAAAACTTCGGCTTTCCAAGTGTTGCTGATCAAGCCGGTAAAAACTGGCTTGGCGGCGGTGTTCAGGCCATGACCAAAGGTGTTGCCGACGTGATGGTTTCCGGCGGCGGTATGGATGCAGCTCTGGATGATTATTCCAGGTTCATCGATGACAGCTTTATCAAGTAAAGTCGGGCCGGGCGGCAGGGCAACCTGCCGCCTTCTCTCTCTATCAGGTACCTTGGGGGCAAGTGTGTGACTGGTATTATAATAGACGAAATTTCCATGACGTTCACCTTGCCTGGTGGCGCAACCGTGCATGCGCTCAACAATGTGTCGCTGGATATCAAACAAGGTCAGATGGTCTCTGTGCTGGGGCCGTCCGGTTGCGGAAAAACCACTCTTTTAAACATCGTGGCAGGTTTTCTCTCGCCAACCAGCGGGGAAGTCCGCCTCAATAATCATGTGGTGACGGGTCCGGGTGCAGAACGCGGCATGGTGTTTCAGCAGGGTGCACTGTTTGAGTGGATGACCGTCAACGAGAACATCGAGTTCGGCCCGAAGATGGCAGGCAAACCAAGGGCTGAGACAGCAGCCAAATGCGAGGATTTGCTGAATATTGTGGGCCTTGTCGGGTTTGGCAAAAAACCTGTCTACCAACTATCCGGGGGCATGCAGCAACGGGTCGCTCTGGCGCGCTGTCTGGCCAATGATCCGGATGTCATCCTCATGGATGAGCCGCTTGGTGCGCTGGATGCGCTGACCCGTGAAAAGATGCAGGGGCTGGTTCTGAGGCTGTGGAAGGAAACCGGCAAAACCATCATTCTGATCACCCATTCAGTTGAGGAAGCGCTGTTTCTGGGAGAACGGCTGATCGTGATGGCGCCAAGGCCGGGCCGTATCATCAAGGAATACAATCTGCCATTTCCCGAACAGGCGCTGATCACGGAAGCGCGCGAAGTGAAAGCTTCAGCCGAATTCGTCGCGACCCGCGAGGAAGTTCTCTCGATGATCTGGGACATGGAAGAGGAAATCATGGGTGGTGGTGATGGAACCTAGAGGATCAGAGCAATGAGTGAACACAAAACACCTTCCAGCCTGGCCATCTGGCTCGGCCTTGCGGACAATTCATACACCAGCCAGAAAACCGTCAAATTCGGTGATGCCAGTGCGGTCAATTCCGGGCGGTTCTATTCCATCCTGATTGTCGTGCTGTTGCTGGCGGCGTGGGTCATAACTTCGGTGTTCGGACTGGTTAAGCCATTTTACTGGCCAACCATCGACGGCACGGCCGAGCGGATCGTGAAACTGGTCAGCGAAGGCTACCGCAATGTGCCGCTATGGGAACATGTCGGAATCAGCGTCTTCCGGGTGCTGGCCGGTGTTGTGTCTGGCGCGCTGGTGGGCATTCCGCTGGGCTTCGCGATGGGCCTGTCATCGGTCGCTCGCGGCTTGTTTGACCCGATTGTGGAATTCATGCGGCCAATCCCTCCGCTTGCCCTGATCCCGTTGATCATTCTGTGGTTCGGGATTGATGAAACTGCAAAAATCTCGCTGCTGTTTCTGGCGTCACTGTTCATCATGACAATTGCAGCGCGGTCCGGCGTTTCAAGCGTGCGGATTTCCAAGGTGCATGCGGCCTATTCGCTGGGCGCGTCAAAATTGCAGATCCTGACGCATGTTATCCTGCCGAATGCGCTGCCGGAAATATTCACCGGTCTGCGCACCTCCATGGGTGTGTGCTGGGGAACGGTTGTCGCCGCCGAACTGGTTGCCGCTGACAAAGGCGTCGGGTCGATGATCATGATCGCCAAGAATTTTCTGCAGACCGACACCGTGGTCATTGGCATCATCATCATTGGTCTGATCGGTTACGCCATCGAGATGTTCATGCGCTTCATGGAGCGCATGCTGATTCCCTGGAAGGGCAAGGGGTAGAGCGCAGGACCCGGACAATGCCAGATTGCGCAGCTGAGCAAACCGTCTATTTATGCTTGAAGTCAGGTTTGCGCTTTTCGGAAAAAGCCGCCATGCCTTCTTTCTGATCTTGCGTGGCAAACAGTGCATAGAAGACGCGCTGTTCGTAATGCAGACCTTCAGCAAGGGTGGTTTCAAAGGCTCGGTTGACCGCTTGCTTGGCTGTTACCACAGAGGGACGCGAATAGTTGGCAATGGTCGTGGCGGCTTTCATGGTTTCTGCCATCAGATCCGCCGCCGGAATGACCCGCGCCACGAGGCCGCTACGCTCCGCCTCTTCAGCATCCATCATGCGCCCGGTCAGGATCATGTCCATCGCCTTGGCCTTGCCGATGGCCCGTGTCATGCGTTGCGAGCCTCCCATGCCGGGAATGACGCCGAGCTTGATCTCCGGCTGACCGAATTTCGCGTTGTCAGCAGCGAAAATCATGTCGCACATCATCGCCAGTTCGCAGCCGCCGCCAAGGGCAAAGCCGCTGACGGCAGCAATCGTCGGGATTTGAGAGCTTGCCATTGCATTGTAGCGTCCGAAGAAATCGCTCATCAGCATCTCGATATGAGTTTTGCCGGACATTTCCTTGATGTCGGCTCCGGCGGCAAACGCCTTTTCCGAACCGGTGACAACAATGCAACCGACATCGGGATTGAGCGAGAGATCCTCAAAATGGCTTTTCAGCTGGCCCAGCAGCTCGGCGTTGAGGGCGTTCAGCGCCTCGGGCCGGTTGAGGGTCAGAACCGCGACCCGTCCGTGCATCTGCAAAACAACCGTGTCGCTCATGTTCAATTGTCCTTCATGGTTTCCAGAAACGCGATCATGCCGGAAAAATCCGTGCCACCCAGCCCGGCATCGACCATCTGCTGATAGAGGGTTTTGGCATGACTTCCAAGAGGCGTTGCCGCACCGGCGGCGATTGCGGCCTGTTGTGCCAGACCGAGATCTTTCAGCATCAGCGCTGCGGCAAATCCGGGCTTGTAGCCATTGTCAGCCGGGCTTTTGGGGCCGATGCCGGGCACCGGGCAATAGGTGTTGACCGACCAGCACGACCCGGATGAGGTTGAAACCACGTCAAACAGGGCGGCCTGCGACAGGCCGAGCCGGTCGGCCAGCGCGAAGGCTTCGCAGGTGCCGATCATCGAAATGCCGAGCAGCATGTTGTTGCAGATTTTTGCGGCCTGTCTGGCCCCGCCGTCGCCGCAATGCACCGCTTTTTGACCCATAATATCGAACAGCGGATTACCGGTGAAAAATGCCTCACTGGAACCGCCAACCATGAAGGTTAAAGTGCCTGCGGCAGCACCGCCGACACCGCCGGACACCGGGGCATCGAGGCACAACACGCCGGCCTCAGCCGCCAGATCATGCAATTCACGGGCTGAAGCCACATCAATCGTGGAGCAATCGATCAGCAGGCTGCCTGGTGCCATCGCTGGCAGAACCTCCTTGGCCACATCCAGCGCGATGGCACCACTGGGCAGCATCAGCACCACGCAATCGGCACCGCTGGCCGCAGCGCTGTTGCTGGCGGCGAGTGTCAGACCGGCTGACGCCGCTGCCTCCCGGGCCGCGGCGACGGCATCGAAACCGGTCACATTGTGACCGGCTTTCTGCAGATTTTGCGCCATCGGGGCACCCATATTGCCGAGGCCAATAAAGCCAATGCGTGACATATCGCGTTCCTTCAAGCTTCTATAAAACTGTCCATTCTCGCTCACCAGGCACGGCCAGAGCAGCTGCAACCATATCCTGCGCGACGTCTTCCAGCAAAGCCGGCGGCCATTTCCAGCTCCGCTCCGCTTCCCCAACTGCTGGCCCGAATTGATTTCATGGTGTCGCTACGCCATGGTCGGCATGCTGAATTCCGCGCCCTGGCGGATTCCCGAAGGCCAGCGCGAGGTGATCGTCTTGGTCTTGGTGTAAAACCGGATCGCATCGGGCCCGTGCTGATTGAGATCACCGAAGGATGAGCGCTTCCAGCCGCCAAAAGTGTGATAGGCCAGCGGCACCGGTATCGGCACATTGACGCCGACCATGCCGACCTGGACACGGGAGGTGAAATCCCGTGCCGTATCGCCATCGCGGGTGTAGATCGCCACACCGTTGCCATATTCATGGCTCGACGGCAGATCCAGCGCTTCCTCATAGGTCTTGGCCCGCACCACCGACAGGACGGGGCCGAAAATCTCTTCCTTGTAGATGCGCATGTCCTTGGTGACATTGTCGAACAGGCAGCCGCCCATGTAAAACCCGTCCTCATAGCCCTGCATCTTGAAGCCGCGGCCATCGACCGTCAGGGTTGCGCCTTCCTCAAGGCCGAGATCGACATAGGAGCGGACCCGGTCGAGCGCCTGGGCGGTGACCAGCGGGCCGTAATCGGCCGACGGATCGGTCGAGGGGCCGACTTTCAGGCTTTCCACCCGTGGCACGAGTTTTTCCATCAGCGTGTCGGCAGTGCCTTCGCCCACGGGAACGGCTACCGAGATGGCCATGCAGCGCTCGCCGGCCGAGCCGTAGCCGGCCCCGATCAGCGCATCGACCGCCCGGTCCATATCGGCATCCGGCATGATGATCATATGGTTCTTGGCGCCGCCGAAACACTGCACGCGTTTTTCATTGGCGCAGCCACGGCTGTAGATGTAATGCGCAATCTGGGTGGAGCCGACAAAGCCGATGGCCTCGATATCTGGGTGGTCGAGCAGCGCATCGACGGCTTCCTTGTCGCCATTGATGACGTTGAAAATACCCTTTGGCAGACCGGCTTCGAGAAACAGCTCGGCAATGCGCATCGGCACGCCGGGATCGCGTTCGGAGGGTTTCAGAATGAAGGCATTGCCGCAGGCAATCGCCGGGGCGGCCTTCCACAGCGGGATCATGGCGGGAAAGTTGAACGGCGTGATGCCGGCGACCACACCCAGCGGCTGG
>CAXBCI010000031.1:0-48137 GCA_963974065.1 uncultured Hyphomicrobiales bacterium | reverse complement strand
GCGCCGGGTTCAGGAAATTCTGCAGCGCTACAAGGCCCTGCAGGACATCATCGCTATTCTGGGCATGGATGAGCTGTCCGAAGAGGACAAGATTGCCGTGACCCGCGCCCGCAAGATCGAACGCTTTCTGTCACAGCCGTTTTTCGTTGCTGAAGTGTTCACCGGCACTCCCGGTAAACTGGTTGCGCTGGAAGATACCATCCGGTCCTTCAAGGGGCTTGTCGAAGGCGATTATGATCACCTGCCGGAAGCTGCCTTCTATATGTGCGGGTCGATCGACGATGCGCTGGAAAAAGCCAAGAAAATGGCGACGGAAGCCGCATAAGCTGCAGGCTCTGAGAATCAAGAAGAGGCAGTGTGATGGCCGAAACCTTTCCGTTTGAACTGGTGTCCCCGGAGCGCCTGATCCTGTCAGAAGATGCGGTTCAGGTGCTGATTCCGGCATCCGAAGGCCAGATGACAGTGATGAAAAATCACGCGCCGACCATGACAACGGTGAAACCGGGTCTGGTGGTGGTTACGCGTGCCGATGGCAGCGAGGAAACCATCTTTGTTGAAGGCGGTTTTGCCGACATCAACGACAATGGCCTGAGTCTGCTGGCGGAAATTGCCATGCTGACAAGTGATCTGGACAGCGACATGCTGGCTGCGCGCCTGAAAGAGGCGCAGGATGCTGTCGATGAAGCTGAAGGCGATGCAAAGGATCTGGCGGGCCTGCACCTGTCCGATCTGGAGCATGTCAAAAATTCGCTGGCGCTTTGATCCCAAACCGCAGGCAAACAATCCTGATCTGAATAAAAGCCCGGCCTGCGTCCCAGCCTCTAACTGAAACGCTCCAACGGCCACTTGCGATTCTGCTTTGTTCTGGGCGGTCAAAATTGGCTATCCGACTGGTCCTGGAGCCATCGCATCAGCGACGATTTCGGCTTCTATCCAAGTGCGGTTCGAGGCAAATCGTTGTGGATCGCCGTTGCCGCCACGGCGGCTTGGCCCATCGCATAGGCGATCTGATCAAGCCCGTCCGTGACGTCTCCGATGGCATAAACCCCATCGATGCTGGTTTTCTGCTTTGCGTCGGTGACAACGCAACCGTCCTCACAAAGGCGTGCACCGAGCGTGGCCACCAGGTCTGAGCGCGCGGTCGTGCCCAAGGCGACGTAGAGTGTGTCAAAATTCCGTGTCACGCCATTTTCAAGCGTTGCTATGACCTGCGAGTCCGATAGCGACAGATATTTCATAGGTGATTCCAGAACGCCGATACCGTCCTTTGCAATCGCCAGAGAGCCGTCATGCGGAATCAGCGTAACCGTTGTTGAATAGCCGCGGATGAAGCGCGCTTCGGCAAAGCCGTGCGCACCACTGCCGAGGACGGCGATGCGCTTGCCCCGGATTTCATAGGCATCGCAAACCGGGCAGTAACGGATCAACCCGCTGCCCAGACCCTGATCGTGCTTGCTGATAGACAGGGGCGGGCGATGATTGACGACACCGGAGGCGAAGATGACGGTGCGCGCGGTTTCGACACGGCGATCGGTTGTGACATGGAACAGGTCCCCTTGCTTTTCAACCGCACTGACTGTCCCGGTTTCGAGCCTGGCACCATAGAGTTGCGCATGCGCGCGCATCCGGTCAAGAAGATCACGCCCGGAAATGCCGTCTGGAAAGGGCGCAAGATTGTGCGTTTTCGGAATCATCCGGGCCCGCCCTTCCTGAGCGTCATAAACCGTAACGCTCCGCAGGAACCGGGCAAGATAAAGCCCAGCGGTCAGTCCCGCAGGGCCGCCACCGACGATGATGCAGTCTTTCATGTCCGGTTTTCCATTTAGGTAGGCTCCCTATGCGGGTAATTTCTGACCAAGCCATCGCGCATGTGCAGATGTCCTGAAAATCAGCAGGCAGAGATTCTTGGCAGTACATGGAGGCATTTTGTGGCTTTTAGTCGGCAACAGCGAAGGCGAAGCAGCACTATTTCCTGTACAAGGCCCGGCTTGGGCCTGATCTGGGCCTGGCCTGGGCCGGGCTTTCTGTTACTGATCCAGTTTCAGATTGTCAGCAATGCCGCTGAACATGTCGACGACCTGCTCGTAAACGTCGCGTTTGAACGGTACGATCAGATCCGGGACCTGCTGCAGGTCGACCCAGCGCCAATCGGAAAACTCGGCCTTGAAGGCTCCGCCACCGGGGGCCAGAACATTGATTTCAGCTTCATCGCCGGTGAACAGGAATGCGAACCATTTTTGCCGTTGGCCGCGATATTTCCGGCGCCAGTCCTTTTTGATAATCTCGGGTGCCAGTTCATAAGTCAGCCACTGCGGTGCTTCCGCCAGCAATTCGGTGCTGGACACGCTGGTTTCCTCAAACAATTCGCGGTGGGCAGCCGGAAGCGGGTCTTCCCCCTCATCGATGCCGCCTTGCGGCATCTGCCAGGCAAAGCTCATGTCATCCTGTTCGGGCAGGGTCTCTGGCATTCCCGCGCGGCGACCGAGCCAGACCTTGCCTGATTTATTGAACAGGGCGATCCCGACATTGGCGCGATAGGGCAGCGGATTGTCTGTATTATCCATGGCTCTGACCATAGGCTTGTTCTGGAGGCTTTTGTCAGTCTGTTTCATAACCTTGCCATCAAAATTCTCTTTGAGTTCCTGCATGATCTCGCCGGGTGAAGGCAGACTGTCGGCGGCGTGGATTCTCTCCGGGTCCCAAAGGCCGGCGCAGTGCCTTGGTGCATTGAAAGTAAATTTCGTGAATGGTGATGATAATGACCGTGCGCGGCGCTTTACCAATGACGGTGTGAGCCTTGAGGAGGTCCGGATCTATACTGATAACAGCGGTTCCGTTGACGCGCAGCGTGGTGTTGGTCCCGGGTATCAGAAACAGCAGCGCTATCTGCGAATTCAGCACGAGGTTCCGCAGAGAATCCAGTCTGTTGTTGCCAGGGCGATCCGGGATCAGCAGTGTTTTCTGATCCTGAATGAGGACGACCTGACCGGCGTCGCCGCGCGGTGAGCAATCCAGTCCATCTGGTCCGGTGGTTGCCAGCACAACAAAGGGAGCCGCTTCAATCAGGCGCTGATACTGCTTGGTAAGCTGATCACTGACCTTGATCAATGCGGGCTCTGAGATGCTGCCATAGAGAGCTTCAAGTTGAGATATATCGGTGACCAGGGTCATGACGGGGCGAGTTCCAGCTTTGTGTTTTGTTCAGGGTCTGGACTCAATTAGGAGGTTGAATTCGTGAGCAAGCTCATCGCAAAGGGACGCTGCCAGAAATGCGCCAATTCAATCTCCTAATTGAGGTCAGACTTAAGGTTCACTGTAAACATGGAACGATCTAAGCTGCCACCGCCCATTCGGTAAAAAATCAGATTTGCTGCAATACCTTGCGACACGGCAATGCCGGTGTCAGATCCCGGGTTCGGACAGATTGATCGCCGTGCTGAGGGGAATCAGAGTGATTCCGCGCTGTTGGGTCAGGCGCGCCCATTCGGCCAGAGTTTCCACAGTTGCTGAACGCAATTCGGCATATCCCACCGCCAGACCATTCCGGCTGGCTAGTTCCTCTAGCTGGATCAGATGTTGTTCAATCAATGCCCGTGTCGGTTCCTTGTCCAGCACAACATCGACCCTGAGAAAAGGCATATAGCCGAATTTGTCGGTTGAAACCTCTGCCGCAGAGCTTTTTGCGACGCTGCGCACGGAAGTTGCCGGGTCCACAAAGGCCAGACCGCGCCGGTTCAATTCGGTCATCAGGGCAGTCAATGCCGGTTTGTCTGCGGTAAAACGGGCGCCCATCGACGGAATGACTCCGATATAATTCGACATCCGGGAGAGTATCCACTCCAGTTTTGACTGGTTCTCGATCACACTTGCGTCAACCAGGAGCGTGTGCGGGCCAGGATCATTGTCGGGAAAATTAAATGGCTCCATGGGTGCCTCAATCAGCAATTCAAAGCCGTTCTCCCGCGCGAGTTTTTTCCATCTTTCGCGCTTGTCCGCATAGGACGAAAACGCCAGTGCCGTGGTTGGTGGCAATGCGATGATGGCTTCTTCGGTGGCACGCTCGGATAATCCGACGCCGCCGATGATCAAAGCGATTTTCGGTCCATCCGGAATGAATTTCGCCGGACGGGCATATGCGGAAAAGGCCGTCTGTCCGTCACTGGAGCGTTTCGGAATCAGGCCCTGGCCTGAACGAGTGACCAGATTGTCGACGGGAAAGACAGACAGGCGCTGCAGGTCGGAACTGGAGGAAACGAACGTGTTGGTAAGGGCCGGGCCGGTTGGTGCCGGGACGTCCTCCGGCTGAGGAGTGGATGCAACTGTGGCGACAGCGCTGGCCTGGCGATTGGCTGGTGCTGCGGCCTGAGCCGTTGTGCGCGCTGCTGATTGCGTCAAATTGGTGACATCATTGGGATCTGGCGTCATGCTGGGACGGACATTTGCAACACCGACAGACCCCGGATCGATCAGAACCATATCTGTTTTGATGAATACACTTGCCTGCGGCTGGCCACCCAGCGGATCGTTGACCAGAAAGACCCACAGGCCCAGCGCTGCCAGCAAAAGGACGCTGATCATGGCAAAGCCAATGATAGCCGGACCGGTCGAACCGGCTGGCTCTTGGGCGGAATCCTGATTTGGTTCAGCTATTGGATCGGAAGAATTGTCACGTGACACAGCTTTCAGCCTGCTACCCCGGTTTAAGAGGCACAAAACTAGCAGTTACATGGTGAAGAATTGGTTTCTTTCGGGTGGCTGCCTCGCGCGAAGGGCGGGTCGGATCATCGGGCGGTTTGCAGCGAGCGTTAAAAGTACAAAGCCCGCCGGGATGAATCGGCGGGCTTTGGTGGTTTTGTCCGGCAACTATCTACCGGCGCTGTCAGATATGCGCTTTAGTTCGGGATGCCTTGTGAGGGATCCGGCGGGAAGTTGGCATTCACCTGAATGCCTTTCAGCAGATCGTAAGCAAAATTGAGTTGCTTGTCATCTTTCGGATCGGGCGGCACATAGGCCGATGAGCCGGATTTTTCTTCCTCGTCGGCCTGGTTTTCATTCGCCAGGTGGCCAGGCAGCGACGCTTCACCGCGGGGCTCCTCACCCCCTTTCATATCTTCCGGCAGTTCCTGAATAATGCGAATGTCCGGAACAATACCCTTGGCCTGAATCGACCGGCCCGCAGGTGTATAATACCGTGCTGTGGTCAGCCTCATCGCACCCTCGGAGCCGAGTGGGATAATGGTTTGCACAGACCCCTTGCCGAACGACCGGGTTCCAAGAATTGTGGCGCGTCTGTGATCTTGGAGCGCACCGGCAACGATTTCCGATGCGGAGGCGGCACCGCCATTGACCAGAACAATAATCGGCTTGCCATCAATCAGATCCCCGCTACGGGCGGAAAAGCGCTGGCTGTCCTCATTGTTGCGGCCACGGGTCGATACAATTTCACCGCGTTCCAGAAACGCATCGGAAACGGCAATCGCCTGATCCAGAAGACCGCCGGGATTATTGCGCAAATCCAGGACATAGCCTTTCAGTTCATCTTCGGGCAGAGTTTTCTTTATTTCCGCTATGGCATCTTTCAGACCATCATAGGTCTGATCGGTGAACTGGGTCAGCCGGATGTATCCGACACCGTCTTCCAGACGGAAGCGGACGGAGCGGATTTTGATGATATCGCGTATGATGGTGATATCGAATGGCGCGCCATTGCCGCGGCGTATCGTGACCGTCAGCGGCTCTTTGACTGCGCCCCGCATCTTTTCGACAGCCTCATTGAGCGTCAGTCCCTGAATTTGCTCGCCATCCAGGTGCGTGATCAGGTCGCCGGGCTGAACCCCGGCCTTGGCAGCCGGCGTATCGTCAATCGGCGTCACGACCTTGACGAAGCCGTCTTCCATTGTGACTTCAATTCCAAGGCCGCCAAATTCACCGCGAGTTTGAACCCGCATATCCTGGAAAGCTTTCGCATTCATGAAACTTGAATGCGGATCAAGCGAGGTCAGCATTCCGTTGATGGCCGATTCGATCAGGTCGCTGTCACCCGGCTCTTCAACATAATCGCTGCGAATGCGTTCAAACACATCACCAAACAGGTTGAGCTGGCGATATGTGTCGCGGCTCGCTGCTTCTGCAGGCGCGCCAATAACCGGCATTTGGGTTAAGCCAACCACGCCTGCAGCGCCGATCAGGACGCCTGCAACCAGAGTGACAACTGATTTGTTTATCATCATTATGCCCTTCAAATTTCCTTGCCGGATAGTTTACCGCAAAAGTTCATCCATCCAAATCATTTTCAGTAGATAAATCTACCACCCACCAAGGTGACGGGTCGATCGAATTTCCATCTTTTCTAAACTCAACATATAGCGTCGTAGGCCCGTCTGTCACCTTACTATCCGTTAGGGATTGTGCGTCAGTCGTGGTCGTGGCTGCCACATTGTCAGTTTCCAGACTGACAAGTCTGCGTGACCCCATTGTGGCAATCGGTTCGCCGGACAGGACAAATTGACCTAATTCCACGTTGATTGTGTCCATACCGGCCAGAACCAGATGATAATCATTACCTGCATTGAGAATAATCAATTGTCCATAGGTGCGGAATGGACCGGCATAAACGACCCAGCCGTCGGCAGGAGAAATCACCCGGCTCTCGGCGCGAGCCGTCAAGGTGATTCCTTTGCTGTTGACGCCGGTATCGTCCGGCGCGCCAAAGGCTATCTGCAAAGCCCCGTTGACCGGCAAGGGTAACAGGCCCTTGGCGTCGTCGAACGGAATTGCCGGGGCGATGCGGCCCTGGTCGCCGAGCGCCCGCAATTTGGCCTGTTTGGTGCGTATTGCTGCCCGGTCTGCGGCGTTGCGCCGCGCCGCTTCAGCGGCTTCGACGGACTCCTGCTGCGCTTTCTGCACAGATGCAATCTGATTTTCCATCGAACCGATCAACTCTTTCAAACCGACAGCCTCTTTCGCCAGTTCGGACGCTTTCTGTTGCTGGATGGCAAGTTCTGACGTCGATTCGCTGACTTCCTCGCGTTTCTTGTCGAGCAGCAGTGCAAGCCGTGTCTGTTCTTCACTCAAAGACTGATAATCGGCTTTCAACTGTTGAGTGGCTTCCTCAATTTCGGTGCGGACAGCGACCAGTTCGTCCAGATCTTTGGCCAGGGTTTCCGCCTGCTCCCGGACATCAGGCAAAACCGCGCCGATCAGTATGGCACTGCGGATGGCGCTCATCACATCTTCCGGCCGGACCAGCAAGGCCGGGGGTGGCGAGCGGCCCATGCGCTGCAATGTTGCCAGAATTTCAGACAGAAGTGCCCTGCGTTTCAGCAGCGACAGACGGATGACTTCCTCGGTCTGGAGTGAGGCATCGAGCCGGACTTCTGAATTGGAAATGCGGTCCTCCAGCGTTCTGGAGCGCTGTGCAGCCTGAATGAGTTCGGTATTGAGCGTGGCGCGGGTCTGCTCCAGTGCGGTGACGTCCGCTGCCAATTCAGCCTCGCGTTCCGCAGTAACCTTCATGCTTTTCTGCAGATTGGTGAGATCCTTGGTACGCTGCTCCATTTCCAGCCGCAATTTGGCCTCGCGCGGCGTCTCGGCAAAACCCGGTCCTGCCGCTACGCTCAGGACAGTCAGAATCACACAGCGGATGAGGAAAGAAATCATGAGGCCTGTTTACCGCAAACTGGAGCATATTTTATGCTGGAGCACATTTTATGCTGGAGCACATTTTATGAATGACGAGCTTTTGCTGATCCCAATCCTTCGAGCGGTGATTGTCAGAAAACTTACCCACTGCGCTGCATCGCGTAGTGCTGCCTGTCTGGCCCGACGAGGAGATGTGAATCATCAATTAGCTCATCATTCATAAAACGTGCCGGAGCTCCAGTCAAAAGCGGCAATGCGCAGCACGGACCGGTTCAGTCGCGGTGATAGGGATGCCCGGACAGAATCGTGATGGCGCGATAGATCTGTTCGGCCAGCAGGCAGCGCACGATCTGATGCGGGAAGGTCATCTGGCCCAAAGCGATTTTATGAGTTGCGGCTGCCAGCAGGGCATCGCCGTGTCCATCGGCGCCGCCGATAAAAAACCAGGCTTCTGCAATACCCTCATCGCGGTGCGCCGCCAGAAGGTCGGTAAAGCTGCGGCTGCTATGAGCATTGCCGTGCTCATCAAGGACGAATTTTGCAGCCTCCGGAGGGGCCGCATTCAGCAGCAATTCAGCTTCCTGAGCTTTACGTTCTGCAGGCCGTGGCGCGCGGGACTCGCTGAATTCAACGATCCGCAACGGCCCAAGTCCAAGCCCGCGTCCGGCCTTGTCGATGCGGTTCGCGTAGCGCGCGCACAAATCCTGTTCCGCACCGCGTTTCATCCGCCCAATGGCGGCAATCACCAGTTTCACAGGCTCAGGCGTTTGCCGGGACTGTCGCTGGTTTCATATCATCGTCCTGTGCACGCCAGATTTTTTCGATGTTGTAAAACTCCCGCACTTCAGGGCGGAAGATGTGCACAACAACATCACCGGTGTCGACCAGCACCCAGTCGCAGGCAGGCAGGCCCTCAACAGATGCGCGGCCAAGGCCGGCGGTTTTCAGATCCCGCAGCAGGTGATCGGCGATCGCATTGACATGCCGGTGGGAGCGCCCGCTGGCGACCACAATGTGGTCGAACAGTGGTGATTTGCCGGTAATATCGATGGGAAGGGTTTCTTCGGCCTTGGAGTCATCCAGACTGGCAAGGACAATTTTGAGGGCGTCTTCCGAAGAAATTCCGGATTCTGCCGCTGCCTCTGACAGGGATGGTGCCGATGGCACTTTCCCGCGCTTGTCGCGCGCAGTGTCGGAGGACGAAGCCTGTAATGGCATGGTCAGGGTTTTTATCCTTTCTTGTTTCAACAAGCCGGCCGTTGAATTGTCTCTATCATATCATGTGCCGGAGAAGTTCTGACCGGGCCAGTCCAAACAGACCAGCCACATCAAAGCCCCGGCTTTCATGTGAAGAAATTTTCCGATAACGGCCACACGGTCAACGATCATAAAAACTCGTTTGGGTGAACGGCTATTTACCTTTGCGGGTGGCATACACCAGACGCATCCCTAAAATAAGCCCTGAAGGGCTATAGTTTCAAGACTCTTTTACAAGAATCATATCAGCTGCTGCAGATCGGCATTTGCACCGCACAGCAGCACGCCGACCCGTTCGCCGGGTTTGGGGCGATAGACACCATGCATCAAAGCAGCCAGAGCCGTGGCGCCGCCAAATTCGGCAACTATTTGAAATTTATGCCAAATAGCCTTCTGAGCGGCGATTATGGCAGCATCGGGAACAGTCAGGAAGACCGACAGGAGATCGCGGCAAATCTGATATGGCAACTGCCCGATCGATTTCGCTCCAAGACTGTCGGCGGCGACCGAATTAACTTCAATATCTACCGGTTTTCCAGCTGTCATGGCCCTGTTGAGGCAGGCGGACCCCTCCGGCTCCACCGCAACCACCTGGCACTGATTCCCGCAGGCGGCGAGGATTCCGCTGATCAGTCCGCCTCCACCAACCGCCACAAGCAGGGTGTCGAGCGGTCCGGCCTGGTCGAGCCATTCTACGGCAATTGTTCCTTGTCCTGCGATCGTTTCGGCAGCGTCATATGCATGCACCGCCAGGGCCCCGCTTTCCTGCTGATAGGCCTCGCACCGGGCAAGCGCATCTGTATAGTGCGCTCCCGTCACCACCAGCTCCGCTCCGGCATCGCGGATTTTGGCCTGTTTTGCCGGGCTGGAAATGTCCGGAACAAAGATTCTGGCCTTGTGGCCGAGCCGCGCCGCAGCAAAGGCAACGGCCGCGCCATGATTGCCACCGGACGCTGCGGTCACGCCGGCTTCGGGCACCGTCCGGCTGAGCAGATTGTTGAAGGCGCCACGGGGTTTGAACGAACCGGTGTGCTGGAACAGTTCCAGTTTCAGGGAAAGCGGCGTGTCATGGTTGCAAAAATCACTATTGCTGAGCATCACAGGAGTGCGCCTGATATAGGGACTGATGCGCTGATGGGCTTCAATGATGTCAGGGCTGATCATATGGTCTCGCAATCCGGTTCCGGTTCAAAATTCTGTCACAGTGGACGTGGTTTTGGCGTCGGGGTTTTGCCACCAACTGTCGGCCGGGACGTCCCGATCACACGTTTTGACACCATCGCCATCGGGCGTTCCAGCGATGTCTGTTCGCCAATCAGCGGCAGATCCTCCAGTCCGGAACGGGCGGCCCTTGCGGTCAATTCAAACAGGGCGGAACTGGCGCGTTCCGTGGCCTGTTCCAGATCGCCTGTGAGCAGATGATGTCCGAGAAGCAGCGCGGCAAACAGATCGCCGGTGCCATGGGGCGCATGAGGCATGGCAAGATGCTCGAACAGCAGCGCCGGCGCTTGCGGCGCTGTCAGCAGATTGCCGATATGATTGGCCATCAGCCCGCAGACGCTGGTGACGGCGATTCGTGCAGGAGCGGCGTTGCCGGCGAGGTCCGCCAGCATGGCTGGGGCTGTCCGTTGCATACCCTGTTGCAAAGCGTTTGCGGCGCGTTCCAGCCAGCACAGTTCAAATACGTTGGGGGTGGCGATATCACAGATCGGCCAGAGTTGATCGCGCATCGCATTTGCCACAGCGTCTGAAATATACAGCTTGTCGCCGTCTCCTAGCACCGGGTCGCACAGATAAATCAACCTGGGATGGATCGCCTTCAACCGACTGACAGCGTCGGCTACGACGGGGATTTGCGCAGCATCGCCAATATATCCGGTGAGCACTGCAGCGATGTCATGCTGTTCAGCCAGCTTGACCAGATCGTCCAGACATCCGCGCAAATAATCTGCCGAAGTGATGTCACGCACCGATGGCTGCCTTCCGGGATGGCGCGGCAGGTTGACAGTGGGCACAAACCACACCGGAAAGCCGAGCCGTTCCAAAGCAAAGCAGGCGAGACGCCCGCCTACGGATCCGTCGGCGACAAGACTGGAAATTACCAGGACTGCCGGTCTGGCGGTTTTGCGAAGTGGTGAAGGCATCAGATCAGGTTTTCCTCCAGCAAGGGTTGTTTTTCGACAATGCGTTCAAAGCCAAGCCGGGACAGATCGAGAGTCTGATAAGCGCCATGGAGGATCAGTTCGGCCACGCCGCGTCCCGCAGCCGGGCCTTGCTGCAGGCCGATACCGGAGAATCCGTTGGCAAAATAGAAATTGGCCAGCCGGGTGTGTGGCCCCAGAACCGCAGTTTGATCAAAACTGTTATAATCATAGTGTCCTGCCCAGGCCCTGATCGGCTTGAGGGATTTCAGGGCCGGGACACGCGCCATCAAAGCTGGTTTGATGATTCGTTCGAACAGGTCGTGATCGGGTTCAAAATCGTCGGCAGCGCAACGCTGATCCTCATCCATATGCGGTGAAACACCGCATAAGTGGAAAGGTTCTTCGGGGCGCAGATAGACGCCTGTCGGATCGACCAGAACGGGCATTTCGGACAGGGCAGCGCCGCCATGAACGACAAAGACAGTGCGTTTTCTGGGTTCGACCGGCAAGCGAATGCGTGCCATTCGCGAGAATGTCCCGGCATTTGCACCAGTGGCATTGACGAGATGGCCGCATTTCAAGCGCTGCCCGGCATCCAGCATGACGGATCTGATTTCCGTATCGGAATGGTCGATCTCGGCAACATAACCCTTTATCAGCGTGACGTCCCAATCGCGCACCGCGCTGCGCATGGAGCTGTGCAGGCGGTGAGAATCAAACCAGCCCTCATTGGACAGACCCAAAGCGCCTGCGGCCAGATCATCTGTTGCCAGCCAGGGAAAATGCTGTTGCAGCAGGGCCGGTGTCAGCAGCGCGATGTCTGCTTTCAATTTGCGCTGTCTTGCAACATTGGCCGACAAGGCCTCTTTGCCCTCCTGTTTGGCGAGAAACAGATAGCCATGTTCCTGAAAGCCAAGATCGACATTCTGTTCCTTGGCAAATTCCTTGAGAAATTTTGCACCATACAGCGACATCTGGATGTTTTCTTTGAGCGAAAATTGCTGCCAGATTCCGGCAACTGACAGGCTGGTCGACGCGTGGCTGAAGCTGGGGTCGCGTTCAATGATGGCTATTGTGCCGGCAAACCCAAGAGCTCTTAAATGCCAAGCGGTTGATACACCGACAATACCACTTCCGATAATGATGACATCAAATATATTTTGCACTGGGAACCGCTGGCTTATGCACCTGGCATCTGACCGGTGGTGTAACAGGTTCGAATCGGCCGCGCCATGAAAAGACTGCTGACAGGCAGGTGGTTTCTTGGCAATAAGGTAAAAACAATTTGTTGAGTTCAAATCCTAACTATGACCAGACCATCTTCCTTTCGCAGCATTCTTTATGTGCCGACCGCCAATCCACGGGCCATGGAAAAAGTTCTGGGCAGTCCCGATGCGCTGGGCGCTGACGCAGTGATCTTTGATCTGGAAGATGCGGTGGCACCGGAGCGGAAGGCGGAGGCACGCGAGGCGCTGCGCCAGGCACTGGCGGGACCGCGGCCATCGACCCGCATTCTCGTGCGCATCAACCCGCTCGACAGTGCATGGGGCGAAGAGGATTTTCTGGCGGTCTTGGCGATGGCGCCGGATGGCATTGTCCTGCCAAAAGTTGACAGCGCTGCTGATATAGAGGCGGCGCTGAGCGCGTTTGAGGCCAGTGACGCAGCGCCATCAATCCGGCTGTGGGCGATGATTGAAAGCCCGCTTGCAGTGCTGAACTGTGCTGCGATTGCAGCCATGGCTAAGGCAGATGATCCAAGGCTTGAAGCGCTTATGCTGGGCACCAACGATCTGGCGCTGATTACCGGAACGCCGCTGATTGAGGGCCGGCAGGCCTATCTGCCATGGATCATGCAATGCCTTGCGGCGGCCCGCGCTCACGGCGTGGCTCTGATCGATGGTGTTTATACCGATCTGCACAACAAAACCGGTTTCAAGGAAGAGTGTGAACAGGGCGCGGCGCTGGGCCTGGATGGCAAAAGCCTGATTCATCCTGGACAGATTGCCATTTGCGGCGCAGCTTTTACGCCGACAGAGCAGGAAATTCTTGAAGCTGAAGCCATCTGCAAGGCGTTTGCCGATCCACAGAACTCCGGCAAGGCGGTGTTGACCGTCAACAATAAAATGGTTGAGTTTTTGCATCTGAAAGCGGCCCGGCGCACACTAATGAAAGCCGGCCTGCTGCACTGAACAGATAAATTGCACGGATTAAGGCACAGGATTTGCCATGCGGCTTTACAGATATATCACCGGAGAGGACGGTTCGGCTTTTTGCAAGCGCGTTTCCAAAGCGCTGAGCGGCGGCTGGATCCTGCATGGCAGTCCGACACTGGCGCACAATCCTGAAACCGGCACAATGATGTGCGGGCAGGCTGTGGTGAAGGAGGTCGAGGGCATCTATTCAGATAACATCACACTGTCGGAGCATTGACACGCCCGGGAATCTTATTATCCGAGGATTTAAGTGCTGTTCGCGGCTGCTGGCTGCGAGGCCGGGCAGGTTCCGCTGAGGAGTGGGAATTAATCACACAACCCTGACATGAAGTTGGAAAGCGCGTCCGGCAACCTGCAGGAAGAACTGCACATGGGGCGAAAGGTTACTTTGACGTGGCGCTGGAAGTTTTCTAAGAACAGGGTCTTAAAGGCAAAACCGGTGGGGATATAAAACTCGTTCTGTCCGCCAACCGCCCTGCCTGTTAGCTTTGCAAAAATGAAGGCGTAAATTATGTCCGAGACGACACCCAGTCCCCATCCGCGCACGGGCGCTGATCGGCCGCTTTCCCCACATTTGCAGATTTACACACCGCTTTTCACGATGGTGATGTCAATCGTGCACCGGATTACCGGCGTCTCGCTGTATTTCGGCATGTTACTGTTGGCCCTGTGGCTGATGGCGGCGGCCAGCGGGGAATCAGATTTTGACAGGATTGGAGGATTTTTCGGATCCTGGTTCGGACAGATTATCCTGTTCGGTTTTACCTGGGCGGTGCTGCACCACATGCTTGGCGGGCTGCGCCATTTTATCTGGGATACCGCACATGGTCTGGGAAAATTTGAGCGCGAGACACTGGCCAAAGCCACTCTTGCAGGGTCAGTGATTCTGACACCTGTGGTCTGGATCATCGGTTATATGGTTCGATAGGAGCAGATGAACATGTCCATGCTTACACCATTGAAAAAGGTTCGCTATCTTGGGTCCGCCAAAAGCGGCACAAGCCATTTCTGGCAACAAAGACTGACTGCGGTTTTCAACGTGCCTCTCGTCATCGGGTTTCTCGTGATAGTGATCATGCTGTCAGGCAGTTCTCATTCAGAATTCGTCGCCACTGCCGGATCGCCTCTTGGTGTGGTGATACTGATTGCAGCGATCCTGTCGGTGACCTGGCATATGCGGTTGGGTATGCAGGTGGTGATTGAAGATTATATTCACGCAGAGGGCATGAAAATAGCGCTCTTACTGGGGAACACATTTTTTTCGGCGGCAATCGCTTTGATTTCAGTGTTCTCAATCCTGAAATTGAGTTTTGGAGGGTAGCCCGTGGTAACTGCGGCAAATGGCAAGGCCTATGAAGTCATCGAACACACATTCGATGTAGTCGTAGTTGGTGCTGGCGGCTCCGGCCTGCGCGCCACGCTGGGTATGGCCGAACAGGGATTACGCACGGCCTGTGTGACCAAGGTGTTTCCGACCCGCTCGCACACAGTTGCGGCGCAGGGCGGCATTGCGGCCAGCCTCAGCAATATGGGGCCGGATTCCTGGCAGTGGCATATGTATGACACGGTGAAAGGGTCTGACTGGCTGGGCGATCATGACGCCATTGAATATATGGTCCGAGAAGCGCCCAAGGCCGTCTATGAGCTGGAACATTACGGCGTGCCGTTTTCGCGCACGGAGGAGGGCGACATCTATCAGCGTCCGTTCGGGGGCCACACTACCGAATATGGTGAAGGCCCGCCGGTGCAGCGCACCTGCGCGGCGGCGGACCGGACCGGACACGCCATTCTTCACACGCTTTACGGCCAGTCGCTGAAACACAATGCGGAATTCTTCATCGAATATCTGGCGATCGATCTGATCATGTCGGAAGATGGCACCTGCCAGGGCATTCTGGCCTGGAAGCTGGATGATGGAACGCTGCATGCCTTCAAATCCAAAATGGTGGTGCTGGCTACGGGCGGCTACGGACGAGCCTATTTCTCGGCGACCTCAGCCCATACCTGTACCGGCGATGGCAATGCCATGGTGGCCCGCGCCGGACTGCCTTTGCAGGATATGGAATTTGTCCAGTTTCATCCGACCGGTATCTATGGTGCCGGATGTCTGATTACGGAAGGCGCACGCGGCGAAGGCGGCTATCTGACCAATTCCGAGGGCGAGCGTTTCATGGAGCGCTATGCGCCGACCTATAAGGATCTTGCCTCGCGCGATGTGGTGTCGCGCTGCATGACGATGGAAATCCGCGAAGGCCGTGGAGTTGGCACTGATAAAGATCACATTCATCTGCATCTGGACCACCTGCCGCCAGCAACTCTGGCCGAACGGCTTCCTGGCATTTCCGAATCCGCGCGTATTTTTGCCGGGGTGGATCTGACCAAGGAGCCGATCCCGGTGCTGCCGACGGTGCATTATAATATGGGCGGGATTCCAACAAATTACTGGGGCGAGGTGATGACCCTCAAAGACGGCGATCCTGATAGCCGGGTTCCTGGTCTGATGGCCGTTGGCGAAGCGGCCTGCGCCTCCGTTCATGGTGCCAATCGTCTTGGCTCCAATTCGCTGATCGATCTTGTTGTGTTCGGACGTGCCGCCTCGATCCGGGCGGGCGAAATCGTTGATCCGAAAGCGGCCAGTGGCAAGCTCAATCAGGCCTCTGTCGACAAGGCTGTTCAGCGGTTTGACAAACTGCGGTTTGCCGATGGCGGCAGCAAAACTGCGGATCTGCGCCTGAAGATGCAAAAGGCGATGCAGGAAGATGCCGCGGTTTTCCGCACTGCCGAAACGTTGCAGAGCGGTTGCCAACGCATTGCGGACATCTGGAGTGCAGGGGACGATATCAGTGTGACCGACCGGTCGATGATCTGGAATACGGATCTTGTGGAGACCATCGAATATGAGAATCTGATAGTAAATGCGATTGCCACGGTGTTTTCTGCAGAAGCGCGGACCGAAAGCCGGGGTGCCCATGCCCGCGAGGATTTTCCTGATCGCGATGACACGAACTGGCGCAAGCATACGTTGTCCTGGATCGCCGACGACGGCAAGGTGACGCTGGATTTCCGGCCGGTTCACGTCGATCCATTGTCCGATGAAATTTCACAGGAAAAGATCGCCCCGAAAAAGCGCGTCTATTAATTTCGTTTCAGCAGAGAGAGCCTTTCAACCATGGTTCAACTGACACTGCCTAAAAATTCCCAAATCAAGCAGGGTAAAACCTGGGAGAAACCGCAGGGCAGCAACCTGCGTGAATTCCGGATTTACCGCTGGAACCCGGATGGGGACGGCAATCCTCAGGTCGACACCTATCATGTCGACATGGAAGATTGCGGGCCGATGGTTCTGGATGCGCTGATCTGGATCAAGAGCAAGATCGATCCGACCCTGACCTTTCGGCGCTCGTGCCGGGAAGGGATTTGCGGGTCCTGTGCAATGAATATTGACGGTACCAATACGCTGGCGTGCACCAAGGGCATGGATGAGATCGACGGCGATGTAAAAATCTATCCACTGCCGCATCTGCCAGTGGTCAAGGATCTGGTGCCCGATCTGACCCATTTCTACGCCCAGCACCGCTCGATCGAGCCGTGGTTGCAAACCACGACGCCCAAGCCGGAAAAAGAGTGGAAGCAGAGCAAAGATGACCGCGAAAAGCTGGACGGGCTGTATGAGTGTATTCTGTGCGCCTGCTGTTCCACTTCGTGCCCGAGTTACTGGTGGAATGGCGACCGCTATCTCGGCCCTGCCGCTCTGCTGCAGTCCTATCGCTGGCTGATTGACAGCCGCGATGAGGCCACCGGCGAGCGGCTGGATGATCTGGAAGATCCGTTCAAACTATATCGCTGCCACACCATTTTGAATTGTGCTCAGGCTTGCCCGAAGGGTCTTAATCCGGCCAAGGCAATTGCTGAGATCAAGAAGCTGATGGTCGAGAGGCGCGTGTAAGACTTGGATCGGCTATGAACGGGATGTCTTTGATTCGTCCCCTGTCTCCCAGAAATGCGCTGACATGGAGCTGGCTGCTGGTGTGGTCGCTGGTGGCGTTCATCTGGGCGTTTGCAGAAGCCGTATGGTTTTTCATCATGGTGGATGTGCTGATCAGCCTTGCTGTGATGCGGTTTGGCGTGTTGCGGGCGATGGTGCCCACTCTGGCAGCTTTGATAGGTGCCCTGCTCGGCGGCATTGTGCTGTACCAATGGGCACAGGTGAATCCGGAAACCGTGCGGGCATTCATTCTGACTGTTCCGGGAATCACCGAAGAATTGCTGCGGACTGTCTCGGTGGATATGGCGGATGAGCCGTTAGGCGCGCTGTTTCTCGGCGGATTCACCGGTGTCCCGTTCAAGATTTTCGCGGCCACTGCCTATGAGGCCGGCATTGCGCCGTTGCAGGAATTTTTGCAACCAGCCTCAATGGCGCGGCTGTCTCGGTTTGTCGCAGTCGTAGCTGTGTCCGGGGTGTTGCGGTTTTTATTGTATACCCGCCTGCGCCGCGTCGGGCTGATGCGGCTGACCCTGTTTATCTGGGTGGTGTTCTACGCCTGGTTTGGTTACGTCTTCTGGAATATTGTCTGAAGCGTGACAAGGCCGGATTGTAACATCCTGTGCGCATCAAGATGAAGTGCAGCGGCGAAACACTGCATCTTTATCCTCTGCCAGTTTCGATACTGTGTGAAACTGCAATTCGGCCGCAAGTTCAGAGGCATCGCCGGTCAGAAGCTCGTGGCTGATCGGCTTGCCGACAGTCAGTCCGAACCGGGTTCCCGATTTGTTGAGAAGCTCGTTGAAGACAGTCATGTCCCTCAACTCGTTCGACAGCCGGCTGAAGAGGTAGAACAGCCCCGAATTGCGGCCGCTGACATGGACCGGAACGATCGGGACCTTGTAACGCTTCGCCAGGGTGACGAGGGTCGCCTGCCAGGGACGCTCATTCAACTCGTTCTGCGCCCAATAGGCGATGCGGCCTGAGGGGAACATCACCACGGCTTTGCCGTCTTCAAAGGCTTCCGCGGTGCGGAGCAGGGTTTCCTTGGTCTTTTCACGGCTTTTGTGTTCTTCGCGCCATTCGACGGGTATCAGCACTTCGTCGAAGTGCCGGTTGACCCGCGCCGCATCGCGGTTTGTAAAAATTGCAATGTCAGAGCGAACAGCCTCGACCAGCGCGTGAACCGCGACGCCATCTGCGATGCCAGTGGGATGATTGGCGGCAAGGATAAAGGGACCGGTCCGGGGAATGCGGTCAAGGCCGGACAGATCAAGCTCGAGATCCAGCATTTTTGTGACCAGTGCCATGGCATCAGCGCCGGACTTGTCGGCGACACAATCAGCCATCGCAACGGCGCGCTTATAGCCCAGCAAACGGTAAAGTAACGGGCGGATCAGCGGCCAGGACCAGTGTGATGCAAGCCCAGTCGCGCGCTCGGCTATCAGGACATCGACAATATGGTCATGCCGTTCTACCGCAGCACGCGAATAGGCCTGACGTGCTTCGGACACCAGTTCTTCGTGTGACGTCTGAGCGTAAAGAGCCAAGGCGACCCCCTGTCATAAAGTACGTCTTTTATACGGCCTGCATACGGTTCCGCGACCATTTTCCACACATCCCGTCTCGCCATGAAAATGCATGCCAGCCATACAACTCATACTGCAGGTTGCTTTGTGCCACCTGATAAAGATTTATGACAATCGTTCGATGTGTTCAAGGCTTTAGCAAAACATCTGAGCGGGCCGAATGTTCCGCCACGCGCTGCTGGCAAATGGCTCGACAACGGAAAAACCTGTTGTAAGCGCCCGAATCTGCCACAATTCCAACACGAGCCATACTTAAGGCCTAAACCTGTTCTTTGCTTTGGCCATTGATTTTTTCAGCCATGGCGTCAATAAAACATTCAGCATATCAGGTCTTCAGCATATCAGGTCTAAAGACGGGACCGGTTCACTGACATACCGATAAATATCTACGAGTTTGGGTCACAGAGGAAGTATAATGTCCGGACAGAATTTGGAAGCTGCGACTGTCAATTACGGCAGGTGTACCGCTAAAACCGGAAGCAAGCGGACCTTGTATACCGGCCCAGCCTTCGTGAAGAGCACCGCTTTGCGAAGCGGTCTGGTCCTTCTGGCGGCCACCTTTCTGCTTGCGGCCTGTCAGTCGCGACTGCCCAATCCGTTTTCAGGCGCGTCAAAAGGACGGGTTCAGACCGGTGAACTTGCGCCGCTTGATGGCACGAGCTCTGGTCAGGCATTCGATCCAAATGCACAAGCGCCAATGATGGCACAGCCGGATCCTGCACCGTTCGATGCCGGAGCGGCGAACACCTCTGCGTCCGCGCAGTTGCAGACCCCGACCGCCGATCATACGGTTCAAGCCACGGCGCCAATGACACAACCAACGACACAGCCCGTGCAACCAGCGGCCTCGAGCGCGCAGTTGAGCCGGGCGGATATGCTGGGTGCGTGGCAGTTGGCAGCCGCATCGGATAATTGTCAGTTGTTCATGACGCTGACAACGTGGACCGGCGGCTATCGGGCGACGACGAAAGGCTGCTCATCGGTCGAATTGTCGAACATTACGGCGTGGGATCTGGAGAATAATCGGGTCGTCCTCGTCGGCGCGACCGGGTCACAGGTTGCCTCTCTTGTTTCGGCAGGCGGAAACCGCTTTTCCGGCCAGACCAAAAGCGGCGCTCAGGTGTCTGTCAGCCGTTAGCCTGTAACTGCAGTTTCCGGTCCGCTTATGTCGCAAGCCATTCAGACGCGTTATCAGCGGCTTGTCGAGGCCGGCACGATTGAGCGCGATCCGGCACAGATGCTGCTGATCGAGCGGTTTGCTGAACTGAACGAGGCGCTGAAGAAACAGGAACTGGCTTCAAAGAAAAGCTCGCTTGGTTGGCTGTTTGCAAAATCAGCGCCAAAAACTGCGCCTCCGGGACTTTACATCTGGGGCGAGGTCGGTCGCGGCAAGACGATGCTGATGGATCTGTTTTTCGAAGAATCTCCGCTGCGTCAGAAAAAGCGATTTCACTTTCATGCATTCATGGCCGATGTGCATGAGCGAATTCATGCGCAACGCCGCCAAATCAAGCAGGACAAGACCAAGAACGGAGATCCGATTCCGCCAGTGGCGGATGCCATATCGGAAAACATGAAACTGCTGTGTTTCGATGAATTTTATGTGGTGGATATTGCCGACGCGATGATTCTGGGCCGGTTGTTTGAGCGCTTTTTTGAAAACGGCGTAACGCTGGTTGCCACGTCAAATGTGGAACCGGACGCTCTGTATCCCAATGGTCTGAACAGAGAGCTGTTTCTGCCTTTCATCAAATTGCTGAAACGCCACGTGGATGTGGTCGAACTGGTCGCGCGGACAGATTTCCGCCTTGAAAAACTGTCCCGGGCACAAACCTATTTCACACCGCTTGACGCGACGGCCCGTGCCGGAGTGGACCAGGCATGGGCAGATCTGACCGGTAGCAAGGCAGCGGGTGAACCGGCGGAAATTGAAATGAAGGGTCGTCGTGTCGTGATCCCGCACACGGCACAGGGCGTGGCGCGCGCATCGTTTGACGAATTGTGCAACAAGCCGCTCAGTGCGGCAGACTATCTGGCCATTGCGCAGCGCTATCACACTGTCATTCTGGAAGACATTCCCCGGCTGTCCCGGGAATCGGCCAATCCGGCAAGACGATTCATCAATCTGATCGATGCGCTGTATAACTACCGGGTCAAGCTGATCGCTTCGGCAGCTTCTGCGCCGGACCGCCTGTACAGCGCAAGTTCCGGAAATGAATTATTCGCCTTTGACCGTACCGCGTCGCGGTTGATTGAAATGCAATCGACAGATTATCTGGCTGAGCCTCATGGACTGGTAGCAGACACTGCGGCCGCCTGAGACGAATTCATGCTGACGTTTACGTCAGCCGGGCCCGCAGGATAGCTACTGAAAGCCGGCCTGTGATGCAGCGCCGAAATTGGCGGCAAATGGCGGTTGGCCGCTTGTTCTTTGGTGCGAGTTGGGTTAGGCAAAGCCCGACACAGAATAGCTAACTCTCTGATCGCGCAAACGATTATCTCCATCTTACGTAAAGGGAAGATTCATATGGCACGCAATAAAATCGCACTTATCGGCTCCGGGCAGATTGGTGGCACACTGGCGCATCTCATTGGCTTGAAAGAGCTAGGCGATGTGGTGATGTTTGATATCGCTCAAGGCACGCCCGAGGGCAAGGCTCTGGACATTGCGCAATCCTCTCCGGTCGATGGATTTGACTCGCATCTGTCGGGAACCCAGTCCTATGCGGATATCGCCGGTGCGGATGTGGTTATTGTAACGGCAGGTGTGCCTCGCAAGCCCGGAATGAGCCGCGATGATTTGCTGGAAATCAATCTTAAAGTGATGGAGCAAGTCGGTGCGGGCATCAAGAAATACGCGCCCAAAGCCTTTGTGATCTGCATCACAAATCCGCTCGATGCGATGGTCTGGGCACTGCAGAAATTCTCCGGACTGCCGAAAAACAAGGTGGTCGGTATGGCCGGCGTTCTGGATTCCTCGCGCTTCCGCTACTTTCTTGCTGAAGCCATGAGTGTCTCGGTTGAGGATGTCACAGCCTTTGTGCTGGGCGGGCATGGTGATTCGATGGTTCCCCTGACACGCTATACGACAGTTGCCGGCATTCCGCTGCCCGATCTGGTGAAGATGGGCTGGCTGGAAAAAAAACAACTGAACGAAATTGTGCAGCGGACTCGCGACGGCGGCGCCGAGATTGTGGCGCTGCTGAAAACCGGCTCGGCGTTTTACGCTCCGGCAGCATCGGCGATTTCGATGGCGGAGAGTTACCTGAAAGACAAGAAACGCGTGCTGCCATGTGCTGCAGCGCTGAACGGTGAATACGGCGTCAAGAATATGTATGTCGGTGTGCCGGCAGTCATCGGCGCGGACGGGATCGAGCGCATTGTCGAAATCGATCTGAACAAGTCTGAGCAGGGCGAATTCGACAAGTCGGTTGCCTCGGTCAAAGGGCTGGTTGAAGCCTGCAAGAAGATTGCACCGGCTCTGAAATAGCCACTGGTTCTGAGCACAATGAAGGAAGAGTAGTCCATGAATATCCATGAATATCAGGCCAAGGCGCTGTTGAAAGAATATGGTGCACCGATTTCAGGTGGCGTGCCGATTTTTTCAGCAGATGAAGCAGAAGCGGCTGCCAGACAGTTGGGCGGCCCGCTCTGGGTGGTGAAGTCACAGATTCACGCCGGTGGCCGAGGCAAGGGTAAGTTCAAGGAACTCGGCCCCGATGCGAAAGGCGGCGTGCGGCTGGCGTTTTCGCTGGATGAAGTGGTGTCCAATGCCAGGGAAATGCTGGGCAATACGCTGGTGACGAAACAGACCGGTCCTGCCGGCAAGCAGGTCAACCGGTTGTATATCGAAGACGGCGCCGACATTGAGCGGGAATTGTATCTGTCGCTTCTGGTGAATCGCGAGACCGGCAAGATTTCGTTTGTCGCTTCAACCGAAGGCGGAATGGATATTGAAGCCGTTGCCGAAGACACGCCGGAAAAAATTCATACGATAGATGTGGATTTTGACGAAGGCGTAAGCACTGCCGTAGCCGATAGGATCTGCGACGCGCTGAAGCTCGACGGTGCGGCCCGCAAGGACGGCCACTCGCTGTTTCCGATTCTCTATACTGCCTTTGTCGAGAAGGATATGAGCTTGCTGGAGATCAATCCGCTGATCGTCATGAAAGATGGAAGGCTGCGGGTGCTGGATGCGAAAATGTCATTCGATGGCAATGCGCTGTTCCGCCATGATGATGTGATGGCTCTGCGCGACACCAGCGAAGAGGACGAAAAGGAAATCGAAGCCTCCAAATATGATCTGGCCTATGTCGCGCTGGAAGGCGATATTGGCTGCATGGTCAATGGCGCGGGTCTGGCGATGGCAACCATGGACATCATCAAACTCTATGGTTCTGAACCTGCCAACTTCCTTGACGTTGGTGGCGGTGCCACCACCGAGAAGGTCACCGCAGCATTCAAGATCATCACTGCCGATCCCAATGTGAAGGGAATTCTGGTGAATATCTTCGGCGGCATCATGCGCTGCGATGTGATTGCAGAAGGTGTTGTCACTGCGGTCAAGGATGTCGGTTTACAGGTGCCCTTGGTGGTGCGGCTGGAAGGTACCAATGTGCAACGCGGCAAGCAGATCATCAATCAGTCCGGCCTCAATGTCATTGCAGCAGACGATCTGGATGATGCAGCACAAAAGATCGTTAAAGCAGTGAAGGAGGGCGCGTAAATGTCCATTCTGGTCGACAAGAATACCAAGATCATCGTTCAGGGCATGACCGGCAAGACTGGCACCTTCCATACCGAACAGGCTCTGGCCTATCACGGCACCCAGATGGTTGCTGGGGTTCATCCCAAAAAGGGCGGTGAGCGCTGGACCGCTGGCGAAGGGGCCGGACCTGCTGCCGGTAAAGAGCTGCCGATCTTTGCAACTGTCGCTGAAGCCAAACAGGCGACCGGTGCCGATGCATCGGTGATTTATGTGCCACCAGCGGGCGCGGCAACGGCCATCATTGAGGCGATTGACGCCGATATTCCATTCATCACCTGTATTACCGAAGGCATACCGGTGATTGATATGGTGAAGGTCAAGGCGCGGTTGGCCGATTCAAATTCGCGGCTGCTGGGCCCGAACTGCCCGGGTGTCATGACCCCTGATGAATGCAAGATCGGCATCATGCCGGGCAATATCTTCAAGAAAGGCAATGTCGGCATCGTCTCGCGGTCCGGGACGCTGACCTATGAAGCCGTGTTCCAGACCACCAATGAGGGCCTTGGCCAGAGCACAGCCGTGGGAATCGGCGGCGATCCGGTGAAGGGGACAGAATTCATCGATATCCTGGAAATGTTCCTTGCCGATGACGAGACCCGGTCAATTATCATGATCGGCGAGATTGGCGGATCGGCTGAAGAGGACGCGGCGCGGTTCATGGCTGATGAAGCGAAAAAGGGACGGTCAAAGCCGACCGTCGGCTTTATAGCGGGGCGGACGGCTCCTCCGGGGCGCACCATGGGCCACGCTGGCGCTGTGATTTCCGGCGGCAAAGGCGGCGCGGAAGACAAGATCGCGGCGCTGGAAGAGGCTGGCATCCGTGTCTCGCCATCTCCTGCCAAACTTGGCAAAACGCTGGTTGAATTACTCAACGGATGATCCATGCATGAGGCCTGGTCACACAATCTTGGGTCGCCGTGCTGTTGACGGTGCGGCGGCAAAAGAACACAGTGGAATTTATGATTAAAGAGGAAAAGGCACGGAGGCGAAAGCTTTCCGCGAAATGTGAAAATGGCTCGTGAAGAGGCGAACGAAATTTTTGCCGGAACGTCATTTCTGTATGGCGGCAACGCACCATATATTGATGAAATCTATGCCCGCTATCAGGCTGATCCCGGTTCAGTCGACGCGCAGTGGAAAGAGTTCTTCGCCAAGCTGAATGATTCGCCTCAGGACATTGAAGCCAACGCCCGCGGGGCTTCGTGGGAACGGGCCGACTGGCCGGTCAAGGTGAATGGAGAATGGGTCTCCGCTCTTGACAGCGACTGGGGTGAAGTGCCGCCCGAAGCCGTGACGAAAGCTGTCGGCGAGAAAATCACGGAGCGGGTGAGCAAAAATGGGGCCGAACTGTCCGATGCCCAGGTTCACAGCGCAACCCGGGATTCGGTGCGCGCCATTATGATGATCCGGGCCTACAGGATGCGCGGTCACCTGCATGCCGATCTGGATCCGCTGGGAATTGCAGATAATATGGACCATGAGGAGTTGCATCCCTCCTCTTACGGTTTCAGCGAAGCGGATTATGACCGCAAGATTTTCCTCGACCATGTGCTCGGGCTGGAATTTGCCACTATTCCCGAGATGCTGCAAATTCTGCGCCGGACCTATTGTTCGACAATGGCAGTGGAATTCATGCATATTTCCGACCCGGAGGAAAAGGGTTGGATTCAGGCTCGTATCGAGGGGCCGGACAAGCAGGTTTCGTTTACGCCGGAAGGCAAGAAGGCGATCTTCAACAAACTTGTCGAAGCCGAGGGCTTTGAGAAATTCATCGACGTCAAATATACCGGCACGAAACGCTTTGGTCTGGATGGCGGCGAATCGCTTGTGCCGGCGCTGGAACAGATCATCAAGCGCGGCGGTCAGCTTGGTGTCAAAGAAATCGTTCTGGGCATGGCTCATCGCGGCCGGCTGAATGTGCTGGCGCAGGTGATGGCCAAGCCGCACCGGGCGATTTTTCATGAATTCATGGGCGGCTCCTTCACGCCCGAAGATGTCGAGGGCTCGGGCGATGTGAAATATCATCTGGGCGCGTCTTCCGACCGGGAATTCGATGACAATAATGTGCATCTGTCACTGACCGCCAATCCGTCGCATTTGGAAATCGTCGATCCTGTGGTACTCGGCAAATCGCGCGCTAAGCAGGATACTGTCTATGATGGCGACCGGTCTGCGGTGCTGCCTTTACTGCTGCATGGCGATGCTGCCTTTGCCGGTCAGGGTGTGATCGCCGAATGTTTTGGATTATCCGGGCTGAAAGGCCACCGCACCGGCGGCTCGGTGCATTTCATCATCAACAATCAGATCGGCTTTACCACTGATCCGCGCCTGTCACGGTCTTCGCCCTATCCCTCCGATGTGGCGAAAATGATTGAAGCGCCTATTTTCCACGTCAATGGGGATGATCCGGAAGCGGTTGTCTATGCTGCCAAGGTGGCCATCGAATTCCGCCAGAAATTCGGCAAACCGGTGGTTATCGACATGTTCTGTTATCGCCGGTTTGGCCATAATGAGGGCGATGAGCCGGCGTTTACGCAGCCCATCATGTACAAGAAAATTCGCAGCCATCCGACGACGCTGGAAATTTACGGCGAGAAACTGCTCGCCGAAGGGCTTTTGTCGCAGAGTGAAATTGACGCGCAGAAAGCGGCGTGGCGTGCTCATCTGGATGAAGAATTTGAAATCGGCAACTCCTTCAAGCCGAACAAGGCGGATTGGCTTGATGGCGCCTGGTCGGGCTTGAGCAGACCTGACGTTGCAGACGAAAAACGCGTCGGTGAAACCGGTTACGATGTTGAAAGTCTCAGAGAAATAGGCAAGCGTCTGACCGAAACTCCAGCGGATTTCAACATCCATAAAACCATCAAGCGGTTTATGAACAACCGTGCCAAGATGATGGAGAATGGCAGTGGGATCGACTGGGCGATGGCCGAGGCTCTGGCCTTTGGAACACTTGTCGAGGAAGGCCACAGAGTTCGACTGTCGGGACAAGATTGTGAGCGGGGAACGTTCTCCCAGCGCCATTCCGTACTCTACGACCAGGAAACCGAGGAGCGCTATATACCGCTCAATCATGTGTCTGAAGGGCAGGCGAAATTTGATGTCATCAATTCGATGCTGTCAGAAGAGGCGGTGCTGGCTTACGAATACGGCTATTCACTGGCCGAGCCGAACGGTCTGACCCTGTGGGAAGCCCAGTTCGGCGATTTCGTCAATGGCGCACAGGTGGTGATTGATCAGTTCCTGTCAGCAGGCGAGCGCAAATGGCTGCGCATGTGCGGATTGGTAATGTTGCTGCCCCATGGCTATGAAGGTCAGGGCCCGGAGCATTCTTCGGCCCGCCCGGAACGCTTCCTGCAGGCTTGTGCGGAAGACAATATGCAGGTCGCCAATTGCACGACGCCGGCGAATTTTTTCCATATTCTGCGGCGTCAGGTAAAGCGCAATTTCCGCAAGCCGCTGATCTTGATGACGCCGAAATCCCTGCTGCGGCACAAACGGGCGCAATCCACGCTGGAGGAAATGGGCGCGCAATCGGCCTTTCACCGGCTGCTGTGGGATGACGCTGAATATCTGCCGGACGAGAAAATCCAGCTGGTGCCTGACGACAAGATTCGCCGCGTCGTGATGTGTACCGGCAAGGTCTATTATGATCTGTATGAAGAGCGCGAAGATCGCGGCACAGATGATGTCTATCTGCTGCGGCTGGAGCAGCTTTATCCGTTCCCTGCCAAGGCCCTGGTGACCGAATTGTCACGGTTCAAGGAGGCCGAGATGGTGTGGTGCCAGGAAGAGCCCAAAAATCAGGGTGCCTGGAGCTTTGCGGAAAGCTATATCGAGTGGGTTCTGAACCATATCGGAGCTGCCTCGCTGCGCCCTGTCTATGTCGGACGCGCGGCTTCGGCGGCGACGGCAACAGGGCTTATGTCAAAGCATCTGGCACAACGGGCTGAATTCCTTGATCAGGCGCTTTCCTGATCATCAAACACATTTTGCAAGCGAGAGAGTTTCAATATGGCAACTGAAATCCGGGTCCCGACATTGGGCGAATCCGTCACCGAAGCCACGATCGGACAGTGGTACAAGAAAGTTGGCGATGCGGTGAATGCCGATGAGCCTCTGGTGGAACTTGAAACCGACAAGGTGACCGTCGAAGTCCCGGCTCCCAGTGCGGGCGTGTTGAGCGAGATCATCGCGCAGGAAGGTGAAACGGTTGAAGTGGGTGCCTTGCTTGCGGCACTTGATGCGGGCGCTTCTGCCGCTGCACCTGCCAAAGCGGCCGCGGCGCCGGAAAAGACGACTGATGCAAAGGCGGAGGAAAAGCCGGACGCTTCTACTGAGGACGCTTCCACCAAGGACGCTTCCACCAAGGACGGGCCCACTAAAAATGCGTCATCATCGGACATGCCGCCAGCGCCATCTGCCGCCAAGAAAATGGCGGAAAATGATCTGTCAGAAGATCAGGTGGAAGGCACCGGCAAGCGCGGTCAGATTCTGAAAGAAGACGTCATGGCGTCGCTCGACAAGGGAATTGCCGATGCGATGAAAGCGCCTGAGCCAGCGGAGTCCAAACCTGCTCCTGCAGCCGAGAAGCCACAACCTGCAAGCTCTCAGGATGACGGGTCCCGCGAAGAGCGTGTACGCATGACAAAACTGCGTCAGACCGTTGCGCGGCGTTTGAAGGATGCGCAGAATACAGCGGCGATGCTGACCACATTCAATGAAGTCGACATGACCAATGTGATGGAGCTGCGCAAAGATTACAAAGAGCTGTTTGAGCAGAAACATGGCGTCAAGCTGGGCTTTATGGGCTTTTTCGCCAAGGCGGTCATTCAGGCTCTGAAAGATGTGCCTGCGGTCAATGCCGAGATCGATGGAACCGACATCATTTACAAGAACTACTATCATATCGGCGTCGCGGTCGGCACCGAGAAGGGCCTGGTGGTTCCAGTGGTCCGCGAAGCCGATACGCTGTCCATTGCCGATGTTGAAAAGACGATCGGTGCGTTGGGCAAGAAGGCCCGGGACGGGCAATTGTCAATTGCGGATATGCAGGGCGGCACATTCACAATTTCAAATGGCGGCGTCTATGGCTCCCTGATGTCGACGCCGATCCTGAATGCGCCGCAATCGGGTATTCTCGGAATGCATAAAATTCAGGAAAGGCCGATGGTGGTGGGCGGCAAGATCAAGATCCGTCCGATGATGTATCTGGCGCTGTCTTACGATCACCGCATCGTCGACGGCAAGGAAGCTGTAACCTTTCTAGTGCGCGTCAAAGAGGCGATTGAAGATCCGCAGCGGTTGGTGCTGGATCTTTAGGAAGGCGGCCCGGAACCGATGTCCGGTCTCCTATTGGTCACTGGCGGCAGCCGCGGCATTGGTGCCGCGGTCGCAGTTGCGGCAGCAAAGGCCGGATTTGATGTCTGCCTGACCTACCGGGCCGACCATGAAGCGGCAGCCTTTGTTGTCAAGGCGGTTGCGGCCGCCTCTCAGCGCGGCTTTGCCATTCAGGCGGATGCCGGTGTTGAAGCGGATACTTTGAAGGTTTTTTCGCAAATTGATCAGTCGGGCCTGACATTGACGGCGCTGGTCAACAATGCCGGCATCGTCGATACAGCCTCTCCCCTGGCGGATATGTCGGGCGAGCGGTTGCAGCGGATGATGCAGGTCAATGCCCTCGGCCCGATGATCTATGCCAGAGAGGCCGTGCGGCGAATGTCAACAGATGCGGGCGGGGCCGGTGGCTGCATCGTCAATCTGTCATCGGTGGCTGCCAAACTGGGTGGCGCACATCAATATGTCGATTATGCTACTTCCAAAGGGGCGATTGATACGCTGACTATCGGCCTTGCGGTTGAAGTGGCGACACAAGGCATTCGGGTCAATGCGGTACGGCCGGGAATCATCGATACCGATATTCATGCAAGCGGCGGCCAGCCAGACCGTGTGGCGCAAATGCGCGGTGTGGTGCCGATGCGGCGCGAAGGAACGGCACAGGAAGTTGCCGCGACGATTTTATTTCTGATTTCGGAACAGGCATCCTATGTGACGGGTGCTATTCTGGATGTGTCTGGTGGGCGCTAGCCCAAACTACAAGGATCAAAACATGGCTGACCAATATGACCTCGTCGTAATCGGAACCGGGCCGGGGGGCTATGTCTGTGCCATCAAGGCGGCGCAACTGGGGCTGAAGACAGCGGTCGTTGAAAAACGCGCTACTTTTGGCGGAACCTGCCTGAACATTGGCTGCATTCCTTCCAAGGCGATGCTCTATGCCTCGGAAGTTCTGGACGATACAGATCACAAGCTGAAAACCCTGGGCATTGACGTTGGCACCGCCAAGCTGAACCTGCCGCAGATGATGGTTCACAAGGATGAGACCGTAAAATCAAATGTCGATGGTGTGGCATTCCTGTTCAAGAAAAACAAAATCGATACCTTTCACGGTGCCGGCCGGATTGCCGCTGTCGGCGAAATTGAAGTGACGGCAGATGACGGGGACGTTCAAACCGTGACCGCGAAGAATATCGTGATTGCCACAGGGTCCGATGTTGCAGGCATTCCCGGTGTCGATATTGAATTTGACGAAAAAATCATCGTCTCCTCGACCGGCGCGCTGGAACTGGACAAAGTGCCGGAACATATGGTTGTGGTCGGTGGGGGCGTGATCGGTCTGGAACTGGGGTCGGTGTGGAGCCGGCTTGGCGCGAAAGTCACGGTGATTGAATTCATGGACAAGATTCTCGGCGGGATGGACGGCGAGGTTTCAAAACAATTTCAGCGGATGCTGGCTAAACAGGGGCTGGAGATGAAGCTCTCCTCGAAAGTCACCGGAGTAGAATCCACCGATACCGGCGCGAAAGTCACCTATGAGCCGGTGGCCGGCGGAAAGTCTGTCGCAGTCGAAGCGGACGTGGTTCTGGTAGCTACCGGACGGCGCCCCTATACCGACGCGCTTGGGCTGGAAGGCATCGGCGTTAAGCTGGACAAGGCCGGCCGCGTCGAAATCGATGAGCATTTCAAGACCAATGTTGACGGCATTTACGCCATTGGCGATGTGGTTGCCGGACCGATGCTGGCCCACAAGGCAGAAGATGAAGGCATGGCCGTGGCCGAAATTCTCGCCGGGCAGGCTGGCCATGTGAATTACGACGTCATTCCAAGTGTGGTTTACACAGCACCTGAGGTGGCTTCTGTCGGCAAGACGGAAGAAGAGCTGAAAGCCGCCGGGATTGACTACAAGACGGGAAAATTCCCCTTCAGCGCCAATGGCCGTGCCCGTGCGATGCTGGCGACGGACGGATTTGTGAAAATACTGGCAGACAAGACGACCGACCGGGTTCTGGGTGTGCACATACTTGGCCACAGCGCCGGGGATATGATCCATGAGGCAGCAGTGCTGATGGAATTTGGCGGCTCATCTGAAGACCTTGGCCGCATCTGCCATGCGCATCCTACCTTGTCGGAAGCCGTCCGCGAGGCCGCTCTGGCAACCTTTGCCAAGCCGATCCACATGTAATCAGGCTTGCCGCCTGCCGACGGTTCGGACACTGGAAAGGCAGCGATTTGCCAGTGCCCGTCGCTGTGTTATGAGCCGGAGATGGAACATTATCCGATCTCCGGCTCCAATTATATTTCTGACGCTGATCTCACCGAGCAGTTTGTCCGCTCGTCCGGTCCGGGCGGTCAAAACGTCAATAAGGTATCGACTGCGGTTTTGTTGCGGTTCGATCTGATGCATTGCGAAACGCTGTCGCCCTATATTAAATCCCGCGCGGCAGAGCTTGCCGGCAGCCGCCTTACCAAGAGCGGCGAGATTCTGATTCAGGCGGAGCGCTTCCGCACCCAGGAGCAGAATCGCGATGATGCGCGGGCGCGGCTTCTGGAGTTGCTGAAAAAAGCCAGCCAGCGGCCGAAGTTTCGCAAACCGACCCGCCCGACTTTGGCATCGAAGAAACGCCGGCTGGAGCACAAAGCCAGGCGCGGAACGGTCAAACAGGCGCGGAAGAAGCCAAATTTCGATTGAGGGCTTGTCTTCCCCTGCCGAATCCGGCCATCTGATCCCGGTTAAACTGCAGGATTGTTTTTATGGCTTTTTCTATCGTCACCTGGAATATCAATTCAGTGCGGCTGCGCATGCCCATTGTGCAGCAATTGCTGCAGCTCTGGCAGCCGGATGTGCTGTGCCTTCAGGAAACCAAATGCCCGAATGATCAGTTCCCCAGCGCGGCTTTCAAAAAGCTGGGTTATGACCATATCGCCGCGCATGGGCAAAAGGGTTACCATGGAGTGGCAACGATTTCGCGGTATCCTTTCGAGGCAGATGCGGACTGGCTGGAATTCTGCGAAATGGGCGACACGCGCCACATGTCGACGCGCCATGCTATTCCGGGCATTGCCGATCCGGTGCTGCTGCATAATTTCTATGTTCCGGCCGGTGGTGATGAACCGGACATCGTCAAAAATCCGAAATTTGATCACAAGCTGAAGTTTCTCGATGAAATGACCGGTCATTTCGGTGAGCGTTTCAAAGACGAGATGAATATCGTGGTGGGGGATCTGAATATTGCGCCCAGCGAGCATGATGTCTGGTCCCACAAGCAGCTTTTGAAAGTTGTCAGTCATACGCCGGTTGAAGTGGAGCGCCTTGCAGAAGTGTTCAATTCGTGCGGCTTTGTGGATCTGGTGCGTCAGCACTTTCCAGAACCAGAGCGGCTTTATTCATGGTGGAGCTATCGCTCGAAAGACTGGGAAACCTCCAACAGGGGCCGCCGGCTGGATCACATCTGGTCACATCCCGAAGTGGCAAAGCATCTGTCTTCAATCGATATTCTGAGCGAGGCACGCGGCTGGCAGAAGCCGTCGGATCATGTGCCCATCAGGGCGGTTTTCGGATAGCTAAGAACCAATTTGGGCCGAGCCGTTTTACGGCTTATTTTGCCACGGGTTTTGGCCGCTCGCCGAGCAGGTATCTCGGGCCGACACCGCTGGCACCGGCCTGATCATCGGGATTGTACAGGGCGCACTTGCGCAGCGACAGGCAGCCGCAGCCGATACAGCCATCCAGATTGTCGCGCAGCCTTTCCAGAGTTTCGATCCGGCTGTCGAGATGCTGGCGGATGCTGCGGCTGATCTGCCGCCAGTCGACCTTGTTGGGGGTGCGTCCCTCCGGCAGCGTGTCCAGAAGGGTTCTGATCTGCTCAATGGAAAAGCCGAATTGCTGGGTGATCTGGACAAAGGACAGACGCCTGATATCGGAGCGCAAAAAGCGCCTTTGCCCGCCTGAATTGCGTTCTGATTCGATCAGATTTTGTGTTTCATAATAGCGGATTGCTGACACGGAAAGCCCTGTGCGATCTGCCAGTTGCCCAATTGAAAGCCGGTCGGTCGGGTTCATGATGCGAAAATTCCTTTACAAATCAACAAGGTTGCAAACCTATAGTGTAGAGCATAAAAAGCTTGACCTCAAGTTAGCTTTAGGAATTAGAGTGGTTGGAGATGCAAATTTGTTGGAGAGACTTATGAATATAAGCGCCCCCGAAATCGCGACGCTGGAACATGTCAATGTCACCGTGAGTGACCCTTTCAAAACCGCACAGATGCTGTGCGATCTGTTCGACTGGAAAATCCGCTGGCAGGGAGAAGCCATCCATGGCGGCACGACGGTCCATGTCGGCTCCGAGGATACTTACCTTGCGGTCTATTCGCTGGGCAAAATGAAACAGGACCAGGATGACAGTTATTCAACACGCGGCGGCCTGAATCATATCGGTATCGTCGTTGCCGATCTGGACGGTGTGGAAGCAAAAGTTCTGGCGATGGGCTTCAAGTCACATTCCCATGCTAATTATGAGCCGGGCCGGCGGTTTTACTTTCGCGATGCGGACCTGATCGAATATGAAGTGGTAAGCTATGTTGCCTGAGTTGCGGCGGTTCCCTGCAATGGGGCTTTGCGCCGCTTGAAACACGTATTGATGAGGATCAAAAACACATGGGTCAATTCACCGGCAAGACGGCACTGATCACCGGCGCATCGGGCAACCTTGGCGAGGAAACCGCCCGGCGCATGGCCGCAGACGGTGCCTCCCTGGTGTTGCTGGGCAGAAACAGCGCGGCGCTTGAGGCATTGAGTGAAACACTGCCGGGCTCGCATATGGTGGCAGCACTCGATCTGCTGGACCGGGACGCTGTTGCCGCCGCGGTCGCCCGGGCGGAAAGCCGATTTGCAGCTATCGACTGTCTGATCGCACTTGCCGGCGGGTTTGATATGGGCAAGAGCGTGGATGAAGCGCCACTGCAGGCCTGGCAACGGATGCAGGAGCTTAATCTGGGGACATTCTTATCCGCGCTTGCTGCGGTGACGCCGGGCATGAAACAGCGCGGCCACGGAAAAATCATTGCCGTTGGTGCCTCGGCCGCGCTGAAAGGCGGGGCTGGCATGGGGCCTTATGTGGCAGCCAAGTCCGCGGTCATGCGCGCCACCGAAAGCGCCTCTGCGGAATTGAAGCAAAACAATATCAATGTGAATGCCGTTCTGCCCAGTGTTCTGGATACGCCGGAAAACCGGAAGGCAATGCCGAAGGCCGATCCGGAGAAATGGGTCCGGCTTGACAAGCTGGCAGCGGTCATTGCGTTTCTGGCGTCAGCGGACAGCGATGCCATTCATGGCGCTTTGATCCCGGTGACCGGAAAGTCATGATAATCTCTATTCCGCCGGCCGCTCCGCCAGCATCATATAATTGACATCGGTATCGCCTGATAATTGCCATTGATCCTGCAGCAGATTGTAAAACACGCCCTGTGTTTCCAGAATGCTCAGGCCCTCGCTGCCCAAAGGCGCTTTGATTTCTTCGGGCCGCACCAGTTTTTCGTATTGATGCGTGCCCTTCGGCAACCATCTGAGCACATGTTCTGCCCCGATGATGGCCAGGCCCCAGGCTTTCAGGGTGCGGTTGATGGTAGCGACAAACATCAGACCACCGGGGCGCAGCATTTTAGCGCATTGGCTCAGAAACAGCGGTACGTCGGCGACGTGTTCCACCACTTCCATGTTCAAAATCACATCAAAGGTCTCGCCTTCCGCTGCCAGCGCTTCGGCGCTGGTGGTGCGATAATCGATGGCAAGACCGCTTTGACCGGCATGCAGCGTTGCGACATTGATATTGGTTGCCGAAGGGTCAACACCAACCACATCGGCGCCGAGCCGCGCCATCGGCTCGCACAATAATCCGCCGCCACAGCCGATGTCGAGAACGCGCAAACCGCTGAACGTGTCTATTGCGCTGCTATCGCGGCCAAAATGGCTTGAAACCTTGTCTTTGATATAGGCAAGCCGGACCGGATTGAATTTATGCAGCGGCTTGAATTTTCCACTGGGGTCCCACCATTCGGTGGCCATTTTTGAAAACCGCTCGACTTCTGCAGCGTCAATGGTGGTTTTGCCGGTGTCGGTCTTGTCAGCCATGTGCAACTTCATCTCATCAGGGATTTCTGTCTGTCACGGACAAACGTGGTTGGCAGGGCGCGCATGTCAAGCAAAAGTGCCACGATAAGCTGTCAAATGCTGTTACTGCGTGGTTGCGTCCTGTTCCCCCAGCGTTTATGAAGTCCGCGCCCAAAGACCGAAAGAAGATTGGTCTGCCGCCGGGTGGCACTGCATCAAAGAGTTCAGACATAATGGCCCGACTTGTGATGAAATTCGGCGGTACCTCCGTCGCCGATCTCGAGCGTATCAGAAATGTGGCACGCCATGTTCAGCGCGAGATCAATGCGGGCCATCAGGTTGCTGTCGTGGTGTCCGCCATGTCCGGCACAACCAATGAACTGGTCGGCTGGTGCCGTGAAGCCAGTGCGTTTCATGATGCGCGCGAATATGATGCGGTGGTGGCAGCCGGCGAACAGGTCACGGCCGGATTGCTGGCGATCATACTGCAGAACCTGGAAATTGATGCGCGGTCCTGGCTTGGCTGGCAAATTCCGATCCTGACCGATGGTGCCCACGGGGTGGCGCGGATTACCGGTATTGATGGCGCGCGTCTGATTGAGCGCCTTGAGATCAACCAGGTGGCGGTGATTGCCGGGTTTCAGGGAATTGGCCCGGATAACCGGATTTCCACACTGGGACGCGGCGGCTCCGATACCAGCGCTGTTGCCATTGCTGCCGCCATCAATGCGGATCGTTGCGATATCTATACCGATGTGGACGGGGTCTACACGACCGATCCGCGGATGGTGCCGGGTGCCAGACGGATGGCGCGGGTTGCCTTTGAGGAAATGCTTGAGATGGCGTCTCTGGGGGCAAAAGTGCTACAGGTGCGTTCGGTGGAACTGGCAATGGTGCATAATGTGCCGATGGTTGTGCGGTCCAGTTTCGATGATCCGGATGCGATTGATTCCAGTCCCGGCGCAACGCCGCCGGGAACCCTGATTTGTGATGAAGAGGCAACTATGGAACAACAATTGGTGACCGGCATTGCCTACAGCAAAGATGAGGCAAAAATCACTTTGCGACGTGTGGCAGACCGGCCGGGTGTGGCGGCGGCGATTTTTCTTCCCCTGTCGCAAGGCAATGTCAATGTGGACATGATCGTCCAGAATATTTCTGAAGACGGCAAAACCACTGACATCACCTTCACCGTACCGCAGAGCGACTTCGCCCGTGCCCGCAAAGTCATTGATGATCAGCGCGAAAGCGGGGAAATCAGCTGCGAGCTGGTATCCGGGTCGGAGGATGTCGTCAAAGTCTCGGTGATCGGCATCGGTATGCGCTCGCACGCAGGCGTCGCGGCACAGGCGTTCAATGCTCTGGCGGAAAAAGGCATCAATATTCAACTTATCACCACATCCGAAATCAAGATTTCGATTTTGATCGACGCGGCCTATACTGAACTTGCGGTACGGTCCTTGCATAGCCTTTATGGCCTCGACAAAAAGCAGGACTGATCACAGCGGAACCCGTCGGGGCCTCTACGAGTTGTGAGTGAAAAAGGATGATGTGGATGTCCGGAGCAAATGCGGGTCCTCGCCTGTTGCTCCGCAGCCTGCGGGCGACAATGGCAGAACCAATCGGGGCGCAGGAACGGCTCGATAAAGTCGCAAGCCTGATCGCCTCCAATATGGTGGCGGAAGTCTGCTCAATCTATGCGTTGCGCGCTGATCGGGCTCTGGAATTGTATGCGACCGAAGGCCTTAACCGGGACGCGGTGCATCAGACTACGCTGCGGATCGGCGAGGGACTTGTCGGTCTGATTGCATCCGATGCGCGGCCCCTGAACCTGCCGGAAGCCCGCAATCATCCCCAATTCGCCTACCGGCCCGAAACTGGCGAGGATCTGTATCATTCGTTTCTGGGCGTGCCTATTTTACGGGCAGGACGCTTAGTCGGTGTGCTTGTCGTACAGAATGCGACGCAGCGCAGCTATGCGGAAGATGAGGTGGAAGCGCTGCAGACGACGGCCATGGTCATCGCTGAAGTGCTGGCGTCTGCAGAATTAGGCGGCCTTTCAGGAGCCGGCGGCGATCTCGATATCCGCCAGGCCTGCCATTTTGCCGGCACCAGCCTGTCTGAAGGCATCGGGCTCGGCACGGTTGTGCTGCACGAGCCACGAGTGATCGTAACAGAACTGATTGCCGAGGATATCGCCACCGAAGTGCGGCGGCTGGATGCGGCCATTGCCAGCCTGCGGCTGTCTGTGGATGACATGCTGGCGCGCGGCGATATGGCGGCCGGAGGCGCGCATCGTGAGGTGTTGGAAGCCTATCGGATGTTTGCCAATGACCAGGGCTGGGCCAGGCGAATCAAGGAGGCGGTGCAGTCCGGTCTGACTGCGGAAGCGGCTGTCGAGCGTGTCCACAACCAGACACGGGCGCGCATGAAGCGGCAGGCCAACGAGCCCTATCTGCTCGACCGGCTGCATGATTTTGAGGATCTGGCAAACCGGCTGCTGCGCGTGCTTATGGGCAGGCCGCAATCCGACATGTCCACCGAACTGCCGGAAAATGCCATTCTGATCGCCCGCACCATGGGGGCAGCGGAACTGCTGGATTACAACCGCTCCAATTTGCGCGGTCTGGTGCTGGAGGAAAGCGCGCCGACCAGCCATGTCAGCATTGTGGCCCGCGCTCTGGGATTGCCCAGCGTTGGCCGTGCAATTGATGTGGTGGCACTGGCGGAGGCTGGCGATGACATTATCATTGATGGCGATGCCGGCGAGGTGCATCTGCGGCCGACGCCGGAAATCGTGCATTCCTATGGCGAGAAAGTGCGCTTTCGTGCCCGGCGCATGGAGCGGTTCCGGGCAAACCGCAATCTGCCCAGCATCAGCAAGGATGGTGTGCATGTCGATCTGCTGATGAATGCCGGGCTGCTGGTCGATATGGATCATCTGGAAGAGGCCGGTGCTGCGGGAATCGGGCTGTTCCGCACCGAGCTGCAATTCATGGTGGCCTCGTCTTTTCCAAAAATGGCTGAGCAGCAGGCGCTCTATGAGCAGGTGCTCGACCATGCCAAGGGAAAACCGGTCACGTTCCGCTCAATCGATGTGGGCGGCGACAAGGTGCTGCCATATCTGCGCATGGATGTGGAGGAAAATCCGGCAATGGGATGGCGGGCAATCCGGCTCGGGCTTGACCGGCCAGGGCTGATGCGGGCTCAGATCAGGGCCTTGCTGCTGGCTGCCAGAGACAATGAGCTGCGGCTCATGTTTCCGATGATCACCGAAATTTCCGAGCTGCGAAAAGCCCGGCTGGCCGTCGAGCGGGAAATCGACCATGTCAGGCGGCATTACGATGTGCCGCCGCCGCGATTGCAACTTGGTGCCATGCTGGAGGTTCCAGCGCTGCTGTATCAGCTTGACGAGCTGTTCCATGTTGCCGATTTTGTATCGGTCGGGTCCAATGATCTGTTGCAATTCATGACGGCCAGTGACCGCGGCAACAGCCATGTTGCCGAGCGGTTTGATTCCATTGGCTGTCCGTATTTCCGGGCGTTGAAACAGGCTTGCGATGCCGCCGGCAAAGCCGGCAAATCGATTTCCCTGTGTGGAGATCTGGCCGGGCGGCCATTGGCAGCCATGGGTCTGATCGGCATCGGGTTCCGGCAGATTTCCATGTCCCCAGCGCAGATCGGCCCGGTCAAGGAAATGCTGCGCGCATTGCCGGTTGAAAAGCTGCAACTGAAATTCACCGAATGGCTGGCAGACGGGCCGGAAAATCCCGGCCTGCGCGGTCTGCTGGAAGACTTTGCGAAAACCCATAAGGTGCCGTATTAGGGCATTCAGTGTGTCGGCGGAACGATCCGCCTGCTCTTTCGATTCTAGCGCCCAAGAATAAGTGATCCCATGTCCGCTGCCACATTACCTCAGGAAAAACTCAATGCGCTGGTCAATCGCCTCAGTGTGATTGAAGCAGAAATGGCGCATAATCCTGATCCCGAAAAATATGTCGCATTGTCGCAGGAATATGCCGAGCTGGATCCGGTGGTGGCGCAGATAAGAGCGCTGAAAGCGGCCGAAGCCGAGCATGCTGATCTGGAGGAAATGCTGGACGATCCGGAGACGGATGCGGATATGCGCGCCATGGCCCAGGAGGAAGAGCGCTCGCTTGGCGAGCAGCTTGAAGCCCTCAGCCATAAGGTGCGGCTGCTGCTGCTGCCCAAGGATGCGGCGGACCAGAAAAACGCCATGCTGGAAATTCGTGCCGGGACCGGCGGCGATGAAGCGGCGCTGTTCGCCGGCACTCTTTATCGCATGTATGAGCGCTATGCAGCCAACCATGGTTGGACCGTGGAACTGATTTCTGCCAGCGACGGCGATGTCGGCGGGTTCAAGGAAATCATCGCCAAGATTTCCGGCAAGGGGGTGTTTGCCAGACTGAAGTTTGAATCCGGAGTTCACCGGGTCCAGCGTGTGCCGGAAACGGAATCCGGAGGCCGCATTCACACATCTGCCGCCACAGTTGCCGTTCTGCCCGAGGCTCAGGAAGTCGACATTGAGATTCGGCCTGAAGATTTGCGCATTGATACGATGCGGGCTTCCGGTGCCGGTGGCCAGCACGTCAATACGACCGATTCGGCGGTGCGCATAACCCATATTCCAAGTGGTGTGGTGGTGGTTCAGGCGGAAAAATCGCAACACCAGAACCGAGCCAGAGGCATGGAAGTGCTTCGGGCGCGCCTGTATGACATGGAGCGCCAGAAACTGGCAGAGGAACGCGCTGAAAACCGCAAGGGCCAGGTTGGCTCCGGAGACCGGTCGGAGCGCATTCGCACCTATAATTTCCCGCAGGGAAGGGTGACGGATCACAGAATCAATCTGACACTGTACAAGCTCGACAAGGTGATTGTGGGCGAAGCGCTTGATGACATAATCGATGCCCTGATCACAGAAGATCAGGCTGAACTTCTGGCCAGTCTGGGTGACGAGGGCTGATGCCAACAGCGGACCGGCCTGGTGCTGTGCTCAGCGGCGATACGATCGCAATTGCCCGAGGGAAAATGCGGCGGCTGATCGAGCATGGCTTCAAAGCCAGACAGCGGCGCGAAGATGGCGGGCTGGATGCTCGTCTGGTGCTGGCGCATCAGCTGCAGCTGTCCAGAACCGATCTGATTGCCGCTGCTGACCGCGCTGTTACAGCCGGGCAGGCCACGGCGCTGACGGCTCTTGCGGTCGAGCGGGGCGCAGGGGTTCCGGTGGCGCGGCTGGTCGGAGAGGCGGAATTCTGGAGCCTGAAGTTTTATCTGTCGGCCGAGACGCTGGTGCCGCGCCAGGACAGTGAATTGCTGGTGGAGGCTGCGTTGTCGCGAATTGGCAACCAGGCGAGCCAAATACTGGATATTGGAACAGGAAGCGGCTGCCTGCCTCTGGCCATCCTGTCGGAACGGCCGGCAGCGTCAGCGCTTGGGACTGATATCAGCAGCGACGCGCTGGCAACGGCGCGGAGAAACGCCGGCCGATTGCATCTGGCGGATCGGTTTTCGACCCGCCTGAGTGATGTCTTTGACAGGCTGGAGGACTGCGATCCGTTCGATCTCATCATCAGCAATCCACCCTATATTGCCAGCGCAGTGATTGACGATCTGGACAGTGAAGTGCGCGATCATGATCCCAGACGGGCGCTTGATGGCGGCGCTGACGGTCTTGATTTCTACCGCAGGCTGGCTACGCAATCGGCGGCATTTCTGAGGCCTGAGGGGTATCTGATGGTCGAAATCGGGTTCGATCAGGCCGTCAGCGTGGCTGCGTTGTTGCAGCAGGCAGGCTACAGCTCAGAGGTATTGAGGGACCTGGCAGGCCATCCGCGCGTCCTGATCGGGCAGAAAATAGGGCGAAAGCGCTAAAAAAATCACTTTTACGATGATTTTTGCAGGTTAAGCCTTGAAAAATCCCTGAATCAGTGGCTTAGTCCGGGGTGTTACGAAGCGAACAATGAATGATCGCTTTGAATACAATCCAGACGACAGTCTTTGGTTTTTCTCACGCTCAATTGATTGGGGCAAAGAAGAATCCGTGCTGATCCCAGTGCTAATGGGATCTTCACTCAGGTGGGTTTTGCGAAACAATTTCTCGTTTCTGTTTTTACCGTCGCCTTTGTGGCACTCCGGAAACTTGGAAGTCTGACCTGAGGCAGGAACAAAGCCTATTTGAACCTCACTGACCGGCTGCTGACGGAATCATGCATCTTGCTGATTCTTTGCCCCTTCAGGGCATCGGCCACAGGAAATCGGTCTGATGAATTTTGGCTCTCGACATCGCACCGCCTGAAGCGCTGCGGGTGAATTAATAACTTGGAGGATAGCTCTGGTATGAACCGGGTTTCTAACAGAGACGCGTCTTCGCGGAACAATCAGAATCGCCAGCGGAATCGCGGGCGGAACAACAACAGTAACAGCAGCAGTAATAATAATAATAATAATAATAATAATAACCGGCGTGGTCCCAACCCGCTGCAGCGCAGCTATGAGAGCAATGGTCCGGATGTAAAAATCCGCGGCAATGCCATGCAGGTTGCTGAGAAATATCTCACCCTGGCGCGCGATGCCCAAGTGGCCGGAGATCGGATTCTGGCTGAAAACTATATGCAGCATGCAGAGCATTATTCCAGAATCATTGCTGCGGCACAGGCTGCCACTCAGCAGAGCCAGCAACAGGCTGCACAGCAAGCCCAGGACAATCAGTCTTCAGACACTGACCAGACCAATGATTCAGGATCCCAGTCTGGTCAAAATGATTCTGAAGAGACGTCGCCGAGGGCAAGACAGAATGCCGAGGAAGCTGTTTCTTCGGAGCAGGAGACCAGCAGTGATGCTTCGCAACAGGCGGCACCCGAGCCGGCAGAAGAAAAGCCCTCCGCGCCACGCCGTGGCCGTCGTCCAAAGGTTGTCAGCGGCGAAAATATGGCTGAAAAGCCAGTTCGCAAACCGCGTGTCCGCCGCCCCAAGGCCAATGACGAACTGGAACTGGTGCCACAGCCTGACGCTGCCGAATAGGCCTGTTTGCCACCGTCTTTCTTTGAATTATTGATGAAACGCGTCCCGGAAATCCGGGGCGCTTTTTTGTTTGAAACATTGGTCGCACCCTCTTTTGTGGCGAAATAGCAACACTATATATGAACAGTACCGGGACCAACCTGGTGCACGGGTGCCGTTTGACGGACCCGTCTCTTTTGAATCGGCATCATATGCCTGTTGGGTGTGATGTGTTCCTGGAGTGTCAGCATGAATATCGATACCTATTCCGATCGACTGCGCGGTTTTGTTCAATCTGCACAGGGTAATGCCCTGGCGGCGGATCATCAGCAATTTGCGCCCGAGCATCTTCTCAAAGTCCTGCTTGATGATACTGAAGGCCTTGCGGCCAGTCTGATCAAGTCCGCCGGTGGTGATGTCGGCCGTGTGAAATTGGCCAATGACGCCGCTCTGGCGGCTTTACCCAAAGTGACCGGCGGTTCCGGCCAGCTGTACATTGCACCGGCGCTTGCCAAAGTTTTCAAGCAGGCCGAAGACAATGCCAGCAAGGCCAGTGATTCCTTCGTTACCGTCGAGCGGGTGCTTCAGGCGCTGGCGATGGTCAAGACCGCGACAACCTCAAAGAGCCTGTCTGAGGGCGCAGTGTCCGCGCAGGCCCTGGGTCACGCGATTGATGCATTGCGCCAAGGTCGCACGGCGGATTCGGCGAACTCGGAAGGCAATTTTGACGCTCTCAAGAAATACTCCCGCGATCTGACCGCAGACGCCCGAGAAGGGCGCCTTGATCCGGTTATCGGTCGCGATGACGAGATTCGCAGGGCAATTCAAGTACTGTCGCGGCGCACCAAGAACAATCCGGTTCTGATCGGTGAGCCTGGCGTTGGCAAGACCGCGATTGCGGAAGGTCTGGCGTTGCGCATTGTCAATGGCGACGTGCCGGAATCGCTGAAGGACAAATCTCTTCTGGCACTGGATATGGGGTCGCTGATCGCCGGTGCGAAATACCGCGGCGAATTCGAGGAACGCCTTAAATCGGTGCTCAATGAAGTCGAGCACGCGGCGGGCAAAATCATCCTGTTCATTGATGAGATGCACACGCTGGTCGGAGCCGGAAAGGCCGATGGCGCGATGGATGCATCAAACCTGCTGAAGCCGGCCCTGGCGCGCGGTGAACTGCATTGTGTGGGTGCAACAACGCTCGATGAATACCGCAAACATGTGGAGAAAGACGCGGCTCTGGCGCGCCGCTTCCAGCCTGTCATGGTGGGCGAGCCAACGGTTGCCGATACAATCTCGATCCTGCGCGGCATCAAGGAAAAATACGAATTACACCACGGTGTACGAATCTCGGATGCTGCTCTGGTCTCTGCTGCCAACCTGTCGAACCGCTACATCTCGGACCGGTTCCTGCCCGACAAGGCGATTGATCTGATGGACGAGGCCTCGGCCCGTCTGCGCATGCAGATTGACAGCAAGCCAGAGGCGCTTGACGAGCTGGACCGCAAGATCATCCAGCTGAAGATCGAACGCGAAGCGCTGCTGAAAGAGACGGATCAGGCTTCAAAGGACCGGCTTGAAAAGCTGCAGAAGGATCTGGCCAATCTTGAAGAAGACTCTGCCACGCTGTCGAGCAAGTGGAATGCGGAAAAAGACAAACTGTCATCCGCGCAAAAGCTGAAGGAAGAACTGGACGAAGCCCGCTCAGCCCTTGAAAAAGCCCAGCGGGAAGGCAATCTGGCCCGGGCCGGAGAGCTCGCCTATGGTGTTATTCCCAATCTTGAAAAGACCCTGCGCGATCAGGAAGACAACGCCGAATCGGTTCAGGAAGGTTTTCTCGAAGAAGCCGTGATGCCGAATCACATCGCACATATTGTGTCGCGCTGGACCGGTATACCGCTGGAAAAAATGCTCGGCAGCGAACGTGAAAAACTGCTGACGATGGAAGATGATCTTGCAGCCCGTGTGGTTGGTCAGGGCAGAGCCGTAAAGGCGGTGTCAACGGCGGTGCGGCGTGCGCGTGCCGGTTTGCAGGATCCGAACCGGCCAACGGGATCGTTCATGTTCCTTGGGCCAACCGGTGTTGGCAAGACGGAACTGACCAAGGCGCTGGCGGAATTTCTGTTTGATGATGAAACCGCGATGACGCGTCTCGACATGTCGGAATACATGGAGAAGCACTCCGTTGCCCGGCTGATCGGCGCGCCTCCTGGGTATGTCGGCTATGATGAAGGCGGGGCTTTGACCGAAAGCCTGCGGCGGCGGCCCTATCAGGTGGTGCTGTTCGATGAGATCGAAAAAGCCCATCCGGATGTCTTCAACGTGCTGTTGCAGGTGCTTGATGATGGCCGGCTGACTGACAGTCAGGGCCGCACGGTTGATTTTCGCAACGCCATTATCATCATGACCTCCAATCTGGGGTCAGAGTTCCTGCTGGCTGATCTGGGCAAGACGATTTCCAAGGAAACGGAAGCCCAGGTGATGACAGCTGTGCGTGGCCATTTCCGGCCGGAATTTCTCAACCGGGTGGATGATATCGTCCTGTTTGACCGTCTGCGCCAGGAAGATATGGGTGCCATCGTCGAAATTCAGATCCGCCGGCTTGACGCATTGCTGGAAGACCGCAAGATCGAACTGGTGCTGGATGACGGCGCAAAGCAATGGCTGGCCGACAAAGGATTTGAACCGGCCTATGGTGCCCGGCCGCTGAAGCGGGTGATCCAGAAATATCTTCAGGACCCGCTGTCAGAGAAAATTCTGGGGGGTGAGGTCGTTGATGGATCCCGCGTCAAAGTCCAGGCCGGCACCGACCGGTTATTGCTGACGGTGCAATAAGCTGACAGGCAAAAACCCCGCTGGAAGGCGGGGTTTTTGCTGGCGCGGCAGCCTTTACGGAAGGTGCTCTAATTTACCGATGCAGCGACGATTGCTTCTTCGTCCAGTGCGATCAGGGAAGCGATGCGCTGACGTTCTTCATCGAATTTTGTCAGCATTTCCCCCGCCAGCACACGGCCTCTTGGCAATTTGATTTTCATCGGATTGACCGGGCGCTTGTTGGCCAGAACTTCATAGTGAAGGTGCGGCCCTGTGGACAGGCCGGTGGAGCCGACATAGCCAATTATCTGCCCCTGCCGGACCCGTGTCCCGGGCTTGATGCCATCGGCAATCTTGCTCATGTGCGAATAGCTGGTTTCGTAGCGGTTGGCGTGCTGGAGGCGGATATGCAGACCCAGTCCGCCCCGCCGCTGCGCAATCTTCACCGTGCCGTCGCCAGCGGCATAGATCGGCGTGCCGGTGGGGGCTGCCAGGTCTACGCCAGTGTGCATTTTGAAGACCCTTGTGATCGGGTGTTTGCGCATCCCGAATGCAGAACGAAATTTTGCGTTAGGAACCGGATTTCGCATCAGAAATTTTTTGGCACTGCGTCCCGTTTGATCATAGTAATCGACATAGCCGTCATCGGGAGTGCGAAACCGGTAAAACTGCTTGGTATTTCCGGCAATTGTGACCTCGGCAAACAGAACATTTCCCGGCTCATCACTGCCGGGCTCCGGGGTGGAATGAAGCACGGCAACAGAATCGCTTGGCGTTATGCGTTTCTGGAAATCCAGATCGTAACTGAAGATGCGAATCAAATCGCCGACAAGTTCACGCGGCATCTGCAATGACAAGCCGGTTTCATAGAGGCTGTCATAAAGCGTTGGCAACTTGTTGGGAATGGGACTTGCGTCAGCAATTTCGCCCATATCTGCTTCCAGAAAAGGTTCTGCGGCTTTTACAAACTGCCCCCGGTCATTGAGAGCAACGCTGCCAAGATGCGCGCTGTTCTCATAGATCGAAACCCGGGCCGGCCGCAGCCGGTTACTGCCATCCTCTGCGGTTGTCATTGCGATGCGTATTTTCTGACCGAGTTTTACCTGGGCGATGCCATGGGCCGAGACCAGCGCGTCCACTGCACTGTTGATTTCAGACTCATTTGCGTTCTGTTTTGCAAGAATTGCGGTCAGCGAGTCTCCCTCCAGAACATCAATGATGCGCTCTTCGTAAGCAAAATTGTCGCCGGTATCTTCATATTTCTCGATGAAGGAGACATTTTCCGGGACGATCGTGATGTTGAACGGATTGGCCGCGTCTGCGATGGAGAGATTGTCAGGCATAGAATCGCCATCCGGCAGGCCAATGTCGTCGGGGCTGCTGGCTGCTAAATTCATGACAGTGGCGTCCTGGCCATTGAGGAACCGGCCCACCTCATCAATATCGGCCATTGTTTCGGCTTCGGTCATCTGCACAGACATGTCGACTGCGCCCATGGCCAGGGGAAACGCGCGGACCTGAATGGAAATCTCACCATCAACCTGCGCGGTCGTAATGGTCGGCAGCGTGCCTTGACGGGCATCAGGTTGGTCGTCAGTGTAAACCGCCAGAGGATTGAAGCTCGGCACGTCACTGATCAGCTCAGTGGTCTCCAGAGCCAGAGGTGCCTTGATGCGGACAAACGGCTTGACGCGGATAAAGTCCCGGTTGCCTTCACGGTTGACGGTCGAAACCTGAATAACGCGGCGTGCGGGCTTTTCCTTGACCTCCGGGCGGAACCGGTTGCCCTTGCCATTCGGTCCCAGAATTGAGGCACTTTGCGGGATTGTGCCGACACCCTTTATGAGTGTGCCGGATACCGCACTGGTGGGTTCGGCGCTCTCATGGCGGCCATCAAATGCGGCAAACAGGGCGCCGCCCATCAGCACGACTGACGTGATACCGGTCAAGACAGTTCCGGCAAACCAGCGTATATTGACGTGGCGGCGATCCGGCACGCGCAATCGCGTGTCACTGGTCATCAACGGAGCGTCGGTTCCGACATCAACAGATAAACGCAGTTGCTGATCCTGTTTGCGGCGAAAGTGTGAGGCTGCTGGGGACATATGACTTCTTGAAACTGTGTTGCGAACAATCGGGTTTGATTCAGTCAGAACGATTACGAATAGTCGGTGATATCAGCTGGGCAGTGGTATCAACTGGGCAGTGGCTTGTTCCGGGGCTTATTCCTGGGCCAGGTTCCGGGGGCACGTAAAAGTTTTAACCACGGCCACCGCATTGCTGCAAGCATCGGTAGGCGGCGTGGACTTCCGATCTGTCGCAAAAAAAAGGCAACCTTGTGTCATTTGATGCGAAACACTTAACATTTGCCACAAGGACATATATATAGAGAGACCTGAGCGTATCGAATATCGAAGGGTGAAAGCGTTTTCCACAGTCTGATCCAGACAGAATGCCGGTTTTCAGGGGTTTTGATTGGAACAGAATTAAGTCTTCGGGTGCTGTCAAAAAAGATTCACGAAAAGCGAAAAAAGCTTGTTGACACCAAAAGCACCTACCCATATAAACCGCTTCATCGAGAGCGGACGTGCCGCTGGCGACGGGGCCTTTCGCCCCAAGCCAACCGGAAAGACCTTCTCGAGCGACCTGGAGCAAAGCTGAAATGCTTTCCACGCAGGCACACTCAGACATCGATTTAGTTCGGGTCTAGCCGGTTGAAGGACGAAAGTCAGGCAATCGGTCGATAAAGCGTCTCTCGACGATTTATCTGTTCTTTGACAATTGAATATGAAGAAAGAGAAACGTGGACGGCGGAAGCCTTGCGGCAGATCTCTTCCAGGTCTTGGCTTCGGCTTGAACCTTGGGGAATTTGCAAACGAGACTTCGGCGGACACGTTTTTTGAGACACACCATAACGACGCTCTTTTGAGCGTTGTGACACTTCTGAAAATGCTTCGGCATTGAAGAAGAGTGTGTCCTCGTCAAAACGTGCATACGTCGGAACAAACTCATAAAACTTGAGAGTTTGATTCTGGCTCAGAACGAACGCTGGCGGCAGGCTTAACACATGCAAGTCGAACGCCCTCTTCGGAGGGAGTGGCAGACGGGTGAGTAACGCGTGGGAACCTACCCAATAGTACGGAATAACTCAGAGAAATTTGTGCTAATACCGTATACGCCCTTAGGGGGAAAGATTTATCGCTATTGGATGGGCCCGCGTTGGATTAGGTAGTTGGTGGGGTAATGGCCTACCAAGCCGACGATCC
>CAXBCI010000030.1:0-48596 GCA_963974065.1 uncultured Hyphomicrobiales bacterium | reverse complement strand
AAAAGACTCGCAAGATATTGAAATCAATAGCAATCATTTTGAGTCAGACACTTAGATGCTAACCACTAGGCGGGAGTTACTGCACTACGGCAAAGGTCCGCTTGGCAGGGCGAAGCCAACGACTATCGATTGCCGAAATGAGCGGGGAGCAGAAGATTGCTGCGGATTGAACGAACGGCAGCAGTGCGGACTTTTGAGACCTTCGCTCGACGTCGCAATTGAGCGACAATTTTCACAAATGGTAATTGCAGACCAGAAGTTTGGCGCTCTGTTATTCCGCTCTTTTGCTCAAAGGGTTTTCAAATATTCAATAATAATTGATATGGCTTGCTGGGACGCTGCCCTATCTTCTTCGCTTGGATTGTATCCGTGTTTTATGAGGCGAGCATGATCGATGGCGTACTGCAATGGTGTTTGTTTTATCGTTCTAGAGCCCTCAGTTGCCAACGTTGGATTTGCGCCATGGCCAACTAACAATTTGACAACGTCAATATTCAGAGACTGCACGGCGGAATGGAGCGGCGTTTTCCCATCTCGTTTACGTTCAACCTTTGGAAGAAAAGAATTAACACTTGCATTCCATTGCAAAAGCATGCGGACGGTCGACAAGTGTCCGAATTCGCAAGCATGGTGCAAAGGTGTGTATCCAGATTTGTTGAAACAATCGACCTGGGCTCCACTTTGCAACAACAATTCTATTGATTCATCATCACCTTTGAGAGCAAAGTTGTGGAGAGGACTGTGGCCGTATTTAGATTGGATATTTGGATCGCCCGCCGCATTCAGAATCAACTTGACTAATTCTTTTCGTTTACGGTTTTTGACTCGCCAATTAGAAGCATAGTGAAGCGGCGTATAACCCTGGTAGCCTTTGCTGACACAACTCCTGTAATCCTGTGCGTTTGGGTTCGCGCCTCTCGATATAGACGATTCGATCTGCCAGATTGAGCCATTGGCAATAATTGTTGCCAGAAGCTCTTGATCAGCTGATTTCATTGGTAAAAGAGACTTTATGAAGTCCAAAAATACGTTCCTCCAGAATCCAATCTCCTATCCTAGAACAGGCATCACTGGTGGGCAACAAATCCTCCCAAATTGCAGGTAATAATATGCGTCGCAATTAAAGCATTGAACTAAATACTTTTCAGTAAATATGGGCTCCAAGCCGCCATTTAACACTCCTAGTAATAGTGTTAAATTTGGTGAGTGTGCCAGCTGGAAACTGACGGTGGTGACATGTGCAACCATGCGGCAACATTCCTGATCACCATCTGAGGGTCCTCTCTGCCACCTGCGGTATGTCGATGTCAGATCGCTCTGATCGATAATCAAAATATGGCTCACAGGCAATTCCGTCGTTGTCACGATCGTGTCGGACCCAGTATCCCGGTTGTCCAGCCAGGGACGGAGCCAGACCGACAGCTCTGGCAGCATCGCAGTTTGGTACAGAGGCGATGTGTTTGAGTGTTGTGAGCGGCGGCCAAGGACTTAGCAAAAACAAACTGGCGCAGACAATGCCTAGCAAGGAGCCGAGGATGAGCGGTTTGCCAACCGATTTCCACCAGTTTGACGAGCGCTTTGAGGGGATGCTTGTCTTGGTAATCCTGGCAAACCGATCCCGCAACTCCCGCGATCGCGCATCGGGATCGTAGCCTATTCGCTCCAGTTTCCACGGAGTTGGACTGTGTGGATCCTTTGGTTTCACTGAGCCCGCCTTCTCAACATGCCATTCGGTTTCACGCCCAGAACGTATTCTCGGGCGGCAAATATCTCGTAAAGTATTTTCTGCAAATTGAAGGTAAGCTGGCACAAATGTCGGACAGGGCCCTGACCCGGTTCCCGGCTGGCAGCTTGCGAAATCCCAGACATCACGCCCGGTGGATGATTTCGACCGGCCAGATGCCGTCCTGCACCAGGGTTTTGCAGGCTTGTGTCAGCAACTGGCCGGTCACAAGGCTGGCTCTGGGGCGTGTTGCATCATGGCGCGAAGCAAGATGGATGGTCCATTCCAGATTCGGCCGCATGATATCAAGTGCAACGATCTTGCCTTCATTGGAATGCTGCATCGCCAAATAAGTCGGAAGAATTGTGCAATGACCGCCCTTGACCAGGCCAACAAGACCAGGAAAGGAATCGATATCGGCGACGACATTCAGCGACAGGCCTTCCGCCTCGCAGGCGGCGTTGATGTGCTTGCGGATCGAATTGGCGGAACTCGGCAGCACGAGATTGAGCTGGGTAATTTCATCGAGGCGCACGCCGGGCTTGCTGGCCATGGGATGATCATACGGCACCAGCAGGCAGAGCTTTTCTTTCAGGATTGGTTCGCTGCGCAGCCCCGACATGGGTTGGATGTCAAACAGCAATGCCAGATCGATATCACCCAATTGAAGCAGTTCGGCCAATCGCCCGCTCATCGCCTCTATGATGTTCAGTCTGATTTGTGGATAACGTGAACGCAGCATCGGGAAAAATTCCGGGATCAATCCGCCGGCAATTGTTGTGGGAAGGCCAAGCCGCACCAGTCCGATCGGCTCTTCCGCGAGGCCGTCGACGACTGACACCACTTCCGCCACATCGCGGACAATGTGATAGGATTTCTGCAGAACATATTTGCCCTCTTCGGTCAGCGCTGCACCACGCGAATGACGCCGTACCAGCAGGACATTCAATTCCTGTTCCAGGCGTTTCAGAGATGCGCTCAGGGCCGGCTGAGTCAGATTGAGTTTTCGCGCCGCGCCTGACAGACTGCCGGTCTCGGCGATGCCGATCAGGGAATGCAGATCTCTGAGTTCCATTTACCATTTTCCAAAGCTTGAAAGGTCGAGTCCGGCACATGAATTCATGCGGATTTTTTAGGCCTCGATATAAATCATTTCTATATCACACTTCCAAATTTTCCTAATTGTCAAAACTTGAAGGATTTGGAACGGTGCATTTCAGGTAAAGTTCGACAGCCCAACTTTGGGCGATAAACTCAATCAATATCGAACGCCAGAAAGGGATTTTCATGTCGCATCTCGTCAAAAGCCTAATCGCTTCAGCAGCCCTGCTTTCAACCACAAGTCTATCCAGTGCAGATGTAATCAATCTCCGCATGGGGTCGGGTCATCCGATCGGTCTTCTGGCCTATACCGAAACCGCCAGTGAATGGTTCGCACCTGAGCTCAAAAGGCGTATTGAAGAGCGCACCGATCATACCGTCAATCTTCAGGAACTTCACGCCGGACAGGTGGCAAAAGTCACCGAGGTTCTGGAAGCCACGCGTGACGGCATTCTGGACATCGGATTCATTTCCCTGATCTTCGAGCCATCCAATGGTTATCTGCAGACCTTCACCCTGTTTCTGCCGTTCAATTCGCCTGATGCCAAAATCGTGACGGCGGCCGCAAAGGCGACCTTCGAGGAATTTCCCGAGCTCTACACCTCGTTCGAAAAAGAGCACAATCAGATTTATCTGGGCGGGGCATGCCTGGAGAATTACGGCCTTGGCTCGAATTTCGCCTGGGAGAGTTTTTCTGATCTTGAAGGCCACAAAATTGCCGGTGCCGGAACCAATCTTGACTGGATTGTCGGCGCAACTGCTGTCGCTTCAAACCTCAACGAAGCCTATCAGTCGATCCAATCCGGGGTTTATGAAGGTTATTTGAGCGCGTCCGCATGGTGGTATAAATTCAAACTGAATGAAGTCGCACCGTATTTCACAAAAACCGATTTTGGCGCGCAATATCTCAACGCCGTGACGATCAACAAGGACAGCTGGGACCGGTTGCCCGAAGACGTTCAGGTCATTTTGAAAGAAATGGGCAGTGAATGGTCGGAAGTGACAGCTGAAGTCTGCGCCCGCAACGATGCAGAAGGTCTCGAAAAATTGCGCGCTCTTGATGTCGAGGTCAAAGAGATTTCCGATGAAGCCCGCAAGGATTGGGCTGTGGCTCTGAAGGACTTTCCGAACCGCATGGCGCAAGAGCTGAACGGACGCGGCTTCCAGGGGACGGAAGTGCTCAATTTCTACATGGATAAGGTCGAAGAGCTCGGCCATGAATGGCCGTATCGTTACGAAATCAAATAACCCCCAAGACTGAGATAGCACGGCAACAGAAGGTGGACCGCAGCATGTTGGACAAAATTGATCGTTCGGTTGTGATTATCAACCAGGTGCTCAAATATGTTGCGGCCACTTTACTGCTGATCGTTGCCGTGCTGATTGCGTTTGATGTGGTGATGCGGTTTGTCTTCAACAAGCCGGTCATCGGAATCGCGGAAATTGTCGCCAACGGCATCGTGATCATTGCCTTTCTGCAATTGTCCTATGCAGTTCGAATTGGCGGCATGTTGCGCTCCGATTTGTTGTTCAGTCGCCTTAATCAGACCGGAAAAGCGATTTTTGAAATCTTTGTGTCCGCACTGGGGGCGCTTCTGTTCGGTCTGATCGCCTGGGCGTCATGGACGCCGATGTTGAAAGCCATCAGAACGCTGGAATTCGAAGGTCACGCGTCCTTTCAGGTGCCGGTCTGGCCGGTCAAACTCATCATTGTGTCATGCGCCATTCTGGCGGTGATCAATTACGGCATGATCATTCTTCAGACCCTCATCAACCGCCGACCCTCACCGGACCCGGCCTTCGACCACTGATGGCGCAGCACACCATCACTTTGTTTCAAGCGGACCGGAAGGGCCAGACTTATGGGCAGTCCTGAATTTGCAATGGCCATCATCGCCATCCTGATCGCTCTCATCATCTGTAGCGTTCCGGTGGTGATTGCCCTGGGCTTGTCCAGTTTCTTCGGACTGGCGTATCTCACCGGCAGCGTCGATGTGGCCGGGTCTCTGTTGGCGAATACCACCTATGAGGCGATCCGGGACTATGTCTTTGCCGTGATTCCGCTGTTTGTGCTGATGGGTGAATTCATCGCGCGGTCCGGGACCGCAGCCGATCTGTATAATCTGATCAATCGCGGGCTGAAACGCCTGCCCGGGCGCCTCGCCCTCGCGACAGTTGCAGGTAACGCGGTATTTGGTGCGGTTACCGGCGTCAGCATTGCGTCGGCGGCGGCGTTTTCGCGCATCGCCTATCCGCAGATGGTCAAACACAATTACGACAAATCCACCGCTCTTGGTTCGATCGCAGGCAGCGCATCCCTGGGTATGCTCATCCCGCCCAGCGTGTTGCTGATCGTCTGGGGTGTTATTTCCGAACAATCTATCGGCCGCCTGTTTGTCGCCGGCGTGCTGCCGGGCCTGTTGCTGGCGGCGATGTTTTTTCTGTTCATCATCGGTTACGCAAAGCTCAAACCGGCATTCTTCGGCGAAGGCGCCAACCATGTCGACACGGCTTCGGCTCACGAGCCGACCCGCTCCGATCTGAAACGGGAAAAGCTCGGCGGGATCGGTGTCTGTATCCTGATCGTGGTGGTTCTGGGCGGCATCTGGTTCGGTGTCTTCACCCCGACAGAAGCTGCAGGCGTTGGCGTACTTCTGGCCCTGTTGCTGGCCGTTTTGAAAGGCGTCAGTCTGCGCGGCATCGGCGAGGCGGTTCTGGAAACCGGCCGGATTTCCGCACCTTTGCTGTTTCTCCTGATCACCGCGCAGATGTATTCACGGCTGCTGGCACTGGGTGGCATTACCGGCTTTATTCAGGACCTGTTCCTGAGCCTTGGCGATTCTCCCTTCGTGATCTTATCGATCATGGTGCTGGTCTGGTTCATTCTCGGCATGTTCATCGACTCGGTTTCCATCATTCTGCTGACCGTACCCATCTTTGCGCCGCTGTCGTCGAGCCTCGGCTATGACCCCATTGCCTTTGCCATCATGGGCATCGTCGCAATTGAGGCCGGTTTGCTGACGCCGCCTTTGGGCCTGTGCGTCTATACCGTGAAAAGCTGCGTTTCCGATCCGGACGCAACCCTGGCGCGGATTTTCAAAGGTTCCATTCCCTACTGGATAATTCTGATCATCCTCGTCGCCCTGATAGCCAATTTTCCGGCGCTGGCGACCTTCCTCCCATCTCTCATGTAAAGCAAAAACACTCACTGAAAGGACTTTCCCATGGCCAGACGTATTGTAGATCTCAGCCTGACAATCGAAGACAACATGCCGGCTCACAAGCTGTTCCAGAGCCCGATTTATCTGAAGGCGCTGAGCCATGAAAGCACAGCCTCATTCGGACTGGGTGTGCCGGGTGACGCCATGACGTTTCAGACCAATTACATCGGAATGCTGGATCATGTCGGCACCCATGTGGACGCCTTTCTGCATGTCAATCCGAAGGGCACACCGGTTGATGAAATGCCTCTGGATCTGTTCATGGGCAAGTCTGTTTGTCTTGATTTGCGCCATATCGGCGATCTGGAAGACATCACAGAGGCGCATATGGAAGCTGCAGAGGCGGCTTCCGGCGTCAAAGTCGACGGGCATATCGTGCTGCTTTGCACCGGCTTTCACAACCGCAACAAGGATGACGCGAAAGCTCTTGTCTGGGCCAATCCTGGTCTGACGACAGAGGCAACGCAATGGCTCTATGACCGCGGCTCGCGGATGCATGGTGTTGAAGGACCGTCGACTGACAAGCCGTCCGACAACATCTTTGCACAGCACCGCATGTGCCGGGACCTGGGCATTTCCCATTTCGAATGGCTGGTCAATCTGGAAGAGCTGCTTGACAAGGGCGAATTTGAATTCATCGGCCTGCCGATCAAATTCAAGGGCGGTTCCGGCTCCCCTGTACGTGCCGTGGCCTTGCTTGACGACTAGATTGACACAGTCTCCCTCCCCTTTCTGTTTCTGAATCGGAGCTTGCAATGGCATTCGAGTTCGCATTCAAGACGATCCGCGATTTGAGCAGTGGCCTGTCACGCAAAGACTTCTCGCCAACTGAATTGTTGGCGGGAGTTGTGGCGCGCTATGAAGAGCTGGAACCCAGACTCAACATGTTTGTGCATACCGATTTCGAGGGTGCCCGCCGACAGGCCGAAGCCAGTGAGGCGCGCATATTGAGCGGCAGCAAACTGGGCGAGCTGGACGGTATACCCACATCGATCAAGGATCTGATCGCCGTCAAGGATATGCCGATGCGGGCGGGCTCCCGCGCCACACCGGATGCAAACCAAACAGAAGATGCTCCCTCTGTGGAACGGCTGCGTGCCGCCGGCGCCGTTATTCTTGGAAAGTCGACCACCAGCGAATTCGGCTGCAAAGCCGTTGGTGACAGCCAGCTGACCGGCATTACGCGCAATCCCTGGAACACCGATCTGACGCCGGGCGGCTCCAGCTGCGGTGCTGCCGCGATGGTTGCAGCCGGGCTGGTGCCCTATGCGTTGGGCACAGATGGTGGCGGCTCGGTGCGCATTCCGGCGGCGCTCACGGGACTGTTTGGCATCAAGGCCAATTTCGGGCGGGTGGCTGTATATCCAACATCGGCTACGCCAACTCTGGCGCATGTCGGGCCCTTAACGCACAGTGTTGAAGATGCTGCGCTCGTCCTGTCCACCATAGCCGGGTATGACAAGCGCGATCCATTCACCGTGGCAGGCGGGCAGCCGGATTTCGCCGGTGCGATGAAATCCTACCGCACTCTGAAAATCGCATGGAGCCCGACACTCGGCTACGGGCGTGTTGATCCGGAAGTCATGCGGTTGATGGAACAGGCCATCAGACATATTGAAAGGCTGGGCCTGCAGGTCGAACTGGTGGAAACCGTCATGGACGATCCGATCGATATGTGGACGGCCGAATTTTACGCAGGTGTGGGAACCAGACTGGGTGATATCATTCGCAACAAGCCTGATCTGCTTGATCCGCCGGTGCTTGATATTCTCCGCAAAGCGCTGGATCAGGATATGAACAGCTATTATCAGAGCGTCTTCAAGCGCTATGATTTCCGCGAGAAAATGCGCCGGTTTTTCGAGGTTTACGATATTCTGCTGACACCGACACTGCCAGTGGCCGCCTTTCCGACCGGGCTTGATATGCCGCCCGGCTATGAAGACAAGAATATCGTTTCCTGGGCGACATTCACCTATCCCTTCAATCTGACCGGACAACCGGCCGCATCCATCCCGGTAGGCTTTACGCCCGGCGGATTGCCGGTTGGGTTGCAGGCGATTTCATCGATGCATGATGAATTGTCAATTCTTTCGCTTGCACAGGCCTATCAGAAATCAGCGCAATATCACCGCGAAAAGCCGTCGCAGTTTTCATAATGTGCCCTGCCCTCCACAGTCCGCCGCATTGCGTGGATCGGCCTAATTGTAGCCTTCGCAGATCATCTTGATTTCGGACATCAGAGATCTGCCCGCTGGCGGCAGCCTATAGCCTTTGCGCACGGCAATTCCGGCGACACGGGTCCAGGTGATGTTCTGGCAGTCGATGCGGACGATATCGCCGTGATAGGGATTGGTGCGAATGTTCGGCAACAAGGTCAACAGGTCAGACTGCTGCACAATACGGATGGCAACCGTGCGCGACACGGCTTCAACCGAGACATGCGGAAACACCCAGCCGCGCGAACGGAAGACGCTTTCCAGATAGAGATATTGCGGGTCATCCTCACCACCCAGCACCCAGCCGAAATCCCGAAGGTCGGCCGGGCCGATATTCCTGCGTTCGGCCAGCGGATGGCCGGCACGCGCGACAATATCCATCTCGTTGGTGATCAGCGGTTGCCAGTCAATATCCTGCATGGTGGCGATTCCGGGGAATTCCGATACGAACAACAGATCGAGTTTTCGCTCCCTCAGCAAATTCAGCAGCACTGCGACCGTATCCACCTTGAGATGGATTTTAGCGGTCGGGCTGCGCGAAACCACATTGGCAATCGCCCGGGGCAGCAGCGCATCCAGAAACGACGCCCCGGCTCCGACATGGACCTTGCCGGGGGAATTTCTGAGACCGTCGATGGCATTCATGATCTGGTGGCTTTGACTGCGGATGATCTTGGCGTGCTCCAGCGCGGCCTTGCCGGATGCCGTCGGAAGAACACCTTTGGAATGCCGGTCAAACAGCCGAACCCCAAGATCTTCCTCTGCCCGCTGCAGAGCCTTGGTCAATGCCGACTGGGTCATGCCGAGAATGGTTGCGGCGGCGTTTATACTACCGTGCTCCTCAAGCGTCAGCAGCACAGCAACATGGCGGAGCGGCAGATAGGTATTCATTTTATTCATATGATTTGCCTGATATTCAGTCTTGACCAGAATGTATCTTAGATGCGAGCCTTTCTCCGATCAAGTGGTGACAAACCCGACGACGCCGCCGTGTAGACAGGCAGGCGCATTAAAAACGGGAAACACCACAGGGAGGATTGATTGTGCGCCAAGCGCTGTTCCAGGAATTGCTGGTATTATCGGCCATACTTGCTGTGGCTGTTCTGGTATTCGTCGAAACCGGATCTGGAGCGGGCGGCGGCCAGGTGTCCTCCGGCACGTTTCCGCGCCTGGTGGCAGGAACGATGGGCGTATTTGCGGTGGCTCGAATGTTGCTGTTTTTCGCCAAGACAACCAGGCTGGATGGCGATTATGACTGGCATCTGAGCGCCACGCATCGCGCGCTTGCAGCAACTGTGCTGATGATTCTTTATATTCTGCTGTTCAGGCAGATACATTTTGCACTTTTGACCTTTGTTTTCCTGCTGCTCGTGTTTCTCGCCTTTGGTGTGCGGCCGTTCAGCCGGGTTCTGATCGGGGCGGTGCTTTCCACCGGCTTTCTCTACGTGCTGTTCGTTCACATCGTCGGCATTGTGAGGTGAGTTTTTAATGCAATTCATCCTTGGTGCCTTCGCCGATATCTTTCAGCCGGTCAGTTTTGCGTTTTTGTTTATCGGCAGCGCGCTGGGGCTTCTGGTCGGGGTGCTGCCCGGGCTGTCATCGCCCATGGCGCTGGCAATTCTCATTCCAATCACATTCGGCATGGAACCGTTTTCCGCCTTCATGATCCTGATCGGGATTTATGTCGGCACCAAAACCGGCGGGGCATTTTCCGCAATCCTGATCCGCACGCCGGGCACTCCAGCGGCCGCTGCAACCGCTATGGAAGGCTTTCCCATGGCCCAGCGCGGCGAAGCCGGCCGGGCCCTTGCCCTGTCCATCGGAGCATCGTTTTGCGGGGGAACGGCCAGCTGGCTGGTCGCTGTTCCGCTGGTCGGCGTCATCGGGATTTATGCGGTCCGGATTTCGTCGGCTGATCTGGCGATGATCGGCCTGCTGGCATTGGCGGCAGTTTCAAGCCTGTCGGGGCGCGATCTGCTGAAAGGCCTGATGGCGTCCTGTCTGGGACTGATCATTTCGACCATCGGACTTGATGAACTGACTGGAATGCCGCGATTGACGCTGGGTTATTATCAGTTGCTCGGCGGCATCCCGTTTCTCGCCGCCATTGTCGGCCTGTTCGCAGTGGCCACAGTGCTGGTTGATATTTCCCAGGATGCGGCCAGTGCAAAACCACCTTCTAAAGACGGCAGTTTCAGAATGGGCGGGCTGCTTCGCGATTTGTGGAATATGCGCAAGCAGCTTGCCGTTGGAACCACAATCGGATCGCTGCTTGGCATCGTTCCGGGCGTTGGCTCCGATACGGCCGGCTGGCTGTCCTATGCCTATGTGAAACGCCAGATTGAAAAGGGCTTCTTGAAGAGCGACCGGAAAATGGGCGAAGGCGTTCCGCAGGGACTTGCAGCGCCGGAGGCGGCGAATAATGCGGTCACAGGCGGCGCCACAATCCCGATGCTGACACTGGGAATACCGGGCGATGGATCGACTGCCATCATGCTGGGCGCTCTGATGCTGTTCGGCCTGCAGCCAGGCCCGCTGTTCTTTCGTGAAAGCCCGGAAATGGCCTATGGCATTCTGGTGGCGCTTGGCGTCGCCAATCTGACAACACTGATCGCCGCCTTTCTGCTCATCAGACCTTTTACCGCTGTGTTGCGGATAGACCGGGCGGTGCTGCTTGGCAGTGTTCTGATTCTGGCTCTGGCGGGCAGCTTTGCCAGCACCAACAATTCGTTTGAAATGGTGGTCGCACTGGTCTTCGGCGTACTCGGCTACTTCATGTACCGGTTCAATTTTTCAATTCCCGCCCTGGCGCTGGGGCTGATCCTCGGGCCGGTGATCGAAAGCAATTTCCGCCGCGCCCTGATGATCTCACGCGGTGATGCAACGGTTTTTCTGACAAGCCCCCTCTCCCTGTTGAGCATTGTTGTGCTGACCGCGATCGCCGGAAAATTTCTTTATGACTTCGCTTCCCGTTCAAAACACCGAACAGAAGCAAAACCAGGCCGGAAATCCGGCCCATGATTTTAACCAGCAAGGAGAAGAACATGAAAATATTCAGCTCAATGACCGGCTGTGCGGCGGCTCTGGCCACTGTAGTGGCGGTGACTTTTAGCGGGATGGCCGTTGCACAGGACTTTCCGTCCAAACCAATCCATATCATCAACGCATTTGCCCCCGGAGGCGCCACGGATACGGCCATTCGCGGGCTGACCAAAAACTCCGACGCGTTTATCGACCAGCCAATTGTGATCGATTCAGTCACGGGTGGTGGCGGTGTTGCCGGCATCTTGCAGGCGTCACAGGCAGAGCCGGACGGCTATACGCTGCTTGTCGCCGACACGGTTATGACTACGCTGGCCCTGTTCCAGGATAATCTGCCGGTCAGCGCTGATGATTTCCGCCCGGTCGGTGTTTTCAATCTGCGCGGTGCCTGGTTTTTGACCCGGCCCTCGAAGAACTGGAAAACCCTTGATGAATTTGTCGCTGCGGCGAAGGAAAGGCCCGGTGAACTGACGGTCGGAGTGCCCGCTCTCAGCAGTCCGCAACACCTTGCCATCATTGCTGTCGAAGATACTTATGGTATTGACGTCAACATCATACCCTATGGCGGCGGCGCACCAACCATGGCCGCCCTGCTGGGCGATCAGATCGATGCGGCCATGCCGGGGGTTCCGGCGGGTCTGGACTCCATCAATACCGGTGATGCCGTCTTTCTGGTGGCGTCCACAGATCTGGAACTGGTGAAATTCAAAGGCGATCTGACGTCCTTTGCCGATGTCGGCATTCCACATGATCTGGGAATCTGGACCGCGGTCTGGGCACCCAAGGACACCCCGGACGATGTTATGGCCCGGCTTGCGGAGATCTTTGGCGGCATGGCGCAATCCAACGAGTGGATCGACTTTGCAAAGAGCTACGGCGTGACGCCGATCTGGAAACCTCTGGATGAGGCGGCTGCCTATATCGCCTCATCTTCGAAAAGCATGACCGACCTCGCAAAACTCATCAAGTAACAGCGCTGTTTGGCCCTGCATCCCCCTTGCAGGGCCACTCTGCGCCTGCGCCACAGGAATTCACCCATGAGCAAACGGCCGAATATCATTTTCATCACTGCCGACCAGCATCGCGGAGATTGCTTCGGTTTTGAAGGACGCAAGGTCAAAACACCGCATCTGGATCAACTGGCTCGCGAAGGCACCCATTTTTCCACCTGCATTACATCCAATCCCGTCTGCCAGCCGGCCCGTGCGTCGATTGTCACCGGCCTGCTGCCGGCGACCCATGGTGTTTCGGACAATGGCATCGACCTTGATCCGGCAATTGGCGAAAAAGGCTTTGGCGGTGCGCTGACCGCATCCGGCTACAACACTGCCCTGATCGGCAAGGCCCATTTTGCCACCGCACATACGTTCGCGCCCACCGGCACACCTGAATGCCGCGACAGTATGGATAAATATGATGCGGACTGGTTTGGACCCTATATGGGATTCGGCCATGTCGAGTTGGTGGTTGAAGGCCATAATCTGCATTTGCCGATGGAGCCGCCCAGCGGCCAGCATTATGAGCACTGGTACTATGCTGATGGCCATGGCGAGGCCAAAAACGAAGCCTATGCGACCAATGTCGGCCCGAACACCAAGGACGCTCCCCAGACCTGGCATTCCGGCCTGCCGGTGGCCTGGCACAATTCAACCTGGGTCGCAGACAGGACCATTGCTCGTATCAATGAAGCCGACAAGGACGACGAGCCATTTTTCATCTGGGCCTCGTTTCCCGATCCGCACCATCCCTTCGACTGTCCTCTGCCCTGGAGCCTGTTGCACCGGCCCGAGGACGTCGATCTGCCGGAACACCGCACACTCGACCTTGAAAACCGCCCCTGGTGGCATCGGAATTCGCTTGAAGGCAAGCCCGAAATCCGGGCAGATCTGGCGGAATTTCGCGAGAAATTCTCACGCACCCCGGTAATGGACGACGATCAGCTGCGCGAAGTCATTGCCAATTACTACGGCATGATTTCGCTGATCGACCACAATGTCGGACGCATCATGGCGGAACTCTCGCGGCTTGATCTCGATGACAATACGATCATCATCTATTCCGCTGACCATGGCGACTGGCTCGGTGATCATGGTCTGCTGCTGAAAGGGCCGATGCTGTATGACGGGTTGCTGCGTGTCGGCTGCATTCTGAAAGGCCCCGGTATACCGGCCGGCAAACGTGTCGCTGATCCGGTATCAAATCTGGATTTTGCCGCGACAATTCTCGACTATGCGGATGCACCGCCGCTGATGGAGATGCACAGTCAGAGCATGCGCGATCTGATCGAACAGGACGACGCACACCGCGAATTTGCCTATAATGAATGGGACCTGCGTCCATCACGCTCAGGGGTCGCGCTGGAATTGCGCACCGTCAGGACAAAGACCCACAGGCTGTCACTGGATCAGATCAGTGGTGCCGGGGAGTTGTATGATCTGGAGAATGATCCCGATGAAATGATCAATCTGTTTGACAGTTCTGATCACGTTTCCTTGCGCAAATCACTGGAAGCAATGATTGCCTTGCGGCCGCAGGATGCCCGCAAGGTCCCGCTGCAACAGATCGGGATGGCCTGAAATGGCCGGAAACTGATAAAAACTTCCCGGACTTTCGGCGCTGACTTTGATCGCAAAGTCCGGGATGTGAGTTGCCCGTTGGAAATTTTTAAATAATCGAGGGGCGGCCGACGATTGTGCGGTGGCCGATTCCGGCCTCCAGCAGATTTTGCGCGATTTCGGCTCTGGCGCTGGCGCCGAATTTGCGGATCAGGTTGGTCTCGCGGCCGGTCAGCAATGTCAGGGAAATCAGGGCGATATCGCCCATCGGACCATCGATATAGAGCGTATCAAAATCTGCTTTCGGAGCTCCCAGCAGGATACAGGCGCTGCCGTCAGCGGTGAGATGCGTTGCCGGAAGATCACTTTCCGGGATTTCCATGGATATCACGCCGAATTCGTCCAGCAGGTCCTCCATACCGCCGCGCGCGACAGTGTTGTAGGCCACGGTCATCAGCGTTTCGACGGCGATATTGCGTGATTGCTCCGACATCGGGCGTTCGGCAATATCCATGAAGAATTCCAGCCCGAAACCCTGATTGCCCTGATGGTCATCGGCGAACGGATCAGACAGGCCATCTGTGGCCAGTACCGTCGAGCCTTCCCGCTCGATGGTCAGGAAGGCAAGGCGATCAGACGGCCATGCGGGAATGTTCTTGTAGATCACATTGACCTGCGGCGCGATCAGCTCCGGTGCCAGATCGCCCAGTTCCTGCCAGAAGAGCCAGCGCGCGCGAATGCTCTCGGTCAAGGCACCGTCAAATGCTTCTTCGGCAGCGATATCGGTGATTTCATCAACGTCGCGAAAGCGTTTCCGGCTGTTGCGGGTTTTGACAGGTGGTTTCGGCTCGGCGTCCGGCCGCCGACCCATCATGCGCTTCCATAGACTCATAAATGCCACCCCTGGCGCCGACTGCCGACGTTGTTCCCTCGGCCTGAATCCTAGATCGTTTAATGTAGTATGTCACGGATTTGTGTCGGCAAATGCCGAAAAGCAAAGAGCCGGCTTTCCAGCCGGCTCCCTTTTGATCATGCTCAAAGGTGACTATTGCGGCAGTTCACCATCGACGCCTTTGACATAGAAATTCATGCCAAGCAGCGTACCGTCATCAACAGTTTCACCTTCACCAACCAGCAGCGTTCCGTCCTGCTTGTAGATCGGGCCGGCGAACGGATGCAGGTCGCCATTGCGGATTGCCGCCTCAGTTTCGGCAGCTTCTGCGGCAACATCATCGGGAAGGTTGGTGTAGGGAGCCATCTCCACCATCTCGCTGCCGAGACCACCCCAAGTGTCGGTTGACGTCCAGGTGCCATCCATGACGGCCTGAACCCGGGAGACATAATAGGCGTTCCAATTATCGACAATGGAAGTCATCTGAGCTTCCGGCGCAAATGCGATCATGTTCGATGCCTGGCCGAAGCCCTTGATGCCGCGTTCCGCAGCAACCTGAAGCGGCGCCGGAGAATCGGTATGCTGGGTGATGATGTCAACACCCTGGTCAATCAGGGCCTTGGCAGCATCGGCTTCCTTGCCCGGATCGAACCAGGTATTGACCCAAACCACTTTCAATTTGAAATCCGGATCGACGGACTGCGCGCCAAGCATGAAGGAATTGATGCCGCGCACCACTTCGGGAATCGGGAATGATGCGATGTAACCTGCGGTTCCGGTCTTTGAGACTTTTGCCGCGATCTGACCGATAATATAACGACCTTCGTAAAACCGTGACGAATAGGTTGAAACATTGTCGGCGCGTTTATAGCCTGTGGCATGTTCGAAGTAGACATCGGGGAACTTGGCCGCCACCTTGACGGTCGGATTCATGTAGCCGAAGGACGTGGTGAAAATCATATCGTATCCTTCACGGGCAAGACGTTCGATTGCCCGCTCCGCATCCGGTCCTTCCGAGACGCTTTCTACATAGTTGGTCTCAACCTTGTCACCGAATGCCTTTTCAATGGCAAGCCGGCCCTGATTGTGCTGATAGGACCAGCCGAAATCGCCAATTGGTCCGACATAGATAAAGCCGATCCGGGTTTTCTCATGGCTGTCGGCAAACGCCGTTCCTGCCAGTCCGATAGTGGCAAGAGCAACAGCTCCTGCAAGAGTTCTGATGATGTTTTTCATGTAATGAAATCCCTGATTATGTGACTTTTAATTCTGCTCTGATGCCGATTAGACATCAGGTACGAACGGCTTGCCAAGGCAGGCCGGTGAGTTTTTCTTCACCAGCGTGCGGTTTCTGGAAATCAGAACCAGCACAATGATGGTCGCCAGATAAGGCAGACTGGAGAGGAACTGGGACGGAATTTTCACACCTGCGGCCTGGGCGTGCAGCTGTAATATCAGGACAGCACCGAACAGATAGGCCCCGGCCAGCAGCCGTCCCGGCATCCAGGTGGCGAAAACCACCAGAACCACTGCAATCCAGCCCCGCCCTGCCGTCATGCCTTCAGTCCATTGCGGGGTGTAGACCAAAGACAGATAGGCCCCGGCCAGACCGGCACAGGCACCGCCGAAAATGACCGCCAGATAGCGCACCTTGCGCACCGACACACCCAGCGCATGAGCCGAGGAATGGCTGTCACCGACCGCGCGCAGCGACAGGCCGGCACGCGATTTGAACAGGAAATACCAGACCGCCAATACCAGCACGATTGACGCATAGACAATGATGTCCTGCGAAAACAGGATTCTGCCGACATAGGGCAGATCCGAAAGCCCCTCGATATAGATCGGTGCCAGCTTGACTCCCGGCAGGCCGATATAGGCATCGCCGATCATTCCGGACAGCCCCAGCCCGAGGATGGTGAGCGCAAGACCGGTCGCCACCTGATTGGTGACCATCGAAATCGTCAGAAATGCAAAGGGGAGCGAGGCCAGCGCGCCGGCGGCAATGCCCGCCGCAACCCCAAGATAGGGCGAGCCGGTAGTGTAGGCCGTGGCGAACGCACTGACCGCACCCATGATCATCATACCTTCAACGCCGAGATTGAGAATCCCGGATCGTTCTGCAACCAGTTCACCACAGGCAGCCAGCAACAACGGTGTGGCGGCTGTGATGATCGTCAGAATGATGGCTTCATAAATTTCCATCAGACTGCCTCCCTGACTGTACCGACACGGCGGATGGTGTAGACGATGAACGTGTCGCAGGCGAGTACGTAAAACAGCAGCAGACCCTGGAACACCCTGGCAATCTTGTCGGAGATGCCAAGCGATACCTGGGCCGCCTCACCGCCCAGATAGGACAAGGCCAGCACAAAGCCTGCAATGACGATGCCGATGGGGTTAAGGCGGCCGAGAAACGCAACGATAATTGCAGTGAACCCGTAGCCGGGTGAGATCACCGGGCGGAGCTGGCCGATCGGACCCGCCACCTCCAGTATACCGGCCAGGCCGGCCAATGCTCCGGAAATTGCGAAGGCGAGAAAGATCATTTTGTTCTGGCTGAAACCGGCGAAGCGCGCGGCCCGTGGTGATTGTCCGATTACCTGTATCTTGAAGCCGTGAATTGTCCGGCTCAAATAGTATGCCGCGACAAGGGCGATGATCAGTGCGATGGGAAAGCCAATATGCATCCTGCCGCCATCAAAAATCAGTGGCGTTACGGCATCGCTGCCAAACAGCCGGCTTTCGGGAAAATTGAAACCTTCCGGATCGCGCCACGGTCCGCGTACCAGCCAATCGAGCAGGAACTGCGCGACATAGACCAGCAGCAGACTGGTGAGAATTTCGTTGGCGCCAAACCGGACCTTCAGCAGCGCCGGAATCAACGCGAAGAGTGCGCCGCCGGCAAGCCCTGCGGCAATCATCGCCGGGAAAACCAGAGGGCCTTCCCAGCCGGACATCATGATCGGGATGTAGGAACCGGCCAGAGCACCCGCAATAAATTGTCCTTCTGCGCCGATATTCCAGATATTGGCCCGGTAGCAGAACGACAGGCCAATGCCGATCAGAATCAGAGGCGTTGCCTTGACCACCAGTTCCTGCAGCGACCAGGCGCTGAGCAAGGGTTGAAGAAAATACACCGACAAGCCTTTGACAGGGTCAATCCCCAGGCTTGTAAACAGTGCGGCTCCCGTGGCCAGCATCAGCAGCACCGCGATCAGGGGCGAGAAGACCGTCATCCATGCCGAATGCTCTTCCCGGCGCTGTAATTTAAACTGCATGGTCCACCTCGGTGTTGGCATCCGGCGTTGAGCGAACTGATTGTGCAGGCGCCTCTGCCTGTTCGATGGGACCAGGCGGTTCCGATACCGGCCGGGCCTCCGCGTCTACCCCTCCCATCAAAAGGCCGATCTGCTCACGGGTGATTTCATCAATCGGATAGGATGCTGACATCCGGCCTTCGGATATCACCGCCACCTGATCAGCGATCTCGAATATTTCGTCGAGATCCTGGCTGATCACGACAATCGTGGTGCCGCGTCTCGACAGATCAATGAGCTTTTGCCGGATCAGACTGGCCGCCCCCGCATCGACACCCCAGGTGGGTTGGGAAACGATCAGCAGCTTGGGATTGCGTTTGACTTCGCGGCCGACAACAAATTTTTGCAGATTGCCGCCGGACAAGGCGCCGGCTTCCACATCGGCGTGGGCCATCCGCACATCAAAAGCTTCCGTAATCCTGCCTTCCAGGCGTGCCAGTGAGAGGCGGTCAATAACACCTCGTGAGGTGGTTCCGTCATTGGGATTGTTCCAGGACAGCAGGATATTGCGGCTGAGTTTCAAACCCGCCAGAGCGCCATGGCCATTGCGTTCTTCGGGTACGAAGGCCGCACCGCGTCGGCGTCGCTCGGCAATTCCGTCCGCAGCGCAGGGCCAACCATCGAACACAATCGCACCAACGTCCGACACAGGTGTTTCGCCGGACAGGGCGCCGAACAATTCACTCTGGCCATTACCTGCAATACCGGCGATGCAGAGAATTTCACCATGGGCAACATCAAAGGACACATCAACCAGACTGGTGCCGGTGTTCAGTTCCGGTTCAACATTCAGCGCGCGTACCACCAGACATTTCTTGACGCCATGAAAATCCCGCGGAATGCGGCTGACATCGGCAACTTCACTGCCCACCATCATCGCCGCTAGTGTTTTTGCGGTTTCCTGTTTTGGATCACATTCTGAAATCAGTTTGCCATGGCGCAATATGGTTGCCCGATGACAGAGCCGCTTCACCTCGTCGAGTCTGTGGCTGATATACAGAATACATTTGTGCTCGGCGGCGAGTTTTTCCAGAACCAGAAACAACTCATCGGCTTCCTGAGGCGTCAGCACCGATGTCGGTTCATCCATAATGATGAGATCCGGTTCCTGCAGCAGGCAGCGGACAATTTCGACCCGCTGTCGTTCGCCGACGGACAAATCGGCAATTGTCGCGGTCGGGTTGAGCGGAAGACCATAATCGGCAGACACCGTTTTGATGCGCTGCCGCAGGTTTTTGGCCTGCTCTTTTGGTAGAGCCAGCAGGATATTCTCTTCCACCGTGAGGGCCTCAAACAGCGAAAAATGCTGAAACACCATGCCAATGCCCAACTCACGGGCCATTGCCGGGTTGGTAATGGAAACTTCGTTACCCTTCCAGCTCAGCGTTCCCTCATCAGGGCGCAAACTGCCATAGAGCATTTTGACAAAGGTCGATTTGCCGGCACCGTTTTCGCCCAGAAGAGCGTGGATTTCGCCCGGCACCAACGACAGATCGATATAATCATTTGCGGTCAAAGTTCCGAACCGTTTGACAATGCCACGGGCCTGCAGCAACGGCGTTGCATTATTCGACTGTTCAACTGTCAAGACTGTTAACCCCCTGCTCTTCAAGGTCGTATTAGGGCGCGTTGCCTGGTAAAAGACAAGTTCCGTTTTAGTTTTTAGGTTGTTTTCCCAAAAAAACCTGTGCTGAAACAGATGCCGCGATAACACTTGGTTCCTTGCCCTCAAGACCAGGAATACCGATAGGACAGATAAAACTTCGCGCCAGTTCCGGTGCCATTCCGCTCTTGATCAGCATCGATTCAAACCTCGCCCGTTTTGACCTGCTGCCAATAACACCGACAAATGAAAATGAGGCTTTCAGAGCCGCTTCCAGGATCGACAGATCCTGAGGGTGGCTGTGAGTCATGATGAGAATGGCCGTTTCGCGGTCAAGATCAGGCAGGATCATGCGCGGATCGGCCAGCGCATGCATGCTGATATTATCCGGTACAACTCCGGGAAACATGTCGGCACGACTATCGATCCACGTCATGCGCACCGGAAGCAATGACAAGGATTTCATCAGTGCTTTGCCAACGTGACCGGCACCGAACACCGCCACCGGCACAGCTCGGATGCCAAACTGCTCTGTTCCCCCGGTTTCAACGACAATTCTGCGAACATGGCCATTGGCATCGGTCTGGCTTGCAGTGTGAAAACTGCCTGCCCGTTCCATGTCTGCCAGGATTTGCGCTTCGCCCAGCCGATCCGGCTGCCATAGCTCGTAGCTCAGAGTGACATGGCCGCCGCAGCATTGTCCCAGATTGGGGCCGAGCGGCACCTGAACCCGTTCATGGTTCATGCCGCTTTCCGAAAATGATTTTGCATGACCAAGCGCCTGCCACTCCAGCGCACCGCCGCCAATGGTTCCGTAAAAATCACCGCCCGGCAGCACAACCAGCCCTGCCCCGGCACCGCGCGGCACCGATCCTCGCGCCTCCTGCACCAGAACAAGAACCGCGGGCCGGCCGGATTTCAGGCAGTCGGCAAGAGGTTGCCACAATTTCATCGGCGCATCTTCATCAGAAACTCGTTATCCCTGCCCCGGCATCTCCAGAGAGGCGATTGCATCAAGGATCGCTTCGGGCGTGGCCGGCGCCTGCAGCCGTGGCCGCGCACCCGGCTTGATGCTGGCGATCGCATGGTAAATCGCGCTGAACACCGACACAGCCAGCATCAGCGGCGGCTCGCCGACCGCCTTGGACCGGTAAATTGTATCCTCGCGGTTGCCCTCGCTCTCATAGAGGTTTGTCACAAAATGCTCCGGCACATCCGATGCACACGGAATTTTATAGGTCGATGGCGCGTGGGTGCGTAACTGGCCTTTTGCATCCCAAACCAGTTCTTCGGTGGTCAGCCAGCCCATCCCCTGAACAAATCCGCCTTCGATCTGGCCGATATCGACCGCCGAATTGAGCGACTTGCCGACATCATGAAGAATATCGACGGCGGTTACCCTGGTTTCTCCGGTCAGGGTATCGATCTGAACTTCCGAACAGGCCGCGCCATAGGCAAAATAGAAAAATGGCCGGCCCTTTAACTCCACCCGGTCCCAGGACACTTTCGGGGTCCGGTAATATCCGGACGCAGACAGGGAAATGCGTTCCAGATGCATATCACTGGCCAGATCGCTGAAACTGATACTGCTGTCACCGACCGATACCTTGTTGTCCGCAAACACCACATCGTCCTCACGGGCCTGGAACCGCTCGGCGACAAAAGCCCGCATCCGGTCCTTGATCTGATCGGCGGCAACTTTCGCTGCCATACCATTCAGATCAGATCCGGACGAAGCTGCCGTCGGTCCGGTATTCGGCACCTTGTCGGTGGTGGTGGCGGAAATCTTTACCTGATCAAGGTCAATGCCGAATTCCTCGGCCACCACCTGGGCGACCTTAATATACAGGCCCTGGCCCATTTCCGTGCCGGCATGGCTGAGAAACACCGATCCATCCGTATAGACATGAACCAGCGCACCGGCCTGATTGAGATGGTTGAGGGTGAAGGCAATGCCGAATTTGACCGGTGTCAGTGCCAGACCCTTTTTTATGAACCTGCTGGAGCTGTTGAAGGCATCGACCGCCTTGCGCCGTTCCCGGTAGCGGCTTGTTTCTTCCAACTGGCTGACAATATCCTCAATGATATTGTCTTCAACCACCATGCCATAGGGGGTGGTGTTGCGACTGTCCTGCCCGTAAAAATTGGCCTTGCGCACATCGAGCGGATCAAGGCCGGTCTTGATGGCAATTTCATCCATCATGCGTTCGGCAAACACCACTCCCTGAGGGCCGCCAAAACCACGAAATGCAGTGTTCGAAACCGTATTGGTGCGCATGCGGCGCGAATGGATGCGCACATGGGGATAATAATAGGCATTGTCTGAATGAAACATCGCCCGGTCATTGACGCCCAGAGACAAATCGGCCGAATGACCGCAACGCGCGGCAAAGGTTGTGTCGACGCCGGTCAGTCGGCCATTGTCTTCAAAGCCGACCTTGTAGCCAACAGCAAAATCGTGACGTTTGCCGGTCATGATCATATCATCATCGCGGTCAAGCCGGAGTTTGCAGGGATGTCCGGTCACCTGCGCCGCAAGCGCTGCAATTACCGCCCACTGCGAAGCCTGGCTTTCCTTGCCGCCAAAACCGCCACCCATGCGCCGCACTTCAACGGTCACGGCGTGCTGTGGCAGGTCCAGAACATGAGCCACCACATGCTGCACTTCAGTGGGGTGCTGGGTGGAGGACAGAACTTTCATGTCGCCGTCTTCACCGGGCATAGCCAGCGCAATCTGGCCTTCCAGATAGAAATGTTCCTGACCGCCAATCAACAGGGATGATTGCAGACGGCGCGGCGCCTTTTGAACCGCGCTTTCCGGTTTGCCGCGCAAAAACTCATAGGCATCAAGCACTTCGGAATGTGCCGCCAGTGCATCTTCAACAGTCAGAATTGGTTTTTCGTCGACCTCATAATCGATCTTCGCCAGCCGGGCGGCCTTGCGCGCCTCAAGCCTGGTTTGTGCGACAACTGCAAACAGCGCCTGGCCATGAAAACTCACACTATCATTGGTAAACACCGGATCATCGCCCGTCCCGGCAGGGCTGGTGTCATTGGCACCGCGAATATGGGCGACGGTCAACACCTCAACAACGCCTGGTGCGCGCCGGACCGGCTCCAGATCAATGCTGGCAATTCGCCCTGCGGCGATCATTGCCAGCCCTGGAACCACATGCAAGGTTCCGGCAGGCTCCGGTACGTCATCGATATAATGCGCTCTGCCGCTGACGTGTTTGATACCGCTGTCATGTTTGACCGGCTTGCGAACGCTGGCCGTGGCGTCTGTCGCAGCGTTGATTTCACTATGCGTCATTCCGCAGCCTCCAGATCATCAGGCCGCAAAGCGGTGACACGGGTTTCATTGCTTGGCGTGCCGCTGATTTCCAGCAGGGCCTTGCGCAGCAGATTTTTAGCGGCGATCATGCGATAGGATGCGCTGGCACGCATGTCGGTCATTGGCGCATATTCCTGTTCGAGCGCGGCAATGGCCGGTTCCCAGCCAGCTTCGTCTGTCACCGACACGCCCTGCAGCAACTGTTCTGAGCGATAGGCGCGTCTCGGCGTCCCCGCCATGCCGCCATAGGCAATCCGCGCTGCTGTGACAGTGTCGCCATCCAGAGTGATTTTAAACGCGCCCATCACAGCGGAGATATCCTGGTCAAAGCGTTTCGATATTTTGCTGCAGCGCACATGCTCGCCCTGTTGCAAACGCGGTACCTCGATGGACGTCAGCAATTCACCGGCCTCGCGATCCTGCTTGCCGTAGTCGATGAAAAATTCCTCAACCGGCATGGTGCGCTCCTGGCTGGCGCTCTGCAATTTGATTGTTGCACCCAGAACGATCAGCAGTGGCGGCGTGTCGCCGATCGGAGATCCATTGGCGATATTTCCGCCAATGGTTCCGCTGGCACGGACCTGGCGCGAACCAATGCGCAGGATCAGCGCGGCAATATCAGGATCGATCTCTGCCAGATGCGCCAGTGCTGCCTCATAGGTAGCACCACCGCCGATGGTCAGACTGTCTGCAGTGGCTGTGATATCTCCAAACCCGTCAATGCAGCCGAGATACAGGATCTTCGGCAGATCATCGAGCCGCTTGGTGACCCACAGACCGACATCCGTCGCCCCGGCGACCGGCGTCGCATCCGGATATCTGTCATATAGTTCCAGAGCCTCTTTGAGAGTGGCGGGCGCTGCAAAGAAGCGTTCTTCTGTGCCGGCAAACAGAGAGCGCGATGACAGCGCGGCATTCATCTCGCGCATTTCGTCGAGGGCGGCCAGAACCGGCACTTGCGGGCCGAAACAGCTTTCCATGGCAGCATCGATGATTGGCTTGTAGCCGGTGCAGCGGCACAGATTGCCCGCCAGCCAGGTGTTGACCGTTTCCCGCGTCGGCGGTTCCGCCCTGTTCTGGTTGAGACAATACAGCGACATCACAATCCCGGGCGTGCAAAAGCCGCATTGCGATCCGTGATTTCGCGCCATGGCTTCCTGAACCGGATGCAGCGGCGCGTCGCCTTGCGCCAGGCAATCAACGGTAATGATGTGACGGCCATGCACCATTCCAAGCAACTGGATACAGGCATTGACCGGACGATAGATCATCTCGTCCTGTTCCAGCGTGCCGATGGCAACCGTACAGGCACCACAGTCACCCTCGTTGCAGCCTTCCTTGGTGCCGGTCAGATGCTGCTGCTCGCGGATAAAATCCAGCAATGTCGCGGTTGGATCGAATTCCTTCAGACGAATGATCTGATCATTGAGGCGGAAACAAAGTTCATTCAGCATATCAACTCCCACGATAGGTCGAGTAGCCAAAGGGCGACAACAACAAGGGTATATGGTGGTGCGGACGCGCGGAACTGTAGCGGAAGCGAATGGAAATCACATCAAAGAAAGGCGGCTCGCTCGCGTCAACCGGCGGTTCCCTGTTCAGATAATGTTCAACAAAAAACCGAATTTCATAAAACCCGTCCTGTGCGTCTTTTGGCGCGATCAGTGGCTGATCGGTGCGGCCATCAGCGTTCGTGGTGCATTGCGCCAAACGGGTCTTGCCGTCAGCAGACCACACTTCAACCGGCAGTCCCGACGCAGGCAGGCCCGTGGACGTATCGAGAATATGTGTCGTCAATCCTGCCATGGTGATGTTCCTGAACAGGACCGGAAAGTATGAATTCCGGTCATTGTGAATGAAAAACTGATGTTCGCGGTCCGATAGAGCGCCACTTTCATACGGTCAAAATGCTGGCGCCGGTGGTTTTCCGGCCCTCCAGCGCCTCATGTGCTTTTGCAGCTTCTGCCAGTGGAAATTCCTGGTGAAGCGGAATTTTCACCCGCCCCGATGACACCACATTGAACAGATCATTGGCGCTCTGTTCCAGGTCCTCGCGTCTTGCCACGTAGTTGAACAGCGTCGGGCGGGTTGCGAACAAGGATCCCTTCTGCGCCAGATCGGCAAGATTGAAATTGGTGATCGGGCCGGAGGTTTGGCCGAACGAGACCCACATTCCCAGCGGTTTGAGACAATCCAACGATCCGGGATAGGTGTCCTGCCCGACAGAATCATACACCACATCGACGCCCTGGCCGCCGGTGATGTCCTTGACGCGGGCAACAAAATCCTCGTCCCGGTAATTGATCGTATGATGAGCGCCATGAGCTTTCGCCAGTTCCGCCTTTTCGTCTGATCCGACAGTACCGATGACAGTGGCTCCCAGTGCCTTGGCCCACTGGCAGGCAATCAGGCCGACACCGCCGGAGGCAGCATGAAACAGGATGGTATGCCCTTCGCCGACCTTGAAGGTGCGGCACAGCAGATATTGCGCCGTCATGCCCTTCAGCATCATCGCTGCTGCGGTCTTGTCGGCAATATCCTGCGGAACGCTGACGAGACGGTCGGCAGGCACTATCCGCCGTTCCGCATAAGAGCCAAGCGGCCCGACATAGGCAACGCGGTCACCGGCCTTCACATGGCTGACCCCCGCTCCAACCGCTTCCACGATCCCTGCACCTTCATTGCCGGGAATAAATGGCATGCCGTTGGGCGGGGAATACAGACCGGTGCGGAAATAGACATCAATGAAATTCAATCCGATTGCGGTGTGTCGCACCAGTGCTTCGCCTTCGTTCGGCTCGGCCACTTCTATGGTCTCGTAGTTCAGGACTTCCGGGCCGCCGGTTTCGCGGATCACAATCGCCTTCGTCATCAGATCTCCTTCAGTCTCTTCTCGGATTCAGCGATGGTGCCAAAAAATAGCCCAGAATGCAAAACGGCAGAAGCGACAACAATCCATTCTGCAATCCGATACCCTTGGCAACAAACCCGATCAGGGGCGGGCCAATGACAAAGGCGGTGAACGCCACCAGAAAAACACTGGCGACATTGACGGACGCCGGCCGGTCCTTGCGCGCTGCAGCGGCTGTGACGGCCAGTGGAAACGCCATTGACGCACCGAGGCCGACAAGTGCCCAGGCCACGACAGCGCCAATCGGCGTTTCTGTCAGCCCCAGAATCAGCAGACCCAGAATCGCGATCAGTGTTGTGATTCGCGCCAGCCGGACAGGCCCCAGCACGGTGCGGAAATGGTCTCCAAAAAATCGCCCGATTGCCATCGGCAGGGTAAAGGCGAAATATGCCATTCCAATATAAGTCGCATTGGCGCCAACCACTTCCTTCATATAAATGCCGCTCCAGTCGAACGCCGCTCCTTCCGACATTTGCAGCCCGACCGAAAATGCGGCGAGACCCAGCATGGCTTTGCTGGGCAGTGCAAAGGCCGGGCTTTGCCCGCTTGATGGTGCAGGCACCGGAATGGCTGCGCGCAGCCGGATTATCAGAAAGCCGGCAATTCCAAAGATGGGTGTGATGATGAGAACCTGCAACAATGGCGACAAGCCAACGCCGGCTGATATGGCGCCAAGTCCGGTACCGGTCAGCGCTCCCAGGCTCCAAAATCCGTGACACGATCCCATGATCGGGCGTGATGTCCATTTTTCGACCCTGTCTGCATCAACATTCATGCCGATTTCGATGAGCGCCAGAGATAAACCGATTACAAACAAGGCGCCAAACAGACTGGCCATAGACCAGGACAATGCGGGCAGGATCATCGATGCGGAAACCAGGCAGATGCCCACCAGAGAAGCCCGTCTGGTGCCCAATCGGTCAACCAGCCCCCCCGCCATCAGAAGTGACAACAGCGTACCCAACGGAAGTCCCAGCAGGCTTAAACCCAACTGGGCGTGGTCGAGAGCGAGAGCCTGTTTAAAATCGGGAAAACGCGGAAATATAGAGGTCAGAACCGCCGCCTCGCAAAAGAAAAGGGCCCGGATATTCCAAATGGCGGAACGCTTTGCGGAAGGAGCAATCACTGTGGTCATGATATTGCCATAGACCAAGCCATGATCGGATTGAAGTGTTTTGTTTGCCTCCCTGGCCAAGGTTGAGAACACCGGGCGTCTAGGGTCTACAACGTCAACTGAAAGCCCTATATGATGGCTGGCGGGTGTCTGCTTCGACCGGCGCACAATCGCATCCCAAGAAACAATTCAGGGTTTTATGACACACACGGGTTCCAATTTGCAGACGAGCGCACTGATCGTGGGCGGTGGGCCGGTTGGCTGGTTGAGCGCGCTGGCGCTGGCCAAAGCCGGCCTGCAGACCACATTGGTGGCCCGAGACGAACCGGAAGAGGACCATCGGACCATCGCCCTGATGCAGGGTTCACTGTCCTTTCTGGATGAGCTTGGCGTTGCTTCCGCAACGATAGGAGATGCAACGCCGCTGGAAACCATGCGACTGATTGATGCATCCGCGCGTCTGATCCGGGCACCAGAAGTCAGCTTCCACGCCAGCGAAATCGGCCTTAATTATTTCGCCTTGAATATTCCTGTCAGTGGCCTTGTGAAACGGATTCAGCAAACGGCTGCCACTGCTTCAAATCTTGTGCATAAAGCAGGCTTCGTGTCGGATATTTCTCTGACGGATGGCGTGACAGTGAGGCTTGATGACGGCAGTTCCATCAATGCCGATCTGATCGTTGGTGCAGATGGACGGCATTCTGTGGTGCGCGCCGCCGCCGGTATTTCTGTGCGGCAGTGGGATTATCCACAAACCGCTTTTATAACCCAATTCAGCCATCAGGCGCCGCACCACAATATTTCCAGCGAGTTCCATACCGAAACCGGACCTTTTACTCTGGTTCCACTGCATGGTCACCGCTCCAGTGTGGTCTGTGTCGTAACCCCGGATGAGGCTGCGAACCTGATGCAACTTTCCGAAATGGTACTGGCGCAGGAACTGGAACGGCGCAGCCACCATTTGCTTGGTAAACTCAGCAATTTTGGTCCACGGCAAAGTTTTCCGATGGCGTCTTCGATTGCCGGTAAGATGGCAGAAGGCAGAGCATTTCTGGTGGGTGAAAGCGGACATTCCTTTCCGCCGATCGGTGCACAGGGCCTCAATCTTGGAATGCGCGATGTTGAGGAACTGGCATCGCAGCTGGCGCATCTTCAGGCGGCTGACGTGTTTCAGGCTGCCGCGGAATACAGCCGGCGCCGTGCTTTTGATGTCAACAGCCGGACATATGGCGTTGACATGTTGAACCGATCTCTTCTAAGCGGTCTGCTTCCAGTGCAAATGGCAAGAGGTCTGGGCCTGTATGCGGCCAAGTCGTTCAGTCCATTACGCCGGACATTAATGCGCCAGGGGCTTGGCGCGTTTTCCAACTGAACCCTGCCGATTTGCTGCAATCATTTCTCCTTCCTGTTGAAAGTTCCCGATGACCACACCTTTGCTCGTATTCGATCTTGATGGCACCTTACTGGAAACCGCGCCTGATCTGGTCGGAACTCTGAATGGCATTCTGGCTGGAGAAGGTCTGCAGCCAATCCCCTACGAGACCGCCAAAACCTATATCGGGCAAGGCGCAAAAATGTTGCTGGAAAAAGGCTTTGCAGCGAATAATCAACAGCTTGAAGGCGATCGTGCAGATGAACTGTTCTCGCTGTTTCTGACGAGCTATGAAGCAAGGATAGCACAGGAAAGCCATCCGTTTCCCGGCCTGCTCGAAGCGCTTGATCAACTGGCGCAGGAAGGCTGGACATTTGCTGTCTGCACCAACAAGCTGGAGCATCTGGCGCGTATGCTGCTGGACGAGCTTGAGCTTTCGTCTCGCTTCATCGCGATTACCGGTGGTGATACGTTCAACGAGAAAAAACCGCATCCCGATCACCTGTTAAAGACAATCGAACTGGCCGGATCGACGCCTGACAAGGCGATAATGGTGGGTGACAGCCGCAGCGACATCGATGCGGCAAAGGCTGCCAATGTTCCGGTGATCGCAGTGGATTTCGGCTATACGCCGGTGCCGGTCAGCGAGCTTGGCCCTGACCTGGTGATATCGGAATTCTCGCAGATCCACGCAGCGATCAGATCAATCAGGTTGCGCTGATCCGTTCCACCTCACCGGTTTGCATATCCGGTCGGATTTCTTTGCTGCCAGTTCCAGGCGTCCCGGCACATCTGCGTGAGGTCGCGTTGCGCCTTGAAATTCAGCATATCGCTGGCTTTTGAAGGATCAGCGAAACTCGTCGCGACATCGCCAGGGCGGCGGCCGACGACTTCGTAGGCAACCGGCTTGCCCGACACGGTTTCAAATGCCTGGATGATTTCCAGAACGCTGCTGCCCTGCCCGGTGCCCAGATTCACGGCAAACAGGCCATCTGTGTCCAGACACCTTTGCAAAGCTGCAACATGGCCATCGGCCAGATCCATCACATGGATGTAATCCCGCACGCCGGTGCCGTCCTTTGTGTCGTAGTCATCTCCGAACACCAGCAGCTTTTCGCGGCGTCCGACCGCCACCTGCGACACATAAGGAAACAGATTGTCGGGGATGCCTTGCGGGTCTTCGCCGATTTCGCCGCTGATATGGGCACCGACCGGGTTGAAATAACGCAGCACGCCGATTGCCATATCCGGCGCCGCAGTGACGAGGTCTTGCAGGATCTGCTCGATCATCGCTTTGGAGTGACCATATGGATTGGTTGGCTGAATACTGGCTGTTTCAGGTATCGGCATGTGTTCTGCCCCGCCATAGACGGTGGCGGATGATGAAAAAATCAGACGATTGATGCCTCGCGACCTCAGGGTTTGCAACAGCGAGAGTGAGCCGCAAACATTATCCCGGTAGGTCTCCAGAGGCTCTGAAACAGACCGTCCAACCGCTTTCAGGCCGGCAAAATGAATTGTAGCGACACACGGATGGCACTCAAGCACAGTGCGCAGACCGGCATCATCGGCAATATCACATTTGTAAAATGCCGGACGCGTTCCGGTAATGGCTTCAATTCGGGAAATCGCCAGAGGATGGCTGTTACTGAGATTGTCGACGATCACCGGCATGAACCCGGCCTGGATGAGCGCGACACATGTATGAGAGCCGATATAGCCTGCGCCGCCGGTGACCAGTATCTCCGGAAACTTCTCTGTCATTGCGCTCAAACCACTTCCTGACGGCCAACATCATCATTTTTCTGATAGCTATCGCCGGGTTGCTGATTTGCCTGGCGTTGCAGGACCTTGTGATATACTTTCAGGGTCTGATTTGCCATGTGGGCGACGCTGTGCTTTGCGGCCACCAAGCTTCGGCCGGCATCGCCAAAGCCCTGCCGCACAGATGCATCCGCAAGCAGCAGAACACTGTCTGCCGCAGCTTTGGGCTGGCCCAGCGGATATAGAAAACCGCTTTTGCCATCCTCGACTACATCGCGATTGCCAACCACATCACTGGCGACAACCGGCAGACCTTCAGACATCGCCTCCAAAAGCGCAAGCGGCATTCCTTCCCACACAGAGGTCGAAACCAGCATGTCGGATTGTCGAAAAACTTTTCGCGCATCCGCCACTGCGCCTGTCATGGTGACATATTCGCTCAGCGAGCCAGCATCCAGGCCGCGTTCAAAGTCAACCCTGCCAGCGCCGTCTCCCAGCACAGTCAGATGAAATCCACCGGGAACATCGCGGCGCGACAGGATTTTGACGAGTTCCAGCAATTCATCCGGATTTTTCTGCGGATCAAATCTGGAAACTGCGACAAGCTTCAGCGGTGCGTCCGGCGCATCAACATGTTTTCTGGGCAGACCATTGGAAACACCATTTTCAATCACAGTAAGCTTGTCGGGTTTTGAAATGTGCTGCCCGACTATTTCGGCCTTTTCACCCTCTGACACGCAGATGGTTGCATCTGTGATCTTGCCCAGAATCATGTCAAGCCAGACATCGGAATCGCGATACCATTGTCCGTCTTTGGCCACCGGGTTCATTCCGTGGGAGGTGTAGATAACCCTTCGACCAGAAGCCAGCCCCACAAGTCTGCCGTAAACGCCGCCTCCTTTTCCGTGGGAATGTATGATGTCGATCTTGCACTCCCGGACAGCGCGAAACATCCGTGCCAACGCAGACGGGCTTAGTCGTCGATGCGGAATTTCGATAATTCGATCCGCTCCCAACAACGACACGAAGCGCTGAAAATAGGGCCGGTCCGTCGGACATGTGACGTGAAAATCCACCTGTCCGGATAAGGCTTTCATCAACTGAAAAGCATGCTCGGGCGCGCCGCCGGTATCGACCCGGGCAAGACATAACATAACACGCGGCAACGTGGCGGTTTCGACCATCAGGGTTCCCCAATTAACTAGAAGAATCATAGCGGTGGTCTATCTAAGAATTTGTTAAGTTTTAAATCAGGAATCGCCCAATTAAATCCGATTCCGGGGCCACCCCGACTATCAAAACTGAGACATTATGCCGCAGCAGCCTTGATTCGGACATTTTTTAGACAAGTTGTGGCCAAAATACAATTGCCTGAAGGTTAAGGATTGGCTTTATATTCTGCCTGGATCGCAGCCGGACAGCGGATGTGGCAATTTATTTGGAGCTTAATCATGTTGCTGAGAAGACTTTTTCTTGCGATCGCACTCATCCTGACGAGCAGTGCTGTCGTACCATTTGGTAATGGCGGCGCGGAAGCACGCCAGGTTTTTGATCCGTCATCGCGGACATGGCGCGAAATCGGGCGGACTAGCCGTGCTGGTAAATCTAAGATCAAACGCAAAATGGTGCGTTATCAGACAAAAGAAAAACCGGGCACTATAATTATCAATACTTCCGAGCGTCGCTTGTATCACGTCCAGGGCAATGGCAAGGCCATGCGCTACGGGGTTGGTGTTGGGCGTCCAGGCTTCCAGTGGTCCGGAACAAATCGTGTGTCGCGCAAGGCAGAATGGCCAGGCTGGACACCACCGGCAGCTATGCGCAAACGTCAGCCGGGTCTGCCGGCCTATATGCCAGGCGGCATAAACAATCCGCTCGGCGCACGCGCGCTTTACATCGGCAGCACAATTTACCGAATTCACGGTTCAAATGAGCCATGGACCATCGGACAGGCCGTTTCCTCCGGCTGCATCAGATTGACAAACGACGACGTCAAATATCTTTATGAACGTGTTAAAGTCGGCACGAAGGTTGTGGTTGTACGCTGACATCAGTCAGGATAAATTACTGAAAACCGGCCTTCATGGCCGGTTTTTATTTTCCGCGTTGTAAATTCTGGTCTTCGAGCTCGGCCAGATAGGCTGCCCAAAGCTCGTCTTTCTGGTCTGCCATTTCATGAAAATAGCTCCAGGAAAAAATACCGGTATTGTGCATATCATCAAAATTGATGCGCACTGCATAGTTTCCCACCTGCTCAATCTTCATGATGGCTACCGACTGCTTGCCGGATACAGTCTGCTTTTGTTCGCGAGAATGCCCCTGGACTTCGGCACTTGGAGAGTGAACCCGCAGAAATTCGGCGGTAAATTCGGCAGAACTTCCGTCATCAAATTTTATGGTCAGTGTTTTTTTGTCCGGGCTCACCCGAAGTTCTTCGGGCCATGATGCTTCATCAGACATATGAGACAAGTATCCTTTTGGTCTTATGCGGATAGGCTGATTTCACCCTACCGGTCGGCAGAGCTTGAAACGCTACCACTATCCCTACACATAGGTATGTGTGTAAAGTCGTGGAAGACATGCGCGTCTGCACCCTATCGGGAGAACGGAATGGAACGGCAGAGCCTACCAGCAGAAACCAGTGCCCAGATGATCGACCCGTTCGGTCGCACAGTATCCTATCTGCGCGTCTCCGTCACCGACCGGTGTGATTTCAGGTGTGTCTACTGCATGGCAGAAGACATGACCTTCCTGCCGAAACGGGATGTGCTCTCACTGGAAGAACTCGACAGGCTGTGTTCCGCTTTTATCGCGAAAGGTGTGCGTAAATTGCGCCTGACAGGCGGTGAGCCTCTGGTGCGCAAGAATATCATGCAATTGTTCCGCTCACTCAGCCGCCATCTGGCCAGCGGCGCGCTGGAAGAACTGACTGTCACCACCAACGGCTCACAACTCGCGCGGTATGCCTCGCAGCTGATAGATTGTGGCGTCAAGCGCATCAATGTTTCGATGGACACGCTGGATCATGACAAATTCAAAGCCATAACCCGCTGGGGAGATCTGGGCCGCGTGATGGAAGGTCTAGCAGTGGCGCGCGACGCCGGTTTGGCGGTCAAAATCAATGCAGTTGCCCTGAAAGGTGTCAACGAGCATGAAATCGAAGACATGATGAGTTGGGCTCATGGCGAAGGCATGGATATCACCTTCATTGAAACCATGCCGCTGGGCGAGATCGACGAAGACCGGACCGATCAATATCTGCCATTATCGCTGGTGCGCCAGAGGCTCGAAGAGAAGTTCACGCTGACTGATATCCCCTACAAGACAGGTGGTCCGGCGCGCTATGTTGAAGTGGCGGAAACCGGAGGACGTCTGGGTTTCATTACGCCGCTGACGCATAATTTCTGCGAAAGCTGCAACCGGGTCCGGGTGACGTGTACCGGAACGCTGTTCATGTGTCTTGGACAGGATGACGCGGCAGATTTGCGCGCGCCGCTCAGAGCCTCGGAAAGTGACGAATTACTGAATGGCGCTATTGACGAAGCCATAGGCAGGAAGCCAAAAGGACATGACTTCGTGATTGAGCGGCAAAACAGAAAGCCTTCGGTCGCGCGTCATATGAGCGTGACCGGCGGCTGACGGCTTCACAACTGACGCTGCCATCCTGCTATACTTACAACCCTCCCGACGGATTGCCGTCATTGTTCAACCTGCGCTGATCTGCGCATATGAAACCTGTCTGACCAAATATGAACGTGCAAGCTGTAAGCGGTGCCGCGCCTGAGCGCGAGTTTGTTCACAAGCCCCCTCTGGCGATCCTGATTGTGATCGCCATGCTGGGTCCTCTGGCGATGAATATCTTCCTGCCTTCGATGCTGGGGATTCAACGCTATTTTGCAACCGATTTTTCGACAGTCCAATTAGGTTTGTCACTATTTCTGGCTTCGCTTGCGGTGGCACAGCTGATCCTGGGCACCCTGTCTGACAGATATGGCAGACGTCCGGTCCTGCTGGCAGGAACCACACTGTTCCTGCTTGGCACTCTGGCCTGCATCTTTGCTCCAAAGATCGAGGTCTTTCTGCTCGGCCGTGTGGTTCAGGGATTTGGCGGATCCGCAGGCTTGATTCTGGGCCGTGCAATCCTGCGCGATATGTATGATCGCGATCAGGCCGCCAGCATGATCGGTTACGTCACCATGGGAATGGCGGTCGCACCGATGGTGGGGCCTGCGATTGCCGGCTATCTGGATAAGTTCTTCGGCTGGCAGAGCAGCTTCTGGCTATTGGTGGTGTTTGCCGTCGCTGTTCTGATTACTTCCTATTTGAAGGTGTCCGAAACCAACAGAAATCCAATCCCCTCGATAAATTTCGCCAGCGTTCTGAAATCCTACCGCGAACTGGTCAGCATCAAAATATTCTGGCTGTATACCGGCATCTCGAGCTTCACCACGGGGATGTTTTTCTCGTTTCTCGGTGGCGCGCCCTTTGTCAGCGAGAAGGTTCTTGGTCTGCGGCCGGATCAGTATGGCCTGTACTTTGTAATCGTCGCGCTTGGCTACAGCGTCGGCAACTTCATGTCAGGCCGGTTTGCCAGCCGCCACGGGGTTTTCCGGATGATCATGTACGGGAATCTGCTCGGCATAATTGCGATCAGTGTCATGGCCCTGTTGTTTCTGTTTTTCGATGTCGGTGCCTGGCTGCTGTTTGGGCCAATGTTCTTTCTCAGCCTTGCAAATGGTCTTGTATTGCCAAGCGCGATGGCCGGCACAGTGAGCGTCAAGCCGCACCTTGCCGGCTCCGCATCGGGCCTGGCGGGCAGCATCCAGATGCTGTTCGGCGCGATTTTGAGCTATCTGGTGGGTATTGCCCTGCCGCTGTCAGCCGTGCCATCGGTGTGGCCGCTAATTGTAGCGATGTTTCTGTCGCTGTTGATGGCTTTGATTTTCGGCGGCTGGCTCTGGTCCATGAGGCAATAGCGGGTTTGCAGATGCCGCAGCGTCAGTATCTGCTGCCGCTCTGATCGCCGATATGCTGTTCATTGCGCTGCTGCGCCAGCAACACCTGGCGATGACGCTCCTCGGCGCGCTGGTGTTCAGCTGCACTGCGGCTATCCCGGCAATGGTGGCAATGCACGCCTGCACGGTATTCGGGCCGTTGCAGATCCGCCTCGGCCAGTGGCATGCGACAGCCAAAGCACAGAACATGCGGTCCTTCGGCAAGGCCGTGCTGCACAGAGACGCGCTGGTCAAACACAAAACAATCGCCCTGCCACAGACTTTGTTCCACCGGAACCTGCTCCAGATATTTCAGGATACCGCCCTGCAGATGGTAGACCTCTTCAAACCCCTGCTGCTTCATGAAGGCCGTGGCCTTTTCGCAACGGATGCCGCCGGTGCAGAACATCGCGACTTTCGGCTTGTTCAGTGCGTCCCGATTGGCCTCTACCCAGGCTGGAAAGTCGCGGAATGATTTTGTCTTCGGGTCAACCGCGCCCTGAAACGTGCCGATCGCCACCTCATAATCATTGCGGGTGTCGATGACGAGCGTGTCCGGGTCGCTGATGAGCTGGTTCCAGTCCTGCGGCGCGACATAGGTTCCGACCGATTGCAACGGGTCGATCCCGCTCACACCCATGGTGACGATTTCTTTTTTCAGGCGCACCTTCATGCGGTAAAACGGCATCTCCGCTGCCAGGCTTTCCTTGTGCTCAAGATCCGCAAATTCCGGAAACGCCATCAGGCCCGCGAGACAAGCACGCATATCCGCTTCCGTACCGGCGATGGTTCCGTTAATGCCTTCCCTAGCCAGCAGCAGCGAGCCTTTTATACGCAGTGACCGGCACAATTGCTGGATCGGCTGCTGCAACGCGGCAGGATCGGCGACCGGCGTAAAGCGATACAGGGCGGCCACCAGAAACTTGTTATTTGCTTGAGTCATCTTGTTCATCATCGGATTCAAACACAATGGCCGGGGCCGGTTTGGCTTCCTTGGCTTTTCCGCCGTCGAGACGCTCCCAGATAGTCGCAGCCATGCGCTTGTAAAGCTTGGCATGAACGCCATCGGGTTCGCTGACCACCACCGGCTCTCCGGCATCGGATGTTTCCCGTATGGTGATATGCAGCGGCACGGCGCCAAGGAAACGGACACCCAGCCGGGTAGCTTCCTTTTCGGCGCCGCCATGGCCGAAAATATCGGTGCGGTGACCACATTTGGGACACATATGATAGCTCATATTCTCCACGATGCCGAGGATGGGAACGCTGGTTTTCTTGAACATGTTCAGCCCCTTGCGGGCATCAATCAGAGCCAGATCCTGTGGCGTCGAAACAATGACGGCGCCAGCTAGCGGAACCTGTTGTGCCATGGTCAACTGGGCATCGCCGGTGCCGGGCGGCATGTCGACCACCAGCACATCCAGTTCACCCCAGGCCACCTCTTTCATCATCTGATTGAGTGCGGAGATGACCATTGGTCCGCGCCATATCATGGGCGTCTCTTCGTCAACCAAAAAGCCAATCGACATGACTTTCAACCCGTACCCGTCCATCGGCTGCAGGATCTTGCCATCAGTGTCCACGGATTTGGGCTTGCCTTTTATGCCCAGCAGCCGGGGCATTGAGGGCCCGTAGATATCAGCGTCGAGAATGCCGACCTTCAAGCCGAGTTCCTGCAATCCGAGTGCAAGATTGACTGATGTCGTCGATTTGCCGACACCGCCCTTGCCGGACGCGACAGCGATGATTGTCTTGATACCGGGGATGCCCTGTACGTTGGGCTTCGCAGCAGATGGCGCTTTGTTGGCCGGTTTTTCGGTGGCCGGTCTGGGTGCAGCAGTTTCAAGGCTCTGGCCGCCTTTTCTTTCCGCTGTCAGCGCGACCAGCACATCGACTGCGCCATCAATATCCCGGACCACCTGTTCGGCGGCCTGGCGTAACGGCTCCAGCTCCTGAGCGCGATCAGCGGGAACCGTTATGGAAAAAATGATCTTTTCGGTGCCGATGAAGATGTCTGAAACCAGGCCAAGGCTGACAATATCACCGTCCAGATCGGGCCCTTTGACACGGCTTAACTGCTCTAGAATCTGTTCTTTTGTAACGGTCATCATGGTGCTTTATCTGTGCTCAGTTGGCGACAATTCGCCCAGGTTCGTGACCTTATGGGGCGAACCGGCAACACGGTCAACATTGCAATCACCGGCTTGCCGCAAAGATTTACTGGAGTTGGTCGGGCATTGTTGTCATCCTGTTCCCATAGTTCCGTCTTATGAGACCAGACAGGTCGATTTGCCAAGGAGTTTATCATGTCCAGCATCCTCACATCCTCAGTCTCGCGCCGCACCTTTCTTGCCGGTTCCGGGGCGGCCGCCATTTCCGTGCTTCATCCGTTTTCCGTTTTTGCCAGTGCCCATCAGGCACATTTGCGGATCATGGAAACCACCGATCTGCATGTTCATGTCTATCCCTATGATTATTATGGCGACCGGCCGAGTGATGCGGTCGGGCTGGCACGCACAGCGTCCTTGATCAGAAATATTCGTGCCGAAGCTGCTAACAGCATGCTGATCGACAATGGAGACTTCCTTCAGGGCAATCCTATGGGTGACTATATCGCCTATGAGCGCGGCATGTCCGCCGGGGATATTCACCCTGTCATAGCGGCGATGAATTTGCTCGGCTTCGACGCCACGACCCTTGGCAATCACGAATTCAATTACGGTCTCGATTTCCTCGAAGCCGTGCTTGACGGGACGAATTTTCCGGTTATTTGCGCCAATATTGCGGCCGGCGCACTGGGCGCCACACCGCAACAGGATCAACGGTTGGGCAAGGTGAAACCGTATCAGATTCTGGACCGCATGGTGACGGACGGAGCTGGCGCCGAGCAAAAAATCAAGGTCGGCATCATCGGATTTGTGCCGCCGCAAATTCTCAACTGGGACCGCCGCTGGCTTGAGGGAAATGTGTCGGTCCGCGACATTGTCAACACCGCGAAGGCCTATGTTCCGGAGATGAGACAAGCCGGAGCTGATGTGATTATTGCTCTGGCGCATTCGGGTATTGATGGAGGCGCGGCGCAGGAGTTCCAGGAGAACGCCACACTGCATCTGGCAGGCGTTGACGGCATAGATGCCGTTCTGGCCGGACATCACCATCTGGTCTTCCCCGGACCCAAATATGAAGATGTCGCCGGCGCGGATATCGCCAATGGCACCTTGCAGGGTGTTCCAACAGTAATGGCCGGGTTCTGGGGCTCGCATATGGGTCTCATTGACCTGTTGCTGGAGCGCGACGGCAATTCGTGGAAAGTCGCTGCATTTGAATGCGAAGCACGGCCGATTTCAGAACGCGTCGACCGCGAGACGCGGCCGCTGGTGGAAAGCCAGGAGGATGTCCTTGCTTCGGTGAAAAAAGAGCACGAAGAGACTTTGGCCTATGTGCGCCGGGCGGTGGGAAAAACCGCAGCGCCGCTGCAATCCTACTTCTCGCTTGTGGCTGATGATCCGTCGGTGCAAATTGTTTCTCAGGCTCAGATCTGGTACATCACGCAAATGATGGAAGGCACACAATGGGAAGGTCTGCCGGTGCTGTCGGCGGCCGCTCCGTTCAAGGCCGGGGGACGCGGCGGCCCGGATTATTACACCGATGTCGCCGTGGGCGATGTCGCCATCAAGAATGTCTCCGATCTGTATCTTTATCCCAACACGGTGCGCGCAGTTGAGATCACCGGAGCACAGGTCCGCGAATGGCTGGAACGATCGGTCGGGATTTTCAATCAGATCAAGCCGGGCATAGCGGATCAGCCGCTCATCAACACCGACTTTCCGTCCTACAATTTCGATGTGATTGACGGCGTTACCTATCAGGTCGATCTGACGCAAGCATCAAAATACGGCTCCAAAGGCGAGCTGGAAAATGCCGATGCCAGGCGCATCGTGAACTTGAAATATGATGGTCAACCTATCAATCCGGATCAGAAATTCATCGTCGCTACCAATAATTACCGCGCTGGCGGCGGTGGCAATTTCCCGGACATCGGTGATGACGTCGTGGTGTTTGTGGCGCCGGATACGAATCGCGATGTCATCGTGCGTTATATTGTCGAGAAAGGCACAATCAATCCAAAGGCCGACAGCAACTGGACTTTCAAACCTGTTGAAGGCGCCAGTGTGATATTTGAAACCGGCCCGGCCGGTGCAAATCATGTCGATAGTGTCACCGCGGTTAAAATCGAGCCGGCCGGCGAAGGATCTGACGGGTTCGCGAAATACCGCATCACTTTCTGAAGGGTGCGTTGGTCTCGCGGTTGCGCAGCAAGCGGGACCAGTGTTTGTCATAGACAAAGATCCACTGGCCCGGGAACTGTTTGAAAAACTGTTCAAGCGCACTGAGCCACGCCTGGGTGGTCGTCAGCACATCGCTCGCTATTATCGGCTCGCCAAGATGTAGAATAACTGCCGCCGGTGTCTGTTCGACGATCACCGGGACAATCGGAACCTTGCATTTGGCGGCAAAGCGTGCCGGCCAGCCAGCGACACCGACCGGTTTACCAAACGCAAGAGCGCGGACGGTATCCCGGTTTTTTGCAACAGGCTCGTTTTCCGGCGGCGGCTCCTTGATGCGATCAACCGTCCCGATGACAAGCTTCCCGTCACGCAAGGCCTTCAATACAGTTCGGGCGACGACAGCTTCATTGTTGCGCCGGACATCAAGCACTTCGCATCCCAGATTGGCAAAATAACGCCGTTGCGCTGCAGCGCGCGCTTCCTGCTTTGGCTCTCGGACCAACATCAGCGTGTCGTAGCGGGACGCCAGGCCGCGCACCATCAGCAGCGCACCGTGGCAATGTGGCAATGCAAAGATTGCACCGCCATGTTGGCTGATAATGCTGTCGAGCCGGTCTTTGTGCGGAATCTCCAGCATCTGGTCGATTGTGTCTGTGCGGCCGCGGCTCAACAGTTCAATGCGCTCGGCAAACAGCAGCACACCGTCAACAAATTGTCCGTAAATCGCTGCAGGAGTAGCCTGTCCGCTGGCTGCACAGAGCGCGGCAGCGGTTTTGCGCATGTAGCTGCCCGGCACGATATAGATCAGCCAGAAAAAACTCCGCAGCACGGCAAAACCGGTCTTTTGTATGGGCACGGATTGGTGGGAGAGCCAGTTGGATGCGGCATAAAGCGAATTCGACGTCCGGTCCTTGAACCGGGTAAAACTGAATTTCATCCGCACCCCACTCTATTGCACTGCATAAACACCTCATAGCACGCCATGCTTGATGTTCCAGACAGGTTTGGGTGTCAACTGCAGCACCAGAGCATTTCATCTTTACATTGAACCATTTACCGCCGGATGCAGATTAATCGGAGAAAAAGTGGACACCGAAAAACATGACAATGAGCGGAATTGGCGCGACGGCGATGGTGATGGTCAGCAGAAAGGCAGGTATCGAATAGAGCCGGCTGATACCCGCCAACAGCACAATACCTCCGCCCCCTCCGATCAGCGAATTTCCCGGAACGTTGAGGACAATTCCCAGAGCAAGATAACGATGGCGCAACAGAAACGGTATCAGCCGGTTGGGAGCGGTCGACATGAGGAATTGCAGTCTTTCGGTCGGTTCAAGCGGCTCAATGGTCTCAAGCAGCTTCTGGGCTTTTCGGAAACCCAACAATCTGAAACTGTTTGTCAGCACCTGAAGCGGCAGAAACCTGCCAATGAGAAAGCTGATGCTGAGGCCGACAATGGTCGACAGATAGACCACAAGCGCAATTCTGGCGCCGGCCATCATCATCATGGCAATGCCGATCTCGGCACCAGGAACAAACGGAACCGCCAATACCAGGGCATAGAGGAGCGCCGCCAGCAGGACCTTGGGCCCCAGCAGACTTTGCGCATCTGGGGGAATTTCAATATCGACTGTGCTGGTAAGCCATACCGAAAGCAGATTCCCCAACGCCAGCAACACCAAAATGCATGCGAATTGAAACACAAGCCTCCCATAAGAGAATTTGCGTCGTTTTGCTGGTTGTCCAGGTTCCTCCCGGCTCGGGTCCGAGATATCGCCGGTGACTCGCGTCAAATTTACCACACCCTGTTTTCGCAGCCACAAACGGCAAAGCTCAATGCATGAACTTCCTGAATTTCGTGCCTTTTTCTAGCCCATCCTACACGAAAACACACAGTTGCTACGCAAATAAATCAAACGCAGACATGGCTCGGACAGACATGAAAGCACGAAAGGCCATGACTGCCAGCACAAGATTATTCCTATAAGACTTGAATTAGGCGCGCTCTTATATAAGAGTGTCACGATCATACCAAGAATAGTTTAAAACCGGGAGAACGACATGATAAAAAGATCACTCATTGCTGCCATTGTTGCCAGCGCGTTCGCAGCATCGCTTGCGTCTGCCACAGAATATCCAGACAAGGCAGTGGATTACATCATTCCATTCGGACCTGGCGGCGAGTCGGACATCACTGCGCGTCTGCAACAGCCCTATTTCAAAGAAAAATTCGGACAGGATCTGGTTGTGTCCTACAAGCCGGGCGGTGGCGGAGCCGTTGGCTGGTCCCAGCTCAACAGCATGGCTGGTGACGGCTACAGCATTATGGGTATCAATCTGCCGCACATCATCGTCAAACCGGAACAGGGCGATGTCGGGTTCCAAACCGACGACATTACTTCTGTCTACATGTTTCACTACACACCCGATGCGATTGTCGTGAATGCTGACAGCGAATTCCAGACGCTTCAGGATCTGATCGACTATGCGAAAGCCAACCCGAAAAAGACCACCTTTTCAGGCTCCGGCAAAGGCACAGCCAATCATCTGGCGCAAGTGATTTTTGATGAAAAAGCCGGAATTGAAACAACCTATGTTTCGTTCAAAGGCACAGGTGCTGCAGTCACAGCGCTGCTCGGCAAACAGGTTGTCGCGGAATGGGGATATACTACCGTTGGAGCTGCCCAGGGCGACAAGGTGCGCATGCTGGCAGTGGCAATGGAAGAACGCCACCCGGCCTTTCCGGACGTTCCAACCTTCCGCGAACTGGGCTTTGACATGGTGTCAGGTGCCTATCGCGGCATTGCCGTGCCCAAGTCGACACCGGAAGACATCCGCATGAAGGTGTCGGATATGATCCGCGAAATCAACGCGGATCCAGCGTTCCAGAAACAGATGCTGGACGGTGGATTCGCACTGTCCGATATAGGTTATGGCGCTGAAATGGACGCGTTCATGCAGCAAAAATCCGCTGAGTATATCAAAGCCGCCAAGGACGCCGGCGTCATCGACTGATATCACACACCGTGTGCGGCGTTTGCGCGCCGCACACGCCACATGATGCTTCCCGTCTTCCGCGCAGAGATAGATCATGCTTGAGTACCTGATGTCGGCGTTCTCGCCGTTGAATATTTTCCTGGCACTTCTTGGGGTCGCAGCAGGTACAATTATCGGCTCAATTCCAGGACTGACTGCAACCATGGCTGTTGCTGTTCTGGTGCCCATCACCTTTTCCATGCAGCCGGATTCCGCACTGATCCTGATGGGTGCAATCTATACTGGTGCGATCTACGGCGGCGCATATGCGGCGATTCTTCTGAATACACCGGGCACACCATCGGCAATTGCCACGACATTCGATGGCTATCCCATGGCCAAGCGCGGCGACGGTGATCTTGCCATATCAATTGCCTGCCTTGCCAGTGTGTTTGGCGGCCTGGTCGGTGCTTTGGCGCTGTTGCTGCTGGCACCGCCTCTGGCCGATGCCGCCCTTGCTTTCGGTCCGGTGGAATATTTCTGGCTGGCCGTATTCGGATTGTCGCTGATTGCCGCTCTTTCGGAGGGCGAGTTTCTGAAAGGCGTGATTGCCGCCTGTTTCGGCCTGCTGCTGGCAATGGTCGGAATTTCCGAAACCAGCGCGGAAGTGCGTTTCACCTTTGGCTCCAGAACATTGCTGGGCGGGATTGAAGTGGTCTCCGCCCTTATCGGCCTGTATTGTATTCCGGTGCTGATTGATCTGGTTGCAACCCCTGACCGGCATCTTGATCCCGCCGAAACAAAGCGCGGCTTTCGCTTGGTTGAAGCGATTGCGACGATGCTGAAAAACAAATGGAATGTGGTGCGCAGTTCGGTGATAGGCACCTTTGTCGGCGCCCTGCCCGGAGCCGGCGGCTCGATTGCCGGGCTTGTCGCCTATTCAGAAGCCCGCAGATCGTCAAAAACGCCCAGCGATTATGGCAAGGGCGAACCGGGCGGTGTGATAGCCACGGAATCGGCCAATAACGCGACCGTCGGTGGCGGCTTCATTCCCACCCTGGTGCTGGGAATTCCCGGCACGCCGCCGGACGCGGTAATCCTTGGCGCACTTCTTGTACAGGGCGTGCGGACCGGACCAACCCTGTTTTCAGAAGGTGCCGATATTGTTTACACCTTCATTTTCGGGCTCCTGCTGGCAACAGTGCTGATGCTGCCTGTCGGATTGCTGATCGGCCGGTTTGCCTATGGTGCAATCGTCCGCGCGCCCAAATCAGCACTGGTGCCAATCGTGGCATTCATGACCGTGATCGGCGCCTTTGCCATCCGCAACAGTCTGTCCGATGTCATCATCATGATTGTTCTCGGCATTGTCGGCTGGATTGCCTCGAAGCGCGGCTTTTCGGTGTCGCCGATCGTGCTTGGGCTCATTCTCGGCCGGATTGCAGAACAGGGCTTTGTTCAAAGCTGGACCATCGGCGATGCGCTGGGTAATCTTTGGGGCCAGTTCTTCGGCCGGCCGCTGTCGCTGATTATCATCGTCATGACACTGCTGACCTTCGTATATCCCTTCATGCCGAAGCTGAAAGCGCTGTTATCGAAGAAAGACGACAGCTCTGCCCCATTGGTTGAAAGGGGTTCGAATGCTGCGGTGGCACGGGATGTCATCTCATTTGGTGTGTTTGCAGTCATCGCAGTGGTTGCCCTTGTCCAGACCGGCACATTGAACGATGAAGCCGCAGTATTCCCGCGCACAATAGCGCTTGGAATGGTGGTCTTTCTGATAATTGCCGTGCTGCGTCTGCTGTTCACCCGCAGCGTCAAGGAAATTGCCACCCCCGGATCAGTACCGCGGCGTATTTCCGTTCCCGCAATCATGCTGATCGCGGTCCTTCTGGTGCCGACACTGGGTTTTGGACTGTCGGGAATGCTGATGGGTCTCGGCCTTATTGCCAGCGCCCAGTATGAACGCCTCAAGGCAAAGCCGATGGCCGTGCTCGCCGTCAGCGTCGTGGTTGTGATCCTATTATTTACCTATGGATTCCGCGAACTTCTGGGCGTGCCGCTTCCCGGCGGATTTCTTTAACCTGTGTCTTAACGGAGTTAGCTATGAGCAGTGAAAGCTCCGCGCTGCCTGTTACCGGGCGATGCTATTGCGGGAAAACCAGCTTTCGGGCGGAGGCTGGCCCGGCTTCGGTGGCGTATTGCCACTGCAGCGATTGTCGCCGGGTTACCGGTGCGCCTGTCGCAGCCTTTGCGGCGTTTGAGAACACAGCGGTGACATTCTCACCGGATGAAGGGCGTGCGGTTTCCATCACGGCTGGCGTGACCCGCACCTTTTGTGAGACCTGCGGGTCTCCACTTTCGGGCCGTTATGATTACCTTCCGGACACTATTTTCATTGCCGTAGGACTGCTCGACCAAGCGGATGCTTTTCCCCCGGAGCTTCACGCGCATGCCAGTAACAGATTGGTTTGGCTTCATATCGATGATGAATTGGAGCGCCATGCGAAATCAGCGCGTTCCAGGCTCAACAGGTGACAGCACGCGCCAAACGCAAAACGTCAACTCGGTCCGGCAGAGCGCTTCCTGTCAGGCTCGCAGCGAAAGGCGGTCTCTGACAGCCATCAGGCCGCTTCCACTGCATAGTCCAGGCCGCCAAGCTTGGCGAGTTGCCTGAACCGGTTGCAGAGGCGCTGGCCGATCAGATCCTGAAGATCGGCCGGCAGGATCAGTACCAGTTGATCGTCACGTTTCGACAGGCGGATGCGGTCCATGACACCCGGCATGCCTGCCGACACCAGCATCGCGACGCGAATGGTCAGCGCCAGCGCGCGCGCCCGCAGTTCGTGGCGCTCTCCGGCCAGTGTCTTCAGTTTCGGGCTGAGTTCATCTATGCCGCTGCCGGAATGGCGGTAAAAATTTGACAGTGCCAGATAGGCCCGTCCCGGATGGTCGATGCCGACAAAGGCCGCATGGGCAACAATGTTGAGACTCTGTTCACCGCGATAATCCGGGTGGGCGCGCCAGCCGATATCGGACAACAGGCAGGCGGCCACGCGCAGCCGCGCTTCATCGGCGGTCTCGTCAAGCCCAAGCACATCGAACACCGTTTCCGACCAGGAACACAGCTCTTCGGCATGCTCGGGTGAACGGGCGCGCAGGATTGCCAGTTCCTCGGAAGCTGCAATCAGGGGATCGCGGCTTTGTTCGGCAGCATCCAGCATCTGATACAGATGTCCCTCACGCACACCGATGGCTGAAAACGCCACTTCCTTTGCACCGGTCTGCTTCAGTGTTTCCGCCAGCAACAACGCACCGTAAGGCAACAGCGGGCGGCGTGCTCGGGAGACGAATTTGATGCCATCGAGGTCTTCACCTTTCGCGTTCACCACCTCGTCGCAGAACGCGATCATATCGGCCGACGCGACGCGAAAGTCATGCATCACCAGCAACGGATAGTTGATGTGATGCATGTAAAGCCGTCCGATGGCGCGCCAAGTGCCGCCAACCGCATAGAATGTCCGATCGGCACCCTGGGCAAGCAGAATGGCTTCGGCAAGACGCTGCTTTGCCAGTTTCGCTGCCTCGGAAACTTCGTCATGGGCATCTGTCTGAAGCCGCAGCCCGCCGAGAGGCAAGGTAATGCCCGAGCCGATATTGTTGCCCTTCACATCGACAAATTCCAGGCTTCCGCCACCCATATCGCCCATGATCCCATCAGCATGATGAAACCCGGAAATGACGGCGAGCGCGGAGCGGTGGGCTTCCTGTCTGCCGCTCAGCACTTCGACGTCGCAACCCAGTGTTTCACGAACTTTTTGCAGAAACTCCGCGCCGTTTTTGGCTTCACGGGCCGCGGCGGTCGCGATCACTTCCAGCTGGCGCACCTTCATCTGCTCGCACAAAATGCGAAACCGCCGCATCGCCGCCAGCGCCTGATTGACGCTGTCATCGTCCAGCAACCCGGTTTCGGCAACGCTGCGGCCCAGACCGCACAGGACTTTCTCGTTGAAAAATATCGAAGGAGACCGCGTCAGTCTTTCATAAACGACCAGTCGAACCGAGTTGGAACCAATGTCGATTACCGCAACCGGTCCAACGCCGGACAGGCGACCTTGGGCTTTGGTCGCGGTGATTTCCGGCGCGCAATCAGCCATCATATGTCTCCCAACCAGCGCAGCAGGCGCTGCCTATGCAATTCTGTCAGGGGTGATAAAGCAGATTTTTTGAATGTCGAGTCATTTGACCGGGTTTGTACACCCGCCGGCGGGACGCTCTTTGCAGCGCAATCTGGATGCCGATGCGACGGACTCATATATCAACACAAAAGCCCGAATCCCAAATTAGACACATCCGATCCGGGAAATCCGCCATATGCCTTTCACGATTGCCGTTTCGAACTTCTCAAATTCTCCAGAAATCCGGATCAAATGTCACAAGAAGAACCAGAACTTCCAAACGGCCGGCCAGCATAGCAACGATCAGCACCCACTTTGCGGTATCAGGCAGGGCCTCAAAATTACCAGCAGGCCCGATGATCGTTCCCATTCCGGGGCCAACGTTGGTAATCGCAGTGACACTTGCTGAATATGCAGTGACTATATCCAGCCCCAGCACGCCCAGAATGATTGTGAACAAGGCAATCGTGGCGACAAAAACAGAGAGAAACGCAAGGACTGACAGGGGCACATCATTGGACAGGATATGCCCATTATACTTCAATGGAACCACCCGGTTGGGCGAGTACAACCGTTTTAAGTATCCCCGTATATAGATAATAATAACCTGAAATCGATATATCTTGATGGCGCCAGTTGTAGAACCGGAACAGCCACCAACAAACATCAGAACCAGAAACACAGCCACTGCCCCAGGTCCCCAGGCCGTATAGTCATCTGAAGCGAACCCTGTTGTCGTAACAACGGAGGTAATATTGAACGTCGTCAAGGTGAGCGCTTCAATCGCACCGATGTCACGCTGCTCCATTAACCAAAGCGCCATCGCAAGACTGATAATGGCCAGAAATATGAGGAAGCCACGCACTTGTTGATCTGTGAACAATGCGCGCACGTTGCCAAGGGTTGCCTTTACGTAGAGCAAAAACGGAATGGCCCCGGCAATCATAAAGAAGATTGCAGCCCAATGCAGCCTCAGGTCTTTAAAATATCCAAAAGAAGCATCATGCGTTGAAAAGCCTCCGGTTGAAAGGGTCGACATTGCGTGGGTAATGGCGTCCAATCCGGACATGCCAAGAACGTAGTAAATCAGGGCGCAGGCTCCGGTCAGGAACACGTAGACTTCGGCCAGGAATCGCAGCGTCTTCAACATCGGCGCCACTTTATCTTGAAAGGGGTCCGAACTTTCAATCTTGAATAATTGCATTCCGCCAACATGGAGGAACGGCATTATCAGAACGGCGATAGCGATAATGCCAATACCACCGATCCACTGCAGGATTGCGCGCCAAAGTAAAAGCCCTGGTGGCAATGAATCCAAGTCCGTCAGAACTGTCGATCCAGTTGTGGTAATGCCGGACATCGATTCAAAAACGGAATCGGTAATTCCAATTCCTGTTCCCAGAAACGGTATGGCACCAAAAAAGGAAACGAAAATCCATCCCAGGACGATGACCAGATAGGCTTGACGATAGTTGAGCTTTAATGTGCCCGGCGAATGGGTTGACAAAATTGTTGATACGCCGACGAAGAGCGTCACCGCCGCTGTCAGAGCGAAAATTTTCCAATCGACGTTACGATTGGCCAGGTCCACAAATGCCGGAGCCAACAGCATCGTTCCAGTCCAGCAAACCACCCAACCCAGAATGTGGAAGACAGGTCGTATTCCAAACACAGGCTTCTCCAGATAAAATGTCCCAATAACCGGGCTGATTGAGGCAAGTGCTGGGCCACATTCGTGAGACAGCCAGTCGGAAAGCCTCGGAACTTGCGTTCCAAGCGGCTATGAGAGAACACACGCATAATGCAGCATGTGCGGATGCACAATAGAGCAATAGTCACGCGCTTCCTACTGTTGCGACCACACGCCAGAACTCACCGGCCGACATTGCGGATCCCGTTCGGGCGGATTGGCCGGATCAAAAGAAACCGGTCCGTGCGATCCTCTAGATCGCTTCATGGTTACATTGAATCATTTGACCGGTTTTGCTCGT
>CAXBCI010000029.1:0-50682 GCA_963974065.1 uncultured Hyphomicrobiales bacterium | reverse complement strand
ACTCAACAGGAAGGCGGTGTTGCGCCCGCCCCGCCCCGCCGGTCCATTTACAGAAACTGTGGTTTCACCACCGGAAATGAGCGCCACCGGCGGCGCTACGGGCTGGTGGTAGTTGCGCACCTGTTTTGCAATTCCCGACATTACCAGGCCGACATCCTTCGCTTCGCCCTCGATGGCATCACCAAGAATGACAGGTGTATACCCGGCCTGCCGTGCAACATCAGCGGCAGCTTCAAGCGATGCTTGGGGTTTTGCCACCAGAATGGCCTCGGCGGCGGCAAAACAGGTGGCGGCAGAATCCGGCGTTTCAGCTGCTTCTGACGTCAGAAATGCTTTGACGTTGTCTGGCAGATCGATCTTGTAGCGTGCAAGAATAGCCACTGCGTCCGCTGCGCTCGATGGATCAGCAATGGTCGGGCCGGAGGCAATGGTGCCGAAATCATCGCCCGGCACATCAGAAATGCCCAGTGTGACCAATCTGGCCGGATAGGCCGCTTCTGCCAGACGGCCGCCCTTAATGGCGGACAGATGCTTGCGGACGACGTTCATTTCATGGATGGTGGCGCCGCATCTCAGCAGCGCCTTGTTGACGGTCTGCTTGTCGTCCAGACCGAGCCCCTCTCCCGGCAGCGGCAGCAGCGCAGAGCCGCCGCCCGAGACCAGAAACAACACCAGATCGCCTTCCTCTGCGGCACTGGCAAGCGCCAGAATGCGCGCCGCGGCGGCCATGCCATTGGCGTCCGGAACCGGATGATTGGCTTCAACGATTTCGACATGCCGGCACGCCACACCAGCGCCATACTGGGTGACAATCAGGCCATCCGGGATCAGTCCCCATGTGTTGAGAATATGGTTTTCGGCCGCCCGCGCCATTGCCGCGGAGGCCTTGCCCGCCCCCAGGATGATGACCCGGCCGGAAGGTTTTTGCGGCATGAAGGGCGGCACCACCAGATCCGGGTTAGCGGCTGCGACCGCCGCCTCAAACATCTGTCGCAGCAGGGTTTCGGCCGGGCTCATGCTGAGGTCTTGCCGTCCGATTGTGGACCCAACACAATGACGGGCGTGTATTTCCCGACCCGTTCATAAAGGTCAATCACGTCCTGGTTCCACATCCGGATACAGCCGCTGGAGACGGATTTGCCGATCGATGCCGGCTCCGGCGTGCCATGAATGCGGTAGAGCGTATCGACATCACCTTCAAACAGGTACAGCGCACGCGCGCCAAGGGGATTGTTCGGACCGCCTGCCATGCCTTCTGGCCCGTATCGCTGTAACTCCGGCCGGCGTTCAATCATTTCTGCCGGGGGACGCCAGCTCGGCCAGCGGCGTTTGCCGGCAATATAGGCCCGGCCGGACCAGGCCATCCCGGCTTTGCCAACGCCTACGCCGTAGCGCATCGCATAATTGTTTTCATGAACGAGATAGAGATAATGATTGGCCGGATCGACCACCACGGTGCCGGGTTTTTCCTTAGTCTCGTAGCGCACAACCTGCCGAAGAAGACGCCTGTCTGCGGTTTTGGCCACTTCCAGAGCCTGCAGCGGAAACTCTTCTTCCGGCCGCGACCCGTAGGCAGCAGCGTAAAAATCATCATCCAGCAATCCGACATCCAGTCCGTCAGGCGTACATGCCGCCAGCAAAACAGCGGCGCTGCCCAACAAAAGGCTGCGGCGCGACAGGAAAAGCGATGCGGGCGTTGGAAATAAAGTCATCTGATACCTGTGATCTGATCTGCATTCCCGGTTTACGCAAGCCGGAGGCCGGTGACAAGAAAAACAGGCGGGAGTGCCGGTTCAACCGCGCATTTGCTGGTGATTTTCCAGCAGAATAGCGGTGATGCGCCTGATGCCGGAACCCGGTTTGCGCTATTGGCACTGGACAATCTGAAAAAAATTTGTCCAAATGGTAAAATATTTTGGCAAGGGAGAGCCCAGATGGCAGATCACGCACAGGCACCAGACATCAAGGCCGGGCGGCTTGAGGCTGAGGATTATGTCAAAAATTTCTCGGACGCCTATCCGCTTCTGACAAAGCGCGAGGCCTTCGTTGAATCCGAGCGCTGCTATTTCTGCTATGACGCGCCCTGCGTCCAGGCCTGTCCGACTTCCATCGATATTCCGCAATTCATTCGTCAGATTGCCACCGACAATCCGGATGGCTCAGCCAAGACGATTTTCGAGCAGAACATTCTCGGCGGCATGTGTGCGCGAGTCTGCCCAACCGAACAATTATGTGAAGAAGTCTGTGTTCGCGAAGTGGCTGAAGGAAAGCCGGTCAAGATCGGCCAGCTCCAGCGCTACGCGACCGATCATTACATGGCTCACAAGGAGCAGCCCTTCAAACGGGCGGCAGCCACCGGCAAGAAAGTGGCTGTGGTCGGTGCCGGTCCGGCAGGCCTGTCCTGCGCGCACCGCCTCGCCAGCCATGGCCATGATGTGGTGCTGTTCGACGCCAGGGAAAAAGCCGGCGGTCTCAATGAATATGGCATCGCCGCTTACAAGACCACGCAGAATTTTGCCCAGAAAGAAGTGGATTTCGTGCTCGGCATTGGCGGCATCACGCTTGAAACCGGCAAGGTGCTGGGCCGCGACATTTCACTGGCGGATTTGCGCAACGACTATGACGCGGTCTTTCTGGGGGCCGGCCTTGGCGGCGTCAATGCGCTTGGCCTAGAAGGTGAAGATGCCGAAGGTGTGATGGATGCGGTCAGCTATATTGCGGATCTGCGCCAGGCCGATCAGTTGCAGGCTTTGCCTGTCGGCCGCAAGATTGTCGTCATTGGCGGAGGCATGACCGCCACCGATATTGCCAATCAGACCAAACGGCTGGGGGCCGACGAAGTTACGATTGTCTACCGCCGTGGTCATGAGCGCATGAATGCCAGCGCCAAAGAGCAGAAATTTGCCCAGACAACTGGCGTCACCATCCGCACCTATGCAGCGCCGAAAAAACTCGTCGCCAACGGCTCCGTCAGCGCCATCACCTTTGAAACGATGCGCGATGACAATGGCAGGCTGACCGGGACCGGCGAGACCTTCACTCTGGAAGCGGATATGGTGTTCAAGGCCATCGGTCAGAACCTGCAAAATGCGGATCTGGCTTCTGAACTGAACCAGATCGCCCTGGAAAATGGCCGCATCAAAGTCGATGAAAACCGCAAGACCAGCCTGCCCGATGTGTGGGCCGGCGGCGATTGCGTATCCGATGGCAGCGATCTGACCGTCATCGCGGTAGAGGACGGCAAGATTGCCGCGGAACACATCAACACAGTCCTGAAAGCATAGGGAGACAGACCCATGGCAGATCTTCGCAGCAATTTTGTCGGTATCAAATCCCCGAACCCGTTCTGGCTGGCCTCGGCACCGCCAACCGACAAAGCCTACAATGTAGTGCGGGCTTTCAAGGCCGGCTGGGGTGGCGTCGTCTGGAAAACACTTGGCGAAGACCCTCCCATCGTCAATGTCAATGGTCCGCGCTATGGCGCGATCTGGTCGAATGACCGGCGCCTGATCGGGCTCAACAATATCGAACTGATTACCGACCGGCCGCTGGAGATCAATCTGCGCGAGATCAAGCAGGTAAAACGCGACTGGCCGGACCGGGCCATGGTTGTCTCGCTGATGGTGCCCTGCGAAGAGCATTTCTGGATCGATATCCTGAAACAGGTCGAAGACACGGAAGCCGACGGAATTGAACTGAATTTCGGCTGCCCGCACGGCATGTCAGAGCGCGGCATGGGGGCCGCTGTCGGCCAGGTTCCCGAATATGTGGAAATGGTGACACGCTGGTGCAAGCAGCACTCGAACATGCCGGTGATTGTGAAGCTGACGCCGAATATCTCGGATATAAGAGGCCCGGCTCGCGCGGCGCACAATGGCGGTGCTGACGCCGTGTCGCTGATCAACACCATAACCTCGATCATGAGCATCAATCTCGACACATTTGCGCCGGAGCCGACGATTGACGGCAAGGGAACCCATGGTGGTTATTGCGGCCCGGCGGTCAAACCGATTGCGCTGAACATGGTGTCGAAAATCGCCACCGATCCCGAAACACCGGGTTTGCCGATTTCCGGTATTGGCGGCGTCACCACTTGGCGCGATGCGGCGGAATTTCTGGCGCTTGGCTGTGGCAATGTTCAGGTCTGCACAGCCGCCATGACCTATGGCTTCAAGATTGTCGAAGACATGATCGACGGTCTGTCCGACTATATGGACGAAAAGGGCTTTTCCGACGTTGAGGAGATTGTCGGCAAGGCTGTGCCGAATGTCACGGATTGGCAGTATCTCAATCTCAACTACATCTCCAAGGCGGTCATCAACCAGGATTTGTGCATCAAATGCGGTCGCTGCCATATTGCCTGCGAAGACACGTCACATCAGGCCATCACCTCGATGCTCGACGGCGAGCGGCACTTTGAAGTGATCGACGAGGAATGCGTCGGCTGCAATCTGTGCGTCAATGTCTGTCCGGTCGAGGACTGCATCACTATGGAAGAAATGACGACGGGCATTGATCCACGCACCAAGACGCCGATCTCCTCGGACTATGCCAACTGGACCACACATGTGAACAACCCCTCGTCGCCGAATTTCATCCCGGCAAAGGCGGTTGAACCGGCGGAATAACAAAAGGGCAAAGCAGCGTGTCACCGGCGGTCTGAAATTCCGCAGCGGCGGCTCATTCATTTCAGTTGAACAATTGGCCCGTACCGGTTTGCAGAAAACTGTCCAACGGAATATCTTCCTGCTTGAGGAAGCCGTTTTGCGGCAGGCTGCCATTGCGCACCATTTCAATGACTGCAACGACCGACGCGGAAGTTGTCCAGGCAATGGCGGTGCGCTGTTTTCCGGCGATTTCGATGGGCCGGTAGGTGCGGACAAATTCCGAGCGCCGCAGCGCGCCGGAAACCAGGCCTTCAGCGGCGATATGCACATAGACCACATCCTCATCGACCGGCGGTTTGGCATTGGTCAGAATCTCGCCGGCAATATCGCGGCGCTCACGCATCAGCAATTCATGGAAAAAGAAATTCATCAATTGCACATGGCCCGGATAACGCATCGATTTATAGTCGAGATTGGCGATGCGGCCATGATAGGTTTCACACATGGTGCCAAGCCCGCCGGAGGTGGTGAATGCCTCCAGCTTGACGCCGTCAATATACAGCGTTTCCAGCCATTCCATCGCCGAAACCAGTTTGCGCTCGCCATCTTCAATGACCTCACAATCATTGAGATATTCGTTGACGACGCCTTCCGGCGACCAGTTGAAGGCGTAGCCCATCAGACCTGTGGGGTTTTGCGGCAATGCACCGACACGCATGCGCAACGAGCGGCATTCATCGAATCCGGCCACCAGCGATGCCCCGACAATGCCGACAAAACCTGGCGCCAGGCCGCATTGCGGCGCCATCAGGCTGTTGCCCTGGGCACTCAATTCGCGAATGAACCCGGTCGTTGAGACATCCTCTGTCAGATCGAAATAGTGAATGCCGGCCTGGTGGGCGGCGGCGGCAACCATCGCGTTGAGATGATAGGGCAGACAGGACAGCACAGCATCATGATCGGCGCATAGGGTTTTCAAAACATCAGGAGACGAAATGTCGTCACTCAAAACCGGAATGTCATGAAGCGCTTTTGCCGCCTGGTCAAAACCGGTGACCTGCAATCCCGCTTCACGCAGCAGAACGGCTGCCAGCGAGCCGATCTTGCCAAGACCCAATACCGCAATTGTCTTCATGTCAGGTCCTTGTGTGAACAGTTCTGCGGCTACTAGTGATACACCGGCTTACGATCTTGGCAACAGTCCCTTCATCAGCACTGTTTCAAGTGTGTCTTCGGCATCGCGATAGGTTTCGTCACGTCCCGCATCGCCCAGAAGCGCGGAAATCTGAACCTCGAAATCGGCATAGTGCTGGGTCGTAGCCCAGAGCATGAAAATCAGATGATGCGGATCAATCGGGTTGAGCTTTCCCGTCTCGCACCAGTGCCGGATCACCGCCGCCTTTTCTTCGACCAGAGCTTTCAGATGTCCCTTCAGAACATCGGCGAGCAGCGGTGCGCCGTGGAGAATTTCATTGGCATAAAGCCGCGAATCCTCAGGCCGTTCCTTCGACAGCGCCAGTTTGGCGCGCATGTAGCTGAGAATCTGTTCTGCCGGATCGCCGTCAGGATCGAGTTGCTCCAACGGTTCCAGCCAGCGCTCCAGAACCAGTTCCAGCACTGCGATGTACAGAACCTTCTTGGTTTTGAAATAATACAGCAGATTGGGTTTGGTCATACCGGCGGCTTCGGCAAGCTGGTCGACTGTTGCGCCGCGAAAGCCGGTCGAGGCAAAAACGCCCAGTGCGCCGTCAAGAATACGTTCCTGATTGCGGATCTGAATACGGGTCGGCTTGCGGGACCCGCCTGCGGCCCGCTGGCCCGGTCTGGTTTCACCAAAATCCATATTCGCTCATGCCTGCTTCGCTGGAGATGCCGCATCGATGGTTTTCATGCCACCCGCCTGTTTGCGGAGTTGCCTTTGAAATGACCCAACGGAAAGGGGTTGTGGGCTTTTCCGTTTGTGTCTAACGTCTCGTTTGACCAATTGGTCAGGAATTCTGTTTTCACCTAACGGCGTGGCCGCGTGAATGTCAAATACACTTCCGCCGGCAGTTGTTTTTTGAAGATCGCACTTGTTTTTGAGGAACAGTGTCTGCGTGGATGTGAATGGCCGGGAGTGCAACGACATCATGAATATTCAGCCGCCACACAAGAATAACAGCCTTGAAGCATTCTGGATGCCGTTCACGGCAAACCGGCAGTTCAAGGAAGCCCCGCGCATGTTCGTCGGGGCAAAGGACATGCATTACACCACCTCTGATGGCCGCAGCGTCATGGATGGCACTGCCGGATTATGGTGCGTGAATGCAGGCCACTGCCGCCCCAAAATCACCGAAGCCATTCAGAAGCAGGCGGCTGAGCTGGATTATGCGCCCGCATTTCAGATGGGCCACCCGAAAGCATTTGAGCTGGCAGAACGGCTTGTCAGCTACATGCCCGATGATATCAATCATGTGCTCTACACCAATTCCGGCTCTGAATCGGTTGAAACCGCGCTGAAGGTCGCGCTGGCCTATCATCGCACAAAAGGCGATGGCTCGCGGTTCCGCCTGATCGGCCGCGAGCGCGGCTATCATGGCGTCAATTTCGGCGGCATATCCGTCGGCGGTATTGTTGCCAACCGGAAAATGTTCGGCACATTGCTGACCGGTGTCGATCATCTGCCGCACACGCATGATATTGCGCGCAATGCTTTCACCCGCGGCATTCCGGAACATGGTGCTGACCTTGCCAATGAGCTGGAACGGATATGCACACTGCACGATCCCTCAACGGTTGCTGCGGTGATTGTCGAGCCGGTTGCCGGTTCAACCGGGGTGCTGATTCCGCCTGATGGCTATCTGCAGCGGCTGCGCGATATTTGTGACAAATACGGCATATTGCTGATTTTTGACGAAGTCATCACCGGGTTTGGCCGTCTCGGATCGCCGTTCGCGGTTCAGCATTTCGGTGTCACGCCGGATATTGTGATCACCGCCAAAGGTCTCACCAATGGTGTTATTCCGATGGGGGCGGTATTTGTCAAAGATCATATTTACGACGCTTTCATGCAAGGCCCGGAACACATGATCGAGTTCTTCCACGGCTACACCTATTCCGGCAATCCGATGGCCTCGGCAGCCGCTCTGGGCGCTCTTGACACCTATGAGGATGAAGGGCTGTTTCAGCGCGGCCAGGAACTCGGCCCCTATTGGGAAGATGCACTGCATTCACTGAAGGGTCTGCCCCATGTCATCGACATCAGGAATATCGGGCTGATCGGCGCCATTGAGCTTGAGCCCATAGCAGGCGCGCCGACCAAACGCGCCTTCTCCTGCTTTCTGGAAGCCTATGAGCGCAATCTGCTGATCCGCACCACCGGTGATATCATCGCATTGTCGCCACCGCTGATGATCGAAAAATCTCATATTGACGAACTGATCGACACGCTGTCCGGTGTGTTGAAAGACGCAGCTTAAGGAATTTGATGAATGGCACGTGTAGATAATATTATTGGCGGAAAATCCCATGCCAGCCAGAGCGGGCGCACCATGACGCTCTACAATCCGGCAACCGGTGAGCCAAATGGCGAGGTTGGCATGTCGACCGCATCCGAACTCGATATGGCGGTTCAGGCAGCCAAGGCCGCGCTGCCGGCCTGGGCAAATCTGCCGCCGCTGAAACGCGCTGCGGTGATGTTCAAATTCAAATATCTGCTGGAACAGAATCTCGACCGGGTAGCCGACGCGATTTCCGCGGAGCATGGCAAGACCCATGATGATGCGCTCGGGGAAGTGCAGCGCGGACTGGAAGTGGTCGATTTCACCTGCGGCATCCCGCACCTGCTGAAAGGCGAGTTTTCGCGCAATGTCGGCCCGGCGATCGACACTTATTCCGACCGCCAGCCACTGGGCATCGTGGCCGGCATCACCCCGTTCAACTTTCCGGCCATGGTGCCGTTGTGGATGTATCCGGTGGCGATTGCCTGCGGCAATTGCTTCATTCTCAAACCGTCTGAAAAAGATCCCTCTGCCGTCAATCTGATCGCTGAATTATTCATCGAAGCCGGATTGCCGGCCGGCGTTCTCAATGTGGTGCATGGTGACAAGGAAGTCGTCGACGCAATTCTGACCCACAAGGACATCAAGGCGGTATCCTTTGTCGGATCGACCCCAATCGCCGAATATGTCTACCACACCGGAACCGCAAACAATAAGCGGGTTCAGGCCCTTGGCGGCGCAAAGAACCATATGGTGATAATGCCCGACGCCGATATCGACAAGGCAGTCGATGCGCTGATGGGTGCTGGATACGGATCTGCCGGCGAGCGTTGCATGGCGATTTCGGTGGCCGTACCGGTCGGCGATGCGATAGCCGACAAGCTGGTGGAAGCGCTGAAGCCGCGCATTGAATCGCTGAAAATCGGACCCTCCACCGACGCTCAGGCGGATATGGGACCATTGGTCACCAAACAGCACATGGATAAGGTCGTCGGCTATATTGATGCGGGCGAAAAAGAAGGCGCCGAACTGGTCGTCGACGGACGCGGATTGAGCCTGCAGGGCTATGAGAACGGCTACTTTGTCGGCGGCACGCTGTTTGACCGCGTGACCACCGATATGTCGATCTACAAGGAAGAGATTTTCGGCCCGGTTCTGTCAGTCGTCCGCGCCGACAGTTTTGAAACCGCGACGAAGATGGTCAATGATCATGAATTCGGCAATGGCACTGCAATCTTCACCCGCGATGGCGATGCTGCGCGCAGCTTTGCCAACAATATCGAGGTTGGCATGGTCGGTATCAACGTGCCGATTCCGGTTCCGGTCGCCTATCATTCCTTCGGCGGCTGGAAACGCTCGCTGTTTGGTGATCATTCGATTTACGGGCCGGAAGGCATTCGCTTCTACACACGGTTGAAAACAGTCACCAGCCGGTGGCCCGATGGCATCAAGGATGGTGCGGTGTTTACGTTCCCGACCATGTAAAATCCGCATTCCGGCAGGTGAACCCAAAACAATTGAGGCAGACATGGCAGCACCAAGTGACAATCTGAAGATCAATGGCGACCGGCTCTGGGACATGCTGATGGAGATGGCCAGGATCGGACCTGGCATTGCCGGCGGTAACAACCGGCAGACCCTGACCGATGAAGATGGTGAAGGCCGTATCCTGTTCCGCAAATGGTGTATCGATGCTGGCCTGACCATGGGTCTGGATCAGATGGGCAACATGTTCATGCGCCGCGAGGGTACTGACCCGGACGCCCTGCCGGTCTATGTCGGCTCGCACCTTGATACCCAGCCGACCGGCGGTAAATATGACGGGGCTCTGGGCGTTCTCGCGGGGCTGGAGATTGTACGCACCCTGAATGATCTCGATCTGAAAACCCGGCGCCCGATTGTGGTCACCAACTGGACCAATGAAGAAGGCACCCGCTTTGCCCCGGCGATGCTGGCATCAGGCGTGTTTGCCGGGATGCACGAGCAGGACTGGGCCTATGAGCGCAAGGACGCCGAGGGGAAAACTTTCGGCGACGAGTTGAAACGGATCGGCTGGCGCGGCGAGGAAGCAGTTGGCGAGCGCAAGATGCACGCCTTCTTTGAACTGCATATCGAGCAAGGCCCGATCCTTGAAGCTGAAGGCAAGGACATTGGCGTGGTGACCCATGGCCAGGGCCTGTCCTGGACCCAGGTGACGATCACCGGCAAGGAAAGCCATACCGGATCCACGCCAATGCCGATGCGCAGGAATGCCGGCCTGGGCATGGCGCGGGTGCTGGAACTGGTCGATGAAATCGCCTGGTCCCACAAGCCTGATGCGGTCGGGGCTGCCGGGCATATCGATGTCTATCCCAACAGCCGCAATGTCATCCCCGGCAAAGTGGTTTTCACGGTCGATCTGCGCTCTCCGAAACTGGCGGTGATTGAAGATATGGTAAAGCGTCTCAAGCAAGGTGCGCAAAAAATCTGCGACGAGATGGGGCTTGGCGTCGAATTTGAACAGGTTGGTGGCTTTGATCCCATCACCTTCGATGAAACCTGTGTCAACGCAGTCCGCAATGCCGCAGAGCGCCTTGGCTACAGCCACCGCGATCTGATTTCCGGGGCCGGCCACGATGCCTGCTGGATCAACCGGGTGGCACCGACAGCTATGGTGATGTGCCCCTGTGTCGATGGCCTGTCGCACAATGAAGCGGAAGATATTTCGCCGGAATGGGCAAAGGCCGGTGCAGATGTGCTGTTTCATGCCGTGGTGGAGACAGCCGAAATTGTCGACTAACCGGCATTCCCAGGCAGGATAGCAGACACGACAGCCCGAGATAAAATTGAGGAGTTCACAATGAGTAAAGTCATTAAAGGCGGGACGATCATCGCCGCTGATCGCACCTATGAGGCCGATGTGCTGATAGAGGGTGAGAGCATTGCCGCCATTGGCGCCGATCTGGAGGGCGACGAGATCATCGATGCCTCGGGCTGTTATGTGATGCCGGGCGGGATTGATCCGCACACCCATTTGGAAATGCCCTTCATGGGCACGCATTCATCTGATGATTTTGATACCGGAACGGCGGCAGCGCTGGCAGGCGGCACCACAATGGTGGTGGATTTCTGTCTGCCGGACCCCTCCGGCGGGCTGATGGAACCATTGCAGCAATGGTATCAGAAGGCAGGCAAGGCGCGCACCGACTATTCCTTCCACATGGCCATCACCGGGTGGAGCGAACAGATTTTCAACGACATGCCGAAAGTGGTCGCCGAGGGCATCAATACGTTCAAGCATTTCATGGCCTATAAGGGCGCTTTGATGGTTGATGATGATGAGATGTTTGCGTCTTTCTCGCGGTGTGCGGAACTCGGCGCAATGCCGCTGGTGCATGCTGAAAATGGCGATGTGGTTGCGCAGATGCAGCAAAGATTGCTGGCTGAAGGCAATAACGGACCGGAAGCGCACAGCTATTCCCGCCCGCCTGAAGTTGAAGGCGAAGCTGCGAACCGCGCCATCATGATTGCCGATCAGGCCGGCGTGCCGCTTTATATTGTTCATGTCTCCTGCGAGCAGGCCCATGAAGCCATCCGCCGGGCACGGCAGAAGGGCATTCGGGTCTATGGCGAGCCGCTGATCCAGCATCTGACACTGGATGAAAGTGAATATTTCAATGCGGACTGGGATTATGCCGCACGCCGCGTCATGTCGCCGCCGTTTCGCGATAAGCTCAATCAGGACGGGCTCTGGGCCGGACTGGCGGCCGGCAGCCTGCAGGTGGTAGCGACCGATCACTGCGCCTTCACCACCGCGCAGAAGCGGTCCGGCATCGGTGATTTCACCAAAATTCCAAACGGCACAGGTGGTCTGGAAGACCGGATGCCGGTGCTGTGGACCAAGGGTGTGCGGACAGGACGGCTGACCATGAATGAATTTGTTGCGGTGACCTCGACCAATATCGCCCGCATCCTCAACATGTATCCCAAAAAGGGTGCCATCATGCCCGGCGCGGATGCCGATATTGTTATCTGGGACCCGGAAGCATCGAAGACAATCAAGGCTGAAAAACAGAAATCAGCTATTGATTACAACGTGTTCGAAGGGTTTGAAGTGACCGGCCTGCCGGTGATGACGCTGAATCGCGGCGAGATCGTTTTCAAGGAAGGCGACGTGACCGGAGAGACGGGGCGTGGCCGTTTCATCAAGCGGGAAGCCAACCCACCGGTCAATCAGGCCCTGTCGAAATGGAAAGAACTGACTTCCCCGCGCAAGGTTGAACGCAGTGGCATACCAGCAGGTGTGTGATTGCAGGGCGGGCGCTGGCGGAGCCAGACAATGTTGGAATTTGCATGAGCAGTGACCCGGCCCTGAGGGAAACGGACGTGACGGGGAAATCTGTCATTCAGATTGACGATCTGTCGCTTACATTTGAAACCAATGACGGCCCGGTCCATGCCCTGTCGCATATTGATCTGTCGATATCGGAAGGCGAGTTCGTGTCGTTCATCGGCCCGTCCGGCTGTGGCAAGACAACCCTGCTGCGCGTCATTGCGGATCTGGAAAAGGCCACGGGCGGCGCAATTACGGTCAACGGCCTGACGCCGGAAGAAGCCCGGCTGCAGCGGGCCTATGGCTATGTCTTTCAGGCCGCAGCGCTGTATCCGTGGCGCACCATCGAGCGCAACATCGCACTTCCGCTGGAAATCATGGGGCTGTCCAAAGACGAGCGGAACAGCCGCATTGCCAAAAATCTGGATCTGGTCAATCTGGCCGGATTTGAGAAAAAGTTTCCCTGGCAACTCTCCGGCGGCATGCAGCAGCGTGCCTCGATTGCCCGTGCTCTGGCAGTTGAGCCAAAACTTCTGTTGATGGATGAACCGTTCGGCGCGCTCGACGAGATTGTGCGCGATCATCTCAATGAGCAATTGCTGAAACTATGGGAAAAAACCGACAAGACTGTGGTGTTTGTCACCCACTCCATTCCGGAGGCAGTATTTCTGTCGACCAAGATTGTGGTGATGTCGCCGCGGCCCGGACAGGTACATGATGTGATCGACTGCAATCTGCCACGCCAGCGCAGTCTGAATGTTCGCGAATCTCCGGAATTTCTCGATATCGCACACCGGGTGCGCGAGGGGCTGCGGGCGGGGCATTCCTACGATGACTGATGTGACCGCCCCACCGGTGACCTTGCTGCGCCCTGGCCTGATCAGTCGGGCCCTGTCCGGCACATTTCTTCCGGTTCTGGTGGTTGTGCTTGGCATTATCGCCATCTGGTATGCCGCGACTGTCGGGCTGAATGCGCAATTTCAACGCAGCCTCGATGCCCGTGCCGAGATCAGTCCTTCGACCGTGGAATTTATTGTGTCGACCTTGAATCAGGAGCGGCCGGTTCTGCCCTCTCCGCATCAGGTTGCCGAAAATCTGTGGGACACCACTGTCAACAAGAACATCACGTCAAAGCGCTCGCTGGTCTACCATGCCGGGGTGACACTTGCCCCGACATTGCTGGGCTTTCTGATGGGCACCGGCCTTGGCATTCTGCTGGCCACCATCATCGTCCATGTGGTTTCCATGGAAAAAAGCCTGATGCCGTGGATTATCATGTCCCAGACCATTCCAATTCTCGCCATCGCGCCGATGGTGATTCTGGTTCTCGATGCCGTCGGCATTCGCGGGCTGCTGCCGAAGGCATTGATTTCGACCTATCTGTCGTTCTTTCCGGTGACGGTGGGCATGGTGAAGGGGCTGCGCTCGCCCGACAGGATGCATCTTGATCTGCTGCGCACCTACAATGCCAGCCAATGGCAGACTTTCTGGAAGCTGCGCTGGCCCTATGCCCTGCCCTATCTGTTCACCAGTATGAAGGTCGCGGTCGCGATTTCCCTGATTGGCGCCATTGTTGGCGAATTGCCGACCGGCGCTGTCGCCGGGCTCGGCGCAAGACTGCTGTCGGGATCCTATTATGGCCAGACCGTGCTGATCTGGTCGGCCCTGCTGATGGCGGCATTTTGTGCCGCGATGCTGGTCGCACTGGTCGGCGTTGCCGATAAATGGGTGCGCCGCCGCATGGGCGAAAAAGCGGAGGTGGGCTGATGAGCCAGACGCGCGCCGCATACCAGGTCCCTGCTCTGCCGGAGGAATGGCGTGAGCCGCTGATCTGGCTCACCATACTGGCTGCAATCATCGCGCTGTTCCTGCCGCTGGCATTCCTGGCCGGCGATGATGGCATCCCAAGGCCATTGCGCACGCCCGGCGGTCTTTGTGTACTGCTGATAGCCGGTGCACTGATTTCAATTCGCCTGCAAGGCTGGCTGGGGGATTTATTCCTGTTTCTCGCCGCCCATCTGACAGCAGCGGTTCTGCTGTTCATGCTGCCCGCCTATGCGGCTGCCGCTAGTTGGGGATTCTGGCTGCTATTGACCGGCAGCTGGCTGCTGGCGTGGCAGACAGTAACGCGCATTTCGACCCGCAGCCTGCCGGGTAGGTTGCAGGCCGCACTTGATCTTGGCATCCCCGTTCTGTTTGGCTTCTGGCTTTTGCTGTTGTGGGAAATGATCGTGGTCGGAGCCGGCGTTCCCTATGTTCTGCTGCCGCCGCCCAGTCAGATCGGATTGCGCATCGCAGAATCCCTGCCGGTGCTGTGGGCTGATTTTCAACAAACATTCCTGCTCGGCGTCGTGCCAGGCTATATCATCGGTTGCGGTGCCGGTTTTCTGGTTGCGGTTCTGGTTGACCGGGTGCCGTTTCTGCAGCGCGGTCTCCTGCCCGTTGGCAATATGGCCTCGGCGCTGCCGATCATCGGTGTGGCGCCGATTATGGTGATGTGGTTCGGCTTCGGACCGGCTTCAAAAATCGCCGTCGTCGTCATCATGATTTTCTTCCCGATGCTGGTCAATACAGTTGCCGGGTTCGCCTCGGCCGGCAATATGGAAAAAGACCTGATGCGGACCTATGCGGCGTCTTACGGGCAGACCCTGTTGAAATTGCGCCTGCCCAATGCAATGCCGTTTATTTTCAATGCGTTGAAAATAAACTCCACACTGGCGCTGATTGGTGCAATTGTCGCGGAATTCTTTGGTTCGCCGACGGTTGGCATGGGTTTTCGCATCAGTACGGAATTTGGCCGCTTGAATACGGATTTGGTCTGGGCCACCATTGCAGTTGCGGCACTGGCCGGATCGACGTTCTATGGTTTGATCGCGCTCATAGAGCGCAGAATAACCTTCTGGCATCCTTCGGCACGCGGTCGATGACTTTGAAACGTGATTATTCGCTGAGGAAGCAAAACAGCGCCGCATACGGCGCCACTAACAGGGAGACAACAAATGAAGACATTTTTTAAAGGAGCACTTGCTCTCGGGGTTGCAGCCGGCATGAGCCTTGCTGCATCCGGCAGCTTTGCCGCCGAAAGTGTGACGCTGCAATTGCAATGGGTCACGCAGGCGCAATTTGCCGGTTACTATGTGGCTCTGGAAAAAGGCTTTTACTCGGACGTCGATCTTGATGTCACGATCAAGCCGGGCGCGCCGGATATTTCTCCGCCGCAGGTTCTGGCAGGCGGCGGCGCGGACGTGATGCTGAACTGGATGCCATCAGCGCTGGCAGCGCGTGAGCGCGGTGTGCCAGTGGTCAATATTGCGCAGCCCTTCAAACGATCCGGCCTGATGCTGACCTGCCGCAAGGAAACCGGAATTGAAAGCCCGGAAGACTTCAAGGGCAAGACTATCGGTGTCTGGTTCTTCGGCAATGAATATCCATTCCTGTCATGGATGTCGCAGCTGGGTATTCCAACAGATGGCGGCGCGGAGGGCGTCACCGTTCTGAAACAGGGCTTCAATGTTGACCCGCTTATTCAAAAGCAGGCCGATTGCATTTCGACCATGACCTACAATGAATTTGGCCAGGTTCTGGACGCCGGAATTCCAGAAGACGAACTGGTTGTCTTCAAATATGAAGATCAGGGCGTTTCTACTCTGGAAGATGGCATTTATGCGCTGGAAGGCAAACTGCAAGACCCTGCATTCGTCGACAAAATGGCACGCTTTGTTTCCGCGTCCATGAAGGGCTGGGAATGGGCCAGAGAAAACTCGGATGCGGCGGCGGAAATCGTGCTCGATTACGATGAGACCGGTGCTCAGACCGAAAAACATCAAAAACGCATGATGGGCGAAATCGTCAAGCTTCTCGGCGACAGTGGTGGCAAGCTGGATCCAGCTGACTATCAGCGCACCGTCGACACGCTGCTGGCCGGCGGTTCCGATCCGGTGATTTCCAAAGAACCCGAAGGCGCGTGGACCCATGTGGTGATCGACAAAGCCATGGCGATGTAATCACCAGCGCTTCTGATCTGACGAAGGGCGGTCTGCGGGCCGCCCTTTTTCTTGTGTATGCGCTTTCAAGAATGCCCGGCGGGCGCTTTTTGTCGCCAATCTCTTTGCATCCGGTGCTCTGATCCCACATATAGAGCATCCACAGAGAATCATTCCCGGAAAACAATGGCCGCTCCCCTTCTGACACTGCAAGACGTTCACCTGACCTTTGGCGGCACGCCGCTGCTGGAAGGAGCAGAACTGCTGATCCATGAGGGCGAGCGGATCGCTCTCGTCGGACGCAACGGTTCCGGCAAATCCACCCTGCTGAAAATCGCTGCAGGGCTGGTGGAAGCCGATAAGGGCACGCCGGTCATGCAGTCCGGCACGACCACTCGGTATCTGCCTCAGGAGCCGGATTTTTCCGGCTACGCCACCACTCTGGAATATGTCGAGGCCGGTCTGACCGAAGGCGACGAGAATTACCGCGCCCTGTATCTGCTGGGTGAGTTGGGCCTGGATGGCACGGAAAACCCGGCAACCCTGTCCGGTGGCGAGGGACGCCGCGTTGCATTGGCCCGGGCCATTGCGCCGGAACCCGATATTCTGTTTCTCGATGAGCCGACCAATCACCTTGACCTGCCGACGATTGAATGGCTGGAGCGTGAATTGCAGTCAATGCGGTCCGCCTTTGTGCTGATCAGCCATGACCGCGCCTTTCTGGAACGCCTGACAGGTGCGACTGTCTGGATTGACCGCGGCGTGACCCGGCGCATCAATGAAGGGTTTGCCGGATTTGAGAGCTGGCGCGACAAGGTGCTGGAGGAAGAGGAAACCGAGCGCCACAAGCTGGACCGCAAGATTGTTCGCGAAGAACACTGGTTGCGCTACGGCGTGACCGCACGGCGCAAACGCAATGTCCGGCGTCTCGACGGGCTTCATGCGCTGCGCGACACACGCCGCAATCTGCGCCAGCGCACCGGTTCTGTCGACATGCAGGCAGCAGAGGCGGAAAGCTCCGGCAAGCGCGTCATTGAGGCGACGGAGATTGCCAAATCCTATGATGGACGCAGCGTCGTTTCCAGCTTTTCGGTGCGCATCAACCGCGGCGACCGGATTGGTATTGTCGGGCCGAACGGAGCCGGCAAAACCACCCTTGTAAAACTCCTCACCGGGCAGATCGAGCCGGACAGCGGCAGCATCAAGCTGGGTGCCAATCTGGAAATGCTGACGCTCGACCAGAAACGCGAGCAGCTTGATGACACGCAAAGCCTGAAAGACGTGCTGACCGGCGGTGTTGGCGACATGCTGATGGTCGGAGATCAGCAACGCCATGTTTTCAGTTACATGAAGGATTTCCTGTTCACGCCGGAGCAGGCAGGTACTGCTGTGGGCAAGCTTTCCGGCGGCGAGCGCGCCCGAGCGATGCTTGCCCGCGCTCTGGCAAAGCCGTCCAATCTGCTGGTGCTTGACGAGCCGACCAATGATCTGGATCTCGATACGCTTGATCTGTTGCAGGAATTGATTGCCGACTATTCCGGCACGGTCATTCTGGTCAGCCATGACCGGGATTTTCTCGACCGCACCGTCACCAGCACTCTATCGAGCGAGGGCGACGGCAACTGGCAGGACTATCCCGGCGGCTATTCCGACATGCTGACCCAACGTGGTAAGCGCCCCGAGAGCAAGCCGCAAGGCAAATCAAAAAGCCGCAAAGCCAACAAGCTGGGCGGAACCGCGAAGACCAGAGCCAAGCTCAGTTTCAACCAGCAACATGCCTTGAAAACCCTGCCCGCTGAAATTGACCGGCTGGGCACTAAGATTGCCGCGCTGGAAAGCGTGATGGCGGATCCCAAGCTATTTACCAAGCAGCCGGAGACTTTTGCAAAGACCGTGAAAGAGCTGGAGACGACACAGCAAAAGCTGGCTGAGCATGAGGAAAAATGGCTCGAACTTGAGATGTTGCGCGAGGAAATCGAAACCGGGGATGCTGCCTGATGCAGTGGTCGCCGGAACAGGATCAGGCGCTGTCTCTGGTATCGGAATGGATTACTGACAGCGCCTCCCAGGTGTTTCGCCTGTTCGGCTATGCCGGGACCGGCAAAACCACACTGGCCCGGCATCTGGCCGAAGGTGTCGAAGGCCCGGTGGAATTTGCCGCCTTCACCGGCAAGGCAGCCCAGGTGCTGCGGGAAAAGGGTTGTGATGACGCCGGGACCATCCACAGCCTGATCTACCGGCCCGACGAGGAAACCGGCGCTGACCCGACGTTTACCCTGAATCGCGACAGTCCTGCTGGCAAGGCGGACCTGATCATCATTGATGAATGTTCCATGGTGGATGAAGATCTGGGGCGCGACCTTCTGTCATTCGGCACCAAAGTTCTGGTGCTCGGTGACCCGGCGCAATTGCCGCCGGTCAAGGGCGGCGGTTTTTTTACCGAACATGAACCGGATTTTCTACTGACCGAAGTGCACCGCCAGGCCCGCGACAATCCAATCATCGAAATGTCGATGCGCATCCGCGAAGGCGAGAAGCTGGAGTATGGCCAGTATGGCGAAAGCCAGGTGATCTCGCGCCGCGACATTGATTCAGAACTGATGATGGCTGCGGATCAGGCGCTGGTGGGACGCAATGTCACGCGGATGAATTACAATGCCCGCATGCGCGCGCTGCAATCCTATGACGGCTCGATGCCGCATCCCGAAGAACGGCTGATCTGCCTGCGCAACAACAAGAAAAAGGGCCTGCTGAATGGCAGCCTGTGGGTGGTGGCCAGCGCCAAGGAAGGCCGCGTCGGACTGTATGATCTGCGGCTTCTGCCTGATCCGCCGCCGATCATTCAGGGAGTCAAATCGCGCCAAACCCGGGTGCGGGTGCGGCCTGAGTTCTTTCAGGGTCGAGAATCCGAATTGTCATGGCCGGAACGGCGCAAATCCGACGAGTTCGATTTTGGCTATGTGCTGACAGTGCACAAGGCGCAGGGCTCGCAATGGGACCATGTCGTACTGTTCGATGAAAGCTTTGCCTTCCGCGAGCACCGCGAGCGTTGGCTCTATACAGCCGTCACCCGCGCCGCAAAAACCCTGACGATTGTGCGTTAAAGCGACAGATCCGGCTCTAAATCCGCCCGTCCTGCCGCGCGTGCGGCCGCAATCGCGGTGTTGGCCATCAGCATGGCAATGGTCATCACACCGACACCGCCGGGAACCGGAGTGATCGCCCCGGCAACGCCAAGCGCATCGTCATAATCCACATCCCCGACCAGGCGGGTTTTGCCCGCGCCCTTTTCCGGTGCATCTATGCGGTTGATGCCGACATCAATGATTGTTGCGCCGGGCTTTATCCAGTTGGCTTTGATCATTTCCGGCCGGCCTACTGCGGCCACCAGAAGATCGGCGCTGCGGCACAGCGCCTCAATTTCCCTGGTGCGGCTGTGGGCGATGGTGACGGTACAGCTTTCCTGCAGCAACAACGCCGCCATTGGTTTGCCGACAATATTGGACCGGCCGACGACCACTGCATTGAGCCCGCTGAGGGTCTCGCCAAGCGCCTGTTTTGCCAGCATCAGGCTGCCGGCAGGTGTACAGGGAATCATCGCCCGGCTGCGGTTTCCCGAACTGAGCAAACCGACATTGATGGGGTGAAAGCCGTCAACATCCTTCTCCGGCAGGATGGTTTCAATGATTTTTTCCTCGGAGATGTGTTGCGGCAGCGGCAATTGCACGAGAATGCCATGAATTGCAGTGTCGGCATTGAGACTTTCAACCAGCGCCAGCAGATCGGCCTCGCTGGTGCCGGCATCCAGCCGGTGGGTGCGCGACAGAAACCCGCACTCCTCGGCTTTTTTTCCCTTGGAACGAACATAGACCTGGCTGGCCGGATCCTCGCCGATGATGACCACCGCGATGCCCGGAACCACTCCGGTCTGCTCAATCAGACGCGCGGTTGCCTGTTTGACGGTTTCAACCACGGTCCCGGCAAGGGTCTTCCCGCTGATGATCTGCGTGTGCGACATAAAATGTTCCTGATTGTACCGGGCATCGGCCCGCTTTCGATTCAGATTGTTACAAATCATGCCCGAATGCGTATTGCAATGCAGCGCCGTCTTGCAGATGCGGATGCGACACGGCATGATTTGGCAAAGGATGAATCATGGAAAACAATCTGAAGGCCAGAATCCAGCAGGCAAAGGGCGATGAACCAGCAGATCTGGTGATTAAAAACATCCGGACTCTGGATGTCATAACCGGCGAGGCGTTCGACGGCGATATCGCAATCACCGGAGATACCATCGTGGGGATTGCCGAGAGCTATCAGGGTAGAACCGAGATCGACGGCAGCGGCCTGACAGCGGTTCCGGGGTTCATTGATACCCATCTGCATGTGGAATCCTCACTGGTCACGCCGCTTGAGTTTGACCGCTGTGTCCTGCCGCATGGTGTGACGACCGCAATCTGTGATCCGCATGAAATCTCCAACGTGCTGGGTGCCGTGGGGATTCGCTATTTTCTCGATTGCGCAGAGCACACCATCATGGATTTGCGGGTCCAGCTGTCATCCTGTGTTCCGGCAACTGCATTTGAAACCTCCGGCGCAAAACTTGGCGCCAATGATCTGCTGCCCTTCATGAACCACAAGAAGGTCATAGGTCTGGCGGAAGTGATGAATTTTCCAGGTGTGCTGGCCGGTGAGACTGACATGCTGGAAAAGCTGGTGCTGTTTGCCGACCGGCCGAAGGACGGGCATGCGCCGCTGCTATCCGGCAAGCCTCTGAACGCTTATTCCGCCACCGGAATCGCCACGGAACACGAGGCCACCACGGCCAAAGAAGCACGCGAGAAACTGCGCAAGGGCCTGACCATTCTGATTCGCGAAGGCTCAGTTTCCAAGGATCTACATGCCCTGGCGGAAATCATCGATGAAAACACCTCCAGCTTTGTGGCGTTCTGCACAGATGACCGCAATCCGATGGAGATCGCCGAAGAAGGCCATCTGGATTACATGATCCGCACGGCGATCGGCCTGGGTCGGCCGATGCATCATGTCTACCGGCTTGCCAGTTGGTCTGCGGCCAAGGCATTTCGCCTCTGGGACCGGGGTCTGATAGCGCCGGGCTATCGCGCGGATATTGCGCTGCTGTCCTCGCTGGAGGATTGCCGCGTGGAACAGGTGCTGTCAGCAGGCCGACCAGTGAATGAGGCGCTGTTTCGCACGCGCCGCACCATTGCCCCGGTCGGACAGAACAGTGTGAAAGCCGATGCGGTGACAGCGGCGCATTTTCAGGTGCCTGGGCCATCGCGTGAGATTTCCGTCATTGGCGTTGAGGCCGGTCTGATTCTGACCCAACATCTGCGACGCACCGCCCCGGCGGCGGACGGATTTCTGACAGCTGATACACAGTCTGATCTGGCAAAGCTCGGCGTTATTGAGCGTCATGGTAAATCCACTGCGTCGCTGCCCCTATCGGGCCTTGGCTTTGTCGAAGGGTTTGGCCTGCAAAAAGGCGCGCTGGCCTCCTCGGTCGGCCATGACAGCCACAACATCACCGTGCTGGGGATGAATGACGCTGACATGGCCATTGCGTCCAACCGGCTGATTGAGCTGCAGGGCGGGTTTGTCGTGGTGGCGGATGGAACCATCCTTGCCGAATTTGCGCTGCCGATTGCCGGTCTTATGAGTGAGCTGCCGCACGAACAGGTGCACACGGGATTGATCCCCTTGCGCAAAGCCGCCAAAAGCCTTGGATGCCGCCTGCCGGAGCCGTTCCTGCAGATCGCGTTTCTGCCGCTACCGGTGATTCCGCATCTGAAAATCACCGATAGAGGCCTTTTCGATGTGGACGCGTTTCAACATGTCGATCTGTGACCGGCATTCCCTGCAAACATGCCATGACAGAAAAAGCTTGAACAACCTGGCGCGGTTGGCAGCACCCCTTGCCGCCTGGCCGCCTGGCCGTGATTCACTCTTTATTGGTCTTTGCACTTTAAGGTGGATCACCCGATACAGCGTTCCGGCAAGGCCAAAAGTTCAATGCCTATTTTTGACCAAAAGCATGCCGATCTTGTGGTCGCACTGATCGGCGGAACATCCGACATCCGGCGATCTCTCGGACAATTGCCTCAAAAAATCGCCATTTTGGCTTTTGGCGACGCTTTGGCGTGTGTGGAGGCCTTCAAGCTACGGGCCATCAATGCCAGGCCTCCGGCGGAATTGATCCTGCTGGATGCGACGCAGGCCGATGTGGATATCGGGCAGTTTCTGCAAGCTTTCCGCGGCGTGCGGGATTTTGAGAAATTCCCTGTGATTGTCATGATGCCCGACGGGGATGCGGCATTTTCTGAACGCCCTTATCAGCCGCAAACCTCGGAACCCTCCGGCCGGCAGGGCAGCATTCTTTATTTGCCAAAGTCCAGCCTGAAAGGTGTTCACAGCCCTTTATCGCAGATCATCACAGATTACTGGATGACGTCCTGAAGTTTTCGATCATGTGAACGACACAGCAGAAACCTGATTGAATGTATTTCCCGCGGACTTTTTTCCCGCTGCGGCTTTGCTGCGCAGCCTGGAAGCTTTATATCAACAGTCACGGTCAGGCAGCCTTACCCTGCGCCGGACCCGCCACCCGTTTCATCAGCTGGACTTTTCATGACAACGCAAAACCGTCGCAAGCAGGCCATTCACCTTAAAGACTATCAGCCAACGCCATTCGCAATCGAGCATACCCATCTGCTGTTTGAGTTGGGCTCCGAAGTCACGGATGTGACGGCAACCCTGACATTATCGAAACGACCGGGTGCCGCAGATGATGCAGTTGTGGAGTTCGTCGGTGATGGACTGACTCTGCAATCCATCGAGATCGATGGTGCTGCCCTGGCGGAAAAATCTTACTCCGCTACACCTGACAAGCTGACTATTCACCACCCGCCAGCTGGCGAATTTACCCTGAAAATTGTCACCAGACTGAATCCCAAGGCAAACAAGAAACTGATGGGCCTGTATCGTTCCGGGTCGGCCTATTGCACCCAATGCGAGGCCCAGGGGTTTCGGCGCATTACCTATTTCTATGACCGGCCCGATGTATTGAGCACCTATACGGTGCGCATTGAGGCGGATCTGGTTGAAGCGCCGGTCCTGCTGTCCAATGGCAACCAGATGGAAAGCGGACCACTTGAAGGAACCGACAAGGTGCAAGGCTCCGGCCGGCATTATGCCGTGTGGCACGACCCCTTTCCAAAACCATCTTACCTGTTTGCTCTGGTGGCTGGTGATCTGGCCTGGATCGAGGACAGTTTCACGACACAGAGCGGCCGCACGGTCGTTCTGCGGATTTTTGTCGAGCATGGCAATGAGGGCAAGTGCGACTACGCCATGGACGCGCTGAAACGCTCGATGCGCTGGGACGAGAAGCGGTTTGGCCGGGAATATGATCTTGATATTTTCATGATTGTCGCGGTGTCCGACTTCAATATGGGGGCAATGGAAAACAAGGGCCTCAATGTCTTCAATGACAAATATGTCCTGACCGACCCGGAAACGGCAACGGATGGCGATTATTATGGCGTTGAACGTGTCATAGCCCATGAATATTTCCACAATTGGACCGGCAACCGCATCACCTGCCGTGACTGGTTTCAACTGTGTCTGAAGGAAGGTCTGACGGTTTATCGCGACCAGGAATTCTCTGCCGATATGCGCTCCGCAGCAGTGCAGCGCATCGGCGATGTACGGTCACTGTTGGCGCGGCAGTTTCCCGAGGATCAGGGCCCGCTGGCCCATCCGGTGCGTCCGGAAGTCTACGAAGAGATCGACAATTTCTACACCGCGACGGTTTACAACAAAGGCGCGGAACTGGTTCGCATGATCGATACGATTCTGGGCCGCGACGGATTTCGCAAAGGGATGGATCTGTATTTTGAACGTCATGATGGCGAAGCGACCACCATTGAAGCATTTCTCGCCAGTTTCGAAGATGCCAACGACACCGATCTGAGTGATTTTTCACACTGGTACCATCAGGCAGGGACACCAGTGGTCAAAGTTGATGAAATGCATCAGGACGATGGCAGCCGGCGGCTGACAATTTCGCAGAAATTCTCAGAACTTCCGCACATTGATGACGACCGCCCGGCCCTGACAATTCCCCTTGCATTCGGCTATGTCGACCCGGACGGGGAAGATGTCGCGGTGGTTGGCAACAATGGTGAAACGGACATGTTGCTGTTGACAGACAAAGCCCAGGGCTTCCGGTTTGACAATGTGCCGCAAGATGCTCGGCTTTCGATCAACCGCAACTTTTCCGCGCCGATCGTGCTGGAGCAAAAACAGAGCCCGGAAGATCAGGTCTTTATTGCCGAGCGGGACAGTGATCCGTTCAACCGCTGGCAGGCGGTGCAGAACCTGGCAATGACTTCGCTGAAATCCGCCAATACGGCCATTCTGGCCGGGCAAAAACCCCAACCGCCCCTGCCCCTGGTCTCTGCTCTGGCCTCGCTGCTTGCCAATGATGCTCTGGACAACAGTTTCAAAGCACAATGCGTCCAGCTTCCTCAGTTGCAGGATGTGGCTGAAGCCGTGGGAGCTGGGTTCAATCCGGACGCGATTGCCCATGCCCATGCCTATATCGATGCCTATGTGGCGTTGAGCCTGGAAGATGATCTGGCCGGGCTCTATCAGCGTTTCGTGAAAGCCAATGATACTGCTACCGATGCAATAAATGCGGCACGCCGGGCTCTGAAAAATGCGGCGTTGCGCCTGCTTGTGGCAACCGACAAGACCGATTATGCCGCTCTTGCTGCACGGCAGGCGATGGAAGCTGACAACATGACGGACCGGATGGCTGCTCTGATGGCGCTTTGCCGGCAAGGCCGGACCGAGCGCGCCGAGCCTCTGGTCGATATGTATGAGCGTTTCGACAGCAACGGCCTGGTGATGGATAAATGGCTGACGCTACAGGCGATGACGAACAGCGATGAAACGCTGAGCACTGTGCGTGCGCTTCTGCACGATCCGGTGTTCAGCATGGAAAACCCCAACCGGGTGCGCTCGCTTATTGGTGGATTTTCATCAAATTTTCAGCAATTCAACCGTGTCGACGGTGCCGGCTACCAGTTTTTGACCCGCCAGGTCGGTGCGCTGGATACGCATAATCCGCAAATCGCAGCGCGCCTGCTGGAAGGCTTGAGATCATGGCGCAAACTGGAACCCGGCCGGCAGCGGCTGGCGCGGCTTGCTCTTGAAAAACTTCGTGAGCAGTCCGGGCTGTCTTCAAATGTGTCTGACATCGCCAACCGCCTGGTCGGCGATGACTGAGCCCCACGTGCTTTCAGCCAGGATTGCGCGTTAACCATTTTTTTCATTTTGACTCTGGACATGCTGATTCGCATCGATTCAAATGCAAGTGATTCGGCAGGGTTGAGTGGCCGGTTTTAATTGAAATTTGAGGGATTCTATGGCGCGGGCGGCGACCGCCAAGGCGCCCGCTGAAGGTCGCCCATATGCGACCGGCGGAGGGCGAACACATCTCTTTAACAGCTTGAAGAGCCTTGCCAAACCGGCAGATCGCAAGCTGTTAGGGCTTGACCCTGTCCTGAAAATTCTGATGCCTTTGATGGTGGTGTTGTCGCTGGGTATTGTCGCGACAATCCGGATCGACAGTCTTACCCAGGACTTCAAGGCGTCAATGGAAGAAGTGGAAGTGACACTGATGTCGCTTGCCATCGCCACGGCTGCCAGTGTCGACAAACTGGCGACCAAACCCAGCACAACCGATTTCAACGCTCTTCTGAACAATGTCCTACCCCTCGGCGCGTTGCGCAACGGCCGCAGATTCTATCTGCTCGACGAACGCGGGGAGATATTGGGTCGCGCCGCATTGGAACCGCCGACAGTCCAGGCGGACAACATTGCGAGCCTGCTGGGAGACAATCAACAATTGCTTGTCATGGGCGGAGAAGCCGGCGTGCTGCGCATCAAATCTCCCGGTGGTGAAGATGTTATGGCAACCGTCCGGCATCTGAATAAACCTCTGGTGTCTCTGGCACTTGTCCAGCCGCACCGCGCAGCTCTGCGCAACTGGTATGCAAAGCGGACCCAGGATCTGCTGATCTTCATCGCCATGCTGCTGCTGTCACTGGTTTTGGTCTACAGTTTTTTTGCCCAATCGGCCCGGGCTCATGAAGCCGATGCGATTTATGCAAATGCCTACCGGCGTCAGGAAACCGCTCTCATTCACGGACGTTCCGGCCTGTGGGACTGGGATCTGAGCCAGGGCTCGATGATCTGGTCGAACTCGATGAGTGAATTGCTGGGATATCCGGTGCGCGGCAAAAACCGGGACCTGATGTTCTCGCTGGACGATCTGAACGGTCTCATTCATCCCGACGATATCGATCTGCACAGACTTCAGGAAGCCCTTCTGGTTACGCGCAAACCGCAGTTCGATCAGCAATTGAGAGTTCGCAATGCCAATGGCAACTGGACCTGGCTGCGGCTGCGTGGTGAAGTTCTGACCCATCAGAACGGCAGCCGGCAATTGGTCGGGATTGCCACCGATGTGACCGAACAGCATCTTCTGGCCGAACAGACCCGTCTGGCTGATATCCGACTGCGCGACGCTATTGAGACCACCTCGGAAGCATTTGTGCTGTGGGACAATCAGAACCGCCTTGTGATGTGCAACACAAAATATCAGCAACTTCACAAACTCCAGCCCGAGGACGTCAGATCCGGGACCTCCTATGATGAAATTGCAGCCAAGAGCGACCCGGAAATCGTTTCCACGATTACGCTGCAATCACCATCTGACGGGAACATGAATCAGATCGCGGCCAGGACTTATGAAGCTGCTTTGGCGCATAATCGATGGCTTCAGATCAGCGAACGACGCACCAAGGATGGCGGCTTTGTCTCTGTCGGTACAGACATCACCGAGTTGAAACTGAACGAGCAGAAGCTGGTTGAAAATGAACGACGCCAGACTGCCCTTATTCGGGATCTCAGCAAGTCCCGTCAGAAACTGGAAATCCAGGCGCAGCAATTGGTCGAACTGGCCGAAAGCTATGCCTATGAAAAAGAAAATGCTGAAGCGGCCAGCAGTGCCAAATCCGAATTCCTCGCAAATATTTCCCACGAGTTGCGCACCCCATTGAATGCGATTATTGGCTTTTCCGAAATTATGCGTACCGGCGTCTTCGGCAATCTGGGGTCAGATAAATATCTCGAATATTGCGATGACATCCACGAAAGCGGCAATTTCCTACTGGCTGTGATCAACGATATCCTGCAGATGTCAAAAATTGAAGCCGGGCGTTTGAAACTTAATTTCGAGACAGTCGAGATCAACGAAATTGTCCGCGAGTCGATGCGGGTGATGGGCGCGGAAGTTTTGGCGAAAGATCTCCGGTTGACGGTCACTGGAACAGGGCCCATCAGTTTCGAAGCCGACCGCCGCGCCATGAAGCAGATCATGCTCAACCTGCTGACCAATGCGGTCAAATTCACCCCCGATGGCGGCGCCATCGAAGTTCAACCCAAAATTGGCGAATATGGGCTCTATCTGTCGATCAGGGATACCGGCATCGGCATTCCTGAAGACGCCATCAACAAGCTCGGCACGCCATTTGAACAGGTGCAGAACCAATTTACCAAGGATCATAAGGGCTCAGGACTTGGCCTTGCCATCACCCAGAGCCTGGTGGGCATGCATGGCGGGCATATGCAGATCACATCCAAAGAGGGTGTGGGCACCACCGTCACCGTGTGTCTGCCGCTGGTTCAGGATTTGCACGACGCGTAAACCAGAACGTTTCACGGGGCGCTCTATCTTGCGAAAAACCTTTTGACCACGTCTGCGACATCGCTCTGATAGGTGTTCAGTTGCGCTTCAATCTGCGCAATGTCCGGCAGTTCACATGAACGGATCAGAATTGGCAAAAAGCCTGGCTGCTGCAGAAAGTCGGTGCGGCTTTCCCCTCCATCAAACGCCATCCGGATCAGCTGTTGCAGCCCCTCATAGAACCGGTGGGCCTCCACCAGCAACTCACCGTCAAGCGACGGGATCAGCTCCAGTTCGACCGCCTTGGAGAGTGCAGCGCGGGTGTTGCCCAGCAGAATTTCAGGAAAGGTGCCGACATTCTGTAGCTGGAGGACCTGGGCAATAAATTCAATATCGACCACACCACCTGCGGCGGTTTTCACATCCCAGATATGGGACGGCGGCTTGGCATCATGAATTTTTGCGAGCATGTCAGCAGCGTCGGATTTGAGCACATCTGGATCCTGATCGCTGATTGCATCATTGATTGTCGTGCGCATCAGGCTGCACAGCCCATTGTCACCGCAAATCGGCCGGGCGCGGGTCAGCGCCATGCGCTCCCAGGTCCAGGCCTGATCCTTCTGATAGTTGACAAAGGTCTGATATTGCGTCGCCAGCGGCCCGGCATTTCCGGATGGTCGCAGACGCATGTCAATCTCATACAGCTGCCCCTCGCCCGTGGGTGCCGACAGGGCAGTGATAAGGCGTTGCGTCAGGCGTATGAAATATTGCGAAACCGCCAGAGGTTTGGCACCATCAGATTGTTGCGCACCGTCCTCAAAATCATAAATCAGCATCAGATCAAGGTCGGACGTTGCCGTCATCTCTCTGCTGCCAAGCTTGCCCATGGCAACGATGCAGAACCGGGCATCTGCCACATGGCCGTGTCTGGAGGCAAAATCGTCCAGTGTCGCCTGCAGCATCTTCCAGATAACGGCCTCGGCCAGCGCCGTATAGGCGCGACCGGTCTCACTGGCGCTGAGCGTGCCGGTCAGCACCCGTGTGCCGATCAGAAACAACTGCTCCTGGGTAAATATGCGCGCCCGGTCCAAAGCGTCTTCAAAGCCGCGCGCCTGTGTCAGCGTCTGCTCCAGATGGTTTGTCATGTCATCGACAGTGAAGAGCGCACCGAAAAAACCCGGATCCAGCAATGCGTCCAGTACATGTGGCCGCCGGGTGATGGTGCCTGCCAAGCGCGGAGCTGCGCCGAGAATCAGCGACAGCAGGCTGAGCAGTTCAGGATTGGATTTGAGCAGGCTGAACAATTGCAATCCGGCCGGAAGACCGCCGAGAAAACGGTCAAACCCGGATAAAGCCAGATCAGGCTGACCGCTCTCGGAAACCTGTTTCAGCAATGTTGGCATCAGACTGGTGAGCACCCTGCGGGCATGTTGTGACCGGGTTGCTGGAATGCGCCCATAATGCCAGCCGCGGATGATGGCTATGGCATTGGGCGGATTTTCAAAACCCATGTCGGCCAGGGTTTGCAGGGTGCCCGGATCATCATCATCGCCAGTGAACACCAGATTTCCGGCAGTCTGCGCAGATGTGCTCTCTTCTTCAAATAAACGGGCATAATGCTGCTGAACCCGGGTGAAAGTCGCAATCAGAACCCCGTCAAAACCGGCAAGATCGGTTGCCCCGGAAAGGATGGCCAGCGATCTGCGTTTGTCCGGATCAGAGGGTACGATGTGAGTCTGTTCATCGTCCATCATCTGAATGCGGTTTTCGACACGACGCAGATAATCATAGGCTTCCGACATTTCGCGGCAGACCTCTGCTTCAACCCAGCCGATCTGCTGCAATCGTGTCAATCCGCTCAACGTCATGCGATCGCGCAATTCCGGATTGCGCCCGCCCGCAATCAATTGCTGGGTCTGGACGAAAAACTCTATTTCCCGTATGCCGCCGCGCCCGAGCTTGATGTTGTGACCGGCACTGCGAATTTTGCCAAACCCCTTATGGGCATGGATCTGCCGCTTGATCGCCTGGATGTCTTCGATGGCTGCGTAATCCAGATATTTCCGCCAGATAAACGGACTGACATCGGCGAGGAATTCATCGCCGAGCGGTTTGTCTCCAGCGATCGGCCGCGCTTTGATCAGCGCCGCGCGCTCCCAGTTCTGCCCGGTTCCCTCGTAATATTGCAAAGCACCGGCGACAGAGACAGCGAGCGGTGTGGACCCTGGGTCCGGGCGCAGTCGCAGGTCCATTCGGTAGACATAACCGTCACCGGTGCGCTCCTGCAGCAACCGCACCAGGCGCTTGAGCAGCCGCACCCAGAAAACCGAAGGCTCCTGACCCTCTGCCAATACAGCGGCATCCCGGTCATACAGGGCGATGAGGTCGATATCGCTGGAGTAGTTCAACTCCCAGCCACCCAGTTTGCCCATACCCAGCAGAACAAAGCCGAGCCCATCAAGACCAGTTTCAGGCAAATCATAAATGCATTTGCCGGATTCAATTTCGCGGCCGACAAGATAGCGCAACCCGGCTTCCACCGAGAGTTCAGCAGCCTGGGACAAGGCCGCCAGAATGGCGCTTTGCGCCACCGCATCGGCAATATCCCAGAGCGCAATGCACAATGCCGTGTTCTGTTTGTAGTGGCGCAGACCGCTCATCGCTTCGGCATCATCAGTTGCGTTTAACAAGCTGGAATGAAGCCGTTGAGTGGCGTTTGCCAGAAACGTGTCGAAGCCGCTGTCGCACAGGTTCTGAAGCCGGTCTTCGTCCTGTTGCATCAGGTGCCGAAGGTGGGGTGCATGAACTGCAACCTGCTGGAGAAACTCTCTTAGCGGCTGCGGGAAGTCCGAGGACCGATCCGCAAAATCAACAGGGCAAGCAGCGTCGGCAGAGGCCTCGGCAGCAAGTGGTAACATGGCGTCTGCCAGAGTGTTATGCTGCTTGCTTAGCTCCTGCCAGATCACCGACATCACCCTTCATTTCTTGGCTGCCGGGAAAATGCAGCGATACGCTCAATCCCCGGCCGGGGGGATTGCCGTCAGCATCTTCGGATGAAGGGTGCGTATGATGCAAGTCGATCTTTGCGTTATGCAGGCCGGCAACAGCAGATACCAGACTGAGGCCCAGCCCGGAGCCCGGCTGCGAACGGCTGCCGTCGAGCCGGGTAAAGCGCTGCAGCACTCTGGCGCGGGCGTCTTCATCGATCCCCGGACCATTATCCGCAACTGTCAGCACGGTTTCGTCGTCATTCCTTGCCACAGAAATTGTGATTTTTGGGTCAGAACCTTGAACACCCTCGTCCGGCAAGGGTGCATATTTAAGGGCGTTGTCCAGCAGATTCGCCAGCGCCTGGCTGATCAGTTCACGATTGCCGAAGACCGGTGCGCTTTCAGGCGTGTTGATATCAAACGCCATGCCCTGCTCTTCGACCAGCGGCTCATACAGTTCAGCGACATCGCCGACGATCTGCGACAGGTTGAGATTTGACATAACCTCGCCAGGTGCCCTTGCCTCGACGCGCGCGATCAACAGAAGCGCGTTGAATGTCTTGATCAGCTGATCGGCTTCATCAATCGTCATTTCCAGCGCATCACGATAGGCACCGTCGTTTCCATCCTCTGCCAGCGCAGATTCCACACGGCTGCGTAACCGTGTCAGCGGCGTTTTCAGATCATGGGCAATATTGTCTGACACTTCTTTCAGACCATGCATCAATTCTTCGATGCGCCCGAGCATGGCGTTGAGACTGACCGCGAGCCGGTCGAACTCGTCGCCACTGCCGGTGACCTGCAGACGCCGCGACAGATTTCCGGAAATGATGCTTTGGGTGGTGCTGGAGACCGCATCGATGCGCTTCAGCACCCGGCTGGAGACGAACACCCACGAGATCAGGCCCAATACCACCAGCATCCCGCCGGCAATGATAAAGGTCTGGCGTACAATTTCCTGAAGCGCCTTGCGTTCTCCCACGTCACGGCCAACGAGGATTTTGTAGCCGCCGCGCAATTCAAACACACGAACCACGGCAGTGTGATCAGCCGCAACGCTGCCCTCCTCGATCATGCGATAGCGTATCTCGCGTGGTTCGGAATCGACATTTTCAAATAATGAGGGCGAAATCCGTGCAATATTGCCGGCCAGCACGTTGCCGCTGTTGTTGACCAGCAGATACAGATTTGCGCCGGGTTGCCGTGAGCGGCGTTCCACCAGTGTGACAAGGCCGAGCAGACCGCGCTGGCCATATTGTTCTGCAAGGCCCTTGATCTCGGCGTTGATGGTTTCATTCAGCTGACGGGTCAACAGAGCCGATGTATTGGTATTGAGATAGACAACGAGAAAAACTGCGAACCCGGCAAATACCGCCAGATAAATAAGCGATAGTTTGATTGCAGTCGTGCGAAAAAACTTACCGATCGTCGTCACGGATCACATATCCTGCGCCGCGGACAGTGTGCAGCAGCGGCTTGTCAAATTCCTTGTCGACCTTACCGCGTAATCGGGACATATGCACGTCAATGACATTGGTCTGCGGATCAAAGTGATAATCCCAGACATTTTCCAGCAGCATGGTTCGGGTTACAACATGGCCTGCATGGCGCATGAGATATTCCAGCAGCCTGAATTCGCGCGGTTGCAAAGTGATGTTCTGGCCGGCACGCACAACCGTGTGTGACAGCCGATCAAGTTCCAGATCACCGACTGTATAGATGGTCTCGACATCTTCCGGTTTGCGGCGTCTTGCAAGAACCTCGACACGCGCAAGCAGTTCGGAAAAGGCAAACGGCTTTGGCAGATAATCATCACCGCCCGCACGCAGTCCCTTGACGCGGTCATCAACCTGTCCCAGAGCCGACAATATCATCACCGGGGTCTGTTTATCCCGTTCTCGAAGCTCTTCGATGATTGAAAGCCCGTCGCGTTTGGGCAGCATGCGATCGACAATCAGCACATCGTAATCATAGACCAGGGCCTTGTGGGCCCCTGTATCCCCATCGGCTGCATGATCAGCAACATGGCCAGCTTCAGTGAGGGCTTTCACCAGATACCGGGCTGCTTCCTGATCGTCTTCAATGATGAGAATTTTCATATGTGCTTCAAGCTTCTTCTGGACTTCAGGGACGGTAGCGCATCCTATTTGGGTTACCAAGCGGCTGCATAGCTGTTTTTTGAAAAAAGAAGCTGCGGGAAATGCTTGGCGACGGGGCACTGACGCGCCCCGCCACCAATAGGCAAAAGACAATCGGGGCGACACGATTATTGTCTTTCACCGTCGCATAGGGTGACTGAGGGGTCGGCCACCCTATTTCGAGACAGGATCAGGCTTTTGCGAAAGGCACCGCGACGAAGCGGACACCCCGTTCACTCTGAACCTGCATGAGTACAGCCTTGCGGCCATCCTTTTTGACCATCGCAACCTTGGATGTCACATCATCGATGCTTGCAACGGGCTCGCCATCGACATTCAGGATCACATCACCGCGGACGAGACCTTTCTCTGCTGCCGGGCTGTCCGCGTCCACTCCGGCTATGACCACACCATTTTCCGCACTCTCAAGGGTCAGGCCCAATGTGGTGGCTGAAGCGGGTTGAACCATTGAGCCTGGCTCGGTAGAAGCGCGGCGGTCCAGTTCATTCAAACTGCCAAGTTTGACATCGATGTCCTGTTCTTCGCCATTGCGCCAGATTGTCAGCGACGCATTTGCGTTCGGGGCATAAGAAGCGATCAGTCTGGCCAGATCTTTGGGGCCCTCAATGCGGGTTCCGTCCACAGCAAGAATGGTATCTCCGGCGCGAATTCCAGCTTTTCCGGCAGGACTGTCATCCTGCGGCTGGGTGACGAGCGCACCTTCGGCCAATTCAAGACCGAGACTTTCGGCGATTTCATCCGTAACAGGCTGGATCTGCACACCAAGCCAGCCACGCTCGACAGACCCATCGTCCTGCAGGTCAGCAATCACCACCTTGGCAGTGGATGCGGGAATAGCGAATGCAATCCCGACATTGCCGCCGGAGGGCGAGAAGATGGCAGTATTTACGCCGATCACTTCGCCGCGCATGTTGAAGGCGGGTCCACCTGAATTGCCACGATTAACCGCCGCATCGATCTGGATGAAGTCATCGTAAGGGCCTGCTCCGATGTCGCGGCCATTAGCCGAAACGATACCGGCGGTGACCGTGCCACCCAGGCCAAATGGGTTGCCAACAGTCACGACCCATTCACCAACGCGGGACGGCTGCCCGGCAAAACTCACATATTTGAACTCGCGGTCTGCATCGACTTTCAAGACCGCCAGATCAGTGCGCTTGTCGGCGCCAATCAGCTTAGCCTCAAATTCCGTTCCATCATCCAGGACGATGGTGAATTCTTCGGCTCCATTGACCACATGTTCATTGGTTACCAGAAGACCGTCGTCGGAAATAAAGAACCCAGACCCTTGAGATTCAGCACGCCGTGGTGTCGCAGGCTGATTGTCCTGACCGCCAAACCGGCGTTCAAAGAAACGCCGCAGGGGGTGCCCTTCAGGCAGATCGCGGAACTCGCGGGGCATATCTTGTTCAGCAATTGCGGAAACGGGCTGTATTTTGCCGCGCACTTTAACGCTGACAACTGCAGGCTGAACCTGTTCAACGACGTCGGCAAAGTTCAGTGGAGAGGCTGACTCGACGCGCACAGGCTCGGCAAAAACCGGCGCAGTGCCAGTGAAATAGCCGCCCGCTGCCACGATACCCGATAGTCCCAATGCTGCAACGCCAGCACGGAGCGCATTAGCGCGAAGCTTGCTGATTGTTGGTTGTCCGGTAGGTGTTCCAAGAGACATGATTTGAGTTTCTCCTCATCAAAAACGATTTGGCGACAATCGCCGTTGATGAGTTAGATAAGACCAGTCACCTTACCGCGCTGTTTCAGAGGGCTTAAACTTTTGTAATTTTGATCCCCTTGAAATCGCAATGGAATCACCCGCTTACAGGTTCTAGTATTGGTATCAGGCTTGTTCCGGCACAATTCGAGTTACGATGCCCGCCTTGCCTTCCAGGGTTTTGTGAACAGGACACTTATCAGCAATTTCCAGCAATTTTTTCTCAAGCTCTGCGTCAACGCCGCCGCCGATGGAAATCCGCCGCTCAAACTGATCAATCTTTCCAGATGTGCTTTTCAGCTCTTCCGCGCAGGCTTCACAATCTGCGGCGTGCAGTTTTTCATGCAGAACAGTGACTGAGATTGGCCCGATATCGAGCTTCTTGAAATTTGCATACATTCGCAAGGTCATTGAGGTACAGGCACCCAGCGCAGCGGCCAGAAAATCATAAGGCGAGGGCCCGCTGTCCAAACCGCCGACAGAGGTGGGTTCATCTGTCAGCAGGCGATGGTTGCCGCTGCGCACGAAATTCTGGAACTTGCCCTCTCCGGTTTCGGCGACGAGCACGCCTTCCAGGTCAGGTGAAGTCGCGACCGGCTGGTCGGCTGCTATGAACCGACCAGCCCAGGCCGAGATCACTTCAGCTGCATAGCCAGCGTCTTGCGGGTTCGACAGAAGATGATCGGCGGTATCCAGTGAGACAAAACTTTTTGGATGTTTTGCTGCGGCAAAGATCTTGCCGGCATTTTCAATACCCACTGTCTGGTCAATCGGCGAGTGCAGCACCATCAGGGCGCGCTTCAACTTGCCGATATGCTGCTCGACAGACTGAGTGCGCAGGTCTTCCAGAAACTGCTTCTGTATTTTGAAGGGGCGACCTGCCAGCGTAACTGTGGCCTCTCCGTCGCGCTCGATTTCATCCAGACTGGCACCAAAATTCTGTATCACATGGTCCGCATCCGCAGGCGCGCCAATGGTTGCAACGGCTTTGACTTCAGGAATTCCGCCTGCCGCGCACAGCACTGCCGCCCCGCCCAGAGAGTGGCCGACAAGGATGCTGGGGGCCTCGTAATTCTGCCGCAGAAAATCCGCTGCGCGCACCAGATCGCCGATGTTGGAAGAAAAATTGGTGTTGGCAAAATCACCATCCGACGCCCCAAGGCCGGTAAAATCGAAGCGCAGAACCGCGATGCCACGGGTGGACAATTCGCCGGCAATCCGTTTGGCGGCCAGAATGTCTTTAGAGCAGGTAAAGCAATGGGCAAAGATCGCCGTGGCGCGGATCAGGCCCGCCGGCATGTCCATGCGCGCAGCAAGAGACTCGCCCTTGCTGCCGGTAAAGGTGATTTTTTGAACTCCGGCCATGGTCGCCCTTTCTTGCCGTGGAAGACCTGCAAGATGCGCCCGGTTCGATCACGTATCAACTGTCGGCAGATAAAATCTTCTTGAGAGTTTCGTGTTCAGCGTCACTGAGCGGCTGTTCCTCACTATTCTGATTGCGCCTGTTGCGAAATGACGCAAAGGCAATGCCGGCGGCCAATATCAAAACAAGCAGCGGTGCAATCCACAAAATCGCATTGGCCATGTTGAAGCGCGGTTTGAGCAGAACAAACTCGCCATAGCGGGCAACCAGAAACGTCAGAACTTCGTCATTGCTGTCTCCGGCCACAATGCGCTCACGCACCAGAAGCCGCAGATCTCTGGCCAATGGCGCATTTGATTCATCAATTGACTGATTCTGGCATACCATGCAGCGCAATTCTGCCGATAAATCCCGGGCACGGGCCTCCATCACCGGATCATCCAGAATCTCGTCCGGTTCCACCGCAAAGCCGGGTGTGATGAGCAGACCAAGCACCAGACATATAAGGAGTTTGCGCATGGACTATTCCGCCGGTGCCATGACAGACGCGGCTTTTGCGCGTTTGGGAGCGCCCACCCGCAAGCGCCTGTCGGTGAGAGATACGATGCCGCCCGCGCCCATAAACAGGGCGCCAAACCACAGCATCAGGATCATCGGTTTGTGGTAAACGCGAACAACCACGGCACCATTGTCGTCGAAGTCGCCCAGTGTTGCGTAAAGCTGCGAGACACCAAAGGTCTTGATGCCAGCTTCTGTTGTGGGAAAATTACGCGCCTGGTAGAGGCGTTTGGCCGGTGACAGCAAGGCCACAATCTCGCCGTCGCGGCGCACTGTCATATCTGCCACCTGCTCGGTGAAATTGGGGCCGCTATTGGGGCGAATCCCATCCAGTGTTATTGAATAGCCGGCTATTTCGATTGTGTCGCCAGGGTTTGCGACCGCCACAGCCTCGCGTTCATAGACACTCACACCGACGATACCAAGCACAGTAATGCCCATGCCGGCATGGGCCAGGGTGGTTCCAAAGGCCGAGCGCGGCAGGCCGATCAGCCTGGAGACCGCCGTCCTGAAGGGCACACGGAAAAACCGAGCCCGATCAATAAGTTCCGCAAGGGCGCCGCATACCAGCCAGACCCCGACCGCCATCCCGAAAGGGGCTGCAAATGAGGTTTTTGTCTGAAACGAAAATGTTGCAAGTATCGCCACAACAGCCAGTCCGAACACCCAGGACAGGCGTTGCACGACCGCTTTCAGATCACCGCGTTTCCAAGCCAGAAACGGCCCGAACGGCATGGCCAGCAGCAGCGGCAGCATCAGCGGACCGAAGGTCAGGTTGAAATAGGGTGCGCCCACCGAAATTTTTTCACCGGTCAAGGCTTCCAGCGCGAGGGGATAAAGTGTGCCGACCAGAACGGTGGTTGCAGCCGTTGTCAGCAGCACATTGTTCAGCACCAAAGCGCCTTCGCGGGAAATCGGGGCGAAGATACCGCCCTGCTTCAATGTGCCGGCACGCATTGCGAACAATCCCAGTCCGCCACCGATAAACAGCAGCAGTATCATCAGGATAAAAACACCGCGGGCCGGATCGGACGCAAATGTGTGAACACTGGTCAAAACGCCCGAGCGCACCAGAAATGTTCCGAGCAGCGACATTGAGAAGGTCAGGATGGCCAGCAGAATTGTCCATATTTTCAGCGCGTTGCGCTTCTCCATGACTACAGCTGAGTGCAACAGAGCGGTGCCGAACAGCCACGGCATGAAGCTGGCATTTTCGACCGGATCCCAGAACCACCAGCCGCCCCAGCCAAGTTCGTAATAGGCCCAGTAGGACCCCATCGCGATACCGAATGTGAGAAACAGCCAGGCTGTCAAAGTCCAGGGCCGCACCCAGCGCGCCCAGGCGGCGTCGATACGCCCGCTGATCAGTGCCGCCACAGCAAAGGAAAACGCCACCGAAAACCCGACATAGCCGAGATACAGCAGCGGCGGGTGGATCGCGAGGCCGATATCCTGCAGGATGGGATTGAGATCGCGGCCTTCAAAGGGGGCCGGCGACATCCGCGTGAACGGGTTTGACGTCAGGATGATGAACAGAAGAAAGGCGGAGGCAATCCAACCCTGCACCGCAAGCACATTGGCCTTCAACTGCTCTGGCAGGTTGCGTCCGAACACCGCCACCAGAGTGCTGAACAGGGCCAGTATGCCGACCCACAGCAACATAGAGCCTTCGTGATTGCCCCACACGCCGGTGATTTTGAACAGCAGCGGCTTTTGCGAATGCGAGTTTTCCCAGACGTTGCGCACAGAAAAATCGGAGACCACATAGGCATAGGTCAGTGCCGCAAAGGCAAGCGCGATAAAGACAAATACGCCGATCGCCGTTGAGCTTCCAACCGCCATCAATCGGGCGTTGCCGCGATGGGCACCAACCAGGGGAACCAGTGCCTGAACTACAGATAAGGCAAGTGCCAGCAAAAGCGCAAAATGACCAAGTTCCGAAATCACAGTTTCACCCCTTCAAATGATTCGATATTCACAAAACGTGCGCTAGTTGGTGACAGGTGCATCATCCCCCTGCCAGACACCCTGCTCCTTCAGCGCATCAGCAACTTCCTTCGGCATATATGTTTCGTCGTGTTTTGCCAGCACAATGTCTGCCACGAAAACCCCATCAGCGCCTAATGAACCTTCTGTAACAACACCCTGCCCTTCGCGGAACAAATCCGGCAAAATGCCGTCAAAGACCACGTTTACGCTGTTTCCGGTATCGGTGATGCGGAAGGTGATGACTGATCCTTCCGTGCGCACGACACTGCCGTCTTCCACAAGACCACCCAGACGTATCCGCTCGCCCGGCGCTGCCCCGCCCTGCACGACGTCACTGGGCGAATTGAAAAACACAATGCGATCAGTCAAAGCAAACAGGACCAATCCGGCCGCAATCGCCAGAATACTGCCAGCCGTGGCAATCATGGTCAGGCGTCTCTGCTTTCTGGTCATTGTATCCTTACCGTTCTGTTCTCAATTTGAGATCTTAAACCGCGATTCTCAGTTCTGAATGATTCTCAGTTTTGGGCGGTCAGGCCCAGGCTGCCAGCCATATCATTCAACGCTGTCATGGCGCTTTGATCTGACGCAAACTGTGTTTCAGCTTTTCTCAACGCTTCTACAGCTTCATCCGGCCGGTCGAGCACGACGTAGGACCGGATCAGCCTCAACCAGTCTGCCAGTTCGCCGGGATTTTCCTCCAGTTTTGCAGCCAGACCGGCGACCATTGTGGAAATCATCTTCTGTTGTTCCGGCTGAGACAGGCTCATGATGGAAGCGGCGCTGTTGCTGGGTTCAGCCGGCGGCAGACCCATTTGGCTGCGCGCCATATTCAACTGATCCAGCGCGCCGGGTGCCCAGGCGGATTGCGGGGTTGCTTCTTCCAGAAGTGCCTCCCAGGCCTGAGCTGCCTGTTTGAACTTGCTTTCCTGATTGAGACCCATGGCCAGAAAGAAGCGCGGCCTGATGGCAGTCGCATCCAGAGCAATGGCACGTTCGAATAACTTTTCGGCACGCTGGGTTACCACGCCGTCCTGGCTGAGCACGATCGCTTCACCCAGATCTGACAGACGTTGCTCGCTGTCTCCGCGCAGCCGGATTATGCTCTCGAATGCCCGCACAGCGTCGTCATAGCGTCCCATTCGTTGATACACCGGCGCGACGACCTCCCAGCCCTGTTCATCATCCGGATTGGCAGCAAGATGGGTTTCGACACGCTCTACCAGGCCAAGAATCTGGCTCTGATCAGTGTTCTGCTGCTGATCCTGCAACCGTGCCTGTAATGGTTGATCGGTCAGCTCGGGGCTGCCGAGTGTCACATACATCAAGGCGGCGATCGCAGGCACGACGACGAAGGCAAACGCTGCAGCAAACTTGCGAGAAAGAGTCGCCTTTTGGTTGTATGTCTCTGTTTCTGAAGTGTTTTCGGCCCTTGCGTTGGCTTCGATCAGCCGTCGGCTTATTTCCGATCGTGCGGAATCAGCATCCCGTTCATTGAGCACGCCACGTTTCAGGTCGCGCTCGATTTCGGCCAGTTGATCCTTGAATACTGCGATATCATTATCAAAGGTTTCGCCAGCTGCAGCAGTGTCGTTTCGTGCCCGCAACAACAATGGCAGAATGGCCAGACAAATGGCACTCCCAAGCATGATTGCAAAGACAATCCAAAACAGCATCGAGGGTCAGCCCATAATAACAAATTCAAAAAAATGCATGTCAATCGGATACAGGGTGTAAGCCCTGACGGCGCATGCCGCAAGGAAAACCCGACTGATGTGCAGCTCTGCAGAATGAAAAGGGCTGAACAAAGCCAGCCCTTTCCGTTCAAAATATCGTTATCCGCTTTCGTTCGCGGATGCGCGATCCTGCAATCAGGCCGTTATATCCGCCATGATCCGTCTGGCTGGCGACAGGCGGTGCCTCGTGCAGTTTCTGGCCGTCCGTCAATGTAGATGGTGTGCGTGAATTCGCGGCACTGCAGATTGTTGCTGCGATAATCGCGGGTCGGCACGACTTCACCATAACGGCCATTATCTGGATTACGCCAGACAACAGGAGAGCCGATACGGCCATTTTCCAGAGCCTGATATTCTGCATTGGCGGCGCGGCGGCGATCCTGTTCGTCGAGGGAGCGACCGAGTTCACTGCCGATAAGACCACCGGCGACGATGCCGAGAGCTGTCGCGGCAACCTTGCCGCTGCCTCCGCCAAACTGATTTCCGATAACGCCGCCAGCAACTGCGCCGGCAACGGTTCCTACACCCTGTTTAGGTCCGATATTCTGACAGCCTGCCAAAGCCAGACCAAACACAGTGAGGGTCGCCAATATTTTCAAATTCATTTCGTTTTTTCCTTCCTGTGCGATCCGAAACTAATGCCGTACCGCATACACATGTTCACTTGGTTTATTTTCACAGCAAAATGGCGCAATTGTGCCAAATAACAACATTTTTCTGTTCCTATGTAAAACTCCATTTATTTGTCATTGGTAACGCAGGGTAGTGTCAGTTCGGCTTTCAATCCGCCCATTGCACTACGTTGCAGTTTTATGGCTCCAGTATAGAGATTCGCGGTTTCCACGACAATCGACAAGCCCAGACCGCTGCCTGCAACGGTTTCATCCAATCGTTTGCCGCGTTTTAGCGCAAGCTTGGACTGCTCGGACGTCATTCCCGGGCCATCGTCTTCAACACACAAGGCCCAGTTGGTCGCCGTGACCTTGTACACTCTCAGGGCGACTCGGGAGCGGGCCCACTTGCTGGCATTGTCGATCAGGTTGCCGCTGACCTCCTCAAGATCCTGTTTTTCGCCCCGAAACACAATATCGTCTTCGAATGATGCCGTGATGCTCAGGCCCTTGTCCCGATAGATTTTCTGCATTGCACGCACCAGACTTTCGATGACAGGCTTTACCGGCGTGGCGGTTCCAACGGCCGCCAGACCTGCGGCCGAACGGGCGCGCGAGAGGTAATGGTTGACCTGATCACGCATGACGGCAACCTGGTCGGAAATTTTTCTGTCTCTGGCGGTGTTGCCCGACATTTCGTTGGTGATGACGCTCAGTGGTGTCTTCAAGGCATGGGCAAGATTGCCGACATGGGTTCGGGCCCGCTCCACGATTCCACGGTTGGCGTCAATCAGCCCGTTGATCTCGTTGACGACAGGGTCAATTTCCGAAGGGTACGTCCCGGTGATTTTCTGCTTCCGGCCAGCCTGAACATCCAGCAGAGCGCTGCGAATCGCTTCCAGCGGGCGCAGACCCAGACGAACCTGGAGATAAATCGCAAAGCCCAGAAAGGCAGCGAATACAAGAAATGTCGTCGTCAGACTGGAGCGGAAATCTGCGATATCCTGATTCAGTTCAGTTACGTTTCCGGCAACAGCAATCACCAGTTCAGCCTCATTGGGCAGGACATAGCTGCGCTGAAACAGCCTGATGGCATCTCCCCCCGGACCCACCAGCGTTTCATCTGCTGACGGTGCCGTATCCGCCTCCACGAAATCCAGACTGCTGCCAATCAATGAGTCGGAGGTGAACAGAATAGCCCCCTCCTCATCTCCTATCTGCCAGTACCAACCGGACAGCGGCTCCAGAAAGCGCGCCTCGCCGATATTTTCCGGCGCCGACAAAGACACTGCCTCGCCCTGACCCAGCATTTGTGTCGCCAAAGCTCCGATCAATGCGTTGGCGTAGGCCTCCAACTGCCCGTCAAAGGCGGTTTTTACTGATCTGCCGTAGAGATTCGTCAGAACCAGACCAGCTGCCAGAAGGCCAATGCCCATCAGCACGGCTGACGACAGAAACAGCCGCAGCGCAAGCGAATCGGGCGTTGGCAGCGTGCGCCGGATCACTCAGCCTGCCCCATCCGGTAACCGAGGCCGCGAATCGTTTCGATCAACCCGTCGGGAAGCTTTTTGCGCAAACGCCCGACAAAGACTTCGATGGTGTTGGAATCGCGGTCAAAATCCTGATCGTAGAGGTGCTCTGTCAGTTCGGTTCGTGAAATCACCTTGCCCTGATGATGCATCAGGTAAGACAGAGTGCGAAATTCATGCGCCGTGAGTTTGAGCGACGTGCCCTCAATCGTGACACGGTTGCCCTTGGTGTCGAGCCGAACCGGACCGCAGGTGATCTCGTTGGACGAATGACCGGCGGCTCGCCTGACCAGCGCTCTCAGCCGCGCCAGGACTTCTTCCATGTGAAACGGCTTGGCGACATAATCGTCAGCGCCCGCATCAATGCCCTGTACCTTGTCGGTCCAGCGGTCTCTCGCCGTCAGCAGCAAAACCGGCATTGTCCTGCCGTCGCGCCGCCATGCCTCCAACACGCTGATGCCATCCATCGTCGGCAGTCCAACATCCAGCACAACGGCGTCGTAAGGTTCCGTGTCTCCGAGAAAATGTCCATCTTCCCCGTCTGCCGCAGCATCCACAACATAGCCGGCCTCTTCCAGAGCCTGTTTCAGCTGACGATTGAGATCAGGCTCATCTTCAACAACGAGAACGCGCATAGGTCCCTCTGATCCTGTTCCACCCCGGGCGTGATTGGTGCCGGGTCAACCTCCTGATTGAGTGCAGACCCTAGATCGTTTCCTTTCCACATTGAAGCTTTACTGCTCACGCCGTTTTTGAAAAGGACAACGGCACCAGGATCGCTCTCCCTGTAAACCGGGTCCGGCCACGCTTTAGGGAACTCCGTCACAGGATCGCCAGACAGGTCCTAATCGGCGCTCACAGAGACATTTTTGACCTGTCCGTCCGGCTGCAAAATTGAAATCACATAGACATAGCCATTGCCCTGCCGGCACAATTGGGCACTGACGATTTTTCCGCCATCCTCAGTCAAGCGCCGCCTGATCTGAGACAGTGGCTTCGCCAAACCGCTGCGTACAGCATCACTTGCCTGAGCATTGCTGAGGCAGTCCTGTGCGTAGGCACCCGTCATCAATTCCGGGATCACCAGGGGGGTGATACCCATCGTCATCGAGACTGTCAGAATTTTGAGAGTGTCCATCATCATACCGCCTTTCTTAAGGCATTGTTCCTGAATGGGAAATGAATGGCCACAGCCTGCGCTCAAATGCAGCAGAAAAACCGGCATTTCAAGATGATGCGGCTAAAACCGCAATCCATTGAAAACCATCGTATATCTATGATCATCACTGGCATGAAAGCATTATTTTCCGTTGTCGGTAACCGGCCAACTGACGAGATGCTCCTCATATTCCTCTAACGGCACCCCGATTTCGGTTTTAATACGGCCCCGCACTGAAATTCCGGCAGCGTGGACAGTATCCGCATCGCCAGACACAAGCGGGTGCCACCAAAGCAAAGGCTTTCCATCGCGCAAGCGCGCATAGGCGCAGCTTGGCGGAAGCCATGACAGTTCACCGACCGTTTCCGGCGTGAGCTGCAGACACTCCGGTACCTTGGCCAGCCGGTTGGGATAATCCATGCAGCGGCAACTGTCGTGATCCAGCAGACGGCAGGCAAGATCGGTCCAGATGATTTCGCCGGTATCCCAGTCTTCGACCTTGTTGAGACAACAGCGACCACAGCCGTCGCACAGCGATTCCCACTGTGCAGTTGTCATTTCGGAAAGCGGTGTATCCTCCCAAAAGCGTTCGGTGCCAGTATCAGATGCCGGTATCGTTTTAGCAGATTTGCCCACATCTTCCCCGAAGTTAATTGCGAAGTGCTTCTGACACGAATGATATGAAGACTCAAATACAGAAAGCCCAGTTCGCTTTTGGCCCGCTCGGCTCATGACCCGGTCCGCTTATGGCATCACATCCTCGCATGCGCTCTGTCACAACAAGGTTTGGTGAAAGCTGCTCATCAAAGCTGGAAAATCTGGCAAAATGAGATTAAATATGGATTTCCTTATGGCTGCACTCCGGGGAATATGACATCGGTATGTAGACAGGGTATATAGACCATGTTTAACGATGTGGTTGAGACCATCAAGACTGCGATCAGAGAGTTGAAAACGCATGCAGGACCCTTTCGTTAACCGGAAAAAGCCCCTTCCCCGGCTGACGTATCGGGAAGTGGATGCGTGGCTGGAAGCCAATATCCATGGCGGGCTGGTTGCAATCAGTCGTTTTTATGCTGGTATCCGGCGGTTTTTCATTCGTTTCAAACTGCGTGGAGTAGCGCGGACACTGAATGAACTTGCCTCAGAAGCCCTGACAATCGGGCTGGTCGGGCTGGTGTTGATGCTGACGCTTGCGCTGCCTGCATTTGAAGAAACCCGCGGTAACTGGAAAGCTCAGGACGATTATTCCGTTACGTTTTTCGATACTGGCGGGAATGTAGTGGGTCGCCGCGGCATTCTGCTTGATGATGCCGTGCCGCTGGATGAGATCCCAGACCATTTGGTGAAGGCGACCCTTGCCACCGAAGACCGACGTTTCTTTTCCCATTTCGGCATCGATATTATGGGAACATTTCGCGCCATGTTGGAAAATGTGCGCGCCGGTGGCGTCGTTCAGGGTGGCTCCTCAATTACCCAGCAACTGGCGAAGAATCTGTTCCTTTCCAATGAACGGACACTGCAGCGCAAAATCAACGAAGCATTTCTTGCGCTCTGGCTGGAAGTGAATTTCACAAAACGCGAAATTCTGAAACTCTATCTGGATCGTGCCTATATGGGCGGCGGTACCTTTGGTGTTGGCGCGGCTGCACAATTTTATTTCGGCAAGTCGGTCAAAGACCTGACACTGGCGGAAGCTGCCATGATGGCCGGTCTGTTCAAGGCTCCGACCGCCTATGCTCCGCACACCAACCTTCCGCGCGCGCGTGCCCGTGCCAACGAGGTTCTGACAAACCTCGTTCAGGCCGGATTTTACACCGAAGGACAAGTCCTTGCCGCCCGGCAGAATCCGGCCACGCCAGTTCACGTTTCCGAACAGGACTATGGCAATTACTATCTTGACTGGGCCTTTGAAGAGATCAAGCGTATTGCCCCGGGTCCCGAGCAGGTTCTGAATGTCACCGTCAGCTACAATCAGCGCCTGCAAAAGGCCGCGACTGAAACACTGGTCAATATGCTGCGCGAATTCGGTGATGAAAAAGAGGTTGAACAGGCAGCCACGGTTACAATGGAAAACGATGGCCGGGTGCTGGCAATGATTGGCGGTCGCGACTATGGCGACAGTCAATTCAACCGCGCGACCGATGCCTTGCGCCAGCCTGGATCATCTTTCAAACCGTTTGTTTATGTAACGGCCATGATGAACGGCTATACGCCTGAAAGCATTGTGGTTGATCAGCCGCTGCGCATGGGCAACTGGCAACCGAAAAATTACAATCGCAAATATGCCGGCCGGGTTTCGCTGACCACAGCTCTGGTGAAGTCGATCAACACGATTCCGGTTCGGCTGGCGAACAGTATTGGCCGCAACAAAATCGTTGATACGGCCCGAGCCATGGGACTGACCACAGATCTGCCTGAATCCTCACCGATGCCGCTGGGAGTGGCCGAGGTGCGGGTCATCGACATGGCGTCTGCCTATGCGAGCATGGCCAATGGCGGCTTTCTGGCAACCCCTTATACAGTGCTCAAAATCGCCAGCACTGATGGCACGGTGTTATATGAGCGCGACGCCGAGGCGACACCCAAACGCGTTCTGCCGGAGCAGGCAGTGGCCTATATGAACGACATTCTCAATCAGGTGACGACTAAGGGCACCGGCCGCAGGGCGCAGATCGAAGGCATCAATACGGCAGGTAAAACCGGGACCACACAAGCCTACAGAGATGCCTGGTTCGTTGGCTACACAGGAAATTTCACCACGGCCGTCTGGTTCGGAAATGATGATTTTACCGGTACAAACCGCCTCACCGGCGGCAACCTGCCGGCTATGGCCTGGCAACAGATTATGACCGAAGCTCACAAAGGCAAGACAACCTTACCTATGCCCGGGGTTGATATGCCTGTGGCAGAAGCTTTGATCGCCCGTGCAGAAGCAGGCAAAACACCCGGCACTATGGCTGAAATTGTCAGCGATGCACCAAACAGTGATCAGACGGCACGTCTGTCTCCTGCAACCGCACTTGCGCTGCAGCGGATTCATCTGTTGCTGGGTGGCGAGGGAATTCAGATGAAACTGGGCCTGGATGAGACTGACAGCGGCGCTGAACCGGTTGCTCTGGACCCGTCCGACAGTGCAACCCTGACTACCAAAGTGGCCCCGGATCAGGCAGGTTAATTTATGGCATCGCTGTCTGGAATCAGTATAGCCATGGGGCTTGCTGTTGTCGTCGGCCTCGGGTCTACGGATTTCTTCCTGCGGGCAAAGGCACCACTGGGGACCACCAAATACCAGATGTGGACCGGTTGGCCGAGCACCGGTCTGGGCACCGATGTCAATGCGGAAAATCCCTATCTTCAGGCCCATACTGCTCGCAACGGAACAATTCCGCTTGGAGACAATGAAGGTGTTCTGCTGAAAACCTATCGCGACAGCGCTGGTGACAAGCTGGTGCGCAATTGCCTCTACCGGTTCACAGGCGACGTTCCGCGCTCGCAATTGTGGACACTGACAGTGACGGACGACGTTGGCAGGGTTCTGCCGAATCCGTCGTTGCGCTATGGCATCACGTCACGCCAGTTGCTGCGTTCCGCAGACGGGAAATTCGATATCTGGCTGGCACGGGATGTGCAGCCTGGAAACTGGATATCATTGGGAGATCTGCCTGAGGACCCATACACATTGAATGAACAGGTGCCGATCGAAGGCCGCAATCAGGATCAGAGTTTTCTCCTGACCTTGCGGCTCTACGGTGCCAACCTCTCATCTGAAGCCTCCCTCAGTGCGGTGACATTTCCAACCGTGGAAAAGGTCAATTGTCCGTGACCCGACGTTCTCTCCTGGTTGTCGCAATTATCGGATTGTTTCTGGCCGCGATCATCCATATCGGCATTTTGCTGTTCGCTCCGCGGCTGTCGGTCAATGATGCCTGGGATGCGCTTGCAGTGCCGCTGGAGCCGTTTGTGGCCTACCCGGCGCGGCCAATGCAGCCGGGTGATGCCACGCATATCAGAGACATTGAGGACGAACCGATTTCGGACGTTCCGATCAAGGATCTGGATCCGCAATTTTCCCATACTATCTGCCGGTTCGACCTGCGCACAGGACCGGTCCACTTGCGCACTGAGGGGCTGGAAGGGTTTTGGACACTCAATCTGTTCAGCGCAGGAGGTATCAGCTTCTTCAGCACCAATGAACAGGTCAATGCCGGAAAACCGCTGAATTTACTGGTCGCCACGCCCCAGCAAGTCGCCAGCATGCGCACAAATAACAGCGCCAGCCTCGATAATCTGGATCTGGTCGAAACAGATATTGAAGATGCTGCCGTCCTGTTCAGGGTCTACCGCGAGCATGAGACGGCTTTGCCGGACACTGTATCTGAACTGCAATCCGTGTTTTTCTGCACACCATTCCAGCAGAATCCCTGAGGCGATTATTTATTTCTGCGGTATCGGCGCGTCAAACAGATCATCGGTCTGAGTGCCAATTCCCGCCCCGCTCATATAGCGTGAACGGCGGCCGCCGCTCTCCAGACCGGCAGGTTGGAGATGGGCAATCTGGGCTTTCCTGAAAATCAGCTCGAGGCGTTGCAATTCGCCGTCGGCGAGCCCGGCCCGGCCGTCAGGTTCTTCGATAAGCAGCCGCTCAATGGCACGGCGGTAACTCTCAATACGATAGGCGACGGCGCGCTCGGCCCAGTCGATCAATTCGAGATTTTCAGCGACCCGCGCATCGGCTGCTGCCTGCACAGAGGCCAGGGGACGGGGCACCGGACCTTGCACCGTAATCCATCTGGAATCCGGTTCATAATAGACCGCTGCGGCTTCAAGCCGGATCACATCGGCGGCCATAACCTGGCCAGCGCGTGCGAAGAAGGGCGGAATCAATGCCGCATCGGCAGCAATATCTGCACTTATGCGATTATATCGCCCTGCGGTCGATCTGAATCTGTCCGAACGTAAATAAGAATAGTAGGCATCGGGGCTGAGATATCGGTCTACAGCGCCCACCATACGGTAGCGCTGAACGCGCGACGAAATTTGGTGCAGCCAGTCTCTGGCATGGGGCGGAGCCACAAGATGGCCGGCCTGCTGGCGCAGCAGTTCTTCATCGTCGGTCAGATTGAAATAGGACACCGGTGCGCCACGGAACCGGGCGACAAAGCCTCCCAGCACGGGCAGCACTTTGGACTCAATAATGCCGCGTTGTTCGCGGCCGAGATCAGCGGCAGACAATGGCCCGGCGGCAAACGCAGCGAATCCTGCCATTAAGGCAAGACTTGTAACTTTCGTGACGGAACGCCTCAGCACACAATTTCTCATGCTCTGCTTCAACGCCGCCGCAGCCTTGGTGTGTCTTCCGGTTCTGACGTCCCGACCTTCACTGGTTTATCCTTCGAGGGCCATTGAGGCCTCTCAAGCTGGAAAGCTGCAATGTCAGTTTCGCCGATCAGCGCCCCGGCGGACAGGGCTGTTTCGCCGGTCCTCTCATGATATTCAACGAAAATTCCATCGAAAATCACAACATTGTCGGATGTGCCGCGATCAGCCGGATGAGCACCATGATTTGTGCGGACCGAAGGATATTCAGAGTGAGATTTCAAGTCCGGAAAGGCCAAAATCCTTCCCATAGCCATACTCCGTTCGTTAGTTGTGAAACCGGAGTGGATATACGCCCGAACTCCCCGGAACGGTGTCAACACTATAGCCATAACGCCCCCGAGGTTAACAGTCTGCTAACGAATTGCTGCGACATTTACAGTTCGTGAACCAGACCGGTTTTGTAACGTGTACGGTCAATGTCAAATCGCAAGCATCAAGTCGAAAACCGGTTAGTCGCCGGACTGACCGGGCACGGTGAATTCCGAGCTTTAGCAGGCGTGTCGGGCAAGCATCCCGATCAGGCGCTGTTGCGCGCACTTGCGGGACTGTTCATACAGAATACGGCTCCAACGCTATGGGAAATCGGCCAGTTTCAGGAGTTGATGCTCAATCTGCTGCCGGTGGTCGACAGCGCCACCCGGCAAGAGTTGAAGGCGATATTGGCGGACCATCCGCATACTCCCGATAAGGTTCGCACAGCGCTTGCAAGCGAATTCGACCTGGAGAGCGGTCCAACGAATGTGCCTGTATTCACTGATGCAGAGCCGGCGGCGCGCCGGCACCCGCGTTATTCGCTCAAACAGCTGCGCGACATTCTGCCGCTCCAGATCTCGGGAAAAATTGCGCGGGTTGCGGCTCTGGCAGCCATGCGGGCTGATCGCAACACGCTGCGGACCATTCTTGCCACGCATTTGACAGTGTCGCGTCCGTTTGCCGAACATCTGCTGACCGATCCTGACGGTTTTGCACTTGCGACCGCCCTTCGCGCCCTGCGCATGCCAGAGCGGGTCGCGCGCGATATTTTGCTGGCCTGCCATGCGATGCACAGCAGCCGACTAACCGGCCTTCCGCTACAGATCGAACCCTTTAACCGGCTTGATCCGGAGGCCTGCCGCAAACGGGTCATGGACTGGGAACATGCGTTCCTGAACATCGGCAGACCACATATCCCCAAAAGCAGAACCGGCCATCAGCCGCATTATGCTCAAAGTGGACAAGATAGTAGCCGTCTTGCCGACACTCCTTACACAAGGGATGCAGCCGTTTCTCCCAAACGCAAAGCCGGCTAGTGGTGTCCGCCTAACATAAGAGTCCGAATTGGGATTCCCTTTTATCGGA
>CAXBCI010000028.1:0-53702 GCA_963974065.1 uncultured Hyphomicrobiales bacterium | reverse complement strand
CGATGAACTGATCTGGAGCATCAAATGGTTCAATGTAACCATGAAACGATCTAGGATTTCGCTTTGGCTTTGGATTTGCTTCGTTTGGCCAGAGATTTGGGTGGGTTTTTCTTCAGCGACTTGCCGCGTCCAGACAGGCTTGGGTTTGTCAGGAAATGATTGTGCAGATTGAAGGGCTCCTCGCCCTCCTCCGGCGCAAGACGCCGCGAGGAGCCGTCGGCCAGGATCTGCCAGCTCTGCTGATTATCCCGCAGATTGGCCACCATGATCTGGTCGATGATCTGGTCATGCACAGTGGGATTGGCAATCGGCACCATGGTCTCGACGCGGCGGTCCAGATTGCGCGGCATGAAGTCGGCCGATCCGATATAGACAATTGCATCGTCGGACGGCAGACCCTTGCCATTGCCGAAACAGGTGATGCGGCTGTGTTCCAGAAAGCGGCCGACAATCGACTTCACCCGGATATTTTCCGAAATGCCGCACAGTTGCGGGCGCAGGCAGCATATGCCGCGCACGACCAAATCGATTTTCACTCCGGCCTGACTGGCGCGGTAAAACGCATCAATGATCTGCGGATCGACCAGGGAATTCATTTTGGCCCAAATCTGCGCAGGCCGACCGGCCTTGGCGTGGGCAATTTCCTGCTCGATATGCATCAACATGCGCCCGCGCAGCGAATAGGGCGAAACGGCCAGCCGTTCCAGATCCTGCGGCCGGGCATATCCGGTGATGAAGTTAAACACTCTGGCGGCATCGCGGGCCAGCACAGGATCGTCGGTGAAATAGGACAGATCCGTGTAAATCTTCGCCGTGATCGGATGATAGTTGCCCGTGCCGAAATGGCAGTAGGTCCGCATCTGCCCGCTTTCACGGCGAATGACCAGTGACATCTTTGCGTGGGTCTTCAATTCCAGAAAGCCATAGACCACCTGCACTCCGGCACGCTCCAGATCTCTGGCCCAGCGAATGTTGGCTTCCTCGTCAAACCGCGCCCGCAACTCGACCAGAGCAGTAACCGATTTGCCCGCTTCAGCCGCCTCGACCAGCGCGCTGACAATGGGGCTGTCATTCGATGTGCGGTACAGTGTCTGTTTGATGGCGACGACATCGGGATCATTCGCAGCCTGTTTGAGAAACTGCAGAACAACGTCGAAGCTCTCATAAGGGTGGTGAACGACAAGATCTTTTTCGCGGATGGCACCGAAACAATCTCCGCCATGTTCGCGAATGCGTTCAGGAAACCGGGCAGCAGGCTTGGGAAACAGCAGCTTCGGCAGGTCCAGCTTGACGAGTTGGGACAGATCGCTGAGGGCCATCAGTCCTTCTGTGATGACCACGTCAACTGAACTGACATGCAAGGCTTCCGAGACAAAATTTCTCAGATTTTTCGGAAATGTATCGCTGATTTCAAGCCGGATGACCGACCCGCGGCGGCGGCGTTTCAACGCCGTCTCAAACAGCCGCACCAGATCTTCCGCCTCTTCCTCGATCTCCATCTCAGAATCTCGAATAACCCGGAACGTGCCTTTCGCCAGGATCTCATAACCAGGAAACAGACGGGAAATGAACAGGCCGATGATGTCTTCCATGGCGATAAAGCGCACGGACGCGTCTGCTCCGGCCGGAAGCTGCACAAATCTGTTGATCGCGCCTGGAATGCGCAACAGACCGGTCATCATCTTGTTTCTGATGTTTTGCTGCGCTGTAGCCTGCAATTGCAGTACCAGAGAAAAACCCAGATTGGGTATGAAGGGAAACGGGTGGGCCGGATCAATCGCCAACGGAGTCAGGACCGGGAATATATTATCTGTGAAATAGGTGTCCAGCCAACTGCGCTCGTCATTGTTAAGTGCATCGGCTGACAGCAGAAAAACGCCGTTTGATTCCAGTTCCTTGCGCAGAGACTTGAAAGCTGCCTGTTGATCCAGAACCAGTTTTTCCACCGCTTCCGACAATTGATCCAGTTGTTGTGTCGGGGTCAGTCCGTCAGCGCTCTGGGTCTTGATGCCTTCGCGCTGCTGACCCTTCAAACCGGCCACACGGACCATAAAGAATTCACTGAGATTGTCAGCGGAAATCGACAGAAAGCGCAGCCGTTCCAGCAATGGATGGGACGGGTTTTCCGCCTCTTCCAGAACACGATGATTGAAGCCGAGCCACGACAATTCACGATTCATGAACCGCGCCGGGTCTTTCATCAAGCGAGCATTGAGTTTGAGCGGTGTGCTTCCGGCAGAGGGTTTGGGCGGCAGCGGTGCAGCCTGAACGTCTGGCGCATCTCCACCATCAAACTTGTCTACCATTGGATGTTCAACCATTTCCCTGCTCAAAACCAGATATTGCGGACCACCGACGAGGGGCCCCGATCAGCATATGTATTCACGTATTCATTCAATACTATGACAAAGGCTGTTCAAATGGGAATATTATCCGCAATAGGGTTAGTGTTCATTGTATGAATGTGTTCCGGTCGCGCGGGTATCCGGTCACAGAAGTTCCGAAGCGAGTTGGCGCGTAATGGCCCTGCCCCGCTCCAGAGACAGCCGATCAAGATCATCAACAAGTTGGCCGGCGGCGGATAAGGACCGCTCCATGCGAACCAGCAGATAGTCCAGCACACGCGCCTCAACCGTCAATTGGCGGTCGGCGAACAATTTGACCAACACCTGCCGTAACAGCCGATCGCTGGGTTCATTCAGTTCCAGCGGGTGAGCGGCTCTGAGGCGCGAGCGCAGGTCGGGCAATGTCAAAGGCCAGCTGTCCGGCCATGTCCGGGTTGTGATGAGAAGTGTCGATCCCTGTTCGCGGACATGATTGAGAAGGTGAAACAGCCGGGTTTCATCCAGTTGCACACGATGCGCGTCTTCCAGAAGCAGCGCTGCACCCCCCAGTTCTGACAGATCGGCAGGCAGCGGAAGATCAGCGGCATTCAGCGAAACTGCCGCCGCCATTTCAACGTAAATTGCAGCAAGATGCGATTTGCCCGAGCCAACGGGACCGGCGAGTATGACGATATTTGCGGGCCAGTCCGGCCAGATGGTGACTACTTCAAAAGCCGTGTGATTGGCATCGTCGAGAATGAAATCATCCCGCGTCATCGCCGTTGAAACTGGCAGATTGAAGGACATTTGCCACGTAGTGGAAGACATGTCTGGATCGCTTCCTGTTTACACACTTATCCGGACGGATGTTCGTATCACCAGCCAGGACGGAATATACGGTTCATTTCACCAATTTATAAACCCATCTAGGATTCGCCACCCTTATAGAAGCTGCTTTGCAGATACTGGCGAAGGGCGAAGCGGACAAGGACGCCGACCGCTGCAGCCAGCGGCACGGCAACCAGCAGCCCGACAAAGCCGAACAGCGAGCCGAAGGCGAACAGCGCAAACATCAGCCAGACGGGATGCAGCCCGACGGACCGGCCCACCAGCCGTGGCTGCAAGATATTGCCTTCGAGGAATTGACCAGCCGCAAAGATCGCAGCCACCAGGGCGATATTCAGATAATCCGGCCAGAACTGAACCAGAGCAACACCGATGGACAAAAGAAAACCGGTGATCGACCCGACATAGGGTATGAAACTCAGCAATCCCGCCAGAATTCCGATGAGAAGGCCGAAATTCAGTCCAGCGAGACTGAGGCCGATGGCATAAAATCCGCCGAGCAACAGGCAAACCAGCCCCTGACCGCGGATAAACCCCGCCAGCGCCGCATTGATTTCATTGGCCAGAGTGCGGATGACCTCGGCATTATCCCGCGGCAGCCACGAATTAACCTTTGCCATCATCCGATCCCAGTCATAGAGCAGATAGAATGCGACGACCGGTGTCACGATAAACAGAGCGGCAATATTGAGGATAGCCTGGCCGCCGCTCCACACAGAGCGCAACAGGCCGGTCAGCCAGCCGGCGCCCTCTTTCAGGAATTCCGAAAATGACTGCTGAACAGCCGTGCGGTCTTCCCCCATCAGGCGTTCAAGCCAGCCAGCATTGATTTCCGAAATGCGCGCCTGCAATTGCGTCACCAAAGATGGCAAACGCTCGATGAAATTGGCAGTTTGCGCGCCCAGCAAGGGAATGATGATGACCAGCGCAAGCACGAAAACGATCAGAAACAAAATCAGAATGATGATGGTTGCCATCATCCGGCTGAGCCCGCGGCGTTCGAACCAGTCGGCCAGAGGGTCGAGGTAATAGGCCAGACCCATGCCGGCAACGAACGGCAGTAAAATGCCCCGGAATAAATACAGGAACACAATGAGGACCGCCAAAGCAGTGAGCCAGAAATAGATATGAGTTCGCAGTTTCAAAATGACGTATCCTGCATTCGGTGATCTTTATCCGGCACCATAACTTGCCTCGCTATCCCATAGTCCCGCGAAAAACCTCGATCGTCCAGCCCTCAGCGTTTTTCGACTGCGCCCATATGGCTGAACCAGTCAAGCAGATAGGCCACAGTGGACAGCAAAGTCAGCGCGGCCACGAGTATCACCGACAGGCTGAAGAAAATTCCCAGGTCCAGACCGAACGCCATACCCCCCATGACCAGACAGATCAGGATGATCTGAGCCACTGTATTGGCCTTGCTGACCATCAACGGCTTCATCGGGATTGGTTGATGCAGAATCCAGGTCAAAACCACCGCGCCGACAATCAGCAGATCGCGGCTGATGACCAGAATAACCAGCCAAAGCGGCAACAGGCCCTGAATGCCGAGGGTCAGAAACACCGCAACCAGCATCACCTTGTCGGCCAGCGGATCAAGATGGGCTCCCAGTTCGGAAGACTGATTGAACTGTTTGGCAATGAAACCATCGACGCCATCTGAAACCCCAGCGATCAAAAACAGCCAGAAAGACAGGGAATATTCCTGGATGCTGATCAGCCAGACAATCGCCGGGACAATGAAAAGCCGGAAAATTGAAATCAGATTGGGGATGGTCATGGGTATGAAGCGTTTCTGGTTTAAGTTGAACTATCTGAGCGCCGGTGATCGATCAGACGATAGCGGGTTGCAGATAAGGACAGCACAGCGCCGCTGCCATGCTCAAAATAGATTATTCGGCACTTTGCCTAGTTTTGTTACGGGAGCGAACGAACGGTATCATCCAGACAAGGCACGATACAATCCAGACAATGCTGCCCAGAATGGTCAGCACGTCACCGAATTTAATCCCCACTGCGATGAAGATAAATCCGGCAAGAATAAAACCGATCAAGCCAATCAGCTGACAGTCATCGTCCCGCAAGGTCATGTCAGCCCGCCAATTGGAATAATCTCGCGGCAGGATGCCTGAAAATCACCACCCTGCCAATCGCCCAGCCACCGCTCGGCGGTCAGACCCGCAGCACCGAGCTTTTCGGCAAGGTCCGGCTGTGAAGTGTAGCGGATTTGAGCGCAGGCGGAAAATGTCTCGCCTGTCGCGGCAATGCGGTAACCGTTTTCATAGCTTAAAATGCCGCTGGCCTCCTCATAGACCGATCCGTTCCAGGCTTCAATTGGCCCCTTTTCGGGATGTTGCAATTGGCGTTTATTGGTGTGGCTGTCTCGTGTCTTCGGTCCCGGAAAGGCGGGGTTGCGGCTGTCAAATACAAACCGCCCGCCGGGATGAAGATGGGCGGCAATTGTGGCCAGAACCGCCATCTGATCGGCGTCGGTCAGAAACACCTGAAACGAATGACCGGGCAGGACGACCAGATCGAACTGCCTTTCAAGCCGCAATGTGCGCGCATCGGCGAGACTGAAGTCCACCTTCTCTGAACCGGCCCTCGCCTGTGCGATCTCCAGCATTGCCGCCGCCGGATCGATACCGCATACATCGCGGCCTGCGGCCAGGGACACCGCCAGTTCCCCGGTTCCGCAACCAAGGTCAAGCACGGATGCGGCTGTCGCCGCCATCTTCCGGCAAAAGTCAAAATCCGCCCGGCTTGTGGCGGCCAGATCGTAAAACTGAGCCAGATCAGGATCGAGATAAATGCCGTTTTCTGCTGCATCAATCATGTGTCATTCCACTTTGAATTGAGACTGCAAATTCGCCGCACTTGCACCGGGCAACGGCGTCAATCGATGCTGAAACTTGCTTTCAGCGTCTCAAACCGGGCAATCAGGGCCTCGCGGCGTGCGCCGGTCAGAGCGGTCAGTGGCAGGCGGACATTGTTCCACACCGGTTCAGACATTTGCACCGCCAGCAATGTCTTGATCGCGACAATCACCTGCTCGCTGATCACCAGTTCCACAAGTTGGGAGATGAAATCATTGTCCTTGCCCTGTGTCAGTTCGCGCACCTGCATGGGAAACAGATTGGCAAGGCCGCCAATGGCACCTGCCCCTCCCAGCCGCACTGCCGGTGCCAGATGACGCTCATCGCCGACCAGCACATCGATCTCGTGATGGGTTTCCACCAGCGGCTTGGTGTTCTGCCAATTACCCGAGGAATCCTTGACGCCGCGAATGACCGAACCGAATCTGTCGCGCAATCGGGTGATGGTTTCGATGGATACGGGCACACCAGTCAAAGACGGGATGTTGTAGAGAATGATATCGCGGGCTGACGACCCCAGGCCGACGAGAACACGCTCATACCAGCCGAAAATGCCGTCCTCCTCCAGCCCGGCAAAATAATGCGGCGGTGCCAGAAGCACGGCTTTTGCACCGGCATCAAGCGCGTTGGCAGATTCGCGGCAGGCTTCCTCGACCGTGTTGCAGATCACCCCGGCGATCATCCTGTCCACTGCGATGCCCGCCGTGACAGCGTCGTTGAAAATCTGTGCGCGTTCTGCTGCGGTGAGTGATGGCCCTTCCCCGGTTGTACCAAAAAAAGTGACGGAATCACAGCCATTTGCCAGACTTCTGTCAGCGTGAGAAAATAGCAGGTCTTTCTGAATTGCGCCGCTTTCATCAAACGGTGTTGCAATAGCGACGGAGAGCCCAAAGCGGGACTGATCGGACTTCAAATTCGTAATCCTTCTGAAACTTCTGAAACAGCACCTGGCCGCGGATGACAGTCGAAGTTTCCTTCTACCACAAGCAGTACCGTTGCCAATGCTGCAGATGTGGTCTGGCAAGCCGGAAGCGCGAGAACTGTTGCAAAGGGAGGATTTAAGCTTGAATTTGCGCCAAGGAGCAGGCAAACCGGCGCCAGATAAATTCTCGCCGGGATGTGCATGATGGGTGACTCCGAAAAATCCAAATCCAATGGCCTGTCCTACCGCGATGCAGGCGTTGACATCGACGCCGGCAATGCGCTGGTCGACGACATCAAACCGCTGGTGAAGGCAACCAGGCGTCCGGGTGCGGACTCCGAACTGGGCGGCTTCGGCGGTTTGTTCGATCTGAAGGCAGCCGGCTTCAAAGACCCCATCCTGGTCGCTGCAAATGACGGTGTCGGCACCAAGCTGGCACTTGCGGTGGAAGCAGACCGCCACCAGACCATTGGCATTGATCTGGTTGCGATGTGTGTCAATGACCTGATTGTGCAGGGTGCGGAACCGCTGTTCTTTCTGGATTATTATGCCTGCGGCAAGCTGGACCGCCGTGTCGCCGCCAGTGTCATAGCAGGGATCGCTGATGGCTGCTGCCAGGCCGGCGCTGCCCTGATCGGCGGTGAAACCGCTGAAATGCCAGGCCTTTATCGTGATGGTGACTACGATCTTGCCGGATTTTGCGTCGGGGCCGTGGAGCGCGGACAGATCCTGCCGCGCAGCGACATTGCGGCCGGCGATCTGCTGATTGGCCTTGCTTCGTCGGGTATTCATTCCAATGGCTATTCGCTGGTGCGCAAAATTCTTGCCGTCAGCGGCGCGGATCTGTCCGCACCTGCGGATTTTGCGCCAGACCGCAGCCTCGCCGACGTGCTGATGGAGCCGACCAGGATTTATGTCAAACCGGTGCTCTCCGCCCTGCGCCGGACCGGCGGATTGAAGGCGCTTGCACATATTACCGGAGGCGGCTTCACAGAGAATATTCCGCGCGTCCTGCCGGACGATCTGTGCGCCAGAATTGATCTCAATAACATCCCCTATCCAGATGTTTTCAAATGGCTTTCCAGAACCGGTGGTGTTGCAGAGAGCGAAATGTTGCGGACTTTCAACTGTGGTGTCGGGCTGGTGCTGGTGGTTGCCCCTGAGGACAGCGACGCTGTGCTGACTGCATTGCGCGAAGCAGGCGAGACACCGGTTGAAATCGGCACGCTTCAGCGCAGGGCCGACGGCGAAGCACAGGTCGTCTATGCCAACCACCTGCCCGGCTATGAAGCATGAAACAGGTCGCCATATTGATCTCCGGACGCGGCAGCAATATGGAAGCCCTGTGTCAGGCTGCTCAGAAGGTCGACAGCGCCTATCAGGTGTGCCGCGTGCTGTCCAACCGCCCGGATGCAAAAGGCCTGCAATGGGCCTCTGGCCATGGCTTCAGCACCAGGGCTGTGGATCACCGCAAATTTGCCGGTAAGGCGGAATTTGAGGCCGAACTGGATGATGATCTGAATGCAGCGGGCGCTGATTATGTCTGCCTTGCCGGATTCATGCGGCTGCTGTCGGCCAACTTCGTGCAGAAATGGCGCGGCCGGTTGCTCAATATTCACCCCTCGCTGCTGCCGAGTTTTCCGGGACTTGCGCCACAACAACAGGCGCTGGATGCAGGTGTGCGGATTTCCGGCTGCACCGTGCATTTTGTCAGCGAAGAGACCGATGCAGGTCCGATCATCGCCCAGACTGCAGTGCCGGTTCTGCCGCATGACAGCGAAGAGGCGCTCAGCCAGCGAATTCTGACAGCCGAACACCGGACTTATGCGCCCGCATTGGGGGCGGTGTGCGCGGGCCGCGTGTCATGGGCAGGCGGGCCAAAAGCCGTCATATCAGACGAGGCCGGCGAGCCACTTTATCATTATCCGGATCTCTGAGCCGACGCGTTTTCATCGCACGGCATGGCGTGGAGTTTCCACCAATCCGCATAGAGCGCAGCACGTCTTGGACGATAACGCTCCTCCAGAACATCCATTGTATCGATCCGGTCGGTCCGGAAATGGCGAAAGTCGACGCGCAACTCGCACCATGACACCACCACCCTGGCGGCGCGAAAATAGCCGATTGAAATCGGCCAGATGATGCGCTCACTGGCGACATTGTTTTCATCGCGATAGGACAGCTTCAGCTTGCGCTGCTCGCGCATGGCAAAGCGGATCTGGGCCACATCAATCCGGTCAGTGGTCTTCGGGCCGTATTCGGCTGCATAAAGCGGCGCATCGATAAATGTTGACTTGAGATGACCAGGCAGTACGGCGGCGATTTTGGCAATGGCATCACGAGCTCCCAGCTTCAACTCATCATCGCCGCGCTCCTGAACCATGCGCATGCCGAGCATGATCGCCTCCAGTTCAGCGGCGGTGAACATCAGCGGCGGCACATCGTAGCCGTCCTCCAGAACGTAACCGACGCCGGCCTCGCCGCGAATTGGCACGCGGTTGCCGGCCAGATCGGCAATATCGCGATAGATCGTGCGCAAGGATACTTCCAGCTCTTCGGCAATCGCACTGGCCGGATAAGGCCGGCGCGCGCGGCGCAATATCTGGATAATCTGTAAAAGTCGATCAGCTCTTCTCATGTCCGATCCATAGCACACCATGCTGACATCATGTTGTCAGTATGGGGCGAGTAAATTTGATTTTGCAACGAATTGGAGGATCCTGGAATGACCGAAACCCCGGAAAACCCCAGCATCATGTCTCATGTTTCAATCGGCGTTGCCGATTTCGCCAGAGCGGTCGCATTCTACGATGCTGTGCTGGGCGCTATGGGAATCCGTAAAATCATGAGCCATGACGATGCCGTGGCCTATGGCCGAGACTATCCGGAATTCTGGGTGCAGATTCCGCAGAACGGCAAAGCGGCTTCTGTCGGTAACGGAAGCCATTTCGGGTTTTTTGCACGGCACCACAGAAATCTTCTGTCCAGATGAGTGATAAGGATAAATTTCGATCGTTCCCATCTGTCTCTTGCGTGACAGACCCGTCACGCCGAGATAATCAACAAATCGTCAGCGTTCGTTTCGGTCGCTATCCGTCGGGTCACAGGGCACCCAGACCATTCAACGGCGAGACCGTTTATTTCTGTTTCGTTGGACCTTTCCCAGGAGCTGCTTTTTTGCGGATGCGCACGGCTCGCCCTTCGGGATAGTCTATCTCGAAGGCGTTGGTCTTGCGGATCAGATCGCTGAGCTTGCGGAAGCCGAAATTGCGCGGATCGAAATCAGACGACAGGTTCGCCAGCTGCGTTCCAACTGCGCCAAGCGGAGCCCATCCGTCTTCTGTTTCCATCTGATCGAGCACGCGACGGATGATCGGCGCGGCGGCTCTTGGTGGCTGAAGCGGTTTGGTCTTGCCACCTGCAGTTTCCACATTGGCAGGTGCATCAGGAAGCAAATTCTCAGTATAGATGAATTTTCGACAGGCTTGGCGGAAGCTCTCCGGGGTCTTTTGTTCCCCGAATCCATAGACATCGACGCCTTGTTCACGGATACGGGCAGCGAGCCGCGTGAAATCGCTGTCGGACGACACCAGGCAGAAACCGTCGAACCGGCCGCTATGCAGAAGATCCATCGCATCTATGACGAGTGTGATATCGGAGGCATTTTTGCCGGTCGTGTAGGCGAACTGCTGCTGGGGAATGATCGCATGACGCGCCAGAACATCGTTCCAGGCTTTCGATCTTGAGCTGGAAAAGTCGCCATAGATACGACGAACGCTGGCTTCACCAATCTTTGCGATCTCGTCAAACAGGCCGTCGACAATCCTGGCCGAGGCATTGTCGGCATCGATTAATACAGCGAGGCGCGGAGAGCGCGTTTCAATTGCCATTGCTCAGAAATCCTTCCGGCCATGTGGAGTGAATCAAACTATCACATGTGCCGACGGTCAGCGATCATGAACCGTTCGCAGACATCTAATTTCCCGCTCCATTGCGCTCGTTTGCCAAAGACGCAGTAGTGTGAAGGCCAAGACACTCCTCTCGGTAATTGACTTTGTTCTAACTGAATTCCCGGATTTGGAACCCAAGCTGGCTTGGAACGTCCCGACCCTTCATCGCAGTGGGAAGTACATCATTGGCCTTGTGGCATACAAAAACCACTTCACAATTTCGCTATTCAGCGGCGATGTGATTGAAGAATTCAAGACGAGACTGCGGCCAGACTACAGGGTATTCAAGAACTGTTTCCAAGTTCCGGCCGATTGGAAAATCGACAAGGATATGACGATAGATCTGGTTAAGACTCGATTGGCGGAATTCGATTGAAAGCGGCTTGGCCGTTTTTATCTCCATTCGCTCATTCCGCTGACAACACTACCAACTGGGAGCTACCTTTGGAAGCCCGCCTTGGCGCCCGCGCCGAACGTTGTCGGCGCGGGCGAAAACTTTCACAGCGCGACGATCACCGCGTCACGACCCGGAATATGCGTCGCACCCGCATCGCCCCAAAGTGTTTCCTTAACGGCAAGCGGCGCACCATCGATCGTCACTGCGATTTGTTGTGCGTCGGGAGTCGGATTAATGAGCCACAGATATCGCTGATCCCCATCCCGATGCAAACGTCCCTGCACGGCCATGTTGCCGGTTTGAATCGCTGGGGTAATCCCGGCCCAGTCCACACAGGCCTGAAACCACACAGCCGCTCCCGCGCCATCGGTCTCAAGATCGCGGAAATGCCCGGCGGACATGTGCGTGCCGACAAGAAGAGTGCGCCCTTTGCCGTGGGTTGAGGTGGTGATTGCCACTCGCCCTCCCTCGAAATGCCCCAGAACCTTAGCGCCCTTGGGAGAATAGGATTGCAGGAACCCGCCACCGCGCAACATCGCATCGGCGTCCGAATCCAGCGAAAGGCGGATCCGATCGCCGATGTCGGGCATGAACTCCACTTCGTCCTCGACCACGCCAAACACGGCATCAAGTCCGTTGTTCGGTTGCTGCACGCCAACGCGGCCGTCGTCGCCAAAGTATCCGGGACAGGCTTCCGAGATCAGCCGCCCACCATCCACCACCCATTTGGCCAATCGACCAGCAAGCTCGGCTGGCATCATGATCGGGTAAGGCGCATATATCACATCGTATTTTTCAATATCCTGGTCATGTACCCAATCGGCCTGCACACCCATGTCAAAGAACGCGCGATAGGCACCCCACATGGCATCCTGATAGGTCTTGAACCCACCTTGACTGGACAGCAACAGGTCAAACCGCTGTGCCTCGGGGATCATCAACAGACCAATGTCGCCACGCACCGGCTTGGCAGCCATGCAGGCGGTCTGCTCGGGCGCGTTGACCCAACGGCCAATTCTGGCCTGCATTTCAGATCGGGGTGTGCGGCTGCCGTCCATGCCATAGGCACCAAATGCCCCAAAAAGCGGCCCGTTCAGCAACGGACGATACCGCAAATTCATCATGCCGCGCGCGCCGGCGGCAAAGGAGGCCAGCGACCACAGCCGGATATCTTCGGGCGTGGCGACTCGTGCATCTTCCTTGTCACGGCCCAGAACCTGCGGCTGCATCCAAAGCGGACCGCCCTGCCGTTCGGCATGCCAAAACGGTTTGCCCCGCGCCGCGCCCCGGATCAGATCACCGGCAAAAAAGTTGCGCCATGGCTGATTGCCCTTGCGCGCCCCGATCCAAGTATAGCCATAAATCTCGACCTGTTCGGCTGCACGCCAATCATTGCAGCCATGCCCGGCCAGCGCCGTAACCGCGCCCGCAATGCCATGCGAAATGATTTTGGCATCGGGATCTACGGCGCGGATCGTATCGATTTTATCCTGTACATGGCCATAGAAATTATCCTCACGAAATCTCAGCCAGTCCAGACATTCGGAATAGGGCTGAATTTGCCGGGGCGGCATGATGTCGTCCCACTCGGCGTAGGAATAGCGATGCCAGACTTTTGCCAGCGCATCGAGCGTGCCGTATTTCTGGCGCAGCCAGACGCGAAACGCGGCCGCAGTCGGTTTTGAGAAATCATAGTCGGGGCTGTAGTTTACCTCGTTGTTCACGTCATAACCCAACAGGCCCGGATGTCCGCGATAGCGACCCGCCAGCTCGGTTAGAAATCCCATCACAGCCTCATGCACCTCGGGTGCATTCAGCGTCAGCGGCCCCGCGCCGCCCAAGCCTTCGCCAAAGCCACCAACCGCGACCGAGGGGCTGTGCTGCGACGCCATCAGCGTTCCGTCTGCCTTGCACATGCGTGCAAAGTCCAGTTTGCGTTGTAGCCAGTCGGGCGAGGCCATGGTGAATTCTGCTATCACCGTCGCCATGCCATTTTCTGCCGCCAGATCCAGCTGTCGGTCGAAATCATCCCAGTCGTATTTGCCGGGCGCGCGTTCAATCGCCGACCACATGAACCAGTGGCGAAAGGTGTTCAGGCCATCACTTGACGCGATGCCGTAATCACGGGTCCAATCCTCTCGCGGGGGATTGGATTTGCGAAAATAAACCGCCCCGTAGGGCACCTGTGGCAGTTTGGCGGGAAAATTAGCCATTATATCCTCTATATTCTTCTTATGCGAAAGGGGTTGGTTCAGGCGTTAAACCGCGTACGGTGCAGCATACGTCGATCGCGTGGATCAGGGTTTGGCACGGCGGAAATCAGGCTTTGGGTATAGGGTTCAGTGGGGGCGGTGCAGATTTGCTCGGCGGGCCCCGTCTCAACAATCCGACCCTGATGCATTACGGCAACCCGGTCGCAGAAATACCGCACCACCGAAATGTCATGCGCAATAAAGATAAAGCTGAGGTCGAGGCGCTTTTGCAGGTCAAGGAGCAGATCCAGCACCTGCGCCCGGATCGACACATCCAGTGCTGATGTTGCCTCATCCGCGATGATCACACGGGGGTTCGAAGCAAGTGCGCGGGCAATGCTGATCCGCTGACGCTGACCACCGGAAAACGCGTGCGGATAGCGCTCCATCGCGGCCTGTTCCAGACCAACCAGCTCCAGCAATTCCGCCACCCGCGCATTGAGCGCTGCATCGCTCATGCCGCCGCCCACAACAAGCGGATCGGCGATCACTTGCTTTACCGTCATCCGCGGATTGAGCGAAGCGAAGGGGTCCTGGAAAACCAGACGCACAGCCGAGCGATAGCGCGCCAGATCGGGGCGCTGCATCTGCGTTACGTCCTCGGCACCCTCATCGCCATGCCACAGAATGCTGCCCTCAGATGGCTCGACAATCCGCAAGAGCATACGCCCAAGCGTTGTTTTTCCTGAACCGCTCTCACCCACGATTCCAAGGTTTTCACCCGGCCATAGATCAAGGCTGACATCGTCCACTGCTTTGATTTCATAGGTTTTTTTACCGCGCCAATTTGTGGCAGCAAATCCCTTGGTCAACCCCCGCGCCTGCAACAGTGGCTGCCCCGCCCTATTCGGCGCATTGCGTTTTACTGCTGTATCAAGGCGCACGGTCGCGGCCAGCAGCGCCTTGGTGTATGGGTGCTGAGCAGCGTAAAAAATGTCATCCACCGGCCCTTGCTCGACGATTTTTCCCCAGCGCATCACCGCGACATGATCGGCCACCTCGGCGACAAGGCCAAGGTCGTGGGTGATCATCAGCATCGCCATCCCACGCTCGGCCTGAAGGCGCGCGATCAGATCCATGATCTCGGCCTGCGTGGTGACATCAAGTGCGGTGGTTGGCTCATCTGCAATCAAAATGTCGGGATCACAGGCCAGCGCCATGGCGATCATCGCGCGCTGCCGCATGCCGCCTGAAAATTCGAACGTATAGCGGTCCGCCATATGTTCTGGCCGAGCGATCTCGACCTGTCGCAGCAGATTGACGGTCTCCGCCTTGGCCTCTGCCTTGGTCATCCTGCGGTGTAAAAGCAGCGCCTCGACGATCTGCGTGCCGATGGTCCGTACCGGCGACAGTGACGACATCGGCTCCTGAAAGATCAGGCCAATCCGCCCTCCGCGCACAGCACGTATTTCGCGGCTGTTGGGCGCCAGGGTATGAAGGGGTAGCGCCCCCTCGGGCCCGCGCAACGTAATCTCACCGCCCGACACCTTCGCCTGCGCATCAATCAACCGCAAAAGCGCCCGCGCCGTTACCGATTTGCCCGAGCCGCTCTCACCAACAAGACACAGGGTTTTGCCAGAATGGAGATTAAAGCTCACGTCCCGCACCGCATGCAAAATATGGGTCCGCAGGTGGAAATCCAGGCTGAGATTGCGCACGGTCAGAACCGGCTCTTGCGCCCTATCAGATTGGGCCATCTCAGATTGGGCCATCTCAGATTGGGCCATCTCAGATTGGGTCATCTCTGGCTGGGTCATCTCAGCGCTCATGTAGCGTAAGGGTCTGCGGCGTCGCGCATCCCATCGCCCAGGAAATTGAATGAAAGGACGGTCAGAACCACCGCTCCTGCGGGCCAGACCAACAACCAGGGCGCTGTCGCCACAGTACGGATATTCTGCGCGTCCTGAAGCAGCACGCCCCAGCTGACCACCGGTGATTTCAATCCGATACCAAGAAATGACAGCGCCGTTTCCGCAACGATCATTGTCGGGATCGCCAGCGTCACCACGGCCAGAATATGCGAGGTCAGCGAGGGTAAGATGTGCCGGAAAATAACACGCGCTTGCCCGGATCCATCCAATATGGCTGCCGTTACAAAATCCTCGTCACGCAGTGCCAGAAACCGCCCCCGCACCTCACGCGCAAGGCTCGTCCAGGCCAAGAGCGACACGATCAGCGTCACCATGAAATAGACGGTCAGCGGAGACCATGTAATCGGCACAGCAGCGGCAAGACCGAGCCAAAGCGGGATGGTCGGCATCGCGCTCGTTACTTCGATCAGTCGCTGGATGACAATATCTGTCCAGCCGCCATAATATCCGGAAAGGGCACCCAGAACGACGCCAATAAACAGGCTCGAGATGACACCGATCAGGCCAATCGACATCGACACCCGTGTCCCATAGATGAGTCGACTCATCAGATCCCGGCCAAGGCTGTCAGTGCCCAGCAGGTTCATCGGTTTACTGGAGTCCAGCGGTCCAATCAGATGGGTGTCCATCTCAAACAGGCCCCAGAGCCTATACGGTGTCCCTTCAACAAAGAATCCAATCGGGATCACCGCAGTTTCATCAATCGCAAACGATCGACGCAAAGACTCCTGGTTCACCGTCATGTTGTAGCCTTTGACATGCGGCTGCCAGTTCCGATCTCCGCTTTTATCTGTTACAAAGAAATCAATGCTTTGCGGCGGTGCATAGGTGAAACGCGGCTGTGCCAGCGTGGGCGATGTGGGCGCCAGAAACTCGGCGAACAGCCCGACGAGGTAAAACAGGGTCACGACGATCCCGGCAAAAACCGCCACCTTATTGGCAAAAAACTTCTGCCGGATCAGCGTCCATTGGCCCGAAACGGCAATCTTGCTTGCATCCTCACCGGGACGCAGCGGACTGATCGCGGGGCCGGTTTCCTCTGGCATCTGTGATGCTTTTTCCATCAGGTGAACCTTATGCGCGGGTCAAGCAGGGCCAGCAGCAGATCGGACACCAGCATCCCGATCAGAGTCAGCACCCCCATAAGCAGGATGAAACTGCCCGCCAGATACATGTCCTGACTGACCAGCGCCCGCAATAAAAGCGGTCCAGCGGTCGGCAGGTTCAGAACAATCGCGGTGATCGTGACACCAGAGATCAATTGCGGCAGCACCCAGCCAATCGCCGAGACAAAAGGGTTGAGCGCGATGCGCACCGGATAGCGCATGATCACCTTGTATTCCGACAGACCTTTGGCCCGCGCGGTCACAACATAGGGTTTTGACAGCTCATCGGTCAGATTGGCGCGTAATATGCGGATCAGAGCAGCGGTGCCCGAGGTGCCAATGACGATCACCGGAATCCAGAGATGTTTCATCAGGTCCCAGACCCGGCCCCATGACCAGTCAGCCCCGACATATTCCGGCGAAAACAGCCCGCCGACGCTCTGACCGAAATATTTGTAGCTGATATACATCAACGTCAGCGCGAGAATGAAATTCGGGATCGCCAGGCCCAGAAAGCCAAAAAACGTCGCTACATGATCGCCAATGGAATGACGGCGCACGGCGGAATAAATGCCAATGGGCAGTGACACCGCCCAGACAAACACCAATGCCGCCATCGAGACTGACAGGGTCGCTCCCATGCGATCCCAGATCAGCTCGCTCACCGGGCGGCCCCATTCAAACGAATAGCCAAAATCGCCCCGAAGCACGATGCCGCTGATCCATTTGAAATATTGAAGCGCCATCGGATCATCGAGGCCATAGGTCGCCCGCATCCGGGCAAGCTCGGCCGGGTCAACCGTCTGACCACTGTCGGCCATCGATGCCAGAAGCGAAGTCAGATAATCACCCGGCGGCAATTGGATGATGAAGAACGAGATCACCGAGATGCCGAACATCGTCGGCACCATCAACACTATCCGTTTTAGAAAATAGCCCCACATCAGGCAGTCACTTCCCACGTCAAATGAACTGCCTCAACGATATCAATATGCGGCACGATCACAATGGCGCGGCCATCGCGCAGGGTCACATCTGCGGTATTTTCGGCAATTGGCAGATGCGCCGCCACACCAGTTGTACCCACAGGAAGGGCAATCGACACCTCAAGTGGCCCCACGGGATAAATCTCGTGGATCTGCGCCTTCCACATCATCGGGTTGGTGAGGTTCACAAGTGTGACAAGCGCCACCCCTTCCCCCTGTCTCACACCAATGTCCAGAACGCCTTTGCCCGTCACTTCGACCATCGCAGGCCCGGATAATGCCCAACGGACTGCGTTTTCCATCAAACGCTGATGATCCTTGGCCTGCACGTCCCAAAAGGTGGCACCGATGTTCCACGGGATGTGCACTGTACGGCCCCCGGACGGTGTCTGGCGCGTCACAACTGCAGGCGCGGTGGCCGCATCGCGAGGATAGACCTCCTCCATCGGCAGATCTGGAAAATCGGGGACGTAAAGAAACGGAGTCTTGGCGTCTTCGTCCGCCGCAATCCCAACAAGACGAATGCCGCCGATGATGCGTTTGGCCCCCTCATAGCCGGCGTTTACCGGGTGGTCACCCGACAGTTCGATATAAGTGTTCTTGACCGGCCCGCGTGGCGCCACCGTAACACGCGTGCCCAAAACTCTGGCCAACCCACACTCTGCGCGCGGCACACCATCCTCGTCGGCCATGGCGCTCTCGCCTGCGACGATCAGATTGCCGCCCCGTTCAACCCAATCGGTAATCAACGCGCATTGCGCGTCGGACAAACACCGCGCATTGGGCAGGATCAGCACACGGAAGCGGTCCAGCATCTCGTCTGTCATCGCGTGATCGGAAACAAACTCGAACGACAATCCGGCCTCGACCAGCGCGTGACAGAAGCCCTTTTCATCAGCCTCGGCCTGATCGCGGCTGGTCCAGTCATACAGACGCAGGGTCGTGGTCGCATCCAGAATGGCAATTTCGCAGGCCGGCTTCGTTGCGTCCAGCGCGGGTTCCAACTTTGCGTGCAGCTCAAAACCTTCAGCCACCGGCGCGATCCAGCGCGGATCGGGGATCACCCCGTTAAATTTGGTAAACCATGGCAGCATTCCATGCGCCACTCCGTCACCGATCCAGGTGGTTATTTCAGCTCCGGTAGTGACGGAATCCTTCCAGCGATGCACCGGCTCTTCCGGTCCGACAGATGTAATCAGCACAACAGAACGGTCACGGAACGTGGCGCGGATGCGTTTGGCGTTACGTCCCGCCATCCAGACCGGCTCAAGCCCATGGCGCCCCTGATGATCAACCACCAGAAACGGGCAATGGGCCTCGATCGTTTCCAGATCAAATTCCATGAGCGAGGCCCCCCCCATATTGGGGATAAAGCTTGCATTGGGCCGGATCGCCTGCACCGCGCAGTCCCAATCGACAACCAATTTTGTCAATCGGTCGCGCCGCCACGCCACCCAGGCCCGCCATGCGGCATCACCCGGATCGCTACCCGGCGGCAAATCATGGCCCGAGGCATCACGAAACCGCTTGGCGCAGCCCTCGCAATAGCAGACACCATGCCCCTGCCAGCGGTTGGCGAAAACCGCATCAATGTCATATTCGCGCACGATTTCACGCACGATCTCAGGCATGTACTCCATATTGTAGTCACCATAGGCGCAGGTGACCCAGACATCGGGAAACGCCCAGTGCCGCCGGGGATTGCCCGCCGCATCGACGGCCACCCATTCGGGATGCGCTTCGGCGGCGTCATTATGAATGGCATGTGGATCAACACGCGCCATCACATGCATGGACCGCGCCCGCGCGCCATCGACCAGCGCGCCAAACGGGTCGGTATCACCCAGCCATTTACTGCGATAATGGTAAGGCACCTTCGTTGGGTAATAAGCGACATACCCACCTGCACTGAGGCATGTGGCGTTTGATCCTGTCTGCCGAAACACGTCGATCCACTCATCCGCATCGAACTTTACCGGATCATCCTCGGCCAGCGTCAACTGCGTCCAGCGAGTCGCTCCGCGATGCCATTCTGAACTCCGCAAAAGACGTGCAGCATCATGTGCCGTGTCGGGCATGTCATACTCTCAATTCCAGAGAAAAACGGGTGCGGCCCGGTTTCGTCCCAACGGGCCACACACTGGTGTCAAAGGATCAGTTTTTAAAGAACTGCTCCGGCCGCGATGGCCCCGGTGTCGGCCACCCAAAGCTGTTGGGCATTTCCGGCATGGTGTTGACCATGTCATTCTTGACCACCCCATATCCGTTCGGCGGCAGTGACACGCCAAAGACAAGGAATTGATCGGCAGCGGCCTCCAGTATCTCGGCCATCTTGGCCTGCTGCGCCGCCAGATCACCGGTGGCCAGCAACTCGCGATAGCGCTGTTGCTGATCCTTGATCTCCTGCGGTGGCTCGATCGCATCAGGATTGTCGGGCGAGTCGAAGTAGAGCGACCAGCCCGGCGCATAGATCGAGTTGCTGTTGTAAGGCACGAAATACCGCGGATCGAGCATCGCCGCGATGCCACCATTAGCGCCGAACTGGTGAGCCGAGGCGTCGAAATCGCGGCCATTGCGCACCCGTGTTTCCCAAAGGGAGCGGTCCATCGTGCGGATTTGCGCATCAATACCCACGGCCTGAAACATTGGGATTGCCAATTCAAACATGTCGATAAATGTCGACCGTACCTGATCAATCTCAAACAGAATCGACACACGCCGCCCAAATGAATCAAGGCGATAGCCGTCCCCATCCCGCTCAGGCACGATGGCATCGAGCATCTCATTGGCCAGATCGGGATCGTACTGGGTAAACTGCGTCGCCAGCCGATCATTATAGAGCGGATCGCTGTCGTTGATCGAAGGCTGCGCTGGCTTACCCTGCCCCACGAACACAGCATCAATGAGATCCTGCCGGTTAATGGCAACCGATAGCGCCTGACGGAACTCAATATTGTTATAGAGCTCGTTCTTGACCGCATCATTGTGGTTCAGGTTCAGCTGGAACACCATTACATTCGCAGCAGTCTCTTTCAGCGAATAGAAATGATAGTCCCCGTCCTCCTGACCATCGAACAACACCGGCTTGTTTGCCGGAGTGGCGATGTATTGGTCCATCATGTCGATTTCACCCTGGAGGGTCTTCAATAGCAGAACCTCCGGGTCAGCGACCATCTGATAAACCACCTGATCGAAATATGGCAGCTGTGTGCCCTCGGTATCGACCTTGTGGTAATAAGGGTTGCGCTTGGCAATGGCGCGCTCGGTGTCTTCGCCCGGTGCTGATGTGAATTTCCACGCATTCAGGGTCGGACGAGCCGAGTTCTGGAAATAGACATTGTCCTCATCCAGACCGTGCTCACGTCCAAACAGCGCAACCCAGCTTTCATACCCGCGCTCTTGCGCCAGTTCGTTGGCTTTGGGATTATACCGGATATGGAACTGCTTGAGGTAATGCGCAGGCGCTTTTGTCAGCTGATCCTGGTTGGCCCATGCAAGACCCTGCGCAAAAAAACCATTGGGCGAAGCGAAGATAACGCGGAAGGTCGTTTCATCGACAATCTCTATTGTCGCAACTTTACCGTTGGCCTGCCAATAACTCTGGCCTTTGGTCGATGGGGCCTCGGGGTCCTGAAAAATGTCTTCATACCAAAAACGGATGTCTTCAGTCGTATAGGGTTCGCCATCCGACCATTTATGCCCCTTGCGCAAGTGGAATGTATAGACCGTCGAATCCGCGTTGACTTCATAACTTTCTGCAACGTTAGCCTCCAGACCAGACCAGTCCGGAGTAAAACGCACCAGTGGCTCGTAACCCTGATAGCGGATCAGCATCGACAAGGATCCACCACCAACAAGTGCGTGGTTCCAGGTGCCGCCCTGCGCGCCCGGCCGGTCCGTTGGTGTTATAATCAGTGGGTTTTCGGGTAATCTTGCGTCTTGGGGTGGTAAATCAACCTCTTGTGCAAATGCCGGAATGCCGCTCAATGCGGCCCCGACAAGGGCAGTAGTGGAAATAATAAAGCTACGTCTGCCAATCCTGTTCATGCTGTTTCTCCCAGAACAAAACAATATTTTGGTTCCCCCATAGCATCATACATAGAATATCGTTAGGTAAAGCGTTATGTAAAAGAAAAGTTTCTGAGTTAGCAAACACAGCGCAATCGTTGGAAATCAAAAAGTTGACCAAAACCCGTCGCATTGCGGCAAAACCATGAGGCCCGGATGAGTAAAATCACCCTCCGAATCATTGCCGAACAAACCGGTCTGTCCAAGTTCGCTGTCTCCCGCGCGCTGTCCGGCAAGCAGGGCGTCAGCGAGACCACACGTGCCCGTGTGATCGAGGTAGCTACAAATCTTGGGTACAACCGCCCGACGCGCAACACCTTCACCATCGGCGCGGTTTTCGATGTCGAAGATCACGCCAACGGCGAGATGAACGTCCAGATTCAAAACGGCCTGCAAAGCGAGGCGGCGCGCCTTGGCTACACGATCCACGCCCATTGGACCGCCGAAGACGGCGATCTCAAGAAGTTCATTGACGGCTGCGACGCCATTTTCTCAGTCAATGTGCAGCACAAACCCTCGCTGGCGCAGATCATGAACAGCGCCAAACCCGTGGTGCGGTCTGGTTGGGCTGATCCGTTGGAACAAGTTGATCTCGTCGGCGGCACCGACCGCGAGGCCGGCGTTGCCATCGGCACATATCTCTATGATCTGGGCCACCGCGAGATTGTCTTTGTCCATGGCGACATCGATTTGCGCGGTCGGCGGGAACGTCTGCTCGGCCTGCAGGAAGTGGTCGAGGCGACACCTGGTATGTCCTGCTATGACGTGACATGGGGTGGCGACACGACGTTTACCCAGGGGCTCGACCGGGTTCTGGCCGAGGGTGGCCATCCAACCGCTTTTTTCTGCGGTCACGACGGGCTGGCAATCACCGCCTATTCTGACATCCTGTCGCGTGGCTGGCGCATTCCGCGCGATGTTTCGGTCGTGGGTTTCGGAGATTTCAGCCCCGCCCTTCAGGTTAGCCCAACCCTGACCACTGTCAAAATAGAAGCACAGGAATTTGGCCGTGCGGCCGTGCGACGGCTCGACACCCGCCTGAGACACCCCTCGCAAAAACTTGTACCGATGCGCCTGCTGATCCCGAATGTGCTGATCGAGCGCGGTTCAACTGCACCCCTGACGATAGATTTGCGCGCACCAATCTAGAGCATCAGACTTTTAATCGTATCCCTATCCGGCTGCCTTGAAATAGTTTTCGCATTCTGTTGGCGTGTAGAGATCGCAGATATCGCCGATTGATCTCCATAATTCGGCGATGGTTCTTGCCTTGACGGCACGCAGATGTGCTTTCAGTTTGGAGAAGGCCATTTCGATGGGGTTCAGATCAGGCAATAGGGCGGCAGGAAGAGGAACCAGGCACCCCGCTCTTTTAGAATTTGTGCCGCTTTGGCGCTTTTGTGAGACGATAGATTGTCGAGGATGACGACATCGCCCGAGTTCAATGTGGGTGCGAGCTGTGTCTCGATATAGGCATCGAACGCGGCCCGGTTCATAGGTCCGTCGAGCACCCAGGGAGCGATCAGTCCGTCGCATCGCAAGCCGGCGATGAACGTCTGTGTCATCCAGTGGCCGAACGGGGCGTCGGCCTCCAAGCGCGATCCACGTTTGGACCGGCCGCGCAGGCGGGTCATCTTGGTTGTTGTGCCGGTTTCATCAATGAACACAAGCCGCCCGGGCTTGGGCCGCATCAGGGGCTGACGAAGCCCGGTCCAGAGCTGGCGTTCATGCTTGACCTTTTCACCCGCGCGTTCGCTCGTGACCAGTGTTTTTTTTAAAGCTGTAGCCCTCCCGGATCAGGAACCGGCTCAAGGCCTCAGGCGTAGCGCTGAGACCATGCGCGTCCTGCAAGGCCTCGGCCAACTCTGGCATGGTGATGTCCGGCACTGCATCCACCTGATCCTTCAGGAAACTGGAGGGTTCTGTGAACTCGAGATCCGCACCAAGACCAACAGTTTGTGCCCCGCGACCTCACAGAACCCTCCAGATTCCCAATCGAGCGCTTGGAGTAGATATTCTCCGACTGACGATGCGCTGCAGCGTTCAACGACGTGCAAAAGCGTGTCACGCGCCGGGTTGTCGGAAAGGAATCCGCGTGCCTAAAGCGTGCCTGAGAATAAGCGATAAAGTCTAAGTTATTGAAAAGATTGGCTGGGGAACCTGGATTCGAACCAGGACTAACGGAGTCAGAGTCCGTGGGTCTACCGTTAACCTATTCCCCAGTAGACATATGTCAGAGCTTTGCAGCAAAGCTGACGCGCAATTAGCACCGCTGGGCGCGCATTTCAAGAGCTAGATGGTTTCCTCCAGGGCAATTGCCAATTTGTCGGTGATCTCGGCGATATGGCTGTCGTCGATAATGAAGGGCGGGGCCAGCAGAATGTGGTCGCCGGTCTGGCCATCTATCGTGCCGCCCATCGGATAGCACATCAGACCAGCCTTCATGGCTGCCGCTTTAAGGCGGGCGTGAACCCGCTGCGTGGGACTGAAAGGCGTCTTTGTGTCGCGGTCCTGAACCAGTTCCAGACCGATAAACAGCCCTCGCCCTCGGATATCACCGACATGGGGATGCTTGCCGAACCGCTGATTGAGGGCAGCCCGCAACGCCTCCCCGCGCTGGTTTACCGCTGGCAGCAGGTTTTCATGTTCAATCTCGTGCATCACCGCCAGCGCTGCGGCACAGGCGGTCGGGTGGCCGAGATAAGTGTGGCCATGCTGGAAAAACCCACTGCCCGCTGCAAGTGCATCAAAAATACCGTCAGACACCATCAGCGCGCCAATCGCCTGGTAGCCTGCACCAAGCCCCTTGGCGATGGCAATCATGTCGGGCTGGACGCCATCGTGATCGCAGGCGAACAGATGGCCGGTCCGGCCCATGCCGCACATCACCTCGTCGAGGATCAGCAGCACATCATATTTATCGCAGATCGCCCGAATGCGCTTGAAATAGCCATCGACTGAGGGCACCGCGCCCATTGTTGCCCCAACCACCGGCTCGGCGACGAAGGCGGCAACCGTTTCCGGGCCGAGTTCCAGAATCTTGTCTTCCAACTGATTGGCGACACGCTGGCCATAGTCAAATTCTGTCTCGTCCTGCTGTTGGTCGCGATAGGCGTAACACGGATCGATGTGGTGCATGGCGTCGCTCAGCATCGGCGCAAACTGCGCCCGCCGCCAGCGATTGCCGCCGGTGGCCAGCGCACCCAGCGTATTGCCGTGATAGCTTTGCCAGCGCGCGATGATCTGCGACTTGTCCGGCTGACCGGCTTCAATAAAATATTGTCGCGCCAGTTTAAGGGCAGATTCCATGGCTTCCGACCCGCCGGACACGAAATAGACCCGGTTCAGATCGCCCGGTGCGCGCGTTGCCAGAAATTCAGCGAGTTCTTCGGCGGGCTCTGAGGCAAAGAAGCTGGTATGGGCATAGGCGAGCTTGCCGACCTGCGCCTGCACCGCCGCGATCACCCGCTCGTTGGAATGGCCAAGGCACGACACTGCCGCACCGCCGCAGGCATCAAGAATGCGTCTGCCATCTTTAGTGATGAGATAGACCCCGTCTCCGCCGACCGCGACCGGCAAATCCGCCTGGCAGTGGCGCGGGAACACATAGCGTGATTTCATCTGTCCAGAACTCTTCCGAAAAACCTATTCGCGCACAACCAGCACTGTCTGACTGGCATGACGCACAACCCTGGCGGCATTGGGGCCAAGCAGATAATCACTCAGTTCCGGGCGGTGCGATGCCAGCACAATGATATCGCTGGACAGTTTCTTGGCGGCGCGCAGAATTTCCGCATAGATCGTGCCATGCAGCACGTGAGGATGCACATCGACATCATCAGGAATATTCTCTTCCACCCATTCGGCCAGTTTGCGCCCGAAATCCGCCATCGCCTGATCTTCATAGCCCTCTTTGAAATATCCGCTGACGATGGTCATGCCGAAGTCCGGCAGCACCGAAACCACATGCAGTTTCGCGCCGTAATTGCGCACCATGCTGAGCGCGGCAGGCAGTGCTTTGACCCAACTGGCTTTGGAAGACAGATCAATCGGAAGAAGAATGGATTTGAACATGTGCTGTCTCCTCAGAACGCGGGCTTGGTTTGACGGCGCCGCTGCAGCATCACAACGATCAGGAACAGCAACAATGCAGGGATGTAGAAAATCTCTTTCGGCCAGCGCTTGGCCGGCCGCTGCACACTGACAATCTGCACCGGATCATCGCCATAGAAATCAAAATCAGCCAGCGTTTCCCCCGCCGATGAGCCGAAGGCAGGCTCATCAAGATTGAGCGCATCACCATCTTCGATGAGAATCAGGCCGAGCGCATCGATGCGCGACTGCGCATCGCCGTCAGCATCAATATTCATCAGCATAGTGGTTTCAGCCGTCTCTCCGGTATCCAGATCCGGTCCAGCTATGCGCAAGCGCAACCGGTCGCCCGGCCCCGCCGTTTCAACCGCCTCGACAAAACCGCTGGGCGGAAGTTCATCAAACGGGCTTTGAAACGCATCGAGCCAGACATTCGGCAGGAACATTGTTAAAGCAACCACCAGCAGGGCCGCGGATTCATAGAACCGCGATTTCGCAAGAAAGTAGCCTTGCGTTGCAGCGGCAAACAGCAGCATGGCGAAGGTCGCCAGCACGAATATCCAGATCGCCTGCAAAATGCCGGCCGTTGTCCCAAGGTCAACCCCGTAGAGAATAAGCGCGGGATTGTAGATGAACAGGAATGGCAGAGCGACTGTCCGCATCGAGTAGAAAAAGGCAATAAAGCCGGTCTTGATCGGGTCGCCGCCGGACACGGCTGCCGCGGCGAAACTGGCAAGCCCCACCGGCGGCGTCACATCTGCCATAATGCCAAAATAGAACACGAACAAATGCGCTGCAATCAGCGGAACAATCAGGCCCTCCTGTGCCCCAAGGCTGACCACCACACTGGCCATCAGCGAGGACACCACAATGTAGTTGGCGGTGGTCGGAAGTCCCATCCCAAGGATCAGCGAGAACAGGCCCACCAGAACCAGCATGACGATGAGAATACCACCAGACAGCTGTTCCACCAGACCGGCAAGTTCAGTCCCGATCGGTGTTTTGGTAACTGTTGCGACAATGATGCCGGCTGCAGCCGTCGCCACACCGATGCCGATCATGTTTCTGGCACCGGCAATCAGCCCGTCTTTCAGATCGACAAATCCCTCCGAAATCTGAGCACCAAAGTCAGATCTGCCACGGAACAGTGCTTTCAGCGGCTTTTGTGTGACGATGATGAACAGCATCAGCGACGTCGCATAGAACGCAGATTTTGCCGGTGATTGCTGCTCGACCATCAAAAACCAGACCAGCACCAGTATCGGCAGGATATAATGCAGTCCCGTGGGATAGACTTCAGCAACTGTCGGAATAACGACGACTTTATCGTTGGGATTGTCAACTTCCAGATCCGGGCGTCTTGAAGAAACCCAGACGAGCAATGCATACAGCACCAGCAAAGCCGTCATCATGATGGCAGAGGATGCACCAGCCATATTGGCCTGGAGATACCGTACCACATAGATCAGCGCTGTGAACGCTGCGCCGAACACCGCAAAACCAACCAGAAACTTGATGATCATCCCCAAAAAGCTTTTGCTTTCGCCAAGCGCGGGCATGTCTTTTTTCAACGCTTCCAGATGCACGATATAAACCAGCGCGATATAGGAAATCACGGCTGGAATGAAGGCATGTTTGATCACCGTGATGTAGGGAATGCCGATGAATTCGACCATCAGGAACGCTGCCGCGCCCATCACAGGCGGCATCAACTGGCCATTCACTGATGAGGCAACCTCGACTGCGCCGGCCTGTTCAGAGGTAAAGCCTACGCGTTTCATCAGCGGGATCGTGAACGTGCCGGTGGTCACCACATTGGCGATTGACGATCCGGAGATCAATCCGGTCATTGCGGAGCCGACAACAGCCGCCTTGGCAGGTCCGCCGCGCAAATGGCCAAGCCCGGCAAAGGCCAGCTTGATAAAATAATTACCCGCTCCCGCCTTATCCAGCATCGAACCGAACAGCACAAACAGAAACACAAAGGCAGTTGATACGCCCAGCGGAATGCCGAACACACCGGCCGTATCAAGCCATTGGGCGTTGACGATGGCATTGAACGACAGACCTTCATGTGAAATCAGATCGGGGATCAGCCAGCCCTGCCCCATATAGGCATAGAGCAAGAACAGCGAACAGACGACAGTCAATGCCGGCCCGAGCGCTCGGCGTGCCGCTTCGAGCAGCACAATAATACCAACGGATCCGACAATAATCTGTGTCTGCGTCGGCAGGCCGGAGCGGGCTGTCAACGCCAGCGTATCTGAAAACAGGAATACATAGGCCGCACAGCCGCCGCCAATGAGGGCAAGCACCCAGTCATAGATCGGAATATGATCGCGCGGAGATTTCTTGAAGGCAGGATACGCCAAAAACGCAAGAACGATGGCGAAGGTCAGATGGATCGGCCGCGTTTGCGAGGCGTTCAAAACCGGCAGATACTGGCCAAACCACAATTGCGGCTGGGCGATCCACAGCTGAAACAGCGACCACAACAGCGCCAGGCCCGATATCAGCAATGCGACATTGCGGTTGGTCGGAGCCCGGGCCCCGGCGTCAGAGCTTGCGACCAGATCCTGCAATTCCTCATCCGAGAACTGCCGGGCACCCGCCTCTACCTGCAATACCCCGTCATCCGGTTTCCGGCCGTTATTACTCTGGTCGCTCACAAAAAATTCCCCCCGGACTATTTTGACAGTTTTGAACCTGCACTTGCTGTGCAGGTTTTATGCAAATACGGGCGGCGCGCTGGCGCACCGCCCCTTTGTAATTTATTCGATAAGACCGGCTTCGCGATAATAGCGCTCTGCACCCGGATGCAGTGGCGCGGAAAGCCCGTCATTTGCCATTTCCTTGGGATCAAGATTGGCAAAGGCAGGGTGCAATCCCCGGAACTGATCCATATTCTCGAACACGGCTTTAACGACTTCATAAACCACATCATCGGGAACATCAGCAGAGCTGATAAAGGTGGCACCGACACCGAAAGTGGCAACATCTTCGTCATTGCCGCGATACATGCCGCCTGGAATGATGGCGGAGCGATAATACGAATTATCGGCAATCAGCTTCGCCGTTGCATCATTCTGCACCGTCACCAAGACGGAATCGCACGATGTCGTGGCTTCCTGAATGGACCCGGACGGATGACCCACCGTATAGACCATGGCATCGATATTGTTGTCACACAGAGCCTGCGATTGTTCGGCCGCCTGCAACTCCGATGCCAGCGAAAAGTCACTCATGGTCCAGCCCATGGCGTCCATCAGCACTTCCATTGTGCCGCGCTGTCCCGAGCCTGGATTGCCGACATTGACGCGTTTGCCTTTGAGATCCTCAAAGGTTTTTATCCCTGCATCAGCCCGCGCGACCACGGTAAATGGCTCCGGATGCACGGAAAACACTGCCCGCAGCCCTTCAAAAGGCCCCTGCTCTTCAAAGCGCGACGTGCCATTATAGGCGTGGTACTGCCAGTCAGACTGGGCCACGCCGAATTCCAGCTCTCCGCCGCGCACAGCGTTAATATTGAACACCGATCCGCCGGTGCTTTCCACGCCGCAGCGGATGCCGTGTTCCTTGCGTCCGCGATTGACCAGCCGGCAGATTGCGCCGCCGGTTGGATAATAGACCCCGGTAACGCCACCAGTGCCGATCGACACAAATTGCTGTTCCTGTGCCAGCGTTGTTCCTGCCATCAATCCGGTGGCGACAAGCGCGGCTGCCATTCCAAGAATATTCTTTTTCATAATTTTCATAATTCCTCTCCAGATTTTATGCTCTAAATTCCAGCGGCTTTCTGCCCTGCGCAAATCGCCACCATTTGATTTTAACGAGGTATTTAGGCATTCATCATCAACCCTAGCCTGTGTATGCGTCAGTGCCAAACGATTTTTGGCGTTTCTGAAATCTGAAAAATATCGAAAAACACGTAAATACATCAGGTAATTAGATCTATTTCGTAATCCGTTCTGAAATTAGAGTAGGTCGTGTCAAGGTGGATTTGTTCGAATTTCAGACAGAGAAAATTCTCGTCAGTAACACCTTGATTTATTCAGTCGCGCGTCTCTGGCGGGCGTCATAAAGTCTGCCGACAGCGAAATCCCGATCCGTAACTGTGCCGGTCGAATAGCTGACAGCGAAAGAAAGATCGTCATAAAATACGACTGGATCATGTCATGGTTCAAAGTGCAGTGAAGCTGATCAGGTTCGCGCAGAGCCCAGTACGTAACTGTCCCAAACCGACACCGGATTAACGGCTGCTATGGCGCGGCCGTTCCAATTCAGGCCACGTCCTCGTGAAATCCGAGATTCGTCGCATATCTGAAAGAACGCGAACTGACGTGGTCGATGATCGCCGGCACGTCCGCAGCTGGCACCGGTTCGGAAAAATAATAGCCCTGCGCCAGATGAAAACCGAGTTCCTTGATTTTCCGGTATTGCGCGTAGGTTTCGATGCCCTCAGCGACGACCTTGTAATTCAGCGATTTGCCCAACTCTATCAGCGAACTCACAATCGCCTGATCCTGCTGATCATGCGCGATATTGCTGATGAATGTTTCTGCCACCTTGATGAAGCTGTAAGGCAGTTCCTTGAGATGTGTAATGGACGAGTAGCCGGTGCCAAAATCATCAAGAACAACATCGCATCCCATATCGCGAAGTTCATGCAGTTTGCTGAAAAGTGATTTGGAATTGGTCCCCAAAATGGCTTTCTCGGTCACCTCAATAGCAAATTCTTCTGGCGTGAGACCGTGGCTGGTCAGCGTGCTGACGATGTCCCTGATAAAACCCTGGCGCAACAGATTGGCCGCATTGACGTTGAAACCGACGCGCCTGAACGGCACATTCGCCTGTTTCCACCGGGCCATATCAGCGGTGACCAGTTCAAGCATCTGACACCCGATCATCTCGCAGATTTCCCGCTCCTCCAGAACATCAGCAAACTCAGAGGCGCAGATGATGCCTTTGACGGGATGGTTCCACCTGACCAGCGCTTCGATACCCTGCACCAGGCCAGTCCGGGTGCAGACAACGGGCTGATAATAGGGGAAAATCTGCGATGTCTTCAGAGCGGTGCGGAATTCATTGAAGAGCACCTGTCTCTGATGGAACCCGATTTTCATCTGCGGATGATATTCACGGATCGCAGATTTGCCAGCATTTTTGGCGGCATAAAGCGCCAGATCCGCATTGCGCATCAATTCTGGTAATTCGGTTCCATCGCGGGGGAATCGGGCAATCCCGACACTGAAGGAAACATCAAACGTCTCCCTGCTGCCGGCCAGATCGACTTGAAAATCAGAGGGAAATGCGATTTCGTCCAGATTCGCAAGATCTGTCATCTCGCTGTCGTAAGTCACAATGGCAAGTTCATCACCGCCCAGTCTTGCAACCAGGCTGTCTGCAGAACATTTCTCTGTCAGAATTTTCGCTACCATCTGCAGCACGTAATCGCCTACATGATGCCCGTAAAAGTCATTGATCTCTTTGAAATCGTCAATATCAATCAGGAACAATGCACCCCCGCTGCCATTCAACCCACATTCCATCAGGCGCTTGGGAACGTCTTCCTGAAACGCATTGCGGTTGGCCAATCCGGTCAGGACATCATGGTTCGCCAGAAAATAGGCTTTTTCGTCTGACTCCCGTCGCGTACGCGAATTCTGAAAATGCCTGATCGCCGGATAGCCAAACGACAGAAACAAAAGCAACACGATGAGGATGCCTGCCAGATAGAGAATGGAGCGATTGCGCTTTGCAATTGCATCCATATCCACTATCAGGCGCAACACCAGTTTGGTCTGATCGTCACGTTGAATTCGGTGATAAATCTCTGCGACCGTGCCGATGCGATTGAACAATCCGCCGCGTGGGATCGCCACCTGATGCGTTTCGCTCTGCCAGATCGACTGTACAATATCCCGATCAACCGGCTGAATGCCATCCGGCGCACCCAGCGCTGCATCATTGGCATCGGCGTTATAATTGACAAGAGTGAGAACATAGCTCGAAGCCAAATGGCCGGTTGGCGGTTTGCCAGCAATACGATCAGCTGCTCCACCTGTTTCCACGAAGGCGGGCCCGGCTGTACCGGGTCGCAGCGCAGGTGCCATCCGGGATATTCCTGACAAGGCCGGATGGTCTCCATTTGCGCCATTCCGCGCGTCGCCCCTGTCTGCAGGAATTTGTGTCGCACCTGCAAACGACGCGATGCAGGAACAGTTTGCATCTATAAAATCAATCTGAAAAACATTTCCGAGAGCAAATATCTCGGATATCGCGCCATCGATACCGGCAAGCTGGCCACCTGATAACAAACCGCCACTTTCGTGTTGGGTCAGGACCGGGAGCTTTTTGCCCAATCGTTTGTCAAGATAGTGCGCCCAGTCGCGTCCGGCAGCATCAGCCTGCTTTGACAAAAGTGTGCGCAGCGAAAAATCCATCGCGAATTTCCCGGTTGCCAGAAAGCCTGAGCTTGCAATCAGGATCAGCGCGATTATTTTGAATTTTTTGTAATTCATTTTCCACCTTGAGCCTGGGTGAAACATCGCAATGAATCCTTAAATTCCGCACAACTGATATCCCTAATAAAGTGCTGTTGTGACGCTTGGGAATTGAGACAAATTCCATGTGTGACACATCGATTCAGGGTTACACGGAACCACCTGTTGTGCTCTAAAACACGGGGGTCAAATCCCGCGCATACACCTCGGCATTCTGCCTCAAATCCGGAAATCCCAGATGACAATTGAGATTTTTATTGATGCTGATGCCTGTCCCGTTAAGGACGAAATCTACAAGGTTGCGTTTCGCTACAAAGTGCCGGTATGCGTCGTCAGCAACAGTTTCATCAGGATTCCGGACGACCCTCTCATCACTCGCAGCATAGTCACCGCCGGCCCGGACGCTGCCGATGATTTTATTGCCCAGCAGGTCAAACCCGGCAGTGTGGTGATAACCGCCGATATTCTGCTTGCCGAAAGATGCCTGAAATCGGCTGCAAGCGTCATCAGCCCCACCGGAAAACCATTTACCGAGAATTCCATTGGCAGCGCCGTGGCCACCCGTGCTTTGATGGAGGGCCTGCGCTCAACCGGCGATATCACCGGAGGCCCGTCACCTTTTTCCCAGGCAGATCGCTCCAGATTTCTGTCGGCACTGGACGAAGTGCTGGTGAGGCTGAAGCGCAGCGCCTGACTCAAATCCGCCGGATATCCTATGCAAAAAATATCCGGACCAGCCCGATGGAGGCCAGTCCAATCAGCAGCCAGAGCGCCAGGGTCTTGAAGGATTCCGGGTTTGACCGCACGAATTGACGACTGCCCAACAGAATACCCAGAAACATCGGAACCAGAAGAATCACGAAACGGATCAGCACGTCCCGCGTGATCAGGCCGGAGCCAAGGGTAAAACCAGTGGCATAGATGTCGCCCAGAAACAGGAATGCCACGATTGAAGCGCGGGTCACAGCGGCAGAGGACGCATTGGCCAGCATCAGCAGCACCACCGGCAACCCGCCAACCGCGCTGACGCCATTAACCGCACCTGCCACAACTCCTGTTGTGGCAATAGACCCGGCGTGATTGGCAGCCCGGAACACAATTCCGCGCAGCAGCGCCGCACTGATCACCAGAATGATCAGCGAGATCGTGACCCGGACCATAGCTTCCGGCACATTGACAAGAGCGTAAAGGCCAAGCGGTGCGCCGATGGCATATCCGGCAAACAGCCAGCCGATCAGACGCCAGTCGACCGACCGCCACACCGCCGGCAGCATGCCGGCGCTGGCGGCAATTTCCAGCAGCAGCACAAATGGAATGACTTCAACAGGCGGCAATACCAGTGTCAGGCTGGCAACCACCAGTGCGGAAAAGCCAAAGCCGCAATAGCCGCGGATCAGACCGGCGATGAACACGGCAACGAGACAATAGGCCAGAACTGCCGGACTCAGATTGTCGATTACCGTATCCACATTGCACTCTTATCCTCATGGCAAAATTTCATGCCGGTGTCTTCGCCCTGTAGCCGGTGTCTTCGCCCTGTATCAGAACAATCGCCCCGCGACAGGACCATTGAAAATTGCGCTTCTATCTGGAAGTTGCTGTCTCACGCGCCGACAGCATAATCCTCCATAGGCGGACAGGAGCACACCAGATTGCGGTCGCCATGCACATTGTCGACGCGCGACACCGGAACCCAGAATTTCGAAGCCGTGTCGACACCCTTGGGATAGGCCGCAACTTTGCGGCTGTAGGGATGGCTCCAGGCATCTGCGGTCAGTTCCTCTGCCGTGTGCGGCGCGTTGTGCAGTGGGTTGTCATCGCGTGGCCACTCGCCCTGCTCCACACGGGCAGCCTCCTCGCGAATCGCAATCATGGCATCGACAAAGCGGTCTATTTCCGACAACGGCTCTGATTCCGTGGGCTCGACCATCAGCGTCCCGGCCACCGGCCAGGACATCGTCGGCGCATGAAAGCCGTAGTCGATCAGGCGCTTGGCGATATCATCGACACTCACATCGGCGCTGTCTTTCAAGGGGCGCACATCGATGATGCATTCATGGGCAACGCGGTTGTTCTTGCCGGTGAACAGGATCGGATAATGATCCTTCAGCCGTTCGGCAATGTAATTGGCGTTGAGAATGGCAATTTCACTGGCGCTCTTCAATCCGTTGCCACCGAGCATGCGGATATACATCCAGGAGATCGGCAATATGGAAGCCGAGCCGTCCGGCGCTGCAGAAACCGCGCCATCCGTGCCAAGCGCGACATGCCCCGGCAGATACGGCACCAACTGCCTGGCGACCCCGATCGGCCCGACACCCGGCCCGCCGCCGCCATGAGGGATGCAGAACGTCTTGTGCAGATTCATGTGACAGACATCGGCGCCCAGATCCCCCGGCCGGGCCAGACCGACCAGAGCATTGAGATTGGCACCATCAAGATAGACCTGGCCGCCATGGTCATGAACCTTGGCGCAGATTTCCCGGATTTCGGCTTCAAACACCCCATGGGTTGAGGGATAGGTGATCATCAATGCGGCCAGGTTTTCCGAATGCTGCTCCGCCTTCGCGGTCAGATCAGCCAGATCCACATCGCCTTCGCTGTTGCAGCGGACCACCACTACAGAATAGCCTGCCATCTGCGCTGATGCGGGATTGGTGCCATGTGCGGATGATGGAATGAGGCAGATATTGCGGTGTCCCTCCCCGTTCGCCTGATGATAGCCGCGGATGGCCAGCAGACCGGCATATTCGCCCTGGCTACCCGCATTGGGTTGCAGGCTGACCTTGGCAAATCCGGTCAGTTCCGACAGCCAGCGATCAAGATCATTGATCATTGTCGCATAACCTTTGCGATGGGCAGCCGGTGAAAACGGATGGATAGTGCTGGTTTTCGCCCAAGTGACTGGCATCATTTCCGCTGCTGCATTGAGCTTCATCGTGCAGGAGCCGAGCGGAATCATCGCCCGGTCCAGCGCCAGATCCTTGTCCATCAATTTGCGCAACAGCCGCATCATTTCGGTCTCGGAACGGCAGCAGTGAAAGATTTCCTGTGAGAGGAATTTTTCATGGTCCCGTTCCACTGCGAGGGCCGGTTCTGCCGTGTCCGCCACCGCCACTTCGAAAATACCGCACAGCGCCGCCAGATCGGCCTCACTGGAGGTTTCATCGAAGGCAATGGAGACCGTGTCAGAATTGACTTTACGCAGCAGATAGCCGTTGGCTTCAGCGGCATCGCACAGCGCCTGGGACTTGGTTGTGCAGCTGATTGTCACCGTGTCGAAATAACGGCCCGCCACAGTCGTATAACCGCCCTGCTGCAGCGATGCGGTCATCCGGCCGGCCAGCGCGTGAACCCGCCTGGCAATGGCTTTCAGGCCCTTCGGACCGTGCCATATGGCATAGGCGGCGGCCATATTGGCCAGCAGCGCCTGGGCAGTACAGATATTTGAAGTCGCTTTTTCGCGCCTGATATGCTGTTCCCGTGTCTGCAGCGCAAGACGATAGGCCGGGCGGCCATGGGCATCAATGGATTCGCCGATCAGACGGCCGGGCACCAGCCGCGTCAGATCGGACGTTGCCGCCATAAAGGCGGCGTGCGGCCCGCCATTGCCCAGCGGCACACCAAAACGCTGCATCGAGCCGACACAGATATCGGCACCCCATTGACCCGGTGGCTGCAACAGCACCAGTGACAGCGGATCAGCGGAGACGATCACAAGCGCACCGGCCGCCTTCGCCGCTTCGACAATTTTTGCCGGATCATTCAGTGCACCTTCCGTATCGGGAAGCTGCAGAATGACGGCAGCCACATCTGAGTCAATGTCACCATCATCTTCGTCAATTGCGAACCCGATGGTCGCGCCGCGGGTGTTCAGCACATCCAGTGTCTGGGGATGCAATTTGCCGGCAACAACAATGCGCGAGCGTTTCTGGCGGTGATGGCGAAATGCCATGCCGGCCGCTTCCGCAACAGCTGTCGCCTCATCCAGCAGGGACGCGTTGGCAATCGGCAAGCCGGTAAGTTCCGTTACCAATGTCTGAAAATGGAACAGCATTTCCAGCCGCCCTTGCGAGATTTCCGCCTGATACGGCGTGTAGGAGGTATACCAGCCCGGGTTTTCCAGCAGATTGCGCTGGATAACCGGCGGCACGTGGGTGCCATGATAGCCCTGCCCGATCATCGCTCTGGCAACGATGTTATGATCCATCTTCGCTGACAGTTCGGCCAGAGCCGCTTGCTCACCGACACCATCGGGAATTGCCAGCGTGCCTTCCATCCGGATTTTGGATGGCACGGTCTGGCTGATCAGAGCTTCGATCGATGTCATGCCCAAAAAATTGAGCATGGCACGCTGATCTTCATCTCCGGGTCCGATATGGCGGGCGAGGAACGGGCTGTCGGTCATTATTGAAGTCTCCGGGAATTGCAGCGATTGGAGGGAATGTCAGGAAATCTGGGCTTTGTAAGCTGCCTGATCCATCAGTTTGTCGAGTTCCTCGGGCTTGGACAGCTTCATTTTGTAAAGCCAGCCTTTGCCTTCAGCATCGGAATTCACCAAAGCGGCATCTGCGGTAAGCGCGTCATTGACCTCGATAATCTCCCCGGATGCAGGCGCATAGACATCCGAGGCTGCCTTGACCGATTCCACCACAACCACATCGTCGCCTTGTCCAACAGTGGCGCCTGTTGACGGCAGATCGACAAACACCAGATCGCCCAGTTGTTCCTGGGCGTGGTCGGTAATGCCGACGGTAGCGATATCGCCGTCAACCCGCAGCCATTCATGCTCTTCGGTGTAATAGATTGTGCTCATTATGCTGTCTTCCTTGATGCTCAGATTTATCGTTTATACTGATGGGGAACAAAAGGCAGTTTTACCTTTTGCATCGGAATGGTTTTGCCACGGACATCGGCAAAAATCGGACCGTCTGCCGCATCGACGGAAATCAAGCCCAAAGCCACGCCGCGCTCGATGCTGGGTCCATAGCCGCCGGACGTTACAACGCCAATCGACTTGCCGGTGTCGTCCTGCAAAGTCGCGCCGGCCCGCACTGGCATGCGGCCTTCTGCAGAAAGGCCCACCCGCATCCGGCTGCGGCCTTTCTCGATTTTGTCTGCCAGCGCAGTTGCACCGATAAACGGTCCGCCCTTGCGCAGTTCTTTCGGTATGGCCCAGAGCAGACCTGCCTCATGCGGGCTGATCGTGTCGGACAGATCCTGCCCGTACAACGACAATCCTGCCTCCAGCCGCAGACTGTCGCGCGCGCCAAGGCCAACCGGCATGACGCGCTCATCGGCCAGTAAATCGCGGGCAAAGCCGGCGCAGTCCCGCTCGGGCATGGCGATTTCAAATCCGTCTTCTCCGGTATAGCCGGTGCGCGACAGGAACCAGCCATCTTTGGGCTCAATGGCGGTCATGAAATCCATATCGGAAACCGCAAAGCCGCGATCCTGCAGCACGGCCTCGGCATCGGGGCCCTGCAGTGCCAGAAAGCCGCGCGGGATCACCCGCACTTCGGCATCGAAATCAGCAGTCTGGCTTTGAATATGGGCCAGATCCTTGTCCGCGCAGCCTGCATTGGCAACAATGAGAAACCGCTCTGCGCCCAGCCGCGTGATGATCAGATCATCTATAATGCCGGCATCTTCGTTGAGCAAAAACGTGTAGCGCGCGGCATTCAGTTCCTGCCGGCCAGCATCATAAGGGCAGAGACGTTCAATCAGCGCCGACGCCTGAGGCCCGGTCACTTCGACATGCATCATATGTGAGATATCGAACAATCCTGCCGCCTTGCGCGTATGCAGATGTTCTTTCATCAGGCCGAGCGGGTAAAACAGCGGCATCTCATAGCCGGCAAACGCACCCATTTTGGCACCGGATTCCACGTGGAGATCGTAAAGGGGGGTATGTTTCACATCTGCTCCCGGCTTCAAACACAGAAAATCGTCCCCTGCAAAACAAGCAGCGGCCGACCCCTCTGTCTCAAGCCTGAGAGACTCGCGCAATGACTTTCAAAGCCGCCTGGGCTCCAAAAGACACGACACTTACACCTTCGGCGCGAACCAACCGGTTCGACTTTCCAGAGTGCTTTTCCGACAACGGTCCTTTTGCCTGAGAGATTATGGGTATTTTCACCTTCGGCGGCGTTCACTCTGATCTGTCAGAGCAAACAACTCTCTCCCGTTGCCGGCCCGGAACTCCCGGATAGCCCGGCAACGCTAGCTGAAAAATCAAACCGTGTCATCAAAGACATCCACCCCGGCGATTTTTTTACGTCGCCAGATTTGGCATCTAGGTCTCCATGCAACTGCGCAAACGCATTTCAAGAAATATCATGCAGGGCGGTGTAGCGCGTGGCTGCTGCGGTGCCGGAGTTCTTTAAACAGAGGAGATTCCAGCATGATCATGAAAACAACATGCCTCGCCCTGTCAGCCCGGTATCCTTATCGAAGCCGCATGGCAGTGGACGTCGCGCGATCCGAAGGCCAAGGAACTCTACAATCGACATTTCGCGAAGCATGGGATCCGGCATATGCAGAGCCGGACCCAGCGTTTCAGGCGGTCTTTGCATGCACTTCAATGGTGACATGGGCGAGTTCATGCACGCTTTCGAGCCGCATCCGGTATTCTGTGACCGGTTTCGGATCGACGCTCAGGATCGAGATGATGGCACCGTGATGTCCCGGCCCCAGTTGCCAGACATGAAGGTCGATTATTTCATCGCGCTCGTTTTCGATGGCAGCGCGAACCTCGTTCGGCAGGTCTTCGTCGCCATAGTTAAGGAGCACTGCTCCGCTATCGCGCAAAAGGCCCCACGACCAGCGAAGTATGACGAGAGCACCAACGATGCCGATCAGAGGGTCGAGCCACACCCAGCCATAGCTGCGTCCCGCGAGCAGCGCGATGATCGCCATCACCGAGGTGAGGGCGTCGGCGAGGACATGCAGATAAGCTGCGCGCAGGTTGTTGTCGCGGAGTCTCGCGCGGGTAGCGTGCTCGCCATGATGTACGTCGTCGTCATGGGCGTGCGCGGGGTCGTGGTTATGGTGATGATGCCCGTGACCGTGATGATGGTCGGGGTCGTCCTTGAGCAGCCAGGCGCTGACAAGGTTCACGACCAGGCCCAGGACAGCCACGAGGATCGCCTCGTCGAAACTGATCGGAACCGGGCTGCGCAGCCGGGCGAGGCTTTCCCATCCGATCAGGAGAGCGACTATGGCCAGAACGGTGGCACTTCCGAACGCGGCCAGATCACCGAATTTACCAGTGCCGAAGGTAAAGCGCGGGTTTCGCGCATTTCTCCGGGCGTAGCGATAAGCGAGCGCCGTGATCAGCAGCGCTGAAGCGTGCGTAGACATGTGCCAGCCGTCAGCGAGCAGCGCCATCGACCCATAGATCGTCCCGGCGGTGATCTCGGCAACCATCATCGTCGCGGTGAGCGCGATTACGGCCCAGGTCCGGCGCTCGTTGCGGGCATGATTCTCGCCGAGGAATACATGGTCGTGCGGACCGACAATTGTAGAGTCGCGGCTCATTTGAGGTGCCTTCTCATGACTTCAATCAGTTCGGCCGCACCGGAGGCGCGCCGCGCGTCGCTCTCCACATCGACAATATGGTTGCGCAAATGATCCTCGAGCAATTCGACGACGAGACCATTGGTCGCTCCGCGCACCGACGCGGCAAGGTTCAGAATCTCGGCGCAGGAGGTCTCGGCCTCGAGGGCACGCTCGATGGCCGCCATCTGACCCTTGAGCCGACGGACCCTTGCAATGAGCTTCGATTTGTTCTCAACGGTATGTCCCATAGGATAGGGTGCTACCCTATATTTATCATATGCGCAACGACCAATCGTGCGGTGCACGGCGGCGTCTTCGTTGGCATGATTTGCTTGCGCCAGAGACAGCTATGGGCTCGAAGCGGATATTTGATAGCGTCACGCGCCCGCGCAACACCAGCCATCGGTGTTGACATTCGTCCACATAAGAAAGACCCCGCCAGGTTACCAGGCGGGGTCTTCAAACATATCAAAACTGACAAGATCGATTGCGACGATCAGACTTTAGTGATCATGATCGTGGTCATGATGTGACTCGCCATCTTCATCTTCGTCAGCAGTCAGTTCTTCCTTGGTCACGGTCTTGTCGGTCACGGTGGCCAGTTCCAGCAGGTAATCGACAACCTTTTCTTCAAAGATTGGCGCCCGCAGGCTGGCCATTGCTTCCGGGTTTTTCCGGTAATAATCGAACGCCTGCTGTTCCTGACCGGGGAACTGGCGGATCTGCTCGATCAGCGCACGCTGCAATTCTTCATCATTGACCTGGATCTTATTGCTGTCACCAATTTCGGCCAGCACCAGACCAAGGCGAACACGGCGTTCGGCAATTTTCTGGTAATCCGCTTTGGCTTCTTCTTCGGTGGTACCTTCGTCCTCAAAGGTTTTGCCATGATGCTCGATATCATGGGTGACCTGACGCCAGATATTCTCGAATTCCTGTTCGACGAGAGTCGGTGGCAGATCAAAGGTATGCATCTCATCCAATTGGTCGAGAAGCTGACGCTTCACTTTCTGACGCGTGGCACTGCCAAACTGCCCTTCAACCTGCTGCCGCACAGCTTCGCGCAGCTTGTCCAGTGATTCCAGACCGAGGCGTTTGGCAAATTCGTCATCCAGAACCACGTCGCCGGGTGCAGCGACATCACGGACAGTGACATCAAATTCGGCGTCCTGTCCCTTCAGTAATTCAGCCTGGTAATCATCGGGAAACGTGACCTTGATGGTCTTTTCATCACCGGCTTTGGCACCGATCAGCTGCTCTTCAAATCCGGGAATGAACTGGTTTGACCCCAGAACCAGCATCGCATTATCGTCCTGCCCGCCTTCAAACGGCTCGCCGTTCAGCTTTCCAAGATAGGCAATCGTCAACCGGTCGCCATCTTCAGCAGCACCATTTTTTGTTTCGTAAGGACGGTTACTCTCGCCGATTTCCTCAAGACGCTTGTTGATGTCGTCTTCAGAAACGTCCACTACAGGCCGTTCGATGGCCAGTTTGCTGTAATCAAGCTCCTCGATAGCGGGCACGATTTCATAGGAAATCTTGTAAGCCAGATCCGCGTCTCCGCTGAGCATTTTCTCGGCGGCGCCCTGATCTTCAGGAAGTTCGATCTTCGGCTGCATGGCGGGTTTTTCGGAGCGGTCCGAAATTGCCTTCTGGGAAGATTGGTTGAGTTCTTCCTGCAGAATATCGCTCATGATGGACTTGCCATACATCTGGCGCAAATGTGCCACCGGCACCTTGCCTTTGCGGAACCCTTTCAGCTGAACCTGACCCTTCATTTCCACCAGTTTGGCTTCCATGCGATCTTTCATCTGCGAGGCCGGAACGACAATATCGAGTTCCCGCTTCAAACCTTCGTTCAGAGTTTCATTAACCTGCATCTCTGTCGTCCTGACATTTGATTTGGCCGGCTGTCCGAATTCCGGGCAGCGGCATGTTCCGTTGTGTCCAACCTTGATGTGCACATAGATCTGGTGCGGGCGGAGGGACTTGAACCCCCACAGCTTGCGCCACAAGAACCTAAATCTTGCGTGTCTACCAATTCCACCACGCCCGCAATTTGCAGATACGCAACCAGTCAGCATCTCAAGGCGATACCAATATGATCGCGCCTCTATATCAAGCTGTTCACAAGGGTCAACAAAAACCCGCCGAAATCCTGATTATCAGCAATCCAGCAGGCTCGCCCCTACGTCAAATCCACCCAGCGGGCTGCGCCTGCACAATCTTTCACCAGCGAATGGCGCATTGCGCATTATTTAGGCATAAATGTGCACAAATATGATGCACTCCGTTTGAGCGCAGCTCTGATCAAACTCATTTGCCACGACATCATCAGTTTAATTGCCCGGAGCCCCGCCATTTTAGCCCTCCAGCCTTGATTTTCCCGGATTGTCTTGAACTGGCATGGTTTTTGCTTTCCATATGGCAACGGCACGCAATGTCCCCTGCCGGTCTTTAAATGTCCCCAGATGGCCTTTAAAAGAGCCGGAAGTCGGTTATGCTCAACATTGAGGAAGCGCATGAAAAAAATTGAAGCCATCATCAAACCCTTCAAGCTTGATGAGGTCAAAGAAGCATTGCAGGAAGTCGGTCTTCAGGGCATCACAGTGCTTGAGGCCAAGGGATTTGGCCGGCAGAAAGGCCACACCGAGCTTTATCGGGGCGCTGAGTATGTTGTGGATTTCCTGCCCAAGGTAAAAATCGAATTGTTCGTGCCCGACGAAATGCTGGAACGTGCGGTCGACGCTATTCGCGACGCGGCGCAAACCGGGCGCATCGGCGATGGAAAAATCTTCATCAGCGATGTGCAGAACGCAATTCGTATTCGCACCGGCGAGGTCGGTGACGAAGCAATCTGACTGAAATATTCCATAAGTTTTTCGGGGCTTTTTTTGAAAAAGGCCCCTTCTTGTCAACAATGAATGAAAGATCAAAGGGAAGCGATCTATGGCCACCGAAAATGACATCCTGAAGCAGATCAAAGATGAAGACATCCAGTATGTCGATTTGAGATTTACCGATCCGCGCGGAAAAATGCAGCATCTGACAATGGATGCATCAGTCGTTGATGAAGACATGTTTGCCGATGGCGTCATGTTTGACGGCTCTTCAATCGCCGGCTGGAAGGCCATCAACGAGTCTGATATGACCTTGATGCCGGACGCTTCAACCTCAACGAAAGACCCGTTCTTTCAGGCGCCGACCCTCGCCATTTTCTGCGATATTCTCGATCCGATCAGCGGCGAAGGCTACAATCGCGATCCGCGCATGACAGCCAAAAAGGCCGAAGCCTACGTCAAATCTTCGGGCGCCGGCGATACTGTCTATGTCGGACCGGAAGCCGAGTTCTTCGTGTTCGATGATGTGCGGTTTTCCACAGAACCTTATAATACAGGCTTCCTGCTCGACAGCTCGGAACTGCCCAGCAACAATTACTCCGAATATGAAGGCGGCAATATGGGCCACCGCCCCCGCACCAAGGGCGGCTACTTTCCCGTACCGCCGGTTGATTCCGGACAGGACTGGCGCGGCGACATGTTGCAGAAGATGAAGCAGATGGGTGTGGTCGTTGAAAAGCACCACCACGAAGTCGCTTCAGCGCAGCATGAACTTGGCCTGGTTTATCAGACCCTGACAAAAATGGCTGACCACCAGCAGATCTACAAATATGTCGTGCATCAGGTCGCCCATGCCTGGGGCAAGACAGCCACCTTCATGCCAAAACCGGTCTATGGCGACAACGGCACCGGTATGCACTGCCACCAGTCCATCTGGAAAGACGGCATGCCGCTGTTTGCCGGCAATCAATATGCTGATTTGTCGGAAGATTGCCTGTTTTACATCGGTGGCATTCTCAAACATGCGAAGGCAATCAACGCCTTCACCAACCCGTCTACAAACTCCTACAAGCGTCTGGTTCCCGGCTTCGAAGCTCCGGTTTTGCTGGCCTACTCGGCCCGCAATCGCTCTGCATCCTGCCGTATCCCGTTCAGCGCCTCGCCAAAGGGCAAGCGCGTTGAAATTCGCTTCCCGGATCCGACCGCCAATCCGTATCTGGCCTTCACCGCTCTGTTGATGGCAGGTCTTGACGGCATCAAGAACAAAATGCATCCGGGCGAAGCCATGGACAAGGATCTGTATGATCTGCCACCGGCGGAACTGGCTGAAATTCCAACAGTGGCCGCATCCCTGCGCGAGGCGCTTGAATGTCTCGATGCCGACCGCGACTTCCTGAAAGCCGGCGGTGTCATGGACGATGATCAGATCGATGCCTATATCGATTTGAAGATGGAAGAAAACATCCGCTACGAACACACGCCGCATCCGGTTGAGTTCGACATGTATTATTCTGTCTGATTACAGCTGGACATATTCGCATCAAAGGCGCCCTTCGGGGCGCCTTTTTTGTTGGCTTACCGGCGAATTTTCGCCGCAGATGAGTAATTTGCGAGAGTTATAATGAGCACGTCGCACGACGCCGCAGAGGAAAACAGCGGCGCAGATTTCAATACAAGTCGCGGAATGACTGCCTCGCACAAACGGGACACAAGCTCACGCCGAGATCCGATTGTTTTAAAGAAGATAAAAAAGAAGAAAAAACAGTATAAAATACATTCCAACAGATATAGGCAGGCGAATCTGAAATTCAGATGCCTGCAAAGCTGCTTCCAGAGCAGTTGAATATTTGACATCAGCCGGCGAACCTAAATACACATTAGGTTCGCCGGCTGGTGTGGACTTGTCGCCCATGTGATCCTCGACACAATACCTGACCAGATCGGATTTCAACATGACCCATTAAGGTAAACTTTTTATTGCCAAGATTCAGACAAGGCATTTTTTTTCACGGAAACTGATCCGGATCATCCAGAATGCGTGCCAACCACCGCTTCCGGTTGCACTTGCTCTGCCGCTTGCTGCAGGTTCGCGTCAGATCAATAGCGCGGCACGGCCCTATGGGTCAGCATCGCGCACCAAAACAAACATGAATGTCGGGTAAAAAGCCGCAATCCCTGAAAAATGCGTGGCTCATTGGACGCCTTTGCCACTTTTTGTTCTATCTTTGTCTATAGTCGATCGACCGAATCATCATGGGACCGCTACAGGAAATGAGCAACGCAGAGGACCTTTTTGGCAGCCCTGGCACCGGATCTTCCCCGGCATCGTCGGCTCATGCGCCGCAAAAATCCACGGCGAAGCGGCGGACTGCCGGAAACTTTAGCGATCCCGAAGCCTATACCGCCGCTGACATTGAAGTGCTGGAGGGGCTGGAACCGGTCCGCAAGCGCCCTGGCATGTATATTGGCGGCACGGATGAAAAAGCGCTTCATCATCTGTTTTCCGAAGTCATCGACAATTCGATGGATGAAGCGATCGCAGGGCACGCCAACTGGATCGAAGTCAGTTGCAACGCCGATGGCTCGATCAGCGTAACCGACAATGGCCGCGGTATTCCGGTCGATCCCCACCCTAAATTCAAAGACCGTTCTGCGCTGGAAGTCATCATGACCACACTGCATGCAGGCGGAAAATTCGACTCCAAGGTCTATGAGACCTCCGGTGGCCTGCACGGCGTTGGCATCTCCGTGGTCAACGCTCTGTCGGATGTGCTGGAAGTCGAGGTTGCCCGAAACCGAAAACTATACCGGCAGACCTTCTCGCGTGGTCATGCCACCAGCAGACTTGAAGAGCTCGGCGACACGCAGAACCGCCGCGGCACCAAAATCACCTTTCATCCCGACGCTCAGATTTTTGGCGAAGGCGCCCGGTTCAAACCGTCTATCCTGTTCAAAATGGCCCGTGCAAAAGCCTATCTGTTTGGCGGCGTTGAAATCCGCTGGCGGTGCGATCCTGCCCTGCTTGGCGACAAGGACACCACGCCTTTGGAAGGCACCTATCATTTTCCAGGGGGCCTCAAGGACTATCTGCAAGACCAGATGGATACAAAGCACCGCGTCACAGACGAGATTTTTTCCGGCCAGGCAGGCCGCCGCGGCGGACATGGATCCGTCGAATGGGCTTTGATCTGGTTCGCCGGCGACGGATTTGTTCAATCTTACTGCAACACGGTACCCACTGGCGATGGCGGCACCCATGAAAGCGGGCTGCGAACCGCCCTGCTCCGCGGCTTGAAAGCCTACGCTGAATTGACCGGCAACAAGCGCGCCTCGATCATCACCGCCGATGATGTGATGACCTCGTCTGCTGCCATGCTGTCGGTGTTTATCCGCGAACCGGAATTTGTCGGGCAGACCAAGGACAAGCTTGCCTCTGGCGAGGCCACAAAGATTGTCGAAAGCGCGATACGCGATGCCTTTGACCATTGGCTGACGGGATCTCCCTCACAAGCTTCCAAATTGCTGGAATGGGTTGTCGACCGTGCAGAGGAACGCCTGCGCCGCCGCCAGGAAAAGGAGATCAATCGCAAAAGCGCCACCCGTAAATTGCGCCTGCCGGGTAAGCTGGCGGATTGTTCGGGCAGCGCAGCATCTGGATCTGAGCTGTTTATCGTTGAAGGAGATTCGGCCGGCGGCTCTGCCAAGCAGGCCCGCAACCGCAAGAATCAGGCTGTATTGCCACTGCGCGGAAAAATCCTCAATGTTGCCAATGCCGGCCGTGAAAAGCTGGCGGCCAATCAGCAATTGTCTGATCTCTGTCAGGCTTTGGGGACCGGCCTTCGCGCCAATTACCGCTCCAGCGAACTGCGCTATGACAAGATAGTCATCATGACCGATGCCGATGTGGATGGCGCACACATCGCTTCTTTGCTGATTACTTTTTTCTACCGCGAAATGCCGGATCTGATCGAAGACGGTCACCTTTATCTTGCGGTGCCGCCGCTTTATCGCCTCAGCCAGGGCGGCAAAACCATGTATGCCCGGGATGATGCGCATAAGGATGAGTTACTCGAGAGCGACTTTAATGACCGCGGTAAAATCGACATCGGCCGCTTTAAAGGGCTGGGTGAAATGATGCCCGCCCAATTGAAGGAAACCACAATGAATCCCGGCACACGCACGCTTTTGAAGGTGCGCATCGAAGAAGCGGAAATCGACAGAACCAGGCAATCTGTCGAACAGCTGATGGGAAACAAGCCCGAAGCCCGTTTCAGCTTTATTCAGGAAAATGCGGAATTCGCCAGCGAACTGGATATTTAGAGAACGCTTCACGGTTACATTGAACCATGAAACGCTCTAAAACCCGGCTCCCGCAGCCGGTCTGCCAGGTTCCAGCAATCGGGCATCAACAGAAAACGGGTTTACGGTCGATCCGGAGTGCATCAAAACAGATTCAGCGTTAACACGCGGCTTACAATGCTGGCCTTTGCTCTGATTACAAACACCCGGTCATCTGCCACTGAAACTGGGCAGCAAATGCTTGCACCTGTTTCGCCCTTGGTGCGACCGGTTTAGTTGGCCAGAAAATGGCACGCGACGAATAGTCAGACAGGCATGGCTACGGGCAAATTCGGTTGAAATAAAACACTTTATAATCAATTTGTTAGCACGATTTCCGCGAGCAAACCAAGCGCTCCCTGTGCGCTCCGGACCATTGAAAGACATAGATTGACACAAGAGTTCACTGGCGTCTCAGGCCAGTTCAGGCGCAAAGGCGAGTGGCGTATTGATCTGGAAGCAGACGCGAACAATGATGCTGATGCGCCCTATGGCTGCAAATTGTCTTTTGTAGACTAAAAAACGTATACTTTTGGCGTAGCAAGTAACTGATACTTCGGAGATTCGTTGACATTTCACTTTGTTACCCTATGTTGCCGGAAACAACCGAATGACGCCAAGTTTTGCGTCGCAACAGATTGGTTCAGAACCCATCTCCGAAAAGCCTCAGATGACATTTGACGAACTTGGACTAAGCCCGAAGGTTCTCGCAGCAGTGGAACGCGTTGGTTATACCGAACCGACCCCCATTCAGGCGGGTGCAATTCCGCATGTTTTGCAGAAACGTGACGTGCTCGGAACAGCGCAGACCGGAACCGGCAAAACCGCCAGCTTCACGCTGCCAATGCTGACATTGCTGGAAAAAGGCCGTGCCCGCACGCGCATGCCCCGCACCCTGATCCTGGAGCCGACTCGCGAATTGGCGGCCCAGGTTGAGGAAAACTTCAAGATTTACGGCTCCGGTCACAAATTGAATGTGGCGCTGCTGATCGGCGGCGTGTCGTTCGACGAGCAGGAAAAGAAGCTGGTGCGCGGCGCAGATGTGCTGATTGCCACCCCAGGCCGTTTGCTTGATCATTTCGAGCGCGGCAAATTGCTTTTGACCGGTGTTGAAATTCTAGTGATCGATGAAGCGGATCGCATGCTTGATATGGGTTTCATCCCGGATATTGAGCGCATCTGCAAATTGATTCCCTTCACGCGCCAGACCCTGTTTTTCTCGGCGACCATGCCGAAAGAAATTCAGAAGCTGGCCGACCAGTTCCTTCATAATCCGGCAAGAATTGAAGTAGCCGCACGGTCATCGGCGGCTCTCACCGTAACCCAGAACGCGGTTCACTGCGGCAGCAAACCCAGTGAAAAACGCGCTGCATTGCGTCAATTGATTGACAACGCCAAGGATCTTCAGAACGCGATCATTTTCTGCAACCGTAAACGCGATGTGGCGACAGTGGCCCGCTCGCTTGAGCGCCACGGCTACAATGCCGGCGCATTGCACGGCGACATGGACCAGCATGCCCGCATGAAGATGCTGGCGTCGTTCAAGGATCTGAGCACAACTCTGCTCGTGGCCAGTGATGTGGCGGCGCGCGGGCTCGATATTCCGGAAGTCAGCCACGTATTCAATTTTGATGTGCCGACCCATGCCGAAGATTACGTCCATCGCATCGGCCGAACCGGTCGCGCCGGGCGCAGCGGCACGGCGTTTACGCTGGTGTCCCCGTCAGAACGGAAATATCTTGATGCGGTCGAAAAGCTGCTCGGAATACCGCTGGTCGTACCAGGCAGCGGATCGCAGCCCGCACCAGCGAAGGCCAAATCTGAAGAACCTGTCAAGACAACTTCTGACGAGGTTTCGGCTGAGTCCGGCAGCAGAAGGCAAAAGCGGAATTCAAGCAGAACGAGAAAACCGGAGAGTGTTGTTAAATCTAAAGATGATAATACTGAGTCCGAGACTACAACGGCCACTGTAAAACCTGCCAGAGCGACCAGAGATGAAGAGTCGCAGAAACCGCGCAATTCCAAGACTGCAAACCGGCGTAAGCAGACCGCAAATGACAATGTGCCATTTGCCGAAGCAGATCACGTTCCCGCATTTCTACTTAGGTCCGTCAATCTGAACTAAGTTGAACAGTTTTGCTGTTCGTATTTGTCCCAAAGCACAAGTTAACCCGGTCTTAAACGTATCATTATAACAATTCATAATTCTTGTTATGGACACCGGTTAGACTATGGCAGAGCATGAGGACTTTCGGCGCACTCTGGTTCACGGAGAAGCAGCTTTAAAACAAATTAAACGCTGCGAAGTGCCAGCATTTCCGCGCCATTATGAACTCTGGTACACCTATTCCGCTGGCTTTGATCAAAAACTCAATAATGCAGTCAACGAAATTCTGCGCTCCCGCGGTAAAGTCACGCTGGAGGAAACGACCTATCTGTATGATACGTTCCTCTCGCCCTTCCGGCTTGGTGACAAGCTTGACCAGTTCGGCAGTGATTTCAGCGACCAGATCGAGGCGATACTTGACAGTATCGACGAAAGCATAGAGGTCAGCGATGAATATTCATCGACTTTGTCCACCCTTTCAACAGAGCTCGGGGCTGCCAAAAATAGCGAAACCGTGAAGGCTGTTGTTCACGATCTTGTCAAAGCCACCGCCATCGTTCGCGCCTCCAACAAGAAGATGGAAGACAGGCTCAAGGAATCGCAAAAACAGGTTGCTGAGCTGAAAGACAATCTGGAAGCTGCCCGTTTTGAAAATCTGACAGACGAATTGACCGGACTGGGCAATCGCCGCCTGTTTGAACAGACCATAGCGCGCAAGGTCCAGGCCAGTTCCGGTATCGGGACCACTTTCTGTCTGATCATGATTGACATCGATCACTTCAAACAATTCAACGACACCTGGGGTCATCAGACCGGCGATCAGGTTCTGCGCCTTGTCGGGATGACCATCAAGAATTCCATTACGGCCGTTGATATTGCTGCCCGCTATGGCGGCGAAGAATTTGCAGTGATCATGCCTGATACCTCTTTGGATGAAGCGGTCATGCAGGCTGACCGTATTCGCGAAGCAATCAAGGACCGCAAACTGTTGAAACGCTCCACCGGAGAGAAGCTCGGCAACGTCACCATATCGGCAGGTGTTGCACGATTTGAGCAAGACGATATCGCAGCCTCGCTGATCGAGCGTGCGGATGCAGCGCTCTATACTGCCAAACGCGCAGGACGGAATTGCGTGATGTCCGAAAAGCCCGATTTCGACGCAGACCGGAAGGTGTCCTGATCAAGCCTCGTGGAGAGTCAAAGCTTTGTCTTCATATGATGTCATTTCGGTAGCAGACATTCGTCAGGAATTGGCCTGAGTTGCTGGTCAGCGGCAGACAGTCCGCGACCTAAGCTGTAGAGGACTCGACTTTATCTGACACCGCTGCCTTTCCAGCGAACTGAATTGGCATCGAGCCCATCAACACCATTCAAGCATACCGCTGTTTGAGATTACTCTTGCTGGAGATTTTGCTCTCCCCCAAACACCCATCAATCAACCTTTCGCAGATTGAATGCCACCATCTTGTCGAAGATGGATCACGATTCAAGAGCGTTGCTGTATTTCCGGAAACTCAAATCGGGTTTCATGATCCAGCGTAACTCCATTCCCTCGGCGAAGCTCACACCCCCAATTTTGTGAGAGCTTCTATGCGCCGTTTTTCGGCTTCGTTAATTCGACGTTGCGCCACTTCTGCCGCTTCGGGTGTGGGCTCGGGTAAGTCTAGAAGAAACGCCCATCTCCGTTCAATGCCAGCCAACGATACCTCATCTCGCTTTCCCCTGTGCCGTTGCCCGTGGATAAGTCTCAATAGCGCATTGGGTAGTTCCCGCCCTTCTTCAATTCTTTTCATTATCCAAACGTAAACATCAACCATTTCCAATCCTGCGCTTTCATCACCAGCACGGAATTCAAGATCAAGTTCTGGCATTTGACTCCAGTCAAATTCGTGCATTCCTGCTGGCAAAGCAATTTTTTCTGCCACCCTCAGGCGGCGATAAATGTCTGACAAAAATTGTTGTGCTGTATTGAACTCGTTTTGCTGATCAACAATGATTGATCTTGCAGGCCTCCCCATATCGGAGGTTCTCGACGCAATGCCTTGCAAGACTTGTTGAAATCCAACCAGATTCGGGGAAATCTGAAGACCGCTCTCCCTATTGCTTATGCCATAATTTATCGACTCAGGGTTGTGAGTTGCCCAAAGCAATGCTCCATCTATGATTTCCTGTGAACGTCTGTCTGGGATGACAGAGACGCGCTTCCGAACTTCCTGGCAGATTTCGATCAGTGCCTCAGCACACCGCTCTCTTGATTGCATCAAACGAGCATCCCATGCACCCCGACAGAGACCTTCATCAAATAAATGAGCCACCTTTAGAATCAGAACGTATCTCATTGGCGTCCAATAATGATTCCTAGACACGGCATCATTAATTCCGGAATCAAACACCTGATCGAAAAACGATATGACAGCATGATCGCGCTTGCTCACACTGTAAAAATTGAACCGCACATCATTGCGTTTTTGGAATTTGATGAAAGCCTCGGCTACCGGAATTAAACGCCGTTCGCCCAGCTCGTTGGCATGAAGGCGGTTAACCCCCAACTCAGATCGTAATTTTTTGAGGGTCGGTTCAGCGACGATGTCGAGATTTTTTTGGCAACCAAGAAAACCATAATAGAGAAAAGGTTGATTAGCATCGAACAGATTGTTCCCCGTGTTTCCGCTCTCATCTACATAAAAAAACATATGGTTCCCTCACACCCCAAATTTTGAAGCAAGGTTTTCCAGTTTGGTTGCTATCTTTGGGAACAAAAAAGATATCAACGGTAGTGTATCAGTGTCTGGACGAAAGTCCTGATCGCGACTTTGGAGTGACTGGCGAATTACTGCAGACCTAATCTTCCATTTGCCGCTTTTATCATGCATTTCTAACAAGATTTCTTGCTCGAACTCTTTAATTGAAAATCCGAATGCAGCGACATGTTGTGGGTACGAATCCGCAATACGGTGCCCAACCTGAATTAAATTTTGAAACCTCCAACCAATAGGTCTGCCAGATTTCGCGCTTAATATGCAGTTCAGCAACGCTGTGAAATTACTGTCTGAGTTCGGAGAGTCAGGGAGATAAATAGCTCTATCATCAAACAGGTCGCAAAGATTGGTCCATTCAGTCATTGTGCCCGAAGGCAGATCCTCAGCATGTTTGAGCGGTAGCCAGAGCGCGAAAAAGCGTTCGCGTAATGCGTCATCAGCTGCTTCAAACCGGATTCTGTCTATTTCGGCGATTTCTTCTCTGATTAACGTCGCTGCATGTGCGTAATCGAAGTAGAATGCGCTTTGGTTATTCTGATCAAGAGTCAATTGATCGAACGCGACAATTTCGGTTGCCCAACAGTCCGCAACTTCACGACCAATTCGTTCTGGAACACGATAGAAACAGCGGAGTAAAAATCGTTTCTCCAGCTCGGACTGTTGCTCAGTTTCTTCATCCACAACGAAGACATTCGAATTATTTGAAATAAGAAGATCATCAACAGTGAGCTTGCGATGATTGGGATCAAATTCGCCTAAAACCCAAACAAGGAGTGCGTTTTCATCTCGGTAAAAAACTCGCCTCCCTACGACCACATCGAGAAAAGTTGTTGATAGTTGAGCCTCGAAGGCTACTCGCAAGTTGTTGCGTAGCGCCTGCACATCAGGTTGTCTTCGGCTTGATTTGTCTTGGGTGGATCGCCATTGTTTTTCCGTCTGGATGTTAGAAAATCCTGGGTCGGCTGAAAGGCTGCGATGAATCAGCTCCTTAATCCTTTTGTGCGCTCGGCTCTCACGAAGCCCGTGATATTTAAGGGCACAAATTTCATCTCGTGAGTGCGAATGACGCGTGACAGCCGGGCAGGACCCATTTTCAATTGTATGGCGGAAAAAGAAATGTTTCTTTGGTGATGATACGATGTAAACGGGAGTGGTGCACAATGAACACCCGAAAATCGGTTGCACCGGCAACCTCTCTTTAATGGTCAGCCTATTTGCAATCAATTCTTCGTAACGCATTCCCGAGATATATTTTTCTGCTTCAATAATCTCTCCGGTATCCAAGTCCAAAATTTCTACAATCTCTGGATCAGCTACTGGTATTGCTGTTGAGAGTGGGTCAATGGTTACCGTCATTGTTGATAGTTTCTCTAGTGGGGTATTATTCGCAAGTGATCAAAATAGTGGATTGTAATTCGATTATAGTGCAATCAACCAGTGGTTCAATGTTATTATGTTTTCACTCAAAGAATGTGCCGAATAATTGGCACAACAGAACACGTCAAATTCAAGAATAGTTATTGTGCATTATTGGAAACGAATTTTCATTTGCAAGCCGTTTCACCACAGCGCAAAACATATGGATAACTATGAATAATTTTTGCTTGAACGACTCTAGGTACATCAAATTTTCGTGGCTTGATCCAAGCAAAATTCCGAAAATTGGTACAACTGACTATCAGCCAAAATCTCAAGCCTTTCGTTTTTATGAAACAGGTACATTTCTATCGAAGAAGCAATTTGTTTTTTATCGGGATAAGAACCGCATCAAGCTACCTTCCCTGAACCTGTGTGCATATTGTCAATCAGATAGTGCTGCACTCACAAGCGAGCATTTGATCCCTGAGTTTTTAGTGTCTGACCGAAAAAGAAGTTGAGTGATTTCAGTAAGTTGTGATTCTCTGT
>CAXBCI010000027.1:0-57460 GCA_963974065.1 uncultured Hyphomicrobiales bacterium | reverse complement strand
ATATGGCGTCTATGAAGCGTTTTCGAAGAAACGGGTTGCCGGGGCGAATCCCTGGGGTGTAGGTGCAACTACTCTGGAATGGCAATTGCCATCTCCGCCACCGTTCCATCAATGGGAGAAACTGCCCCGCATCAAATAGGCAGCCCGGCAACCAATAATGTCCGGATCAGAACGGCGCTGCCGGCCTTTCGCAGGAACAGGCCGGCAGCTTTTTTAGAAGGACCAAACAGGCAGCGCAGGTGAACATGTCGACAGCAGACATAGAAGCAAGAACAGAGTTGCAACCATTGGCCAGCCCGGCACTGGAACACCAGATTTCGCAGGCTGAGCCGAAGGATTTTTTCGCGCTTATGAAGCCCGGCGTGATGCGGCTCGTAGTCTTCACCGCCCTGGTCGGCATGGTGAGTGCGGCGGCAACTTCGGACACGGTGTTGCTGGAGCCGGTAACCGGTGCCATCGCGCTGCTCTGCATCGCCATTGGAGGCGGGGCCTCCGGAGCGCTGAATATGTGGTACGAGGCGGATCTTGACCGGCTCATGAAACGCACGGCCAAAAGACCGATTCCGGCAGGCCGGGTCTCACGTAACGAGGCTTTGGGCTTCGGCATGTTCATGGCCGCACTGTCCGTCATGATTCTGGGTCTTGTAGCAAACGTGCTGGCTGCCGGCTTGCTGGCTTTCACGATTTTCTTTTATATCGTGGTCTATACGATCTGGCTGAAACGCTCCACGCAGCAGAATATCGTTATCGGCGGTGCTGCCGGCGCGTTGCCGCCGGTTGTGGCCTGGGCTGCAATGACGGGATCTGTCGGCATTGAACCCTTTGTGCTGTTTCTCATTATTTTCATGTGGACGCCGCCACATTTCTGGGCTCTGGCGCTGTTTGCCAGCAAGGATTATGAGCGCGCGGGCATTCCGATGATGCCGGTCGTATCGGGCGATGCTTATACCCGTCGCCACATTCTGATCTATTCGCTGTTGCTGGCACCCGTGGCGCTGGCACCCTGGGTTCTGGGCTTTGGCGGCCTTGTCTATGGCGTGACCACCGCTTTACTGAGCATAGGCTTCATCTGGCGTGCAGTCGCTGTCTACCGCGACAAGGAAGCGGCCGACAATAATGGTGCAGCCAAACGTCTGTTTGCCTATTCCATTATCTATCTGTTCGCCCTGTTCGGTGTGCTCCTGCTGGAAGCCATCGTCCGAATTGTTTTTTGAGGTCGATTATGAACGAATCTGAAATTGCAGAAAATATTGCAGAAAACCGGGCAGAAGACGGCGTAGAAGACGGGCTGGTACTGTCTCCAGAGGACAAGAAAAGACGCCGCAGACGATCGGTCGCGATTGCTCTGGGACTGATTTTTCTGGTCGCATTATTCTATCTGATGACGATCTACAAATTCGGTCCGGAACTGATGAACAAACCGCTTTAGAACAGGCAACAGCTGATGGAAGTCAAACCGCTAGAGGACCAGGCATTGAAGCGTCGACGGCTGACTGCGGCCGCCTGCGTGGTGTTTCTATTCAGCATGGTCGGTGTTTCCTATGCTGCTGTTCCGCTGTATAACTGGTTCTGCAAGGTGACAGGCTATGGCGGCACCACGCAAATTGCGGAGACTGGCACCGACAGAATTCTCGATCGCAAGGTCACCATCCGGTTCGACGCGAATGTAGCCAGCGGGCTGGCCTGGTCGTTCAAACCGACCGAGCGCTCTATGGTCCTGCAGGTCGGCGAAACCGGGCAGGCAACATACCGGTTTTCCAATACCGGGACCTCTCCAAGTGTCGGCACGTCGACATTCAATGTGACGCCGCAGTCAGCCGGAGCCTATTTCAACAAGCTGGAGTGTTTCTGTTTTACCGAACAGGCTCTTGCTGCTGGTGAAACTGTCGAATTGCCGGTGGTGTTTTTCGTCGATCCGGCGATGGCCGATGACAAGGATCTGGAGCACGTCAATACGATCACGCTCTCCTACACTTTTTTCCCGGCCTCGGGCCGAAACGAGCCAGTTGCAGAAGTCAATCAGCCTGCGCCGGAGAATCCGGCGGAAAAGCTCTAGGCCAGAGTGAATTTGGACGAGAAAGCTCTATGAGCAAAAGTGAAATCGCGCTATTGAAGCGCTAATGACAGTGACGAGAAAGACCGGGGACCTATATGGCTGACTCACATGCCAACGATCATGACTACCATCTGGTGGATCCAAGCCCGTGGCCATTCGTTGGCTCAGTATCAGCGCTTGCGTTGGCATTCGGGGCAGTTGCGTATTTCGACGGCGCGTCGGCCCTGTGGATGTTGCCCGGCTTTTTCGGTGTTATCTACACGATGATTGCCTGGTGGAGCGATGTCATCAAGGAGGCCCATGTCGGCCACCACACTCCAGTGGTGCAGATGCATCTGCGCTATGGCATGATCCTGTTCATTGCCTCTGAAGTGATGTTCTTCGTCGCCTGGTTCTGGGCCTTTTTCGATGCCAGTCTGTTTGTCAATGAAGCGCAACAGGTGGCTCGTGTCGAGTTCACCGGCGGTCAATGGCCTCCGACCGGCGTGGAAGTGCTGAATCCATGGCATTTGCCGCTGATCAACACATTGATCCTGCTCACATCGGGTACCACAGTCACCTGGGCTCATCATGCGCTGCTGCATAATGACCGGCGTGGGCTGGTCTGGGGCCTTGTCCTGACCGTTTTTCTGGGTGCCTTGTTCTCATCCATACAGGCCTATGAATATATCAACGCCACCTTCAGTTTTTCCGGCAGCATTTATGGATCGACGTTCTATATGGCGACCGGTTTCCATGGCTTCCATGTGCTGATCGGAACGATCTTCCTGATCGTCTGTCTGGTGCGGGCACTGAAAGGCGACTTCACGCCAAAGCAGCATTTCGGCTTTGAAGCCGCCGCCTGGTATTGGCACTTCGTCGATGTGGTCTGGCTGTTCCTGTTTGCGTCGATTTATGTCTGGGGTTCGCTTGGCGCAGTGCCCAATTAGCATTTTACAAACCGATGCAGGATTGGCGCGCCCGGATTTTCTGGCGCGCCTTTTTGCGTTGAATCAGATGAGTTTTGGCATTGACTGAACCGGACGATTTGCTGCGCTATCCAACCCTGACTGCGGTACAGACTGGATTGAAGGGCAAATGCCCAAGATGCGGGGAGGGCCCTCTATTTGACGGATTCCTCCAGACTGCCGAGCGCTGCCGGAGCTGTGATCTGGATTTCAGCTTTATCGACAGCGGTGATGGCCCGGCGGTTTTTGTAATTTTCATTGTCGGGTTTCTGGCTGTCGTCGGCGTGTTGATGACGGAAGTGATCTACACACCGCCGATCTGGCTTAATATGCTGATCTGGATACCGCTGACAGTGGTTCTCTGCCTCGGCTTTCTGCGGCCGCTGAAGGGGCTGCTGATAGCACAGCAATATCATCGCAAGGCTGCGCAAGGCGCTTTACAAAATGCGGATGGGAATGACGATGCCTGATATTGAGGTCAGCCGGCAACCTGCAAAGCCCCTGAAATCCCTGTGGCAGCGTCTTTTTTGGCCAGCCCTGCTATCCGCCGTGGTTCTGGCTGTGCTGCTGGCGCTTGGCACCTGGCAGCTGCAGCGCATGGCCTGGAAAGAAAAACTGATAGCCAGCGTATCAGAAAGGCTTGACGCGGCTCCTGAAGCCCTGCCGCCCGCCGACGATTGGGAAGCGCTGGATCCACAGGACTATCAGTATCGCCGGGTGCAACTCACAGGCCGCTATCTGCAATCATATCAGCAGCGGTCCTATATGGTGGTCAGCACCCCTCAGGGCGGCCCCCACAGCGGCCAGGGTTACTGGATCATGACGCCATTTGAGGTGACGAATGGCGGCGTCGTCTGGGTGAACAGAGGGTTTGTGCCAAATGCGCTCATCGGGGCGGATTTTTCAACCAGCGAAGCAGTCGTCACCCTCACCGGTCTGATGCGCGCCCCCGAGCAAGCCAACTTCGCAACGCCCGGCAATGATGACGGTTTTGACGGCACCATGTGGTTTGTCCGCGATCCGCAGGCGATGACCCGGCAGAGCGCACTGGATGCCCCGTTCATCGCGCCATTTTTCATCGATCTTGAGGCCGGCCAGGGGACGGAATTGCCGCAGGCGGGCGAAACCCGGATTGTCTTTGCCAACAGGCATCTTGGCTATGTCGTCACCTGGTATGGGCTGGCGCTGACGCTGGCCGGTGTCTTTATCGCCTATGCAAGACGCGAAATTAAACGGGATCAGGCAGAGCGCAGCTCATAGCGACAGAACGCTTCGTCAGAGCTGTTCCATAATCGCAGCGGCACCGGATATAATGGCTTGTCCGCGCATCTCTTCCAGGTTGAAACTGGTGACAACGCCATTTTCCACGATCATTGAATAGCGTTTCGAGCGAATACCCATTCCGACTATCGAAGAATCTGTGTCCATACCGACAGCCCGGGTGAAATCAGCGTTTCCGTCGGACAAAAACAGGATTTTTCCTTTGCCGCCGGTGCTGTTGGCCCAGGCCTCCATCACATGCGGATCGTTGACTGAAACCACCGCAACCTCGTCGACACCTTTGGCCTTGATGGTTTCCAGATGATCCAGATAGCCCGGCAGGTGGTCAGCATGGCAGGTCGGCGTAAACGCGCCTGGCAAGGCAAACAGCACGACTTTACGGTTGGCGAAAATATCGTCAGTGGAAAGCCTGTCGATGTTACTGCCAGCTTTTACAAAAAACTGGGCAAATGGGAGTGTCTCGCCAACGGCAATTGTCATGAGTCTCTCTTCGATGTTTCTGGGATGTTTCTGGGATGTTTCTGGATTCAGTCAGGATATCTTTCCTATGTAGAGCACATTTTATGAATGTCGAGCCCTTTGAGAATCCCGATCATCGCCTCCGGAAAGGCAAGCAAACTACACAATTCGGAGGCATCAACACGGTGAAATCATTCGATAAATCTGATAGATTATTGCAGGTGATGAAATCGAAACGATCTATGGCTTGTTAAGAGTGAAGTCCTGCTCAAAGGACTGTACCGGTCCTACCATCGTCAGCCGCATTTCGGCTCCCCACGGGCTTTCCCCAAGTGGCACGCCATCCAGCGCCAGTGCCCACTCCCCGCCGCTTGCGCCGTCGGAGGATGGTAGTTTTTTCGGCAGGCCGAGGAACCAGGTTTGCGGTCCTTCAACAAAGACATCCTGGATTTGCAGATCTGAGGGAACCCGGATCGTCAGCACCGCAGTCTTGCCCGCACGCTCAACGATAGAAATCTGTGGGCGTTCGGAGCCCGATGCGACTATTGGTACGGAAGCGGTTGCTGAGTTGAGAAGTTCTTTCGCAGTGTCCGTTGCCACAAAAATCGGTGGGATTTTCAGGGAAAAGCGCTCTGAAACCGGTATGCAGACTTCCCGGCATATGCCCAGAATCACATTCAATTCCAGATTGGTTGGAACACCTGGACGCCGCAGATCGATTTCAATGGGAAAAACCACGTGTTTTTTATAGCCAACAGATTCGCCATATTCATCAGTAAACCGAATGGGAGCGGGAAATTTTGGCCGTGTCTGCGCAATATTACTGGCACCAGACCAGTCGAATGTAGGAGGAATGCCGGAATCTCCGGGAGCCCGCCAATAGGTTTTCCAGTTCTTGTCCAGCTCGATTTCCAGCCCTGCCAGCAGGCGGCCACTCATCGGATCGCCGATGGCCAACAGACGTGCTCTGGCATTTGGCAAGTCCTGCCACTCGCCTTCCAGCGCCTGAGACGGCAGGATAGCAACGAAGCTGGTCAACAGAAGTCCTGCGAGCAGTGCAGCAAAACGAAAAATTCTATGTGTCATGCCCGTTCTTACCTTCATCCGTCGGCCCGGAAAAGACTTGCAATGGCCTGTTGCGATCATATCTGCGTGATGCGCAGGCAGACGATGGCATGGCCATTCTAAGCTGTATTGTGTCATAGTGCAGGCAAATTTGCACGGTCCCAGCCGGAAACACAGGAAAATTTGAGTGTGTCCAATCCACCGGGTTCAGAAAACGATCCTGTCACCGGGAATGCTGATGGTGGCTGGCTGACCGGCTCCTGTCTCATTTCCATGCCCACCATGACAGATCCCCGCTTCCACCGGACAATCATCTTCCTGTGCACCCATGACGAAGATGGTGCCATGGGGCTTGTGGTCAACCGGCCTCACAACAGCATCGATTTTCGCTCTCTTCGTGCAAAGCTGAAGCTGTCTGTACCGGACGGGCCAGCTGAAAACGATGCCGGCCAGACTGCCAGCCAGACTGCCGGTCATGGCAGCGCAGAGACCTCCAATATCCCAGTTCTGGCTGGCGGACCGGTAGAGATCGGCCGCGGTTTTGTGCTGCACCAGGTCTCGGCCGATCATGCCGGATCTCTGCAGATAACGGATGATCTGGCGCTGTGCGCAACCATGGAAGCCATAGAGGGGCTCGCCCGGGGCAATGGCCCGCCGTCAGCCCGTATCGCGCTGGGTTACGCCGGTTGGGGCGCGGGCCAGTTGGAAGACGAAATTCGCGAGAACGCCTGGCTGGTCTGCAAGGCTGACGTAAAATTGGTTTTGCAGACCGTTCCTGATCAGATTTATGCGGCGGCACTTGACCGGTTGGGAATTGATCTGGCGGGCCTCGTCAGTACCAGCGGCCGGGCCTGACCCCGACCCCAGTGGAAAAAAGGCGCCGCAAACCTGGCTAAAGTCCATTGGCCCGGCCTGTGGCCTGCTCAGCTTTTGTACAGGTCAGCTTTTTGCGTAGGATGTGCTGCGAAACAGCATTTCTTCCGCTTCACTGGCTTTCATCGGCTGACCAAACAGGAACCCTTGAGCGAATTCACATTCCTGATCCGTGAGTTCCACCACGTCGCTCTCGTTTTCCGCGCCTTCCGCTATCACATCCATATCCAGATCATGGGCCAGAGAAATGATAGAGCGGAGGATCACCAACTGGCTTTCATGGCCATTCTGGCGAACAAAGGATTTGTCGATCTTCAATGTATCGAATGGAAAGCGCTGCAAATAGGACAGGGATGAATAACCGGTGCCGAAATCGTCAAGCGCCAGCCCGGTTCCCAGTTCGCGCAGCCGTTCCAGAACCTGTGCAGCATATTCGGGGTTTTGCATGACGAGCGATTCGGTGATTTCCAGCTTCAGGCTGCCGGGCAGAACCGGAGAGCGCAGGAACACCGATTTGACATCATTGATCAGATCCTGGCGAAAAATCTGCCGGCTGGACACATTGACATTCATGAATAAGGGCGTGCGAATACGTGGCGATTGCTGCCATTCAGCCAGTTGCTGGGTTGCCTCTTCCAGAGCGAAAAGTCCGATATCGGCAATCAGATTGCTTTCCTCGGCAATCGGAATGAATTCGGCAGGTGCCAGGGTTCCAAGCTCTGGATGTTCCCACCGCATCAGAGCTTCAAATCCGGCGATCGAGCGGTCCTCAAGCCGGATTACCGGCTGGTAATACATCACCAGTTCGTCGCGCGCCAGCGCTTGGCGCAGGCGGCTGGCCACTTCCAGCCTGCCGGTCACGGCTTCGCCGCTGACTTCAGCAAACACGCTGATTTCATTGCCGCCTTTGCGTTTGGCATCATACAGCGCTGTTTCGGCCTGGCGCAGCAGGTCCTGAGCGTCGATCTGCTCTTCTTCAAAATGCGCGATTCCGACGGAGCCTGACAGGAAAACTTCCTCAGCGCCGATTGAGATTGCCGATTTCATCATCCGCAGAATAGCTCTGGCGATGTTCTCGACTTTTTCGGTGTCTTCTTCCGAGATCAGCATCATCGCGAACTGGTCACCACCAATTCTGGCGATCGTGTCCTGTGGCCGCGTCATGCGGGCCAGCCGTCTCGATACGGCCAGAAGAACGGAATCCCCGATGGCCAGGCCGAACCGATCATTGATGTCGCTGAACTGGTCGATATCGATGAGGATGATGGAGGGATAGCCCGCATCATCGACCTCAGAGCGGGTGAGGGCTGTCTGGAGGCGGTCGATAAACAATTCGCGGTTGGGCAGGGCTGTCAGATTATCGTGCACCGCATCATGCATCAGCCGCTCTTGAGCATTTTTCTGCTCGGTAATATCCGTCAGAGTGCCAACACATCTGACCACTTCACCGTCCGAGCCGACTACCGGTCTGGCGCGCAGCGAAAACCAGTGAAAATCATCATTCTTTGACCGCAGGCGGAACTCCTGCACGATGCGGCCCCGGCGTTGTACAAGGACAGTATCGAGCATCAGCCGGAAACGATCGCGATCCGAGGGATGGATGAATTCCAGCCAGTCACGGGCGTGACTTTCCAGAGTGCCACGACGCAGACCGAGCTTTTGTTCGACTTCCGGGCTGACCACCATGCGGTCCCGCATCACGTCCCAGTCCCAGATCATGTCGCCCGATCCGGTCAGCGCCAGGGCGCGGCGCTGCTGATCGCCGAGATCTCCGGTAATCACGGTTCCGCCGGAGAAGGCGTGTTGCATCAACGTAAAGCCAATCAGCAGAACAATCAGCACCATGCCACCGGCCAGGGCGGGTTGCACGGTGTCATTGTTTAAAAGCCCAAGCACACTGGCCATCGCCGCCAGGAGCCAGAATACCAGCAATATCCAGGTCGGAATGATCATAACGGCACGGTCGTAGCCCATCCAGCTCATCCAGATGATCAGAACCATGCCGCCGATCACGGAAAGTCCGAAGGCAATCCGCGCAATGCCGGCGCCAAGGCTAGGCTCGATCATGGCAATGGCGACAATCATCGCCATGATGAACAGCACGCCCATCACTGCAATCCGGTAGGTCGTGTTCCAGCGATCCAGATTGAGATATGTGTAGAGGAAGACCACAAGACTTGCTGCCAGGAATATCTCTGCAGCGGCGCGATGGATCTGGGTCTGCTCGGTGGTCAGATCAAAAAAATTATTCCAGAATCCGAAATCGATACAGACGTAAATCAGCACACCCCAGGCCAGGCCCGCAGCGGCCGGGAACATGGCGGTCCCCTTGACCACGAAGATAATCGTTAGAAAGACAGCCAGAAGACCGGCAATACCGATCACCAGGCCCTGATAGAGTGTGTAATTGTTCACGCTGTCGCGATAGGTATCCGCTTCCCAAAGCTCTAGTTTGGGCAGCCGCGCGCCCTGCATTTCGACGATGAAGGTGACAACGGCACCCGGGTCGAGCGTGATCAGAAAGACATCCGATTCCTTGCTTGGCACGCGCTCCGGGGCGAAGCCTTCGCTTGGCGTAATATTCCTGATCCGCATTGTGCCAAGATCCGGCACAAACAGACCCGAGCCCGGCAGCCAGTAATGCGGAGCGACCAACAAACGGTCGATCTGCTGATTGCCCGTATTGGCAAGCGCAAACACTGCCCAGTTGGACGCAATGTCCGGATCCCGGGACTGAACTTCGATGCGGCGGATAATGCCGTCCGGGCCCGGCGCCGTGGAGACCTGCAACCGGGCGCCTGAATCCCGGTAGAATTCAACAGCTGGACGCAAATTCAGGGTGCGGCCGTCCAGTGGCACACTGACCGCCTCGACTGCTAATGCCGGTGTTGAGATCAACATCACGGCGGACACACTCAGCCAGGCAGTCACCAGGACCACAACAATGTCACGGATAGAACGCAGGCAACGCAACTAATGTATCTCCAAAGCGTTTAAGCACTTAGACAAATCATTCAAGCTTTGGAAGATGCCGAAATCAGCGTCTGGCCCATGGTGTGACCTGTCAGGCTTGAGTGCCATCTTAGTATTGAGTTCCGAGCTCAGACACAAGGCGTCAAAACCTATAGAAGCCAAATGTGGCCCATTTTTAATTAATTGATATATGCCGTGTTCAAAACCAGTCTGTTCATTTCTCAGATGTCTTTGTTGAGGTCTTTTTTCAAAATCGCGAACAGCACATGGTCACGCCACCGCCCGTCGATACACAGATATTCTCTGGCAAAGCCTTCTCGCTGAAAGCCGAGCCGCTGCAGCAGATTTATCGAGCGTAAATTGTCCGGTATACAGGCGGCTTCAACACGGTGCAGCCCGAGCGAGTTGAATGCAAATGGCAGCGTCGATCTGACAGCGGCCGACATATAGCCCTGACCGGCAAAGGATTCGCCCATCCAGTAGCCCAGATTCGCCGCCTGGGTCACGCCACGCCGGATATTTGACAGGTTGAGACCGCCGACCAATTGCTCATCGTGCTTGCGGAAAATGAACAACGCATGTGCCTGGCCTTCGCGTGTTTCCTGCTGGTATCTGCGAATTCGACGCCGAAAGGCATTGCGCGTCAGATCATCGCTGGCCCAGCTCGGCTCCCATGGCTTCAGGAAAGCGCGGCTCGTAGTGCGGATGTCCGCCCACATTGCATAATCCGTTATCTGCGGCGGCCGCAGAAATATGCCTTCGCCCGCTTTGGTGCCCCCGCGTGCCGTCTGCTGTGTTGGCGTGCGGGTGGTGTTGTGCAAAAAGGCAAATGTCATGCCGAACCACTTTTTAATCTAAGCCCGTTTAAGATGCCCTGAAATGCGTTCGGTTGAAAGCACAGATTCAACTCCGTCAATCGGGCCGATTGATGCCAGTGTCGGCGCTCTGTTCGTGAACAGCGATCCGCCAAGGTCCCGCAGATCCGCCGGCGTTATGGCGTCGACCTTCGCCACCAGTTCGTTTAGATCGATGACACGCCCGAACACCAGCATCTGCCGGGCAATCTGCGCGGCACGGGAGGAGGGACTTTCCAGGCTCATCAGCAGACTGGCGCGCACCTGCGCCCGCGCCCGGCTGACTTCAGCTTCGGAAATTCCGTCGCAGGCTTTCAACATCTCGTCCAGCACCACCGGCACCAGTTCGGGAATGTCTTCGCGGCCGGTCGCCGCATGAATGCCGAACAATCCGGTATCGGAAAAGCCCCAGTGAAAGGAGTAGATCGAATAGCACAGCCCTCGGGTCTCGCGCACTTCCTGAAACAGCCGCGAGGCCATGCCGCCGCCCAGCACACTTGCCAGAAGCTGGGTCGCATAAAACCGGTCATCCTGATAGGAATGGCCTTCAAAGCCCAGCAGAAGGTGAGCTTCCATCAGATCTTTCGGCTGGAAAAACTGTCCGCCAGTATAAGCTGCTTTGTCGTGTCCGATGATCGGATTTTCCGGCTCGGTCAATCCGCCGAATGCCTTTTCCGTCTGACGCACGAATTCATCGTGGTCGATTGCCCCGGCGGCAGACACCACCATATCTGCGGGCTTGTACTGCGCCGTCAGGAATTGCCTGAGATCGTCTGTCGAAAAGCCCTGCACAGTTTCTGCCGTCCCCAGAATTGTGCGTCCGATCGACTGATTGTTGAATGCCGCTTCCTGAAAGGCGTCGAATACAAGATCCTCGGGATTGTCCAGAGTCGCGCCGATTTCCTGGAGTATGACATGCTGCTCGCGGTGCAGTTCATCTGCGTCGAAGCGGGCATTCAGCAGAATATCACTCAGGATATCAAGTGCCAGCGGCACATCCTCTTTCAGCACTCTGGCAAAATAGGACGTGTTCTCCACACTGGTGGCTGCATTCAGATCGCCGCCCACTGCTTCGATTTCTTCTGCAATGGCGCGGGCAGAGCGGTTTCGGGTGCCCTTGAACGCCATATGCTCAAGCAGATGCGAGATACCGTGCTGCCGGCGGGTCTCATTTCTCGACCCCGACCGGACCCAGACCCCCAATGCAGCACTTTCAAGATGCGGCATGGCGTGGGTCACCACAGTCAAACCATTACTCAAGACCGTATGCTCAACGCTCATCGGTCACCTGTTTGCAGCACACTACACCCCTCCCAAGGTTTCGTTTTAGGTTTTGGTCACCCTCGCATGGGCTGAAATGAAGTCTTCTACGCTCTGAAGGTCGTTTGCAAGTGTCTGTTGCCGTTCCGCACGCGTCATCAGATCGCCCTGCCAGGCCGGCAGGGTCGGACGTGTGCCGCATGCTGCTTCAACCGCATCGGGAAATTTGGCCGGATGCGCGGTGCCCAAAGTGACAATCGGTGTCGCAGCAGTGCGGTTCTGGCGGGCGGCAAACAACCCGATCGCGGTATGCGGATCCAGCAGATATCCGCTTTGTTGCAGAGCCTGCTTGATGGTTTGCGCGGTCTGCGATGGGGTCGTGCGCGCTGCGTCAAAATCTTCTGCAATCAGCGCCAGAGCCTGGGGCGACAGCGTAAAGGCACCGCTCTGATTTAGGCTGGCCATCAGCCGCTGAACCGCAGCGCCATCGCGCTGAAGGGTTTCAAACAGCAGGCGCTCAAAGTTGGAGGAAACCTGGATATCCATCGAAGGGGCAGTGGTTTCCGTGACACCGGTCACCTCGTATCGGCCGGTCTGCAGCGTGCGCACCAATATGTCATTGATATTGGTTGCGATCAAAAGCCGGTCAATCGGCAAACCCATTTTCTTGGCAACATAACCGGCCAGAATGTCGCCGAAATTGCCGGTCGGCACAGCAAACGATACCGCCCGGTCCGGCCCGCCAAGTGACAAGGCCGCGGTGAAATAATACACCACCTGCGCCAGAATCCGGCCCCAGTTAATCGAGTTCACGCCTGTCAGTGCAACACTGTCACGAAATTTTAGATCGTTGAACATGGCCTTTACCAGAGCCTGGCAATCGTCAAAATTTCCCTCAACGGACAGGGCATGAACATTGGCGTCAGACACCGTCGTCATCTGCCGCCGCTGCACATCGGACACACGGCCATGGGGAAACAGGATGAAGATATCCGTATTGTCGCGTCCCCTGAAAGCCTCGATTGCCGCTCCGCCGGTATCACCGGACGTAGCGCCGATAATAGTCGCCCGCTGACCGCGCTGCGCCAGGGCATAATCCATCACCCGGGCGAGCCACTGCATGGCTACATCCTTGAAGGCCATGGTCGGTCCGTGGAACAGCTCCAGAATGAATTCATCCGGGCCGGTCTGCACCAGCGGAGCCACCGCGCGATGGCGGAATGTGGCATAGGCATCGTGGATAATCTGTTTCAGAACATCATCGGGAATTTCCCCGTCGACAAACGGAGACATAATGGCAAAGGCCACGTCCTCGTATGGTTTGCCGCGCAGTGCCCTGATCTGGGAAACGGACAGCTGAGGCCAGCTTACCGGCATGTAAAGCCCGCCATCGCGCGCCAGCCCGGTCAAAATAGTATCGAGAAATCCAAGTTCAGGAGCTTCACCCCTGGTGCTTACATATTGCACGATCTCATGTCCTGCTGTGTTTCACTGATTTCTGGTCAGCCGCGCTGGTCCTGCGTGATCCGTTATTGCGCTGTGCACGCGACTTATCAAGCATCTGTTTGGCGAGAGCGGCTCGATCATGAGACGCTTCAAAGCCCGACCCCGGACCAGCTTCTCAACGCCTGCACTGTGGCGGGCACATCAGCCAACTGGCTGACCGTGGTTTCGGCACCGGCATCCATCAGCCTTTCGCCATGACCGGCAAAGGAATGTGAGGCGCCGGTAAAACCGATAACCCGCATTCCGGCCGCCACAGCGCCCTCGACACCATGGCTGCTGTCTTCGATGACAATTGTCTGGTCCGGCGCGGAACTGAAGGTTTCAGCAGCATGCAGGAAGACGTCCGGCGAGGGTTTGGGAAGCTTCTGCCGCACTTCCAGCGCTGAGAAAACATGGGGCTGGAAGCGATCATACAAATTTGTGATTTTCAGATTCTGCTCAAGCCGGGCAGTGGTCGAGTTGGAACAGATACATATACTGCCATCCAGCGCGTCGAGCATGGCGTGGACGCCGCTGACGGCCTGCAGCGATTGTTGCAAAGCTTCATCGAGTATCCGGTCAGACCGCTCTGCAATATCGTCGGGCAGGGGCTTTGCCAGTTCGACAGACACCTGTTCAAAAATGGCAGTGGCAGTCAGACCACTGTATCGCTGCGATAACTCGTCGAGCGAAATATCCATTCCCAACTCTTTGACAAGTTCGAGATTAACTTCGGAGGCAATGATTTCGGAATCCACCAGGACGCCGTCACAGTCAAAAATGATCAGCATGAAACAGTCTTTTTAGTAAGGGGAGAGGGGTCAGGCGTCGTCCTTGCGGTCAAAGCCCACATAAATAATGAAATCGCGCTCGTCAGCCGGATAGGGAACCGTAACATTCACGACGGAAACAAATTCAGGTGATTTGTCAAATTCGGAAATCTGTACGGAAACCGGATGAATTTGTGAATACACGACAGCATCCTGGAATCTGACTACGGCGATACGAACAGGCACGGAAATTGTGCTGGAACTGGCGCTGCTGGGACCGGCCAGAACACGGCCGTTAATGCCGATGCGCATCTGCAATTGACCGTTCGCTATTGTGCATTCGCGAGCAGTCTTCAAGATCCGCGCCTGATGCACGAGCTTGTTCCGATTCCCGTCAAATCCGCGTTCATAGACGCCGTAACTTTCTGTTCCCTGACGCAATTCAATTTTGGGACAATAGTCAGATGAGGAAGCGGCAAATTCGCTGAGATCAACCACCGGCTTGCGGCTGATCGGGTTCAGGCTGCTGACAGCAGTGCAGCCGGCAAGCACCAGCATCGTCAGCGTCGAAAAGGTCAGTTTAAAGGGCAGGTTGAATCTACGCATAATCTAATTATTTTACGGCCGGGTTGCGGGAATTTGCATTTCTATAACAGGTGAATTGTGGCTTGGCGAGGACGCTTCTGCAGATATCGCAACGAATCTCGTGACGCGCCCTGCTCGGCACAAAAGCGGCATACACGTCCTGTTAACCATAAAGCCTAACCGCGTCTTTACCCTGTTCAGTGCAGACTCCGGCAGTGTCATTGGAGTTTTGCGTTTTGACCCTTTCAACTGCATTTGCCGAAAATCCTGTTCAGCAGCCGTCATCTTATGTTTCGCAATCCGGGGCTGATTGGCTGAATACAATCATCGCCGGTGATTGTGTCGCATCAATGGAAAAGCTGCCTGCAGCGTCGATCGATGTCATCTTCGCTGATCCGCCTTACAATCTTCAGCTCGAGGGCGATCTGCACCGGCCCGACCAGAGCAAGGTTGACGCAGTCGATGATGCCTGGGACCAGTTTTCCTCATTTGAAGCCTATGACGCCTTTACCCGGGCATGGCTGCTGGCGGCACGGCGCGTTCTGAAGCCGAATGGAACCATCTGGGTGATCGGCTCCTATCACAATATTTTTCGCGTTGGTGCCTTGATGCAGGATTTGCGTTTCTGGATGCTCAACGATGTCATCTGGCGCAAGGCCAATCCGATGCCCAATTTCCGGGGCCGCCGCTTTACCAATGCTCATGAGACAATGATCTGGGCTTCGCGTGACCAGGAAGCCAAGCGCTACACCTTCAATTATGAAGCCATGAAAATGCTCAATGACGGCACGCAGATGCGCTCCGACTGGCACATTCCCATCTGCAACGGCTCTGAACGTCTCAAGGACGAAAATGGCCAGAAAGTCCATCCGACACAGAAACCGGAAGCCTTGTTGCAGCGTGTGCTGCTGACCAGCACCAAGCCGGGCGATGTGGTTCTTGACCCGTTTTTCGGCACCGGCACCACCGGAGCTGTGGCAAAATTGCTGGGTCGCAATTTCGTCGGCATCGAACGGGATCGAGGCTATCGCGAGGCAGCTCTTGCGCGCATTGCCGCCGTGGAACCGCTGAACGAGGACGCCCTGGTGATCAGCGCCGGAAAACGCGCGGCCCCGCGCATTCCGTTTGGCCGGCTTCTGGAAAGTGGCTTGCTGACCGCTGGAGAACAGCTGACGGATGCCAAAGGCCGCAACGAAGCCACAATCAGAGTGGATGGTTCACTTGTCAGTGGCTCTCACACCGGTTCAATTCACAAGGTCGGCGCTCTGGTACAAGGCTTTGAAGCCTGTAATGGCTGGACCTACTGGCATGTGGAACGCGCCGGAAAACGCATTTGCGTCGATGAATTCCGCGACGAAATCCGCGCTCTGGCATCCTGACTGCATCGGCGAAAATTATAACGTAACCGGCAGCTTAGCCGGCCCCGTTGAATCTGATTCAGAACCTTAGCCACGCCGCTTCGGGACTGAAATCGGCCGCGTTTGCGTGAAAAGCCTCTTGACCCGCAAAATCCCATGGCCCACATGAGCATAACCAGTTGGTCGGATGGCCGCTCTGCACAGTGCGAAAGCAGTGCAGGGAGGAAAGTCCGGGCTCCACAGAATCACGGTGCCGGATAACGTCCGGCGAGAGCAATCTCAGGGAAAGTGCCACAGAAAGCGTACCGCCAGAGGGCGTTATCCGTTCGGATTTCGACTGAAGGTAAGGGTGAAAAGGTGAGGTAAGAGCTCACCGCAGACTCTGGTAACAGGTCTGGCATGGTAAACCCCACCGGGAGCAAAACCGAATAGGAATGGTGCGGTTGCAGGATAATATCCTCAATCAGGTTTGTTTCTGAACCAGCCATTCGGGTAGGTTGCACGAGGCGGCTGGCAACAGGCGTCCCAGATGAATGGCCATCGCGCATTGTGCTTGTCTTGCGGCATGCCCTTGAACAGCACGATGTGACACAGAACCCGGCTTACAGACCAACTGGTTTTTTCTTTCCCACAATCCTCCGGTGACAATGGTCCTGCAAATTGCAAGACAAAAACAGATTGTTAACGTTACCTGACTATTTATGGAACCTGATTAATCCTGTTTTCACACGCTGATCGGCCGGGAGTGCGATGCTGTTGCCAAACTCGCCATTTTTGCAGGTCGCTCCCAGCGTGCAGATGCAGCACAAACCCTGGATCAACACCGGCAGACCCATGAACGCGTCAGACAATTCACAAGATGGTTCGATGGACCCGCGACCGCATTTTCCGGTGATGCTGGCTGAAGTGCTGGTGGCATTGGCGCCGGTTGCAGGCGGAGTGTTCGTTGACGGCACTTTTGGTGCCGGCGGCTATACCAGCGCATTGCTGGAAGCGGGGGCGGCTCATGTCTACGGCTTTGACCGCGATCCAACGGCGATACAATCCGGTCAGAAACTGGCCGCGAAATTTCCTCAGCGGCTGACACTGATCGAAGGCAGATTTTCAGATATGATCGCGCATCTGGAAGCCGTCAGGGCACCAGCTCTGGACGGCGTTGTTCTGGACATTGGCGTTTCATCGATGCAGATCGATACTGCCGAGCGGGGCTTTTCCTTTCAGAAAAACGGCCCGCTGGACATGCGAATGAGCAATTTCGGACCGACAGCGGCCGATGTCGTCAATCAGTTCTCGCATGGCGAGCTTGCACACATTTTCAAATTTCTGGGCGAAGAACGTCAGGCCGGTCGCATCGCCAGCGCAATTCTGAAGCGCCGCGCAACACAGCCGCTGACGACCACAGCAGATCTGGCGGACACCGTCACAGACATTATTCCGCGCAAGGCGAAGGACCGGATTCACCCGGCAACGCGTGTGTTCCAGGCATTGCGGATTTTCGTCAACCGCGAGCTGGAAGAACTGGCCATGGGTCTGGCTGCTGCTGAAGAGCAGTTAAAACCCGGGGGCCGTCTGGTCGTCGTCACCTTTCATTCTCTGGAAGATCGCATCGCCAAGACATTCTTCAATTCGCGCAGCGAAACCCGGCTCGGTGGCTCGCGCCATGCACCCGAACCGGCCCCGCTCGCACCGCCAAGTTTTCATCTGGGGTCCCGCAAAGCGCAGGCCGCCAGTGCGGAGGAGTGTCAGGAAAACCCGCGCTCCAGATCAGCAAAATTGCGGGTAGGCGAGCGCACGTCACATCCCGCATTCGCTTTGGACATGGCTGCTCTTGGCGTTCCGTCTTTGCCGGGACTGCAAGGTTTAGACCGATGAGGAACACATAATGCTGCGACATGCCTGGACACTGTTTCTCTGCTTCGTCATGGTTTCCGGGGCAGCCGTCACCTATAAAATCAAATATCAGGCTGAACAGGCAGCAGAGAACGCCGAGGATCTGGTGTCGGAAATCAACGGGCTGGAAGACGATATTTCCCGGCTGAATGCCCAGTGGAGCCTGCTCAATCAGCCTTCCAGGTTACAGGCGCTTGTGGAAAATAATGCAGATGTCCTGCCTTTGTCAGCGTTGGCGCCACACCAGGTCGCGATAATCGATCAGATTCCGGAAAAATCACCATTATCGCTCATTCTGCCACGCCAAAAGCCGCTCTACAGCCAGTATGAGAGCAGCAATCTGGCCCGGCTCATCAATCAGACCAGCACGCCAAGTCTTGCTGATTTCATCAATTCGGAGGATCGCTGATCATGGCGCTGTCTGAAACTTTCGGTTCGGTCCGGGCAAAAGCAACATTTCCCGCGTCAGTGCGGCGTCATTTTGCCATCAAAGGCACATTTGCCGCCAGGGGAGACGAAGCCCGGTTGCGCCTGTTTCTTGCAATCGCGTTGTTTGCCGCAATTTTTGCGATCATCGGCATCCGCCTGGTCAGTATCGCCGTCTTTGGCGAACCGGACATCGGCAACCCTTACGGGTCCAGCGGCGTATCTGCCGCCCGGCCGGACCTGGTCGACCGCAATGGCGAAGTGCTGGCAACGGACGTCAAGACATTTTCCATGTTTGCGGAGCCCAAGCGTGTGCTTGATGCAGATGAAGTGATGGAAGGGCTTGTGCGGGTTTTCCCGGATTTGGATACTGAAAAAAACCGCAAGCGCCTTGCCAGCAAACGCGGCTTCATGTGGCTCAAACGCGAAATCTCCCAGGAGCAGAAGCTGCGGATTCATCGAATGGGTCTGCCCGGTATCGGATTTTTGAACGAGAATCGCCGGTTTTATCCGGGCAAGGAAACCGCAGGGCATATATTGGGGCTGGTGAATGTCGACAATGAAGGCATTGCCGGCATCGAGAAATATATTGATGGACAGGGACTATCCGATCTCCAGGAAGCCGGTCTGCAGATGGAGCGCAACCTTGAGCCGGTCAAACTGTCCACAGACTTGCGGGTTCAGCACATTGTGCGCAACGAGTTGAGCCAGGCCATGGAGCGCTATCAGGCGATTGCGGCAATCGGAATTGTGCTTGATGTCAATACAGGTGAAGTCATCGCGATGTCGTCGCTGCCTGATTACGACCCGAACATCCCGACACAGGCTCAGGAAAAAGAGAGATTGAACCGGGCGACGGCCGGCGTCTTCGAGATGGGCTCGATTTTCAAGACGTTCACCTCGGCCATGGCACTGGACAGTGGTCTGGTGACGATGCAGGACAGCTTTGATGTCAGCAAGCCGCTTCGCGTCGCGGGCTATACCATCAAGGATTTTTACGGAAAACGGCGGCCTCTTTCGGTGCCTGAAGTCTATATTTATTCATCGAATATCGGCACTGCCAAGATGGCCATGACGGTGGGCATTGAAGGCCACAAGGAATTCCTGACGCGCATGGGTCTGATGGACCGGTTGATCACAGAGCTCCCCGAATCAGCTTCACCGCAATTTCCCGACAAATGGAGCCAACTCAGCCAGATTACTATTTCATTCGGCCATGGAATTGCTGTATCCCCGATGCAGACAGCCGTTGCCGCCTCTGCTTTGGTAAATGGTGGCCGGCTTATCCCGCCGACATTTTTCCCGCGTACGGCCGCAGAAGCAGATTTGCTGGCAAAACGGGTGGTTTCCGAAGAAACCAGCGACAAAATGCGCTATCTCATGCGCCTCAATGTTTTGAAAGGCTCCGGGCGCCGTGCCGAGGTTGCGGGCTATCGTGTCGGCGGAAAAACCGGAACGGCTGAAAAGGTGATAAACGGAAAATATGTGGCTCACCTTCGTTTCAACTCTTTTTTGGCCGCATTTCCAATGGATGACCCGAAATATCTTGTGCTTGTCGTCATGGACGAGCCGAAGCCCGAAAAAGAAGGAGGCGGGGCGACAGCGGCGGTCAATGCTGCACCGACAGTTGCTGCCATCGTCAAGCGCGCCGCGCCTCTGCTGGGCGTGATGCCGCGCATGGAAAGTGATGCCGCTCTTGGCATTCCGCAATATGACGTCCCAAGCCCAGCCCAGTAACAGGAACTGACAATTAATGATGCGTCTTGGAGATCTGCTGAAACTTGATGCACCGGACAGGGATGCCCTGATCGGTGCTGAGTTGACTGATGATATGAAGACACAGCGGATAACCGGCATTTGTGCCGATAGCCGCAAAGTCCAGCGTGGCAATCTATTCGTTGCCATTTCCGGGGTGCAGACAGATGGCGCGGCCTTTATTGACAGCGCTGTAGAGGCTGGCGCCGTTGCCGTGCTGATAGATGAAAAACTGGATATGGACCCGTCAGTCTTATCCGTGCCGCTGATCCGGTCCAACAATCCGCGGCGTGCACTGGCGCTGCTGGCAGCGCGGTTTTTTCCGCGCCAGCCAAAGATCATTATCGCTGTGACCGGGACCGCGGGCAAAACCTCGGTCGCCAATTTCACCGCACAGATGTTCAAAAGCGCCGGGCTGCGCGCTGCCAGTATCGGCACCTTGGGCGTCATTGTGGATGGCCAGGTCAATTATGGCGGACTGACAACGCCGGATCCGGTTTCTCTCCATAAAACCCTGGATCGCCTGGCCCGCGAGGGCGTCAATCATGTGGCACTGGAAGCCTCCAGCCATGGTCTGGATCAACACCGTCTAGACGGCGTGAAACTGACCGCAGGAGCCTTTACCAATCTGGGCCGAGATCACATGGACTACCATCAAACGGAAGCGGACTATTTTGCCGCCAAGGCCCGTCTGATTACAGATTTACTGCCAAAGGGCGCACCTTTTGTCGTCAATATAGATGCGCCCTGGGCTGATAAGGCGGCTGAGTTGGCAGACTGTGCTGATTTGCGCGTTTTGCGTATCGGCGAAGACATCCGTCTCACCGAATTGGTCGTAAAGGACGGAAAAACCGGGCCGCAGCAGGATCTGACATTGAGTTTCTTCGGCGAGGAGAAAAACGTAAGTCTGCCTTTGCCGGGGGCATTTCAGGCCGAGAATGCCTTGATGGCTGCCGGGCTGGCGATTTCATGCAAGATCGACCCGGTCGCGGTTCTCAAGGCGCTGGCCAAGCTGAAAGGCGTCTCCGGCCGTCTGGAGCCGGTTGACATGCAGGGTATGCCTGGGCGGATTTTCGTTGACTACGCCCATAAGCCGGATGCCTTGCGCTCCACGCTTCAGGCGCTCAGGCCTTATCCGAAACGTCTTTTGATTGTCATCGTTGGTGCCGGCGGTGACCGCGACAAGGGCAAACGTCCTTTGATGGGCCAAATTGCGCATGAAAATGCCGATCTGGTGATTGTCACAGATGACAATCCTCGCAACGAGAACCCGCAACAGATTCGCAGCGAAATCCTCGCCGCCGCTCCCCGAGCGATCGAAATCCCGGATCGTGCCAGCGCGATCGCGACAGCAGTCGCCATCCTGACCGAAGATGATGTTCTGGTCGTGGCCGGAAAAGGCCATGAGGAAGGTCAGATCATCGGCAAAGAGGTGTTGCCGTTTTCCGATCACGAAGAGATTGCCAAGGCTCTGGCCGCACGAAAATCAAGCGGCGAATATAAAATGCACGACAAGGTGGCGCCACTGGGCCCGCCGCTGTGGACCTTTGCTGAACTTGAAGCTGCAATGGGCGGCCGGTTATTCGGCTCTCAGCCCAAAGCGGTGCACGGAGTGTCGATTGACAGCCGCACGAGCCAGCCGGGCGATCTGTTCTTCGCGATCAGGGGCGACAAGTTTGACGGCCATGATTTCGTTACGAAATCATTCCGTCAGGGCGCTGTGCTGGCGATTGTCAGCGAAGACAAGCTGCCCGCTCTAGGACGCACGGCCGGCCCTTTTCTGGTCGTGGCGGATGTTCTGGAAGCTTTGCAGAAACTGGGTAAGGCGGCGCGCGCCCGGTCCGCGGCACGTATTGTTGCCATCACCGGAAGTGTTGGAAAAACCAGCACCAAGGAATTGCTGGCAACCGGACTGTCTGAAAATGGCAGTGTCCATGCCTCTGAAAAAAGTTTCAACAATCACTGGGGCGTTCCGTTGTCGCTGGCGCGAATGCCACTCGACGCGGAATATGGCGTCTTCGAAATCGGCATGAACCATCCAGGTGAAATCGAACCTTTGGTCAGGATGGTTCGCCCGCATGTTGCCATTGTCACCACAGTCGCGCCGGTGCATCTGGAATTTTTTGACAATATTCAACAGATCGCTGCTGCAAAGGCGGAAATCTTCAGCGGACTGGAGCCGGGCGGAACGGCAATTTTGAACAGCGACAATGCGTTTTTCGGATTTTTGAAGGCGGAAGCGGAAAAGGCCGGTGCAGACCGGGTCATCAGTTTTGGAACCGCCGGTGATGCTGAGGCCAGGCTCGATGATTTTGTTCTTTCGGAAACCGGTTCCATGGTCGCCTCAACGATTTGCGGCGATGATGTTACCTTTACCATGCCGACCAGCGGACGCTATCTGGCAGAAAATGCGATGGCGGTTCTGGCCGCTGCCCAAGCCATGGGTGCCGACAAGGCAGATGTTGCTCTAGGCCTGTCGAAATTCAAGCTGATGGGCGGCCGCGGCGCCAGAGAAACCCATGCGTTGCAGGCTGGCAGCTACACCTTGATCGATGACAGTTACAATGCGAACCCGGCCAGCATGTCAGCCTCCATCGGCATGCTCGGCGAACTCAGCACCAGCGGTCGAAAGATCGTGGTGCTGGGCGATATGCTGGAGCTGGGCAGCGAAAGTGCGCATCTTCACAGCGATCTGAATACCAACATTGAACAGGCACAGATCGACCGCGTCCTGTTATGCGGCCCGCAGATGAAACATCTTTGGGACGTACTGACCGACAGCCGGAAATGCGTTCACACCGAGACTTCAAAAGATCTCATGGCGCCACTGCTTGCAGAAATTTCTCCAGGCGATGTGGTCATGGTCAAGGGGTCTTTGGGCATGGCCATGAGCGGATTGGTTGACACCTTAAAGCGCATCCATTCAACAGTGCCGGAGCAACCGGCCGAAACTGTTCGCGGTCCGGTTGCCGATGCAGACACACATGAGGGCGCGTAAGCGGATATGCTTTATTTTCTGAGCCAGACATCGGAATTTCTTCCGGTCTTCAATCTGTTTCGCTATATTACCGTGCGCACCGGCGGTGCCATGATGACCGCCATGTTACTGGTGTTTCTGTTTGGTCCGCTGATCATCAACTGGCTGCGCAGCCGTCAGGGCCGGGGGCAACCGATCCGCTCTGATGGCCCGGTCACACATCTCGACAAGCAGGGCACGCCGACAATGGGTGGGCTGATTATCCTGCTGGCGCTGATTTCCAGCGCGCTGCTCTGGGCAAATCTGACCAGCCCCTATGTCTGGATCGTCCTGCTGGTTACAGTCGCTTTCGGGGCAATCGGGTTTTACGATGATTATCTGAAAGTCACCAATGCCAGCCACAAGGGCTTTTCGGGCAAGGCGCGCCTGTCGCTGGAAAGCCTCATCGCCGGGATCGCTGCATTTGCGGTCATGTCCATCGGGGATACGCCGTTTTCCAGCTCTCTGACGTTTCCGTTTTTCAAGGATTTGATCTGGAATCTGGGATGGTTCTTTATTCCCTTTGCGGTTTTTGTCATCGTCGGTGCCGGCAATGCGGTCAATCTGACCGATGGGCTGGATGGTCTGGCGATTGTGCCGGTGATGATTGCAGCAGGCAGTTTCGGTGTGATCGCCTATCTGTCAGGAAACGGATTGTTTGCCGATTACCTGCAAATCCACTTTGTCGCCGGCGCTGGCGAACTAGCGGTCCTGTGTGGCGCAATGATCGGTGCCGGGCTGGGCTTTTTATGGTTCAACGCGCCGCCGGCGGCGATTTTCATGGGCGACACCGGATCACTGGCCCTCGGCGGTATGATCGGTGCCATCGCAGTGTCAACGAAACACGAGATCGTCCTCGCAATTATCGGCGGATTGTTCGTTCTGGAAGCATTGTCGGTCATCATCCAGGTGACCTCATTCAAGTTGACCGGAAAACGCGTCTTCCGCATGGCGCCGATCCACCACCATTTTGAACAATTGGGCTGGACCGAGCCGCAAGTCGTGATCCGCTTCTGGATCATTGCAGTGGTTTTGGCAATGGTTGGCCTGTCTACCTTGAAGCTGAGATAGGCAATGATCCCGGTCACAACCATGTCAGGAAAGCGGGTCGCCGTTTTTGGCCTTGGCGGCTCTGGCCTCGCCACAGCCAGCGCCGTGATGGCCGGTGGTGGCGATGTGGTGGTGTGGGACGACAATGAGGCAAGGGTCAGTGCAGCGCGGGACGCAGGCCTGACTACTCGGGATCTGCGTCAGCTTGATTTTTCCGCACTGGATGCCCTGGTGCTGGCACCCGGTGTGCCGCTGACCCATCCCAGTCCGCATTGGACGGTGGAGCTTGCCAGAACTGCCGGTGTGGAAATCATCGGAGATATCGAATTATTCTGCCGTGAGCGCGCCGCCCACGCTCCCGGCAGCGATTTTATCGCCATCACCGGAACCAATGGTAAATCCACCACCACGGCGCTGATTGCACATGTTTTGAAGCAGGCCGGGCGGCAAGTGGAAATGGGCGGCAATATCGGTACGCCGATTCTGTCCCTCGCGCCTCCTGCGCCGGGGCGGATTCACGTTGTCGAGTGCTCAAGCTACCAGATTGATCTGGCACCCGGCCTTGCGCCCTCCGTCGGCGTGCTTCTCAATGTCAGTCTGGATCATCTGGATCGTCATGGCACGCTGGAAAATTATGCTGCGATCAAGGCGCGCATGATTGAACAGTCCGGTGCAGCAGTGATCGGCATAGATGACCGGTTCGGTGCGAAGCTGGCAGACATCATCGAAGCTGCCGCCAAACCCTTGACCCGCATCGGCATTCGCATCCCCGTCAGCGATGGCTTTATGATGCAGAATGGCTGGCTGGTCGAAGCGGCAGGTGGCAGCACGCGCGGTGTCTTTGATCTCTCGCAGGCTGAAAATCTTCGCGGTGCCCATAACGCGCAAAATGCGGCAGCTGCGTTTGCGGCCTGCCGGCATTGCGGCCTGTCTGATCAACAGATCTCAGCCGGGTTGATTTCCTTTCCCGGACTGGTCCATCGCATGGAGACCATTGCACAGCAGGGCCGGGTCCGAATTGTCAATGATACCAAGGCAACCAATGCCGACGCTGCCGGTCGCGCGCTGCTGAGCTTTGACCACATTTACTGGATTGCCGGCGGCGAGCCGAAATCCGGAGGCATCGCCGGTTTGGCCGAGCATTTTCCACGCATCGCAAAAGCCTATCTGATCGGGGAAGCGCGTGATGAATTTGCCGCCATCCTGGACGGCCACGTCCCGTTTGCGCTGTTCCAGTCTCTGCAGGCGGCGACCGCAGCGGCGCTGGAGGATGCCCTTCGGGATAAGGCGGCAGACATCACTGTGCTGTTGTCTCCGGCCTGTGCCAGTTTTGATCAATTCGCCAATTTTGAGGAGCGTGGGGAAACATTCCGCGCGGCCGTTCTCAACCATCTTTCCCATAACACCCTGCAAGGAGGCCCATCATGAAAGTCTCGCGCGCCGATACAAGCCGCTTCGCCAATTGGTGGTGGACCGTAGACCGGTATCTACTGACCGCCCTTCTGACTGTGATGATTGCAGGCATCGTGCTGTCCTTTGCCGCCAGTCCGCCAATTGCCGCGCGCCTGAAACTTGATAATTATTACTTTGTCATCCGCCACATTATTTTCGCCGTGCCCGCTCTTCTGGTGATGATCGGAGTTTCCTTTCTCAACGCGCGGCAGGTGCGCCGATTGGCGCTGTTATTGCTGATCGGCGGAATTGTGATGATGATCGCGACCTTGCTTGTCGGGTTTGAAGCGAAGGGTGCGCGCCGCTGGTTGTTTATTGCAGGATTCTCGATCCAGCCTTCTGAATTTGTTAAGCCGGGCTTCGTGGTGATCTGTGCCTGGCTGTTTGCCGAAGGGCCGAAACGCCCGGATATTCATGGCCACATCATCGCTGTCGGATTGCTGGTACTTGTCTCCGGATTGCTTATTCTGCAGCCCGATTTTGGTCAGACCATGCTGATTGTCATGGTTTGGGGCGGCATTTTCTTTCTTGCCGGAATGCCGTGGTTTTTCATCATAGGTCTTGCCGGGCTCAGCGTCATCGGGATATTGACCGTCTATACTCTGATCCCTTATGTGGCGGCCCGCATAGATAAATTCCTCAATCCGGAAAATGCCGATACGTTTCAGGTTGATACCGCCCTGGAATCCTTCACCACTGGCGGCTGGTTCGGCCGCGGGCCGGGTGAGGGGACGGTGAAAAACATATTGCCAGATTCTCATACAGATTTTATCTTCGCAGTGGCGGCCGAGGAATACGGCATTATTTTCACTTTGATCCTGGTGGCGCTGTTCACCTTCATCGTGATGCGCGGTTTCAGCCATGCATTGAAGCAGCATGATGCCTTCACCCGCCTGGCGACATCGGGTCTGGTTGCCCTGTTCGGTGTTCAGGCAATTATCAATATGGCTGTAAATCTGAATCTGATGCCCTCCAAAGGCATGACATTGCCTTTCGTGTCCTATGGCGGGTCGTCGACGATGGCCGTGGCCATTGGCATGGGCATGGTTCTGGCCTTGACCAGGCAACGTCTCGACACGTCGCGGCTGGGAATGGGATCGGACTTTGAACTCCGCCATGCGGCCTAGAACTGCGCTATTGTCAGCTGGTGGAACCGGCGGCCATCTGTTTCCGGCAGAGGCTCTTGGCCGTGAACTGATAGCCCGTGGCTGGGAAGTGCATCTGGCAACCGACACAAGGGCAAGCCATTTTCTCAGCGGATTTGAAGATATCCCGGTTCACGAGATACAATCCGCCACGCCGTCGGTGGCTTCACCTATGAAGGCAGTTCGCGCAGTGCTGTCGCTGGCACGCGGTACAGGGGCTGCACTCGGGCTGATCCGGCGCCTGAAGCCCTCGGTGTTTGTCGGTTTCGGCGGCTATCCAACGACGCCTCCCGGCGTTGCTGCCGCCCTTATGAAAGTACCGATTGTGCTTCACGAAGCCAATGCCACGCCTGGACGCGCCAACCGGTTTCTGGCGCGCTTTGCCGCTGCCGGCGCGCGCAGCCTTCCCGGTCCGGCATTTGCTGGCAAGGCGGAGGATTGCGAAACCGGCAATCCGGTCCGCGAAGCAGTTCTGCAGGCCCGCAAACCGTTTGCCGCACCCGGACAGGCGGACGCTTTCAAATTGCTGGTGTTCGGCGGCAGTCAGGGCGCGCAGGTGTTTTCACACCTTCTGCCTGAGGCGATGGCACTGCTGGATGAAACACTGCGCAGCCGCATCGCCCTGACACTGCAGGTGCGCGAGGAAGACAGGGCGGCGTGCGAGGCTGAATTTAAGTCTCTCAACATGCAGGCCGATCTGGCACCGTTTTTTCCCGATCTGCCAAGGCGCATTGCAGATGCGCATCTTGTCGTCGCCCGCTCAGGTGCATCGACCGTGTCTGAACTTGCAGTGCTGGGGCGGCCCTCACTGCTGGTACCATTTCCCCATGCGCTGGATCACGATCAGGCGGCCAATGCCGCCGTCCTGGCTGCCGCTGGCGGAGCAGAGGTGGTGGCCCAGCACCTGCTCACCCCGCAGCAGCTCGCCACCAGGCTGACCGCACTGGCGGCCGACCCGCAGCAACTGCAAGCCATGGCAGAAGCTGCGATTGCAATCGGACGTCCCGATGCGACGGCCAAACTGGCCGATTTGGTTGTCCGGATTGCAAAACCATAGACCGGACACGCCCTCGCTCTAGATTCGCCACAATAATTGCGGCATAAGCCGCGACAATCTGTTTCTCGAATCTCTCCGGGGTAATCCTATGAAACTGCCATTGACTATCGGACCAATCCACTTTGTGGGTATTGGCGGCATTGGCATGAGCGGTATTGCCGAAGTGCTGCACAATCTGGGCTATACCGTTCAGGGCTCTGACATGGCTGAAAGCCCGAATGTGCTGCGGCTTCGCGACAAGGGGATTATGGTCCAAATCGGCCATGATGGTGCCCATGTTGATCATGCGGCTGTGGTGGTTGTGTCTTCGGCCATCAAGCGGGACAACCCGGAATTGAAATCGGCCCGCGAGCATCGTTTGCCCGTAGTGCGCCGCGCTGAAATGCTGGCCGAGTTGATGCGTCTGAAATCCTCCATTGCCATTGGCGGCACCCACGGCAAAACCACAACCACCTCTCTGGTCGCAGCCCTCCTGGAAGCCGGCCACCTCGATCCCACCGTCATCAATGGCGGTATCATCAATTCCTACGGGACCAATGCCCGTCTCGGCGATGGCGAGTGGCTTGTTGCCGAAGCAGACGAATCCGATGGGACTTTCGTCAAATTGCCGGCGGAGATTGCGGTCGTAACGAATATCGATCCGGAACACCTCGATCACTATGGCACTTACGACAAGGTCAAGGAGGCCTTTCAGCGGTTTGTCGAAAATGTGCCGTTTTACGGCTTTGCAGTGATGTGCACCGACCATCTGGAAGTGCAGGCACTGGTTGGCCGCGTCGAAGACCGCCGCTTTGTTACCTACGGCCAGAACCAACAGGCTGATGTGCGATTCCGCAACATTGAAGTCAAGGAAACCAATTCGCATTTTGCTGTCGATGTGACCAGCAGTTCAGGCTCTCTGCGCACGATTGACAATCTGATGCTGCCGATGCCCGGCATTCACAATGTATCGAATGCCACCGCAGCCATTGCCGTTGCGCTCGAACTTGGTCTGACCGATGCGGAAATCCGCAACGGTCTGGCCGGATTTTCCGGCGTCAAGCGGCGCTTCACCCATACCGGAACAGTCAACGGCGTGAAGGTGTTTGACGATTATGCCCATCACCCGGTCGAGATATCTGCTGTTCTGAAAGCGGCTCGTTCTGCAGCGCAAGGCAATGTGTTGGCGGTGGTCCAGCCGCATCGTTACAGCCGTCTGAAGAGCCTGTTTGAAGATTTCTGCGCCTGTTTCAATGATGCAGATATCGTGATTGTCGCTCCGGTCTATCCGGCCGGTGAAGAACCGATCGAAGGCGCTGATGAAAAAGCGCTGGCAGAAGGCTTGCGGGTGCGCGGTCACCGCCATGTGCTGGAGCTTGCCTCGTCCGATCAGCTGCCGGAGTTGATCCGCGAGCACACTGCGCCGGGCGATCTGGTCGTCTGTCTGGGTGCCGGCTCGATCACCAAATGGGCTTATGAACTGCCTCGTGCGCTCGAAGATGATGGAGCGCAGGTGTGACAGGATCGCTGGTTGAACGCATCCGCGAAACCGTTCCCGGTCTTCGCGGCACGCTGACAGCGAATGCCGATCTGTCAAAGATAACATGGTTTCGGGTTGGCGGACCTGCTGAAGCGCTGTTCATGCCTGCAGATGAAGCCGAACTGGCTCTGGTTCTGTCAATGCTGAAAGAAGATGTGCCGGTTATGGTGCTGGGTCTTGGATCCAATCTTCTGGTGCGCGATGGCGGTATTGCGGGCCTTGTCATCCGCTTGTCGGGCAAAGGTTTCGGCCAGATTGAAGTTGCTGACAACCAGACCATTCATGTCGGCACTGCCGTGCCGGATATTCGGCTGGCCAAAGCCGCCGGAGAAGCGGGTATCGCCGGATTTTCATTCTATCGTGGCATTCCCGGCTGTGTTGGTGGCGCCTTGCGCATGAACGCCGGAGCGCATGGTGGTGAAACCAGGGATCTGCTGGTTGAGGCTCATGCACTGGACCGGCAGGGAAAGCGCCACATTCTCAGCAATGCGGATCTTGGATATGCTTATCGGCATTGCTCGGCACCCAAGGACTTTATCTTCACCAGGGCGGTGTATCGCGGCACACCGGGCGAGCCTGCTGATCTGCTTGAGGAAATGGCGGAAGTGGCGCGATACCGTGAAGAAGTCCAGCCGGTCAAGGAACGCACCGGCGGGTCAACTTTCAAGAACCCTCCCGGCCATTCTGCCTGGCGGGTGATTGACGACGCCGGTTTCAGGGGGCACCGCGTCGGCGCTGCGCAGATGTCTGAGAAGCATTGCAATTTCATGATTAACACCGGCGGCGCGTCGGCCCTTGATCTTGAAACGCTCGGCGAGACGGTTCGGGCCGGAGTGCTGGACAGATCCGGCATCCGGCTGGAATGGGAAATCAAACGGCTGGGTACTTTCGCACACGGTGAGTCGGTTCGCCCGCTGCCGTCCGATACTTAAACATTCCTTAAGTATAATTCTCGGTAGTTGCCGCACCGATCAGGCCTAAATCGTGGCTTTTGGTGCACAAAACGTAAATCAGTCACGCAATCTGCAATTCGTAAACCAAACCTTTACCTGTTCTTAACCATGATGGGGTGGAACAGAGGGTGTCAAAGGTTTTGCTGAGGTGCCCATCCGCGCCGCAGCCAAGGCTCAAAGCCCATATCGATAGGAATTGCATGACGAAGCCAAAGCACATTGCTGTTTTGATGGGAGGGTGGTCTTCAGAGCGCCCCGTCAGTCTTGCGTCAGGCAAACCCTGCGCACAGGCATTGCGGCAGTGCGGCTACCAGGTCACTGAAATCGACATAGACCGCAATGTGGCTTCGGTTCTGTCAGATCTGAAACCCGATGTCGCTTTTAACGCGCTGCACGGCCCGTTCGGCGAAGACGGAATAATTCAGGGTGTCCTGGAAATTCTCAATATTCCGTACACCCATTCCGGCGTTCTGGCCTCTGCACTGGCCATGAACAAGGACAAGGCAAAACGGGTTATGGGCGGCGCAGGGGTGCCGGTCACCAACTCAGAAATTGCCCACCGCCTGGATGCCGCCAAGACCCACATCCTGGCGCCGCCCTATGTTGTGAAGCCGGTGAATGAAGGCTCCAGCTTCGGTGTGCTGATTGTGTCCGCAGAAGCAAAGCACCCACCGCAGGAGCTGTATTCGGACCAGTGGCCCTATGGCGATATCGTCATGGTCGAGCGCTATATCGCCGGACGCGAGCTGACCTGCGCTGTCATGGGGGGCACGGCTCTGGATGTCATCGATATTATATCTCAGGGCAGCCCGTTCTATGATTTTGATGCCAAATATGCAGATGGCGGATCTCAGCACATTTTGCCGGCAGAATTGCCCGCTGCAATTTACAAGGCCGTGCAGACACATTCTCAGACCGCACATGAGGCGCTTGGCTGCCGCGGAGTTTCACGCGCAGATTTTCGCTATGACGAAACCACAGACGAGTTGATTTGTCTTGAGGTCAACACCCAGCCGGGAATGACCCCGACATCACTGGTGCCGGAAATGGCGGCCTATGCCGGCTACGACTTTCCTGCGCTGATGAAGTGGATGGTGGAGGACGCATCATGCAATCGTTGATCCGCCGGCTGACAGGCCGGCCCGCTCTGCAGTCCTCGGACACGGTTCTGGATTTCTCATTCCTTCAGCGCATGCTGTCTGCCGAGAAGACCATTTTGCCGCCATTGCTGCGCAAACCGGTGCGGATTCTGTCGCGCACGCAGTTTCGCCTGCCAAAGTGGCTCGGCAGAAAATCAGCTATTGGTTTGCTGGCAGCCACATCGGTGTATGGGCTGATCATCGGAGGCCATGCAGATACCCTGTTCGGACAGGCCACCGCAATGGTCGGATTGAAGGTCGAAGAAGTCAGCATCAAAGGCCAGGTGCAGGCTTCCGAGCGCGAAATTATCCAGTCGCTGGATCTGAAAAACCATGCCTCCATGGTCCTGTTTGATGCCGCTTCCGCGCGCAGCCGAATTCAGGCCATGCCGTGGATCGAGGAAGCGAGCATCCGCAAGACCTATCCTGGCAGCATAGAGATCGTCCTCAAGGAACGCCGTCCGTTTGCCTTGTGGCAGAGCGGCCAGAACGTTTCCATTCTTGACCCGCAGGGACGCATCATCGCCGCCCTTGAAAACGACAGATTCGCGTCATTGATTCTGTTGGTAGGTGAGGGTGCAGACATGGCCGGGCCTGCCTTTTTGGAGACATTATCCAACTACACCATGGTCGAATCACGGGTGCGCGCCGCTGTGCTTGTTGCCGGCCGCAGATGGAATCTGGTGTTGAGTAATGGTCTGGAAGTGAAACTTCCCGAAACCGGTCTGGATGAGGCGCTCGGCAGAGCGGCACTGCTTCAGGCAGAAGACGAGATATTGGACAGGGACATTCAGACAATCGATTTGCGCATTCCGGGCCGGATGGCAGTTCGTCTGCCTGAACCGACCATGGAAGAATACAAGAAGGCGTTTGACGAGCGCGTCAAAGAGCTGAAAGCAGGAGCTATCTGATGATGCAGTTCGGTTCCGCCAAATCCCATGGGTTCCGCCCCTTGCCGCCGAAGAAATCGGCCGTGGTGTCAGTATTGGATATCGGTTCAAGCAAGGTGTGCTGTCTGATTGCCCGCCTGCGTCCGCTGGAAGGTGTCGATGTCCTGCCGGGCCGGACCCATTCCGTTGAAGTGCTTGGCATCGGGCACCAGCAGTCTCGCGGCATCAAGACCGGCGTTGTTGTTGATCTTGATGGCGCCGAGCAGTCCATTCGTCTGGCAGTCGATGCTGCGGAACGCATGGCTGGCATTACCGTCGAAAGCCTGATTGTCAGCCTGTCCTGCGGTCGGTTGGCCAGTGAAGGCTATTCTGCCAATATCGCCCTGTCTGGCCATGAAGTTTCGGAAAGCGACATTCAGAAAGTGTTGCAGGCCGGCAGCGCGCATTCGATTAGTGACGGGCGTAAGGTCATCCATTCCCTCCCGATCGGCTACGCGCTGGATGGCAATCGCGGGATCGATGATCCGCGTGGCATGATTGGCAAGGATCTGGGTGTCGACATGCATGTGGTGACGGCTGATACCGCACCGCTGCGCAATCTGGAACTGTGCATCAACCGCTGTCATCTGAGTGTCGAAACCATGGTTGCGACGCCCTATGCCAGCGGCCTGGCCTCGCTGGTCGACGATGAGGCCGCTCTTGGCGTCACCTGCGTCGATATGGGAGGCGGCACCACCACAATGTCGATCTTCATCGACGGTCATTTCGTCCATACGGATGCGATCGCCGTTGGCGGCCATCACGTGACCATGGATATCGCCCGGGGCCTGTCCACAAGAATGGTTGATGCGGAACGCATCAAGGCACTGCATGGCAGTGCCTTGCCAAGTGTGTCGGAGGATCGCGACATTCTGTCGATTCCCCAGGTGGGTGACGACGACGATGATGTGCCCAATCAGGTGCCGCGCTCGACGCTGACCCGCATTATCCGCCCCAGGGTGGAAGAAATTCTGGAACTCATTCGCGACCGCCTCAACGCTTCTGGCTATGCATCCCATGTCGGGCGCCGGATTGTTCTGACAGGTGGCGCATCTCAACTGACTGGCATGACTGAAGCCGCCCGGAGAATCATCGGACGCAATGTCAGGCTGGGACGCCCACTGGGTGTCGTAGGATTGCCGGAAGCGGCCAAAGGGCCAGCCTTTTCGGCAGCGGTAGGTCTTCTGATCTATCCACAAATTGCGCAATTGGAGCAGCTTCGCCCCCGCGCAACAACCAAGGTTCTGCTGAACGGCACGGATGGGTATCTATCCCGCGTCGGGCAGTGGTTCAAGGAGAGCTTTTGATGCGTAGTTTCAAGGGCATAACGATGACGAGGTCGCCGGACGGGAACGCTAATTGCTTTGTCCACCGGCAAAGAGAAATGGAGCGGCCTGATAGCAACCGGTCGACCGAGACATTAACGAGGGTAAAATGACGATTAACTTGCAAATGCCTGAAATTACCGAACTGAAACCGCGCATTACCGTGTTCGGCGTGGGCGGCGCCGGTGGTAACGCCGTGAATAATATGATCCGCGCCGGCCTCCAGGGCGTGGATTTTGTTGTTGCCAATACCGATTCACAGGCACTGTCCATGTCCCATGCTGAGCGCGTCGTTCAGATGGGCGTTGCCGTGACCGAAGGTCTTGGTGCCGGTTCTCAGCCCGAAGTGGGCCGCGCTGCGGCTGAAGAAGTCATGGATGAGATCAATGATCATCTCAACCATGTTCATATGGCTTTCATCACCGCTGGCATGGGCGGTGGCACCGGAACGGGAGCAGCGCCTGTTGTTGCCCGTGCGGCCCGCGAATGCGGCATCCTGACAGTGGGTGTGGTGACGAAACCCTTCCATTTCGAAGGCAAACGCCGCATGGCGCTCGCTGAAGCTGGCATCGAAGAACTGCAGAAGCATGTCGATACACTGATTGTCATTCCCAATCAGAACCTGTTCCGTATCGCCAATGAAAAAACCACTTTCGCTGATGCGTTCGGGATGGCAGATCAGGTGCTGTATTCCGGCGTGGCCTGCATCACTGATCTGATGGTCAAGGAAGGCCTCATCAACCTCGATTTTGCCGATGTGCGCTCAGTTATGCGCGAAATGGGCAAGGCGATGATGGGAACCGGCGAAGCCGGCGGCGAAGGCCGTGCGGTTCAGGCGGCAGAGGCTGCAATCGCCAATCCGTTGCTCGACGATGTTTCCATGCGCGGTGCGCGCGGACTGCTCATCTCGATCACCGGCGGTAACGATCTCACCTTGTTCGAAGTGGACGAGGCAGCTTCCCGCATCCGCGAGGAAGTTGACGACGATGCCAACATCATTCTGGGCGCCACATTCGACGAAACCATGGAAGGTGTGATCCGCGTTTCAGTTGTGGCCACTGGCATTGATTCGATTGCCGAGTTGAATGCAGCCCCGGCAGACGTGCGTATGGCACAACTGACGGAACGGCTTCGCAGTGGAGCCGGTTCGGCCGGTACGGCCATCACCACATCCAACCAGACCGCAGAAGCCCAGCCACAGATCATGGCACCGGCTCAGCAGCCCTCCGAGGCCGCGCCGCGTGCCCAGGCACCAACTGCTGCTGATCTGGACGAAGAACTGCGGATTGCCCGTCCGGCACCTCAGACTTCCCAGCCGGTGGCTCGTCAGGCGCCGTCCGATCCGAACGTGACGCTGTCTCCACTGCGTTCGCCTGCGCCACAGCAAGCACCACATGAGGAGATCTACGACGCGCCTCCACACGATGCGCCGCGCACGAGCGGTTTTGTCCCTGCTGCTGCACAGGTTCCTGAAAGCACAACGCCGCGGATGCCCAAGGTGGAGGATTTCCCTCATGTGGCTCAACGCCAGATGCGGGCTCGAGACGGCTCCGCAGATGAGCGTCATCACGGCGATGATGATCGCCGTCCGATGGGTCTGCTGCGCAGATTGGCAAATGTCGGTCTGGGACGGGGTGAAGAGGAACAGGGTCATCCCCATTCTGGCCGGCAGCAGCCGCATCAACAGCAGCCGCGTCAACCTCAGCAACCGCAGCAGCCTCAGGTTCCTGTCGCAGAACGCCAAATGCCGGCCCAACCCGCTCAACCGCGACAGATGGCACCAGAGCCGGTGATGCAGCAATCGGCTCCGCGCCATACGGCACCTCAGCCGGCGTCCGGCCAGCTTGATCCGCATGGACGGGCACCGGCGCAGCATGCAGGCCAGATTCCAGGCCAGCCTCCGGTCCAGAATCATGGTTATAATCAGGCGAGTTCTGTACAAGAGGATGACCAGTTGGAAATCCCCGCATTTCTGCGACGCCAGGCAAACTGATCTCTGATCAATTTGTGTAACAATTAACCCCGCTGTGTGACCTGCACAGCGGGGTTAATTGTTTGTTTTTCCGTCAAGAATCCAATTTAACGGCGAATGTTGCGGATTATTACAACTGTGTCACAAAACGATAAAAAGCGTGATTTTGGTTTCCGTCGCTGAAACCCTATTGTCTGTGGCGAAAGCAAGGCAGATCGACCGGGCTTCCTAATGAACCGACCCAGTGAAATGAACTGACAGAAGAACTGACCAAGTGAACCGAGCCACTCAAGCGACGTTGGATTTAGGCCAGACCAGTTCATGGAAGCAATTGGAAACCGGAACGATCTGAATCTGGAAGAGAGCTGATAGAATCCGTTCAGGATCGGAGCTTGATGCCGGATGATTAAAAAGACGAATGAATACAGACGATCAGGAACAGGCGAGCGTAGTCCGGCAACCGAGACCGGGTTTGTGATGCACGTTGGAGTTTACGTGCAGATTTATTGGGGCTGACATGACAGTGTTTGATGTGAATATGACTGCGCGAGATGGCCGTTCGGCTGGAGAATTTGCTTCCCGGACAGGTCCCTACCAGAAAGATGTTCGCCCCCAGAATAATGTTCGTTCAAAGAGTACCGCACTCAAATCCGCGCGTCAGACCACATTGAACAGCGATGTCCGTCTTGAAGGTATCGGCGTTCATTCCGGCAACCCGTCCTGCATCATACTTCACCCAGCCGAAAGTGGCAGTGGAATTACCTTTCTGCGCAGAGCAGAAGGGGACCAGATCGATCAGTTGATTCCGGCCCATGTCAGCAATGTCGGCGATACCCGCCTATGCACAGTTCTTGGTGATCCTGAGGATATGTATGTGGCGACCGTTGAGCATCTTCTGGCCGCGCTGCGCGGCATGAATGTCGACAATGTGCTGATTGAAATTGATGCCGCCGAAGTGCCGGTGATGGATGGCAGTTCCGGCGCTTTTGTCGATGCCATCCGCATGGTCGGTACCAGGAAACAGTCTGCGCCACGGCGCTATATTCGTGTGTTGCGTCAGGTTGAAGCATCCCATGGCAAGGCCCATGCGGTTCTCAGACCGCATGACGGCACAAGGTTTGATATCGAGATCGATTTTGAATCCGAGGCGATTGGCCACCAGCGGTTCATTACCGAACTGACACCAGAGGTGTTTGCCAGAGATATTTCCCGGGCACGGACTTTTGGATTTCTCGCCGAGGCAAAGCAGTTGCGGGCCATGGGCCTTGCCCAGGGTTCGTCCTTCGATAATTCAGTCGTCATTGATGAGGATCGCGTGCTCAACGTGGAAGGTCTGCGCTACGAAGACGAATTTGTCCGGCATAAGCTGCTCGACGCGATTGGCGATCTGGCCCTTGCTGGCTCACAGATTCTGGGCGAATACAAATCTGTTTGCGGCGGACACAAGTTGAATTCCATGATCTTGGAAGCCCTGTTCGCCGATGAGGACAACTGGTGTTACGAGGATGCAGTTTCCGTTGAGGACCGCGGCCGGTATCCAACACCTGTGGGTGCCCCTGTCGGTCTGCAGGCCGCCAGCCAGCCTGTTGCCGCTGCCAAGGCATAAGCAACTCCGCCAGCGGCCACCGTTTCGCCATTCTTGCTTGCCAGAACAAGGCTGCCGGGTTCAAGCTGAAGCCCGTTTTTCCCGGATCCATCTGTCTTATAATGGTGGTCTCTGCCGAAAATTTCAGCTATAAACCGCCCGTGTCCATTTAAGCTGCGTGTTAGAGACTATCTGAATATGGCTCCTACCAATTTGCCTCATCCATTTTGCAGCATCAATCGCATTTCGATGCGTGCGCTGTCGCGCCTGATTCTGATCGCCGGTCTTGGCTTCACGGTGGCGGCTTGTGCCTCCAAGGATGACTATGAGGAACTGGCTTTCGAAGAGCCTGATCCGGCAGACACGACTTATAATGAGGGCTTGTCGCTGCTCAATTCCGGCAAGATCGGCAAGGCAGCAGACAAGTTTCAGGAAGTCGACAAGGCATATCCTTATTCCGATTGGGCACGCCGGTCGTTGATCATGTCCACTTTCGCCAGTTACAAGTCCGGCGATTATGACAGCGCAGTCACATCTGGAAAGCGTTACGTATCACTTTATCCGACCACCCCGGATGCAGCCTATGCTCAGTATCTCATCGGAGAGAGCTATTTCCGCCAGATTCCCGACATCACCCGCGATCAGGAAATGGCGGCCCGCGCCCTGAATGCAATGGATGCGGTGGTCCAGAAATATCCGGACAGTGAATATGCTGATGATGCGCGCCGCAAAACCCAGGCTGCGCGCGATCAGATTGCCGGTCAGGAAATGATGGTCGGCCGCTATTATCTGGAACGCAAGAATTTCCCCGGAGCCCTCAACCGGTTCAAAACCGTGGTCAACGACTATCAGACCACCCGCCATGTCGAAGAGGCGCTGATGCGTCTTGTCGAAACCTATCTGGCGATGGGGATTGTCAGCGAGGCCCAGACTGCCGCCGCCGTTCTGGGGCACAATTATCCGGACAGCGAATGGTATAAGGATGCCTATGCGCTGCTCGATACAGGTGGTTACCAGCCGCAGAATAATAAAGGCTCCTGGATTTCCCGGGCATTTGCTGCAGCTATTCCCGGCTAGAGCAAGCTTGAAGGGGCCGACGGTACATGCTGGCGAATCTTACGATCCGCGACATCGTTCTTATCGACCAATTGCACATCAGCTTTGAGCCTGGCCTGACCGTCCTGACCGGAGAGACCGGCGCGGGAAAATCCATTCTGCTGGATTCATTGTCCCTGGCTCTGGGTGCAAGAGGGGATGGCGGCCTGGTCCGCGAGGGTCAGGACAAGGGCGCCGTCACCGCCAGCTTTGATCTGCCTCCAGGCCATCATGTTTTTTCGCTCATCAGAGCTCACGATCTCAACACAGAAGGCGAGCTGATTCTGCGCCGCGTCCAATCCGCCGATGGAAGGACGCGTGCCTTCATCAACGACCAGCCGGTGAGCGCGACCTTGCTCCGCGAAATCGGCGAACATCTCATTGAAATTCATGGCCAGCATGATGATCGCGCTCTGGTCGACCCCGCCACCCATCTTGTGCTGCTTGATGCATTTGGCGGTCTGGAAGGCAATTGCGCAGATGTCGCTGCTCTTTTCAGGCAATGGCGCAGCAAGAAGGAAGAGCTGTCTCGGCTGAGCCAGCAAGTTGCAGAAGCTGCACGTGAGGCCGATTACCTGCGCGCCAGTGTTGAAGAGCTCAGCACTCTATCGCCCCAGGAGGGTGAAGAGGAGGAGCTCGCCGTCAAGCGGCAATCGATGATGCAGGCCGAAAAGGTAGCTGGCGATATCAATGAGGCCTATGAAGCTGTCGCCGGGCCGCAATCTCCGGTACCGGTTATTGCCAGCCTGATGCGGCGGCTGGAACGCAAGGCAGCACAGGCTCCCGGATTGCTGGATGAAGCTCTTGCAGCGCTCGATCGTGCTCTGCTGGCACTGGATGAGGGTGCGTCTGCGTTGGGGAATGCCCTGCGCGCCACCGAGTTCGATGCGTCCGTTCTGGAAAATTCTGAAGAACGTCTGTTCGCTCTGCGCGCTGCCGCACGCAAATTCAACGTGCCTGTTGAAAATCTCAATGCGCTCGCCGTCAAAATGGCCGATGAAATGGATGCGTTGGATAACAGCGCTGAACGCCTGGCCGGACTTGAGCAGGAAACCGCAAAGGCAGAAGCTGCCTTTGTCTCGGGCGCACGCGCCTTGTCGCAGCAGCGCCAGCACGCTGCAATCGCGCTGGAAGAGGCCGTGGCCAGGGAACTGCCCTCGCTGAAACTGGACCATGCCCGTTTTCTGGTGGATTTTCATAGCGACGAGGCGCAGCGCAGCGAGCGCGGCATAGACCAGGCGGCATTCTGGGTTCAGACCAATCCGGGAACTCGGCCGGGGCCGATGTGGAAAGTCGCGTCCGGAGGTGAGTTATCGCGTTTTCTGCTCGCCCTCAAAGTCGCTCTGGCCGACAAGGGCTCTGCACCCTGCCTGATCTTTGACGAGATCGATACCGGCGTCGGCGGGGCCGTTGCCGAAGCCATCGGGCACCGCCTGGCACGGCTGGCAGAGCGTGTCCAGGTCCTGTCTGTCACTCATGCCCCCCAGGTTGCCGCACGGGCAACCGGCCATCTGCTGATCGAAAAAGCCGGTGTAAGCGGTCAGAACCGTGTCGAAACGGCAGTCCATTCCATCGGTGGACCAGCCCGCAAGGAAGAGATCGCCCGAATGCTGGCCGGGGCCACAATTACAAATGAAGCACGAGCTGCCGCCGAAAAGCTGATTGCGGGCTCAAGCAGTTAAATTTAGGGCAGGACATGACACAACTGGATGCGGTACCGGTCGATGCTTTGACGCTGGAACAGGCGGCGCTTGAACTGGAGCGTCTGGCCGCTGACATTGCGCGCCATGACCAGCACTATCATCAGGACGACGCGCCGCAGCTCAGCGACGCGGATTATGACGCGCTAAAGCGCCGAAATCTGGACATCGAAAAGCGGTTTCCGGAACTGGTGCGTTCGGATTCCCCCAGCGGACGCGTCGGATATACCCCGTCTGAAAAATTCACAAAATATTCTCATTCCGTACCGATGCTATCGCTGGACAATGCTTTTTCGCAGGACGATGTGACGGATTTCGTGGCACGTATCAGGCGGTTTCTGGGCCTTGCCGCCGATGTTTCCATTCCCATCAGCGCGGAGCCGAAGATCGACGGTCTGTCCGCGAGCCTGCGTTATGAAGGAGGGCGTCTGATCGTCGGAGCCACCAGAGGCGATGGCCAGGTCGGCGAGACTGTCACTGAAAATCTGCGGACCGTGCGAAATATCCCTCAGCAGCTGGCCGGGTCCGATTGGCCGGAAATTGTCGAGGTGCGCGGCGAGGTCTACATGGCGCATGAGGATTTCAGTGCCCTGAATGCCCGCATATCGGACAGCGGGCGTCAATTTGCCAATCCGAGAAACGCTGCGGCCGGTTCGCTTCGCCAGCTTGATGCCCGCATCACCGCAGAACGGCCGTTGAAATTCTTTGCCTATGCCTGGGGTGACATCAGCGAACCTGTTGCAAAGACCCAGATGGCAATGATCGGCAAGTTTGAGGAATGGGGTTTCACAGTCAATCCGCTGATGCAGCTGTGTCACAGCGTTGAAGAGCTTATTGAAGTCTACAATCACATCGAGTCTCAGCGGGCGGTTCTTGGATATGACATTGATGGCGTGGTCTATAAAGTCGACGATCTGGCTTTGCAGGCACGCCTCGGCTTTGCCTCGCGCTTTCCGCGCTGGGCCATTGCCCATAAATTTCCTGCCGAACAGGCCACCACAATCCTGCAGGACATAGAAATTCAGGTTGGGCGAACCGGCGCTCTGACACCTGTGGCCAAGCTGCATCCCGTGACCGTCGGCGGCGTGGTGGTCTCCAACGCGACGTTGCATAATGGCGATTATATTGCCGGTATCGGCGCCAATGGAGAGCCGATTCGTGACGGCCGGGATTTGCGGATCGGCGATCGGGTCACGGTTCAGCGGGCAGGGGATGTCATCCCCCAGATTGTTGATGTTGATATTTCAGCGCGCCCAAAAACCTCAGTGCCGTTCGAATTTCCAACCCTTTGCCCGGTCTGTGGCAGCCATGCCGTGCGCGAGGTCAACCCGAAAACCGGCAAGGTCGATGTGGTGCGGCGCTGCACCGGCGGATTGATCTGCCCGGCTCAGGCAGTTGAAAAGCTGAAACACTTCGTCTCCCGCAATGCGCTTGATATTGATGGTTTTGGCGACAAGCAGGCGGAGGCCTTTTACCACGATGGACTGGTGACCCGTCCGGCAGATATTTTCACCCTTCAGGCCCGTGACAAACGCTCACTGAAACGCCTGAAGGACCGCGAGGGCTGGGGCGACACCTCGGCACGCAACCTGTTTGATGCCATTGAGGCGCGCCGCAAGGTTGATTTGAACAGATTTATCTTCGCGCTCGGGATCCGCCACGTTGGCGAAGGCACAGCCAAATTGCTGGCGCGCCACTATGAGGATTTCGAAGCCCTGCGCACAGCGGTCAAGGCGGCCAGCGATGAATCATCTGATGCCTGGACCGATCTTGTCAACATCGACGGCATCGGCGAAACCGTTGCTCAGGCGCTGCTGGCGTTCTTTACCGAACCGCACAATGACGAAGCCTTGGATGATCTGCTGCAGCAGGTTACACCAACTCCAATGGAGAAAACCACTGGTAACAGTCCGGTGGCCGGCAAGACGGTGGTGTTTACCGGTGCGCTGGAGAAGTTCAGCCGCGATGAAGCCAAGGCGATGGCAGAACGGCTTGGCGCAAAAGTCGCTGGATCGGTTTCCAAAAAAACCGATCTTCTGGTCGCCGGTCCGGGCGCGGGATCAAAACTGAAAAAGGCCAGGGAACTGGACATTGACACCATCGATGAAGATGGCTGGCTCGCCCTGATCGGCAAATAGAATATCGGCAACAGTCAAGGTGAATACCTTACCGCAAACGCATTCGATTTGCTGACAGGAGCTGTCAGCACAATGCGTGTGCATTTGCGATGGGCCAACGCTATAAGACAGCATTGCTGACTTATTTGGACTCATCTCATGACAGGCGACGAGCTACAGATCAACGGGCGGCGGGAATTTACCGATGGTGCAAAAGCGGCATTGCCGGTCATCGCAGCGGTGGTGCCGTTTGGTGCGGTCTATGGCGCAGCGGCTGTCTCCAAGGGCCTGACGCTGTTTGAAACCATGTTCATGAGCAGCACAGTGTTTGCCGGTGCAAGCCAGATGGTCGCGGTTGACCTGCTGGCGACACCCTTGCCATTCTGGACCATTGTGCTGTCGGTGTTTGCGGTCAATTTCCGGCATATTCTCTACAGCGCGTCGCTGGGCCGCAAAATGTACCGCTTCAGCCCGCTCTGCAAGGCACTGGCCTTCCTGCTGCTGGTCGACCCGCAATGGGCGGTTTCGGAGAAGCGGGCATTGTCAAAGCCGCTGACCCCGAGGTTCTATTTCGGCCTTGCTCTGCCGCTTTATCTGTCCTGGCTGTTAGCATCAGGTCTGGGCGCTGCATTTGGAAAACTGGTGACCAACCCGCAGGCCATCGCGCTGGATTTCATCCTGCCGATATATTTCATCGCTATCCTGATGAGCTTTCGCCAGCGCTATGGCTGGTTGCCGGTGGTTCTGGTTTCCGGCGTGGCGGCGCTGCTGGCGTACTGGACAGTCGGTCCGCCCTGGCATGTGGCCAGTGGTGCCTTTGCCGGCATCCTGTATGCCGCATGGCGCGGCAAACCGAAGGAACTTCTGGCCCTGGCGCCCGGGAAGGCCCGCAATGTCTGACATCATCTGGTTGAGTCTCGTTCTGGCCGGCCTGACCTATGCGACCCGCTTTGGCGGTCACGTCATCTTGTCCCGCTTCAAACGCATCAACCCCCGGCTTGAAGCCGCCCTTGATGCGGTGCCGGCCGCGGTCATCACCGCACTTGTGGTCCCTGCCGTTTTTACATCCGGACTGCCAGAATTGGCCGGAGCCGCAGTCGCAGTTCTGGCGAGCTTGCGCTATTCCATGCTGGGTGTTGTGATATCTGCCACGGCAACAGTGGCACTGCTACGCTATCTGTTCTGAGCTTTTGCGCATCAAGGGCGAGGTTGCCCGTGACAGCCAGGCGACTTCCTCCGGGTTCAGCAGGTCAATGTGGATGAGCTTCTCAAACACGTCATGGTGATACTCATTGAGCCAGTCGAGTTCCGGATCGCTGAGTAGATCCAACTCAACGGCACGAGTGTCGAAGGGACAGAAAGTCAATGTCTCAAATCCCATCATTGGCAGATCACCACCGTCAACCGGCGTGGCCTCCTCGACAATGAGCAGATTTTCCAGCCGGATTCCGAAATGCCCGGATTTGTAGTATCCCGGCTCATTTGACAGGATCATGCCCGGTTCAAGTGCCACATGACCGGCTTTTGAAATCCGCGCCGGTCCTTCATGGACACACAGATAGGCACCGACCCCATGGCCGGTGCCGTGAGCAAAGTCGGCGCCTGACATCCACAGCGGAAGCCGCGCCAATGTATCAAGCTGCGCCCCAGTGGTGCCGCCGGGAAAGCGCGCAGTGGCAACGGCAATATGGCCGCGCAACACCTGCGTGAAGCGTTGCTTGCGCTCCGCATCAAGCGAACCGATGGCGATGGTCCGGGTAATGTCGGTGGTCCCGTCGTAATATTGCCCGCCGGAATCCACTAGATACAGTGAATTGTCAGTCAGAACAGCGTTGTGGTGCTCCATCACCCGGTAATGCGGCAGCGCGGCATTCTCGCCGGCCGCGGAAATGGTATCAAATGCCAGTTCCCGTAGCTCCATGCCATCAGCGGTGGCGGTTTCACGCCGGATGTCTTCCAGCTTCCTGGCGGCATCGATTTCGCTGACGCTGCCAATGTCCTGCTGGTCCAGCCAGTACAAAAACCGCACCATCGCCGCACCATCGCGCAGATGCGCGCGGCGCATGCCTGCCAGCTCAACCGGATTTTTGCGTGCTTTCATCGGCACCACAGGATCTGAGCCTTCAATCAGGGTTGCGCCATCACGCTGAAGCACAAGACGAACAGCATCGGCGCAACTGTCCGGATCAATCAGGATTGCCGGTTTGGTTTCCGCATAGGCTTCCAGAGACCGGCCAAAATCAGTAATCTCTTCAATATCGACAGACTGAGATAAATTGCTGCGGACTGAATTTGATAGTTTTTCGCCATCGATCCACAGGACTGGTTTGGCGTCTTTTTTCAGCAGTGCAAAGGCAAGGGCAACCGGGTTATGGGCCACATCATTGCCTCTGATATTGAAGGCCCATGCAATCGAATCGGTCAGCGTCAGCAGCGCTGCATCAGCGCCACTCTCGCCGAGCCGGGCGGATAGTCTTTTCAGTTTCTCAGAGATGCTTTCTCCGGCAAAGGCCTCGTCCCGCAGGAAAACCTGGCCCTTTGCAGGCGCCGGCCGGCCATCTTCATCCCAGCTCTGATCGACCAGATCAACCGGACAGGAAACCAGTTCCGCGCCCGCGGCCTGACAGGCCTTTTTTAATTTACGGACCTGGGCAATGGTCAGATAATACCCGTGATAGCCGATGCGCTGACCGGGTTTGAGATTGGATTTGAGCCATTTGGCCGGCGCTGTTGCGGAGACATCGACAATGCTGAACGCCACGCCGTCGATCTGCTGCGCCGCCTGTTGCAGATAGCGCCCGTCGACAAACAGATTGCCTTTTCCCAAGTGAATGATGGCCCAACCGGCCGAACCGGTGAAACCGGTCAAATAAGTCAGCCGTTCCTGATCTGCAGGCAGATATTCACTTTGATGCGCATCGGCATGGGTGATGACATAGCCGTCAAGCGCGTTGTCTTTCAGGCGTCTGACAAAGTCTTCCATTCTGGAGCCGAGCAGCCTCTTTTCAACAGGAGGCCGGGCAAAGGACTGAAACATGGTGGAACTCCTGCTACTCCGGGGGCTTTCGAATGCGTATGACGCGGCAATAATTGAAAGTCAAAGCTGAACTCAATGCTGCATTGCGGTGCAAATTCTTCGCATATGCAAAAAACGCAAGGCTGGCATGCAGCATTGAACCTTTAACTATCCGGTTTGATTGCTAAATTCAAAACAACAGAGCGACGCACTTTACTCCCTCCCAGACGTTGAAAGCGACCCTCCCACGCTGACAACACAAAGTGCGTCGCTCTTAACGAATTTGACAGCTAAGGACCAAAAACATGGCTACAACTGCCTCTTTTAAAAATGTCCCCGCTCGTGCCGCCGGTTCAAACTCGGTATTCCGTCGTGCTATGGACCGCATGGTCTCAGCACGGGAAAAGCAGGTAACCCGTTACGTTAATGGTTACCTTCTGACACTTGATGACCAGACTCTGGCTGAACACGGCTACAATCGCAAAGCGCTTGAAAAATCAGGCTCTTCGATCTACCCGTTCTAAGTCAGTCTATATCGGACTTTCCCCACACCGGATTGCCAGCAGGCAGTCCGGTGTTTTTTTATGCCTCGTTCAGTTCGTACCAAAGCGATACTCACAGCGCAGCGTGAAAGGTAAGCGTCGTCCAGCCTTCACGTGAAGCACTGCGCTGCAGCTTCAGCCCGCGGGCAATATAGGCGGCCACCACACGGTCTGCCTGTTCGTCCAGAATGCCTGACAGAATCAGCGAACCTCCGGCGGCCAGCTGCCCGCCAATCTCACCGGCCATCTGCATCAATGGCCCGGCCAGAATATTGGCGACAATCAGATCGAATGGCGCATTGTCGCGAATTGCAGGGTGATGCATCCCGTCCGCCTCGACAATCTGAAGCCAGTTGGCGACCCGGTTCAAAGCTGCATTCTCGCTGGCAACTTTGACGGATACCGCATCAATATCACTGGCCAGCACCGGTTGATGGCAGGCTTTTGCCAGAGCGATCGCCAGTAATCCGGTTCCCGTGCCCATATCAAACATATTCTGGAATGATCTGCGCCGGAGCAATGCTTCCAGGGCCTCAAGGCATCCAGCTGTGGTGCCGTGATGGCCGGTGCCAAAGGCCTGGCCCGCTTCGATTTCAACGCTGACTGCTCCGGCGGGAATTCGCGCAGTGTCATGGGCGCCATGGACGAAAAAGCGACCTGCACGAACCGGTTTCAGCCCTTCCAGGCTGAGCGCTACCCAGTCCTGATCTTCCAGATCCTCCTTATCGATTTGAAGGCCCAGCGCATCAGATCCAAGACGGTCGGTCAGCCGGGCAAGAACCTCATCAAGCTCGTCCTTCGCCACATAAATATCGATGCTCCATTGATTTGGGCCCGGCGTGTCCGATTCGACCTCAAAATGTGACATCGCATAGCCATCATCTTCAAACAATGCCGCCAGCATGATGTAGATGCGGCGGGCTTCAGGAGCTTCCAGGCGCAGCGAAATTCGGGATTGGATCATGTTCAGTGGGTTTCCAGAAAACTGTCGACGACTTTCTTGCGGCCGGCCTTGTCGAAATCGACAGTCAGCTTGTTGCCGTCGATCTGGGCAACCAGTCCATAGCCGAATTTTATATGAAACACCCGCTCGCCAAGGGTAAAGGCGGAGCCGGTGGCAGATCCGCTTTTTGCCACCAACTCGCCTTCAATGGTGCGCGGACCGCCATTGCTGCGTTTGAAGTCGTCACTTTTGCGATGCTGCTGTGCCCGCTGCCAGCCGGGGGTGGCATAGGTATTTTGAAACGCATCCTGAGTGTCGAACCGGCTTGCGCCATATGATCCGGCCCCCGATGATCCATAGCCACCATAGCTGGAGCCACTGTCATTGATCTCGGCATGGGTTTCCGGCAGTTCGTCGAGAAACCGCGAGGGAATCGACGATTGCCAGGTGCCGTGAATGCGGCGGTTCGAGACAAACCAGATCTTGGCGGATTTCTTGGCCCGCGTCAGGCCGACATAGGCAAGCCGACGCTCTTCTTCCAGTCCATTACGTCCCGACTCGTCAAGGGCTCGTTGATGTGGAAACAGCCCTTCTTCCCAGCCGGGCAGATACACGGTGTCAAACTCAAGACCTTTGGCCGAATGAAGCGTCATGATGCTGACAGCGTCATAATCCTCTTTGGTGTCGACATCCATGACCAGCGAAATATGTTCCAGAAAGCCGCCCATGCTTTCAAATTCTTCCATCGAGCGGATCAGTTCCTTGAGGTTTTCCAGACGTCCCGGCGCATCGGCCGAGCGGTCATTCTGCCACATCTCCGTATAGCCGCTCTCATCCAGAATATTTTGGCCTATCTCGGTATGCGGCAGATCGTCGGCTTGCCTGCGCCAGCGCGCCAGATTATTGACCAGATCGGACAGCGCCTTGCGCGGTTTTGGCTTCAATTCTTCGGTCTGAACCAGATCATGGGCGGCTTGTATCAGCGGGATCTGCCGTTTGCGCGCAAAGGCATGCAGCAGATTGAGTGTGGCATCGCCCAGGCCGCGCCGCGGCGTGTTGACGATGCGCTCAAACGCCAGATCATCTGCCGGCTGCAATGTGGCGCGGAAATAGGCCAATGCGTCGCGGATTTCCATGCGCTCGTAAAACCGTGGCCCGCCGATCACCCGGTAGTTCAGGCCAAGGGTTACAAAGCGGTCTTCAAAGGAGCGCATCTGGAACGAGGCCCTGACCAGAATCGCCATATCATTCAGCGCGTGGCCGCCGCGTTGAAGCTGTTCGATGTCTTCGCCAATGGCGCGGGCTTCCTCCTCGGAATCCCATACATTGGAGACGATGACCGGGTGTCCCATTTCGGCGGTATCGGTGAAAAGGGTCTTGCCGAGCCGGTCTTCATTGTTTTCAATAAGCCCGGCAGCCGCCCCCAGAATATGCCCGGTGGAACGGTAATTGCGTTCCAGCCGGATGACTTTGGCCCCGGGAAAGTCTTTCTCAAAGCGCAGAATATTGTCAACTTCCGCACCCCGCCAGCCATAGATCGACTGATCGTCATCGCCGACACAACAGATGTTGCGGCTGCCCTGGGCGAGAAGCCGCAGCCACATATATTGTGCCACATTGGTGTCCTGATACTCATCAACCAGAATAAATTTGAACCGGCTGTGATAGTCCTTCAGCACATCTGGATGTTTGCGGAAAAGCGTCAGACATTCCAGCAGAAGATCACCGAAATCAACCGCATTGAGAGCCTTCAGACGGTCCTGATAGGCTTTGTACAACGCGCCGGCCTTGCCATCTGCATAGCTTCCGATATCGCCCTTGGGCACCTGGTCTGCCGTCCAGCCGCGATTTTTCCAGCTGTCGATGATGGTTGCGAGCTGGCGTGCGGGCCAGCGTTTTTCATCAATATTAGCCGCTTTGATGATCTGCTTCATCAACCGGATCTGGTCATCCGTGTCGAGAATGGTGAAATTCGGTTTCAGGCCGGCAAGTTCGGCATGCCGCCGCAGCAGTTTGACGCCGATCGAGTGAAATGTGCCAAGCCATGGCATGCCCTCGACCGCGCCACCGATAAGCCGGCCAACCCGCTCTTTCATTTCGCGGGCGGCCTTGTTGGTAAAGGTCACCGACAGGATTTGGCCGGGATGGGCCTGACCGGTCGCCAGAATATGGCCAATGCGGGTGGTCAGAACCCGGGTTTTTCCGGTTCCTGCGCCGGCCAGCACCAGAAGTGGCCCCTCAATACTTTCCACCGCATCGCGCTGTTCGGCGTTCAATCCGTCCAGATAGGGTGCCACCGGGCGTGCCGATGCAGCGCGCTCGCTGGCCCGCGCAGCCAGTCCGCCGGCCTTGGGCGTATGCGCCGTAACAGTAGATTTGGAATGTGTGGCCATGACGGATGATGTGATTCGCTGTGTTGTTATCCTGTCAAGATAGGACAGCTAGCGATGCTCTTCCACATGGGCGTCAATCAAAGCTTCGTTAAAATAGGCCAGCGCCTTGACCTCCAGCGCCCAGCCGGCAAAGGACGGGTTTTTTCCGCTCGCGACAACCGGGATCCGGCTCTGGCCGGTTTCATCGAAAGTGCGCAAGGCATTCTCCAGCGTATCCTTCAGCGAAAGCACTCTTGTATCATCACCAAAGCGGAAGCCGTCTTCAAGAAATTCGGCATCTTCTTCCGGATTCGGGGGCTGCAGAAATTCAGCAACGCGAACCTTCTGCACCAGATATTTATGCGGCCCGACATTGACGAACAAACCGCGCATTTCCAATTGCCAGTGAAAATGCGAGCGGCCGTGAATCGCCAATGTCAGGCCAACGGCAACAGATACGGTCAGCAGCAGGGCAATGGTCAGGCCGTAACCGCCGGTCAGCTCAAACACGATCATTGTCGTCGATATTGGCGCGCCAAGAACCGCTGCGGCCACGGCACCCATGCCCAATATGGCATAAAGGCCCTGGCTGGATGCCGTCTCGGGGAAGGCGCTGGCGGCGATAATGCCGAACGCGCCGCCGGTCATGGCGCCGACGTAAAGCGCAGGGGAGAATATACCGCCGCCAAAACGTGACGCCAGGGTAATTGACGTGGCTGCGGTTTTGGCAACGATCAGCGCCAGCATCAAATACAGCGGCAATTGCTGCTTCAACGCCTGATCGGTTGCCTCATAGCCAACGCCCAGAACCTGCGGAAACGACAGAGCAATCGCCCCCACCAGAAACCCGCCGACCACCGGACGCATAAAAAACGGCACCGTCAGGCGGCGGGCGAAATAGTCGGTGGTAATCAGCGAGAACTGGAAGATGACCGCCACCAGAGCGCAGACAATGCCGAGAATGAAGAAGGCCGGGAATTCAAGATAAGACGTGATCTGATAGATCGGGATTTCAAAAGCGGCAATATCGCCAATCCACAATCTGGACAGGATGGTGCCACAGACCGAGGCAATCACAATCGGCACAAAGGCGGTTGTGGCGTAGTGGCCAAGCACAACTTCAAGGGCAAACAGCACGCCGGCAATCGGCGCATTGAAACTGGCGGAGACAGCACTGGCAACACCGCAGCCAAGCAGGGTGCGCCGGCTGGTTTCCGACAGGCCCAGACCGCGTGTAATCGCCGAAGCCAGAGTTGCGCCGAGATGCACGATCGGGCCTTCGCGCCCGGCACTGGCACCTGAGCCGAGCGAAAGCGCGGTCAGGACTGCGCTTCTGAGGCCGGCTCTCAGCCCCAGGCTTTCCGTGCCGGACACCCTGGCCTCGATGACGTCGGCCACCCCTCCGGTGCGCCGTCCGGGGTGAAAATACTGCAACACCAGCCCGACCAGCAATCCGCCGGCGGCCGGCGCCAGTAAAATCAGCCACCATGGCACTCTTGCCGCTGCTGTTGTCACCTGTTCTGACGCGTCCGCCAGCCAGAGCCACTGGAACGCCCCGATTGCCAGACGAAACAGAATCGCTGCCACCGCCACGCCAAAGCCGATGACTACTGCGAGAATCCAAATGGCTGGCTGCCGGGTACTGGTAAACACCCGCCAATTCGGCTCTATCCAGCCATGCGCAATCCCGTAGAAGCGTTTGATCTGCGCGCTCATCCGCAAGCCCGGTTTTCGTAGCCACGAAAGGCTCTGATTCCAGAATAAAAACAGAAATGTATGATCTGCACTGCCACAGGGTTTTTCCAACCAATCAAACGTACCGAAGCAGGGTTCCGGCCTTGTGTAACAGTCAGAAACCATAGCGAATTGGACGGCGTCAAGGGACAATGCCCGGATCGATACAAGTATGGCTTGGTATCGTCGCATTGCTTTGCTAACCAGATACGTGAATGCAACTTTCAAGGTAGACGGAAAATGTCAGCGGATTTTGTTGAGCAGCACGCGGCACGCGGAGACATTGCAACGGTCAATGCTGTTCTGAAACAGCGTTTTGGCGAGCGGTTTTCTACCGCCCCGGCGGTGCGCGAGCAACACGGACACACCACATCCTGGATCAAAAACCAGCCGCCGGAGGGGGTGGTGTTTGTTGAATCCACAGAAGAAGTCGCCGCTGTGGTAAGCATCTGCGCCGAACACAACATTCCGATCATACCGTTCGGCACCGGCACTTCGCTGGAAGGACATGTCAATGCGCCCGAAGGCGGCATCTCGCTTGATCTGTCCAAGATGAACCGTGTTCTGGCCGTGAATACCGATGATCTGGACTGCGTCGTTGAACCAGGCGTCACCCGCAAGCAACTTAATGAATATCTGCGTGATACCGGCCTGTTTTTCCCGATTGATCCGGGCGCCGATGCAAGTCTCGGCGGAATGGCCTCAACCCGCGCCTCCGGCACCAATGCGGTGCGGTATGGCACCATGCGTGACAATGTCATCAATCTGACCGCAGTCCTGCCGGATGGCCGCATTCTGAAAACCGGTAACCGGGCGCGCAAAAGCTCGGCCGGTTATGATCTTGCGCGGCTTCTGATCGGGTCGGAAGGCACCCTTGGCATCATCACCGAATTGACTTTGAAATTGCAGGGCATTCCCCAGGCGATTTCCGGTGGTGTCTGCCCGTTTCCAACCATCGAGGATGCCTGCAATGCCGTCATTCAGACCATCCAATACGGCATTCCGGTGGCTCGAATTGAACTTCTCGACACGCTTCAGGTCAAGGCCTGCAATGCCTATTCCAATCTGCATCTGAGCGAACAACCGACCCTGTTTGTGGAGTTTCATGGCAGTGATGCCGGCGTTGCCGAGCAGGCCGATATGTTCGGCGAGATTGCGAAAGACTGTAACGGCGGAGAGTTTGTCTGGACCGCTCAGGCTGAAGAGCGCACAAAACTCTGGCAGGCTCGTCACGATGCCTATTGGGCATCCCTGGGGCTGAGGCCCGGTACACAGGGCATTTCAACCGATGTCTGTGTGCCGATCTCGCGCCTGGCTGAATGTGTCACTCAAACCGCCGCCGACATTAAGGAACTGGGCTTTATTGCGCCCATCGTCGGTCATGTTGGAGATGGAAATTTTCATGTTCTGGTGCTGGTGGATATGAACAACTCCGACGAGGTGGCGCGCGCCGCCGGCTTTGTATCAAAGCTCAACAAACGCGCCATTGCCATGGATGGCACCTGCACCGGAGAACATGGTATCGGCCAGGGCAAGATTCCCTATCTTGAGGCGGAAATTGGTCATGGCGTCGATATCATCCGCCAGATCAAGACTGTCATCGACCCTCAGAACATCATGAATCCCGGCAAGATCGTGCCGTCCCGCGACAAAGCGTCCGCAACCTGATTTCTCTGATGCCTGGACAAGAAATCGGTTGAATTCGAATTTAGGCGTCTTAACGTGTAGCCATCATTGGTCACGGGCACCTTTTGGAGCACAGTTCTGAATAAGTTATACATTTTTGTCGGAACATTGATCATTCTGGTTCTGCTGGGCGGCTTGATAGGGCCGTTTTTCGTGGACTGGACGGCCTATCGGCGGATTTTCGAAGACGAAGCCTCAAAGGCGCTTGGTCATCCGGTGCGTGTTGCAGGCGCAGCCGACGCCCGATTTCTGCCAATGCCGGCCATTACCTTTACCGATGTCAGAGTTGGCGAGACCGAGGGAAAAGCACTGGCGCGGATTGATGAAATCCGCATCAAGATGGAACTCATGCCGCTGTTGCGCGGTGAGTTTCAAATCACTGAGCTGATTGCCGAGCGGCCGGTGGTTTCCGGTGCAATTGATGATTCCGGGCGCCTTGACTGGTTGCTGACCACTGACAACCGCACTGCGATCAATCCCGACAAGGTCAAGTTTGACCGGGTGCAGATTTCCGACGGAACACTGCGCCTGACCGATGGTCGCCGTGACAACACCTGGCAACTGGACAATGTGAACTTCGAAGGCAGTGCCCGATCTCTGCTCGGGCCGTTCCGCGTTGAAGGCGGCTTCAGCTATCAGGGGCAGCCCAACAGTTTCCGTGTGGCTACAGGACGAACCGACGATCTGGGGAATTTGCGTGTCACCATGCAACTCAGTCCGACAGATGCTCCGGTTTCTCTGGCATTGGATGGCAAATTGTCCAATGCAGAAGGCGGTCCGGTCTATGAGGGCACCTATACCTTCAACGCCTATGCTTCCTCTACGGACGAAGATGAACAGATCCAGGAGCCGCCGTTCCGCTCGCAAGGGCGCTATTCGCTGACATCGGTCGATCTGGAATTGCCTGAATTCATCATTGCCATGGGGCCGCCCAGTCTGGCGTCCACACTGGAGGGCACTGGCCGGATTTTGTTCGGTGAGACGCCGCGCTTCGATATCAGCCTTCGCACCGATCAGATTGACCTGGACCGGTCCATTGGCCGTGGCCCATCGCAGCCGGCAAAACCATCTCAGGTATCGCGCCTGCTGGGTCAACTGGCACTGGCCACACCAACCAAACTTGGGGTGGCCGGGCGGATGCGGCTTGATGTCGGTTCTGTTGTTCTGGGCGGAAGCATTATCGATCGTCTGGCTTTTGACGCATCCAACGATCGGGACGGCTGGCGGGTAGATAATTTTGAAGCGCGCTTCCCCGGGCGTACTGCCTTTATTGCCTCAGGCCGGGTGGCGACAAATCCGCAAACCAATACCCCGCAATTCAAGGGGCGGGTGCAACTGGCATCGCTGGAGCCTGGTCGCTTTGCTGTCTGGGCGCGGCCGGATCAACCCGTGCCCGGCACGCCGCCACCGGCGGTCCGCTTCCAGGCGCGCTCTGATTTTGGCCGTGAACACCTGCTGTTGGAGGGTATTTCCGGCAGCCTTGGGCAGGATTCCCTGTCCGGCGAGCTGGATTTGAAGACGCCCCTTGGCGCACGCAGCCAAATGACGATGACCATCAATGCCGACCGGCTTGATCTGGATGCGATTAACGATCTGACGCGGCTTTTATCGGGCCGAGATGCGGTCGCAGCCGCAGCCATTACCGACAATGTATCGATCAATCTGCGCGCTACCCGCCTTGTCAGCGAAGGTGTCAACGCGCGCGATGTGATTGTCGAGGCATCGCTGTCTGATGCGGTGCTGGATTTGAAGCGCTTTCAGATGGATGCCGTTGCCGGTGCCAATATTTCCGCTGTTGGCCGCCTCGAGGATGTTTTCCGCAATCCGGTGGGACGCATGTCCGCCGAACTTGAAGCGCCGAATTTGTCCGGTCTGGTCAAATTATTGTCGCCCTATATGAAAGATCTGCCGATCTACGACCCGATCATCATCGCTGCGCCGGCGCTGGCACCTGCCAATCTGACAGCCAGGTTCTCTTCTGAAAAGCGGCCCGAAGGAATTCGCGCCAACCTTCAACTCGGCGGAACCGCCGGCGGATCTCCGCTGTCTCTGAAAGCTGAATTCAGCGGTCGTCCTGAAGTCATGGAAAGCGGCGACATCACCTTCACGCTGGCAGCAGATTCTGAAGATTCGTCCCGTTTGCTGCGCCAGTTCGCAATTCCTGCTGAGCCCACATTGACCCCGATACCGGGAGCGCTCAGCCTGTCCGGACAGGGTTCGCTCGATGCCGGGATTTTCACCAGTTTTGTTGCCGATCTTGCCGGAACCCGAGTGAACGCAGAGGGATTTATCAGGCCAGGGGATGCTGCCGCGCTGGGATTTGACGGGTCAATGACCCTTAAATCCGGCACGCTGTATCCGCTGTTGCGGATGGCCGGCATCACCTTTGCCGGTGCCTTGCAGAACGAACTTGGCCTGGTAGAGGACCTGGCGGTGGATCTGGCGGGACAGGTCAGCCTGGATGGCGGCCGTGTGGATGCAGAGATATCAAGTGCCAAAATCAATGGTGCAAATATCACCGGAAGCGGCAGGCTCGATCTCACTGATGATACGCCAAGCCTGGTCGGAGACTTCGCCCTGGAGCGCCTCAGTCTTCCCTGGCTGCTGTCGCTTGGTCTGGGTGAAAACCCGCTGGCGATCATCATTGACGAGACCATCTGGTCTGAGAATCCCTTTACAGTCACAGCTCTGGCCAATTTGGAACTGGCGGTGGGATTGCGCACGCAAGTGCTTGAAATTGCAGACACACTCACTGCGAGAAATGCCAGTGTGACGCTGACGGCACGCACTGGAAATCTGGGCGTGGAAGTCATTGATGCTGGCTTTGCAGGCGGCCTTCTTTCCGGGCTTGTTTCCATTCGCAACACCCTTGGCTCGGTGGTTATGAATGGCCGTCTGGCACTGGCGGACGCGGCGTTGGAAGAACTGGTCTGGCGTCCGCAAGGCCGCGCTGCCGCTTTGGGTGCGCTCAATGTCTCGGCCGAATTTGAAGGCAATGGCAATTCCATGAGCGCGCTTGTACCCAGCCTGACGGGCAGCGGAACATTGCTTGTCGAAAACGGCGAATTCCGCAATATCAATCCATTGGCATTCCGCCGCACTATGCGCGCCGTTGATGCAGGTCTTGAACTTGATGAGGCTAAAATCACCGCGGAATTTCTCAAATATATTGATGATGGCGTGTTGCCGTTCAATTCGGCAGAAGGCGTCTTTTCCATTGTGTCCGGTGTGGTCAGGGCAGGGTCCATTTCTGTGGATGCCGGGGCAGCCACTGCACTTGGTGGTGGGACCATCGATCTGGCCAATTTCCTGCTTGAAAGCGAATGGACCTTGCGGATGGATCCAGGAGAAGACGCAGTGGCCGGCGCTGCTCCTCAGATAGACATCAGTTTCGGTGGTACGCTGGAAAATCCCGAGCGCGAAATTGATGTCTCGGCCCTGGCCGCCTATCTCACCCTGCGGGAGTATGAGATCGAGGTGCAGCGCATCGAAAATCGGGAACAGGACATTCTGGAGAAAGAATGGTTCGGTCGCCAGTTGCGCCTCTTGCGTGAGCGCAAGGCGCGCCGCGAGGCGAGCAAAGGCGCGGCGTCAGATACTGCTCTGGAAAATCAGATCCGGGATGCCTTGCAGAATTCGGGACGGTAGGTCTCGAGAGGCATGAAACGAGCTCTGGCGCCCAATGCCGTCGTTTCCGCCCAACAGCGTCCCGCTTTTATCGGCCCTGCTGCTGATAATGTCGCAAAACCATTACTCTGATCGCGCTGGACAGATTTTCTGACGGAAGATCGGTCAGACCGGCGGTTCTTGCCTCATCGACTTCCCGGATCAGGGATTGCAGCGATACCTCCCGTGCCCGGGCAATGTCCTGCAGCCCGGTCCAGAACGCATCTTCCAAAGAAATACTTGTCCTGTGGCCCTCAATGGAAATCGAGTGTTTTTTCAAACCGTATCATCCAGGTGAAATCATCTTTGATGGAACGACGATTTCGTCATATTCAGCTTCCGTCACAAGCCCGGTGGCCAGGGCTTCCTCTTTCAGCGTGGTGCCATTCTTGTGAGCGGTCTTGGCAATTTTGGCGGCGTTGTCATAGCCGATTTTAGGTGCCAGCGCCGTCACCAGCATCAGCGAGCGTTCCAGCCCATCCTTGATATTATCCAGCCGCGGCTCAATGCCCATCACACAATTGTCAGAGAAGGATACAGCCGCATCCGACATCAGACGCACGGATTGAAGAAAATTATACGCCATCACAGGATTGAACACATTCAATTCGAAATGGCCCTGGCTGCCGGCAAAGGTCAGCGCCGCATGATTGCCGAAAATCTGTACACAGACCTGGGTCAGCGCTTCCGCCTGGGTGGGGTTGACCTTGCCCGGCATGATCGAGGAGCCGGGTTCATTTTCTGGCAGCGCCAATTCGCCAAGACCAGCCCGGGGGCCTGAGCCCAGAAAGCGGATATCATTGGCGATCTTGAACAGCGATGCGGCCACCGTATTGATCGCACCATGGGCAAACACCATGGCGTCATGGGCGGCCAGCGCCTCGAATTTGTTCGGCGCGGTTTTGAAGTTCATGCCGGTAATCTGTGCAATTTCGTCGGCCACGCGTTCGGCAAAGCCGACAGGCGCATTGAGCCCGGTTCCCACTGCCGTGCCGCCCTGCGCCAGTTCCATCAGCTTCGGCATCGCACTGGTGATCCGCTCAATGCCATTGTCGAGCTGCTGCACATATCCGGAAAATTCCTGGCCCAGAGTCAGCGGCGTTGCATCCTGCGTGTGGGTGCGCCCGATCTTGATGATGTCTTTCCAGGCCTCGGCCTTGTCATTCAACGCATTGCGCAATTGCAGCAATGCCGGCAGCAGACGGTGCTCGATTTCCTCGGCGCAGGCGACATGCATGGCGGTCGGAAATGTATCATTGGAGGATTGCGACATATTGCAGTGATCATTGGGATGGACCGGCTTCTTGGAGCCCATCTCGCCGCCGAGAATTTCAATCGCGCGGTTGGAGATCACTTCATTGGCATTCATGTTGGACTGCGTGCCGGAACCGGTCTGCCAGACGACAAGCG